>NZ_JBXAKV010000008.1:0-292925 GCF_058798795.1 Pseudomonas sp. GW822-FHT07A10
CGATGCATCGCCGATGGTAGTGTGGGGTTTCCCCATGTGAGAGTAGGTCATCGTCAAGATTAAATTCCGAAACCCCTGTCTGCTTATGCAGACAGGGGTTTTGTCTTTCTGGGCTTATAGAAGTCTAAGTCTGAAGCGGGTCAAATCCAGGTCTGCGTGTCTCGCTACTCCTTCGAGCCAGTAGCATCAGATATAGACCCCCCTCATCGATACACCACAGCCAAAACACCTAACCCGCGATCATGACGTGCGGTAAGCCCAATAATCCGTCCCTTCTAGTACGCCGTTCGGCGGTTATCTGACGCGTTTTGTACAAATCCTTAAGTTTTCTCCCGCTCGTGCCGAAAGACTGATGACACATGCGTGCACCAAAGTAGAGCGGCTTCAGAATGCCGTCTGCGCTGTTACATGGAATGTTGCAACCCGGAACGCATCCCCACTTTTGGCATAAGAAGTCCCATGAAATGAATCTCAAGTTCAGCCATAAAATCCTGCTGGCCGCTTCAGGCGTCGTGGTGCTGGCGTTTGCGTTGTTCACTTTGTACAACGACTATCTGCAACGAAACACCATTCGGCAAAACATCGAGTCCTCCGTTGAGCAAGCCGGCGACCTGACTGCCAGCAGCGTGCAGAACTGGATGAGCGGCCGCGTGCTGGTCCTGGAAAACCTCGCGCAGAACGTCGCCCATCAGGGTGCCAATGCTGACTTGCCGGGGCTGGTCGATCAACCGGCCCTCACCTCGAACTTCCAGTTCACCTACGTCGGGCAGGCCAATGGCATGTTCACCCAGCGCCCTGACGCGAAGATGCCGGACGGCTACGATCCGCGTCAGCGCCCCTGGTACAAACAAGCCGTGGTCGCCGACAAGACCATGCTGACCCCGCCTTATATGGCGGCGGTCGGCGGGCTGGTGGTAACCGTTGCCATACCGGTGAAAAAGAACAGCGAACTGCTGGGCGTGGTCGGTGGTGACCTGAGCCTGGAAACCCTGGTGAAGATCATCAACTCGGTGGACTTCGGTGGTATCGGTCACGCATTCCTGGTCAGTGCCGACGGTCAGGTGATAGTCAGTCCGGACAAAGACCAAGTGATGAAGAACCTGAAAGACATCTATCCGGGTTCCAGTGTCCGTATCGAGAAAGGCATCCAGGAAGTCGTACTGAACAAGCAGGACCGCATCCTCTCGTTCACACCGGTGAGCGGTTTGCCGAATGCCGAGTGGTACGTCGGTCTGTCGATTGACAAGGCCAAGGCCTACGCACCACTGAGCCAGTTCCGCACCTCGGCGCTGATCGCGATGTTTATCGCCGTGACCGCCATTGCCGTGCTGCTGAGCTTGCTGATCAACGTGCTGATGCGTCCGCTGACCACGATGGGCCGTGCGATGCAGGACATCGCTCAGGGCGAGGGCGACCTGACCCGTCGTCTGGTCGTAGAAAGCAAAGACGAGTTCGGCGAGTTGGGTGGTTCCTTCAACCAGTTCGTGGAGCGGATTCACGCATCGATTTGCGAAGTGTCTTCGGCGACCCGCCAGGTTCATGATCTGTCGCAACGGGTGATGGCATCGTCCAACGCTTCGATCATCGGCTCCGACGAACAAAGCGCCCGCACCAACAGCGTGGCCGCGGCGATCAACCAATTGGGCGCCGCCACCCAGGAAATCGCCCGCAATGCCGCCGATGCTTCGCAACACGCCAGCGGCGCGAGCGAACAGGCCGATGACGGCCGTCAGGTGGTGGAACAAACCATCCAGGCCATGACCGAGCTGTCGCAGAAAATCAGCCTGTCCTGCACGCAGATCGAAACCCTGAACGCGAGCACCGACAACATCGGCCACATTCTGGATGTGATCAAAGGCATCTCCCAGCAGACCAATTTGCTGGCGCTCAACGCGGCTATCGAAGCGGCCCGTGCCGGTGAGGCCGGTCGTGGTTTTGCGGTGGTGGCGGATGAGGTGCGCAACCTGGCTCATCGCACCCAGGAGTCGGCGGAAGAGATCCACAAGATGATCAGTTCGCTGCAGATCGGTTCTCGCGAGGCGGTGACTACGATGAACGCCAGTCAGGTGTCCAGCGAGCAGAGCGTCGAAGTGGCGAACCAGGCCGGCCTGCGACTGGTCAGCGTGACCCAGCGTATTGGCGAAATCGACGGCATGAACCAATCGGTGGCCGCGGCGACCGAAGAACAGACCGCCGTGGTCGAAACCCTCAACGTCGACGTCAACCAGATCAACCTGCTGAACCAGCAGAGCGTGGCCAACCTCAATGAAACATTGAAGGATTGTGATGCGCTGTCCCAGCAGGCCAATCGTTTGAAGCAACTGGTTGATAGCTTCAAGATCTGATTGAGGTCAGTAGGATCGCGTTATCGTTCTTCGCGTGAAAGCCTCG
This sequence comes from Pseudomonas sp. GW822-FHT07A10, assembly GCF_058798795.1. Lineage (NCBI taxonomy): Bacteria > Pseudomonadati > Pseudomonadota > Gammaproteobacteria > Pseudomonadales > Pseudomonadaceae > Pseudomonas > Pseudomonas sp. GW822-FHT07A10. Next base: position 2,392 of record NZ_JBXAKV010000008.1, read on the forward strand.
CTCCTACAAGAGCTAACCTGTAGAAGCGAGGCTTGCCTGCGATAGCGGTAGATCAGTCACCGCTGAACCGAAGCACTACACAAACAGCTTCACCACATTCCCCATCGCATCATCGGCAAACCCCTGAACGAACTGCTTGAACCCCGGCAGGGCCTCGGCGCCGCCCTGGGCCGGCTCGGCAATGATCGTCCAGGTCGCCCGCGACTTGTCTGCGCCCAAGGATTCCACACTCATCGCGGCCCATAAATTGGCCACGCCCAAGGTGTTGTAAATTGTGGTCCAGGTCATGTTCAGCGCCTGGTTATCCCGGGAGTTGAGTTGTTCGACCACCAGGTTGCCGTCTTTGAAGAATTTCTTGCGCAGTGACGACACGCCATCGCCGGTCATCTCGATGTGCGACAGCGCCGGAATGAATTTGTCGAAGCCGGCAAAGTTGCCGACCACTGCCCAGACTTGCGCCGCGTCGGCCGGTACTTCCACCGAAGACACAACGTGGCAGCCTTGAGGGTTTTTGATCAGGGTATCGGGTTGCAGAGTATTCATGGTTTTTGCTCCGTGCGGGGTTGGGGTGAATCAGATGAAGTTGATTTCTTTGAGGTAGTCGCAGCCGCGTCGCAGCAGCGCCGGGGATTTTTCCGGGTAGTGCGCGCCCATCTGCCGTACACCGGCCTGGGCGTTATCGTGGCCGATCATCGAGATGTCGCCGATGTCTTCCTCGAAGCCGTTGAGGTAGAAACCCAGCACGCCAAACAGCGCGTTATCACTGTCGACCCGGCCCAATTGCTGCTGCCAGTCGGCGACGCTGACCATCGAGAACTCCCGACCGGCTTCGCGAAAGGAAGCCACGTAGGTGTCCCAGCTCAGGGGTTCGGGGTTGTGCAGGTTGAACACCGCTTTTTCGGCCTGGTAACGGCTGGCATGGAAGGCGATGAAACGGGCGAGAAAATCCACCGGCATCAGGTCGAAATTCAGTGCGAACTCCGGTACCTGACCGAGCTGGATCGAGCCCTTGAGCATCAGCATCAGGCGATTCTTGTGGGGCTGGCAGACGCCGGTGAGGCTGTTGAAGCTGATATTGCCGGGGCGATAAAGATTGACCCGAACCCCACGTTCCCGCGCCCTTTCGAGGATCCGCTCGCCGACCCATTTGGACAGGTTGTAGCCGTTCTTGATGTAGATCGGCGGTGTCTGCGCGGCGGGCAACTCCAGGACCCGGCCATCGTCGGAAATCGTGCTGGACGCCGAGAGCGTCGAGACGAAGTTGAAGATCTTCTTGCTGCGTCCTTCACACAGGCGCAGACACTCGAAAATCGGTTCGACGTTATCCCGCGCCAACGACTCGTAATCGAGGACGTGATTGACGTTGGCGGCGTTGTGCACCAGTGCGCCGAACTCTCGATCCAGCCGTTCGTAAACCGCTTCGCTGAGCCCCAGTTGCGGGCGAGTGATGTCTGCCGCGTAAACCTGCACCCGGCTCAGGTCCAGATGCTCCAGGCGGTTTTCCCGCAACGCATCCGCAAAGCGTTGCGCCGCCGATTGCCCACCGCCATCGCGCACCAGGCACGCCACTTCGCTGGCGCCCCAGGCCAGCAGCGCTTCGACGATATGCACACCGACAAAGCTGTTGGCGCCGGTGACGATCACCTTGTGCACATCGCCCATTCGGCTGATCGGCAGCGGCTCGATGTCCAGTTCACGGAAGGCATCGGCCAGGGCTTTTTCACTCAACACTTCCTCGGTCCCGGAGCCGCGCACCAACGTCGCCAGCTTCGCAATCGTCGGTAGTTCGATGAAGCGGTTAATCGAGATACTGCGGCCGAACTCCTCACGCAAACGCAGGAGCATGCGCGACAGCAGGATCGAGTGCCCACCGAGGTTGAAGAAGCTTTCGTCGGTGGAAATGTCGCTGGCGGGCAGCTCCAGCAGCTCAGCCCAGATTTCCAACAACAGCGCTTCATCGGCGCTGGCGGGCAAACACCGTGGGCTGTTTTCGGTCACGTTGACGGGCAATTCCAGCAGTGCTTTGCGGTCGACCTTGCCGTTGCTGGCGAACGGCATGCTTGCCAGTTCGGTCCAGGCGATCGGCTGCATGTAGTCCGGCAAAAATTGCATGGCATGGGCTTTCAAGGCTTCGCGAGCGGCACCGGGTTGCGCTTCCTGGGGTTGCGCGAGAAAGGCCAGAATCCGTCGATGACAATCGATGACCACCGCCACCTGACGGTATAGCTGGCTGTCGCGCAGGCAGCGTTCGATCTCTTCCGGCTCGACCCGAAAGCCGCGAATCTTCACCTGATTGTCTCGCCGTCCGCACAGCTCGATACCGTCGGCGGTCCATTTGGCCATGTCGCCGGAGCGGTAGGCGCGCAGGCTCTGGCCGTTCGGCAGGTGCAGGTTCAGATAGCGTTCGGCAGTCTGCTGCGGATTGTTCAGGTAACCCAGGCACACCCCTGGGCCGACGATGTACAACTCACCGACGGTTTGCTCGGTCACCGGTTGCAAATCCTCATCAAGGATCAGCACCTGACTGTTGGCAATCGGTGCACCGAGGGTCCGGTTGCTGTCGCCGGTACGCAGTTGCCGCGCGGTGATCAGCACCGTGGCTTCGGTCGGGCCATAGAGGTTGTAGAGATTGCCTTGGCGGGTCAGTTGCTGGACTACGTAGGGTTCGCAGACATCGCCGCCGGTCATCACATGATCGAGGACCTGCAACTGATCCAGCGGCAGGATGCTCAGCAAGGCTGGCGGCAAAAAGGCATGGCTGAGTTGTTGGTGGCGGATCAGCTCGACCAGTTGCAGCGGGTCACGACGTTGGTCCTCGTTGGGCACGATCAGCTCTGCGCCCTGCAGCAGGGTCGGGAAGATATCGATCAGTGACGAGTCGAAACTCAACGATGAAAACTGCAACGCCCGGCTCTGTTCGGTCAGCTGCACGTAGTCGGCGTACCATGCGGTGAAGTGCGCGAGGTTGGCCTGGCTGAGCAGCACGCCTTTGGGGTGACCTGTGGTGCCCGAGGTGTAGAGCGCCATGCATGGCGCGTCGAGATCGGGGCGTTGGCGCATCAAGGGTTGATCGAGGTTCACATCGCCGCTGTCGATACGGCTGATGTCCAGCCCCGGCATCGTCTCGCTGAGTGGATGCTCTCCGTCATGCAGCAACAACACCGCCCCAGCGTTTTCCAGAATGTACTGCTGACGTTGCAGCGGGTGGCTGGGCTCCAGCGGCAGGTACACCGCGCCGCTGCCGAGGATCGCCAGAATCCCTGCATACAACGCACTGCATTTTGGCAGGCAGACTCCGACCACCAGAGGCCCTTGATGCTGATCGAGCAACGGTTGCAATCGCTGTTGGATGGCGCGGCTGTGGGCGTGCAGTTCTCGATAGCTCAGCGACGTGCCGGCGATGCTCAGCGCCACACGCTCGGCAGACTGAATGAAGCGCTGTTCGAGCCGCTCGATCATCGGGATCTGCCCAAGTTGCAGCAATCGTGGTTCTGCCGTGTTGTTGAGGCGGTGGACGAAGGCCAGGTGCTCTAAAAACTGCAGGTTTTCCACCTGCTCGAAGTGCGCGGAAATCGTCGGCTTGGCCTGCAGGAAATAGTCGGCATCCCGGGAGAAGCGGCTGACCAGCAGCGCCACATGATCGACCAGATCGGCCACCGCTCGCAGGCGCAATGCCTGGCCGTTGCCGGACAACTCTTCGGCGACCGGCACGCGACTCAACGGCGTCGAGTTGTACGTGCACAGCAGGTCCAGCGGTGGCAGCCCGCTAGCTCCCGGCAACCCGACACCCACTTGCAGCATCAGGTGCGGCGCATTGCCGAAGTCCCGAAATGGCAGGCTCGCATCATCGATCAGCAAATCAAATAGGCCCGGCGGCGATTCTTCCACATTCGCAAGTCGCGCCAGTGAATGACCGTGTTGTTCGAGCTCCAGCGCCAGTTCGGTCAGGGCCTGGCTTTGCCCGATGAGCAAAATATCGAGACGTCTCATGATGTTCTCCTCGTTAAACCAGGTAGTCGCTCAGGGCGCTTTGCACGCACGGTGAATCGAGCAGCGAACTGCTGCGGAAAAACCGCACGATGTTGGCGACCAGCGGGTGATGGCGATTGATCGGGAAGGCCAGCCCCGACACTTCGCTCTTGAGGGCCTGACGCACCACGTCGCTGATCTGCAAGGCGTCGATCAGGCGGAAGTCGAAGGACTTCTGGATGTCGTTGGTCAGGTAATGGCCGATGAACACCGGCAGGATTTGTGCGATGCACTGGCGATCGTCTTCGCTTGCGGTGTGCCAGTAGATGCGCACCAGCCGCGACCAGAACCCGGAGTGACGGCCCTCGTCCAGCAAGTGGTCGGCCATCAGGCCTTTGATCGATTGCTTGACTGTGTCGTCCTTGGCGAACGCCGCTACATCGCCGGTCACGGTGTTCTCGGCGATGGCCACACAGATCAGCTCCACGGCGCTGCGCAGGTGTTCCGGTGCGAGGGCCACGGCCGCCGGGATGGCACGGCTTAGTTCTATTTCATCCGGCAGTTCGATGGGGGTGATGCCGGTCATGGCGACGGTCTGCTGCATGAAGTCCATGGCCACCAGGGCGTGGTAATCCTCGTCCACCACCACGGTCATGGCGTCGTAGCGACAGGCGAACGGGAACGCCACGCTGAAGCGGTTTTTGGCGATGCTGCGGGCGGTCTTGTCGACGATCTCGGTTTCGAAAATCACCACGTCATTGATGAACTTGTAGAGCGTCTGTACCAGGGCGAAGTCCCGTTGTTCCGGGCATTCGCGCAGGAAGGTTTCGCTCAGCACCAGCGGCTGGCGGCTCAGTGGATAGATCAGCTTGTCGTCGTTCTCCAGCACACGCCGGGGGCGGGTGCGAATGGTTGCGCGGCTTTCCCAGGCGTCGGCGAAGGATTGATAGTCGGCGGCGTTCATGCGTTCACCTCGGCAACCGGTTCGCTCATGCTCAGGCGCAAGCCGTCCCACAGCGCGATGCGACTTTCCACGGCGGCGATGGCGCTGGCGTATACGTCTTCTTCGCGCTGCGGATCGCCATTGACCAAGCGTGCGAGGAGTTTTTCCGCCGCTGGGCCGTGGTCTTCGGAGTCGACTTCGATGTGCCGTTCCAGGTAGTAACGGAAGGTCGGCGCCTGTTCGATGCCAATGCCCCAGTCGTCGAGAATCCGCTGGAACATCTGCGGGATGACACTCTCGCGGCCGTGCAGAAACGCCGCCGCCACACTGTGTCCCGGCGCATGCAACGCGGTGTGCAAGGTGTGGCGTACGAACTGTGCGGCCGCCGGGTCGACGTCCACGCTTTGCAAGGCCACGTCGTAGCTCACGCCTTCTTTTTGCAACGCCACGAAGCGTTCGACGGCGACTGTGCTTGCACCGACTTCGCGCATCGCATCGAGGTACAACTCGAAATGGCTGTAGTGACCTTGGGCGGGACGATCATCGGACTCTTCACCGAGCACGATCTCATTGATCAGACGCGCGGCCTGCGGATCTCGTGGCGGCAGCCAGGGCAGCTGAACGCAGGTCAGTTCCTGTTGCAGGCGTTTGGTCAGCGACATGAAATCCCACACTGCAAACACATGGGTTTCCATGAAGTGTTGAAGCACCGATAACGAATGTATTTCAGAAAAGATCGGGTGCGCACTAAGTTCTGCTTTCTTCTGATTAAGACGATCTTTAGTCGGTTTCATGAGCGAGCCTATAAGTAATCTGGAATACCGTTGAGGGGGTGTTGATCAATAAGTAACGGTTGCTTGAAGTTTTCTATTGGCGAGCGGGTGCCTCAATTGAATTGATGCTTTTTAGGGTTATGCAATCGCTGAGTAGTGCTTGGCCCGGTGTTTATGGGCGGCGGAGAAAAACTAATGCATGAATAAAGTGTCGGGCAAGTGTTTTTTTAATTAATTGAAAGTTCAATTTTCTCAGGCGCGACAAGTTCCAATAAGACTTTTGTATAAAGTTTTATTTTGGCGTAGTTGCTCCTTTCGGCGTATATAAGCCAAAATTCAAATAAAGAGTGAATGCCTCACTCGAAGCAACTTTCTACTTGGGTCATTGATGTGATCTGAGGGGGTGGAAGTTGGCTGGGAGCGACGCCGGTTCTTCCTTTCCCGTGACAAGACTCCTTCCGTTGGTTCTTGTGGTGCGGGTGACTGCTCCGGGGTGCGGTGCGTCGCCCGTCATTATTCGTTGGCAGCTCAAGAGTGAGCGTAATTCACGGCGCTCGCTATCACCCCTGCATGATCTGATCGGTGCAATTATCGGGCTCGGGGGTGACAGGGCTTTGGGAGTTGGCATGAAGTCGCTGCACACCGGCGCGGTGTGGGCGAAAGGGGGATTTGTAAGCAGGTTTGTTCGTTGAGCAGTCCAGGTGCGGATCAGCCAGAAATCGAGGCGAGCCGTTCAATGACTCGCTCGGAGCTGTCGCCACGGATTACTTCGAGGTTTTCCTGCGCTGCGCCTCAGGGCTCGCGAGGTAGTGCGTGATGACTTCGACACCCCGGTTGAGGTGGTTTTCGAGCAACATCACCGAGTGTTCGACATCCCGGTCCTCGGCGGCCCGCAACAACGCTCGGTGATCTTCCTGGGACAGTTTGCCAAGGCCCATGGCTTCCAGGTTGAAGCGCAGGAAGCGTTCCTCTTCGTTCAACCCGTCTTCGACCAGTTTCAGCAGCCGCTGGTTGGGGGCTTTGTGGTAAAGCGCCATGTGGAACAGGCGATTGAGCCGGCCGATCTCGGTGTAGTCGTGTTCCGTTTCCAACTCGTCGATGTAGCGTGCAGCCTGTTTGAAATCGGCGTCTTCAAGCAGGGGGATCGACCGACGCAAGGCTTCGGACTCCAGCAGGATCCGCAACTCATAGGTCTCTGTTGCATCGCCCTGTACCAACGGTGCGACCACAGCGCCCTTATGGGCGATCACGTTGAGTAGCGCTTGCGCCTCAAGCTGGCGCAAGGCTTCGCGCACCGGCATGCGGCTAACGCCAAACAGGTCGGCGAGGTCTTGCTGACGCAGGGCTGTGCCGCAGGGAATGCGACCGTCGAGAATGGCTGCGCGCAGGGTTTCTTCGATCACTGAGCGTGCCAAATGAGCGGGAATCGGCCCATTGACCTTGATGCTGCTGAGAGGGTTGGGCTTCTGTGTCACGACAAACGCACCCTGATTGGCTGAAATATTTGGATCCAAATGGACACTAGTGACTGCCTGACGGGTTGTCAAACAATCGGAAAATCAAAAAGATCGCAGCCTTCGGCAGCTCCTGCGATCCCTTTATTGCTCCTGCCATTCAAGTTTAGCGTGTTGGCAGTGATCTCACCGTGCCATTGTCTTTTAGCAGACTAACCTTCACCATCAAGCAGATTTTCCATCTGCCTGACCTGGATGCCTCGCATTGGCGGTACGTTTCGCGATCCCTCGGACTTTGCGCTGGCTAGGCTGCGCACTGCTGCTGGCCGGCGTCATGCTGGGCGGGCTGCATGCCGACTGGGATTTCTCGCTGATCAGCCGTCGCGCGCAGGCATTGTACGGACCTTTGGGTGAAGGGCGGCAGCGCATCGATGCCTGGCAGCAGTTGCTGGCTACGCAAAAACAGGTCGGCGAGCTGGAGCAGCTCAACGTGGTCAACCGGTTCTTCAACAAGCAGATGCGCTACGAAGAAGACATCGACCTGTGGCACGAGGTCGATTATTGGGAAACACCGATCGAAGCCTTGTGGAAGGGCGCCGGCGATTGCGAAGACTACGCTATCGCCAAATATTTCAGCCTGCGTCATCTTGGTGTCTCCAGTGACAAACTGCGCATTACCTACGTCAAGGCTTTGCGACTGAACCGCGCGCACATGGTGCTGACCTACTACGCGAGCCCCGAGGCCATGCCTTTGGTGCTCGACAGCCTGATCGATGCGATCAAGCCCGCCAACCAGCGAACCGATTTGCTGCCGGTCTACTCTTTCAATGCCGAAGGGTTGTGGCTGCCGGGTGCCAAGGGCAACAAGAAGGTCGGAGACACCAAACGCCTGTCTCGCTGGCAGGACGTGTTGAAGAAAATGCAGGCCGAAGGTTTCCCGGTCGAGACGATTAACTAGGAGCACGCGCTCAGATGTCTTTGTTCAAACAGCTGTTGATCGCTATCTGTCTGTTCCTGGTGGTCGCCTTCACCGGCAGCTTCATGGTCAGTCTGGAAAGCTCGCGCACCCAGTACGTCAATCAGTTGCGTTCTCACGCCCAGGACGCCGCGACGGCATTGGCGCTGTCCCTGACGCCGAACATCGACGACCCGGCAATGGTCGAGTTGCTGGTCAGCTCGATCTTCGACAGCGGTTACTACGCGAGCATCCGCGTGGTCGATCTGGCCAACGACAAGACGATTGTCGAGCGCAGCGGCATCCCGGCGGTCACCAACGTGCCCGACTGGTTCGTCAAACTGATCGGCCTGGAGCCGGCCGGTGGCGATGCGATTGTCAGCCGTGGCTGGGAGCAGGCCGCGCGGGTCGAGGTGGTCAGCCATCCGATGTTCGCGTTGGCCAAGCTGTGGCAGAGCGCGTTGGGCAGCCTCGGCTGGTTGCTGCTCTGTGGCGCGGTGAGTGCGGTGCTGGGCGCGTTGTTGCTGCGTCGGCAACTGAAGCCGCTGGACTACATGGTCAAGCAATCCCATGCCATTGCTCGCCGGGAATTCTTAAGCCTGCCAGAACTGCCGCGCACCCCGGAACTGCGCCGGGTGGTGCAGGCCATGAACCAGATGGTCGAGAAGCTCAAGGCGCTGTTCCAGGAGCAGGCCGAACGCAGTGAAAAGCTGCGCGCCGAGTCCTATCAGGACAACCTGACCGGCTTGGCCAACCGGCGCTATTTCGAAATGCAACTGAACACGCGAGTGAACAATTCGGAGCAGGCCAGCTCCGGTTATTTGCTGCTGTTGCGGGTTAAGGATCTGGCCGGGTTGAACCAGCGGCTGGGCGGTCAGCGTACCGATGAATTGTTGAAAGCGGTCGGCGAGCAGTTGTCCCGAGAATGCGCCAAGTACCCGGAAACCCAGAACCTCGTGACGCGGATTCGTGGTGGGGAATTCGCCGTGTTGGCGCCGGGGCTGGTGCGTGAAGAAGCGCTGCAACTGGCGAGTAACCTCGAAAGTGCCTTGGGGAGCCTGCATGCGACGGGCGCCACGGACGTGGCTTCGGTGGCTTCGATCGGGTTGGCGCCGTTTGCCCATGGCGACTCGCCGCAAGCGGTGATCGGGTTGGCGGATCAGGCACTGGCCCAGGCGGAAAGCCAGGGCGAACCGAGCTGGGCATGCCTCGATCAGGGTGCGCCGGCGCGGGTTGGCGACGATCACCATGCCTGGCACACCCTGCTGGATCAGGCGTTGGACCAGCAGCGTTTCGAGCTGTATTTCCAGCCGGTGGTGGCCAGCCACGACACGCAATTGGTACTGCATTACAAAGTGCTGTCGCGCCTGCTCGACGAGCAGGACCAGACCATTCCCGCCGGGCGTTTCTTGCCATGGCTTGAGCGTTTCGGCTGGACCGCGCGGCTGGACCGTCTGATGCTGGAACTGGTGCTCGAGCAGATGGTCGACCATGAGGAGTCGCTGGCGCTGAACCTGTCTTCGGCGACACTGGCGGACCCGCAGGCGCTGAACGCAGTGTTCGATATCCTGCGTCAGCATTCGAATCTTGGCGAACGACTGACCCTGGAAATCGGCGAAGAGCAACTGCCCGAGCAGGCGGTATTGGAACAGCTGACGCGGCGTCTGCGCGAGCTTGGGTTCTCCCTTAGTCTGCAGCGTTTTGGTGGGCGCTTCAGCATGATCGGCAACCTGGCGCGGCTGGGGCTGGCGTATCTGAAGATCGACGGCAGTTACATCCGCGCGATTGATCAGGAGAGCGACAAGCGCCTGTTCATCGAGGCGATTCAGCGAGCGGCGCACAGCATCGATTTGCCGTTGATTGCCGAGCGGGTCGAGACCGAAGGGGAGTTGTCGGTGATTCGCGAGATGGGGTTGTATGGGGTTCAGGGGCAGCTGTTGGGTGAGCCGAAGCCTTGGCAGTAGCCCGCTCATCATTCCCACGCAGAGCGTGGGAATGATCGGCGTCAGGGGTTAAATCAACCCCGTCTCATCATCATCGATCAACTGGCTCAACCCGCCCAACGCCTCACGTGCCTGGGTCCGGTCCATGAGCTTGGCTTGCGCAGCCGGCGGCAGGTCGGTGACGCGGATCACGCCTTTCTGGGTCAGCACCTGAATCAAGTCGTCGAGTACCCGAATCATCTCCAGGTCGCTCTGCTTGAGCTGCTTGAGGCTGGTCTCCACCACTTCGTGGGCATACCAGGCCTGGATTTCATGGTGGTCGGCCGGCAGCGTTTCCGTGGCCTCGGCGTAGGCCGTGGCTTCCACGCGCACTAACTGACCTTGCGCATCGCGTTGCACGTAAAACATTAAGCATCCCTCGGAAATGGACCAGCGTCGTGCTGTCAGCAGCATAGGCCAACGCAGGCGAGTATGCGGTGCGACGACGAAATCGTCACCCGTGAGGTGGGCACAAACGTGACGGCCGCCCGGTTTGGGCGGCCGTCAGCCTGCGTATCAGCTGTTGTTGTGATCGATCTTGATGGTCGGGTCACTGCCGGCAATCAGCGAGTTGATGCTGGCGCTGGACCAATTGTTACCTTCCAGTTTGATCGTCACATCCGGGGTGGCCGCTGCCGCGTCGGCGCCGTTGAACTTACCGGCGGAGCTGACTTGCAGGGACGACACGCCGTCCACGGTGGTGATCTTCAGGAAGTGGTCGATGGTGCTGCCGCTTTCACCCTGCAACAAATCACGCAGGTCGATGCGGTCGCCTTCGCTGGCCTTGAAGTCCTTGATCACGTCGCTGCCGGTGTCGCCAGCCTTCCAGATGAAGGTGTCGGCACCCGAGCCGCCAATCAGGATGTCGTTGCCTTGACCGCCGATCAGCGAGTCATTGCCGGTGCCGCCGAGCAGGATGTCATTGCCCTTGCCGCCGTCGAGGAGGTCGTTGCCGCCCTGGCCGAAGAGAATGTCGTTGCCCGCGCCACCCAGCAGCGTGTCGTTACCATCGTGGGCGCCAGACACGTCGAACGCGGTGTAGTGCTCGGTGATGTACTGGTGCACGTTGCTGGTGGTGACTTTGCTGACGTCGACGCCGGTTTGCTGGGCGACGAACGCCTGCATCGCCTGATAACCCTCGCCGGCAATGCCATTGAAGCTCACCAGATCGCCGAACAGGAGGTCGTTGCCGTCACCGCCGCTGACCGTGTCGGCACCCGGCATCGTCGCTTCGGTATGGCCGATGATCGAGTTGGCCAGGTCCTTGGGGTCGATGTTGGTTTGTGGCGTTTGATCCGAGTCGTACGGCTTGAGGTCGGTGAGGGTGACGTCCTTGTTCAGGCCGATGGCCTCCACCGTCGACACGTTGCTCAGCAACGTGAAGCTGCTGCTTGAATTGTCGATGGTAGTGGAATCGGTGCTGCTGCCGTTGCCGTCGCGATAGGACAGCTCGTAGGTGCCGTTACCCTCGGCATGCAGGGTGCCCAGTTCGGAACTGCTCCAGCGGCCAGAGTTTTTCAGCGTCTGCAGCGTGACGTTGCCGGCGCTGTCGATTGTCAGGTAGTGAGTACTGTCCAAGTAGTTGGAATAGGTCTGGCCCAACTTGTAGTTGGTGGTGGTGATGACGTCGTCGAGCTTCACGTTGCCGTACAAGGTCGGGTTGGTTTGCTCGCCGCTCTGGTAGTAGGTCGGCTTGCCGTCGGTGATGAAGTACGTGAGGTTCTTCGCGCCGGTGTTGGCAAGCGCGTCGGCACTCTGGAACCAGTTGGCCGTGGTTTTGAACACGTCCTCGTAGTTGGTGCCGCCGCCGGACGACATCGAATCCAGAACGGATTTGAGCAAGGTCAGCGCGTTCGGGTCGTTCAGGTTCACCGACACCGATTTGTTGACCTGGTTATCGAAGTCCGCCAGGAAAATATTCACGGTACCGGAGTTGCCGCCCAGGCTTTGCTTGAGGGTGTTGAACACCGCCGTCAACGAATCCTTGGCGGCGTTGATCGACGTGCTGCTCATGCTGCCCGAGCTGTCGACCATGAACGCGATGTTGTAATTGGTGCCCGGCACCACGGTCAGTCCGCCGATGTCGGCGACCATGATGTCGTTGCCGTCAGTGCCGGTGATCGTGTCGTCGGCCGCCGTGGCGGTCACGGCGTTGTAGACCGCTGGGTATACCGTGACCGGAATCTGCGCGGTGCTCAGTGCCGATCCGCCGAGTGCTTCGGTGGATGTCGAGGTCACGGTCAGGGTGAACTGGCCGTTGTAGTACGGCGGCGGGGTGACGGTCAGGCTGCCGAGGTTCCAGCCGGTAACGTTGGCTTCGCCGTTGGTGGTGGTGAAGGTGTGGCCCGCGCCATCGCTGAGCACCGAGCCCGTTGGCAGGCCGCTGATCTTCACGCTCAGGCTTTCAGAGCCGTCGGTGTCGGTCAGCGCGGTCTTGATCGCGGATAGGTGAACGCTGCTGCCTTCGGCGCCTTCGTTGAGTTTGTAACCGTCGTAGTAGCCTTCGCCATTGGTGCCGTGAAGGTCGGAAACCGTCACGCCAGAGGCGGCCAGATCCGCCACGCCGGTATACAGCGGTACGCCGGCGCTGCTCAGGTCGATCGCTGTACCGCCGTTGACCGACAGGTTGACGTCATAGCTGCCGGGGCCACTCTGGTTATGGTGGTAGATGTCCAGGGTGTAGTAACCGCTGGTGGTCGGGGTGAACGAACCGTTCAGCTTGCCGCCTGCACCCCAAGTCGTCGCGGCCACGTTCTTGCCACCGATGGTCACCAACAGGCTGTCATCGCCGGTGCCGCTGAAGGTGTATGTCTTGCCGGCTTCGAGGTAAATCAGGCCGGAGGTTTTCGAGGCCGTGCCGGCAGTGACACCGCCGTCGGACTGCACGTTGGTCACGGTGCCGGTGGAGTTCGGGGTGCCTGCGGCGTCGATGACCGATTTCAGCGTGCCGGACGGCGCGCCACTACCATCGGTGCCCAGGCCCGACAGGCCGGTCCAGACTTCCTTGATCAGGCCGGTGGACTTGACGCTGTTGTCCGCGACGCTCAGGGATGGCGCGTCGGCAACCGGTGTGATGTCGATTTTCACCGTACCGGTGTTGCCCAGCAGTTGACCATCGGTTGGCTGGAACTTGATCTGCGCGTAGTCCGTCTGGTTATTGCCCACGCCGCTGCCACCGTAGCCGTCAACGCCCGATTCGTTGGCATCCGGCGTGAAGCGCAACTTGCCGGCGTCGATGTCGGCCTTGCTGATGGTCTGGTTGGTCGTTACGTCTTTCCAGGTCGCACCGTCCAGGTACTGCAATTTGCCTTCGCCCGGCAGCTGAGTGATTTTCACCCCCAGGTTGGCGGCCGGGCTGTCGACATCACTGACGCCAAAGGTCGACCAGCCGAGGATCAGCGGGGTGTCTTCGGTACCGGTGACGTTAACCGGCGCGGCAGTTGGCGCGTCGTTCACGGCCACCACGTTGACGGTGGTGGTCGCGGTGTTGGAGTAATTGCTGCCATCGGTCACCGTCACGGTGATGATCCGCGGCACGGTGCTCGGATCCTCACTGTTGTTGGTGAAGCTGATGTTTTTGATCTGCTGCATGTAGTCGGCCAGCGTCGCGTTGCCCGACAGGGTCAGGGTGACCGTACCGTCCTGGCTGTTGGCGTTGATGCTGATGCCATTGACACTGTTGCCGAGGTTCAGCGCATCGCCCGGCTGACGGTTGGTCAGCACGATGGTGGCGCCGGTCAGCATCGTGCTGTCCGGGTCGGTGATGCTCAGGTCGGTGTCACCAATCGAGACGCCCTGGCCGGTGGTGCCTTCGGTGAAGGTCACGTTGTAGTTGGCCCCGGTGGCGCCGCTGGAGTTGTTGGCGTCCAGGTCGAGAACCGGCGCGGCATCGTTGTCGATGATCGAGGTGCTGACGCTGCCGTTGGTGCTGCTGACCGCGAGGTTTTCGAAGTTGCCGCCGGTGGCCGAGTCGATCTTGACCACGAAGTTCTCGGTACCCTCGGTGAGCTTGTCGTCCAGCGTCGCGACGTTGAAACTCGCGCTGCTGGCGCCGGCCGGGATCTTCACGGTGTACACGCCGGTGAAGTCCGAACCGTCGGCGGCGGTACCGCTGTAGACGATTTTCAGGGTCACTTCGGTCTGCGCCGGGTGGGTCAGGCTGACGGTGTAACTGGCGGTCTGGCCTTCGGTCACCGAGGTGCTGCCGCTGATGCTGACTTCGGTTTTGTCGATGGTATCGGTGACGGTGGTGACCGCCGGGGCAGTGCTAGGCACCAGGTTCTCGAAACTGCCACCGGTGGCGGTGGAGATGGTGGCCTGGACCGTGCCCGCATCTTTGTAAACGTCATCGGATGGAGCCGGGACATTGACGGTGCCGGTGGTTTTACCGGCATCGATGGTGATGACGGCACCGTTGCTCAGGGTCACGGTCACGGGTGTGCCGGCGGCGTTGGTCAGGGTCGCGGTGTAAACGATGGAACCACCTTCGGCTACCGAGTTGGATGCGCTCAGGCTGAGGTTGGTGGTGTCGACGGTGTCGGTCACGGTGGTGCTGACCGGCGTTTTGTCCGGCACCAGGTTTTCGTAATTGCCGCCGCTGACGTTGGTGATCGAGTTGGTCAGCGGAGCGTGGCCGGTCAACGCGTCGTTCGGCGCGGCGGTGGTCACGGTACCGGTGGTTTTGCCGACGTCGATGGTGATCGTCTGGCCGTTGGCCAGGGACACGGTGACCGGGCTACCCGTCACTGGTGCACCGACGGTCGCGGTGTAAGTGACGGTTCCGCCTTCGGCTGCCGAAGCGGTGGCATTCAGGGTCACGGTCGTGGTGTCGATCGTGTCGGTAACGGTGGTGACCGCCGGGGCAGTGCTCGGCACCAGGTTTTCGAAATTGCCACCGGTGGCGGTGGAGATGGTGGCCTGGACCGTGCCGGCGTCTTTGTAAACGTCATCGGATGGAGCCGGGACGGTGACGGTGCCGGTGGTTTTGCCGGCGTCGATGGTGATCACGGCACCGTTGCTCAGCGTGACGGTCACTGGCGTGCCGGCGGCGTTGGTCAGGGTCGCGGTGTAAACGATGGAACCACCTTCGGCTACCGAGTTGGATGCGCTCAGGCTGAGGTTGGTGGTGTCGACGGTGTCGGTCACGGTGGTGCTGACCGGCGTTTTGTCCGGCACCAGGTTTTCGTAATTGCCGCCGCTGACGTTGGTGATCGAGTTGGTCAGCGGAGCGTGGCCGGTCAACGCGTCGTTCGGCGCAGCGGTGGTCACGGTACCGGTGGTTTTGCCGACGTCGATGGTGATCGTCTGGCCGTTGGCCAGGGACACGGTGACCGGGCTGCCAGTCACTGGCGCACCGACGGTCGCGGTGTAAGTGACGGTTCCGCCTTCGGCGACGTTCGCGGTCGCAGCCAGCGAAACGGTACTGGTGTCGATCGTGTCGGTAACGGTGGTGACTGCCGGGGCAGTGCTCGGCACCAGGTTTTCGAAATTGCCACCGGTGGCGGTGGAGATGGTGGCCTGGACCGTGCCCGCGTCTTTGTAAACGTCATCGGATGGAGCCGGGACGGTGACGGTGCCGGTGGTTTTGCCGGCGTCGATGGTGATCACGGCACCGTTGCTCAGCGTGACGGTCACTGGCGTGCCGGCGGCGTTGGTCAGGGTCGCGGTGTAAACGATGGAACCGCCTTCAGCCACCGAGTCAGTTGCGCTCAGGCTGAGGGTCGTGGTGTCGACGGTGTCGGTCACGGTGGTGCTGACCGGCGTTTTGTCCGCCACCAGGTTCTCGTAGTTGCCGCCGCTGACGTTGGTGATCGAGTTGGTCAGCGGAGCATGGCCGGTCAATGCGTCGTTCGGCGCGGCGGTGGTCACGGTACCGGTGGTTTTGCCGACATCGATGGTGATCGTCTGGCCGTTGGCCAGGGACACGGTGACCGGGCTACCCGTCACTGGCGCACCGACGGTTGCGGTGTAAGTGACGGTTCCGCCTTCGGCGACGTTCGCGGTCGCACTCAGCGAAACGGTGCTGGTGTCGATGGTATCGGTGACGGTGGTCACTGCCGGGGCAGTGCTCGGCACCAGATTCTCGAAATTGCCACCGGTGGCGGTGGAGATGGTCGCCTGGACTGTGCCGGCGTCTTTGTAGACGTCATCGGATGGAGCCGGAACGGTGACGGTGCCGCTGGTTTTGCCGGCATCGATGGTGATCACCGCGCCGTTGCTCAGCGTGACGGTCACTGGCGTGCCGGCGGCATTGGTCAGGGTGGCGGTATAGACGATGGAACCGCCTTCAGCCACCGAGTCGGTCGCGCTCAGGCTGAGGGTGGTGGTGTCCGGTGTGTCGGTCACCGAGGTGTCCGCCGACTTGCCGTCGACTTCCAGCTTCTCGTAGTTGCCGCCCTTGGCGTCGTCGATCTTGACGCTCAAAGAGCCGCCGCCAGCCAAGGCATCGTTCGGTGCGGTGAAGTTGACGCTGGCGCTGCTGGCGCCGACTGGAATGGTGATGGTCTGGCCATTCGACAGGGTCACAACCACTGGCGAGCCGGTGACCGGCGCCGACACGGAAGCGGTGTACACCACGGTGCCGCCTTCGGCGACGTTCGCGGTTGCAGTCAGCGAAACGGTGCTGGTGTCGATCGTGTCGGTAACGGTGGTGACCGCCGGGGCAGTGCTCGGCACCAGATTCTCGAAATTGCCACCGGTGGCGGTGGAGATGGTGGCCTGGACCGTGCCCGCGTCTTTGTAAACGTCATCGGATGGAGCCGGGACGGTGACGGTGCCGGTGGTTTTACCGGCGTCGATGGTGATCACGGCGCCGTTGCTCAGCGTCACGGTCACTGGCGTGCCGGCGGCATTGCTCAAGGTGGCGGTATAAACAATGGAACCACCTTCAGCCACCGAGTCGGTTGCGCTCAGGCTGAGGGTAGTGGTGTCCGGTGTGTCGGTCACCGAGGTGTCCGCCGACTTGCCGTCGACTTCCAGTTTCTCGTAGTTACCACCCTTGGCATCGTCGATTTTCACGCTCAAAGAGCCGCCGCCAGCCAAGGCATCGTTCGGTGCGGTGAAGTTGACGCTGGCGCTGCTGGCGCCGACTGGAATGGTGATGGTCTGGCCATTCGACAGGGTCACAACCACTGGCGAACCGGTGACCGGCGCCGACACGGACGCGGTGTACACCACGGTCCCGCCCTCGGCCACGTTTGCGGTCGCAGTCAGCGAAACGGTGCTGGTGTCGATCGTGTCAGTAACGGTGGTGACCGCCGGGGCAGTGCTCGGCACCAGATTCTCGAAATTGCCACCGGTGGCGGTGGAGATGGTGGCCTGGACCGTGCCCGCGTCTTTGTAAACGTCATCGGATGGAGCCGGGACGGTGACGGTGCCGGTGGTTTTACCGGCGTCGATGGTGATCACGGCGCCGTTGCTCAGGGTCACGGTCACGGGTGTGCCAGCGGCATTGGTCAGGGTCGCGGTGTAAACGATGGAACCGCCTTCAGCCACCGAGTCGGTTGCCGACAGGCTGAGGGTCGTGGTGTCCGGTGTGTCGGTCACCGAGGTGTCCGCCGACTTGCCGTCGACTTCCAGTTTCTCGTAATTGCCGCCTTTGGCGTCGTCGATCTTCACGCTCAGGGAGTTGCCGCCCGCCAACGCATCGTTGGGTGCAACAAAGTTGACAGAACCGCTGCTCGAACCGACTGGAATGGTGATGGTCTGGCCGTTGGACAGGGTGACGACCACTGGCGAACCAGTCACCGGAGCAGTGACGGACGCGGTGTACACCACGGTCCCGCCCTCGGCCACGTTCGCGGTCGCAGTCAGCGAAACGGTGCTGGTGTCGATGGTATCGGTGACGGTGGTGACCGCTGCCGCTGGGCTGGTGGCCAGGTTTTCGAAATTGCCACCGGTGGCGGTGGAGATGGTGGCCTGGACCGTACCCGCATCTTTGTAAACGTCATCGGATGGAGCCGGGACGGTGACGGAACCGGTGGTTTTACCGGCGTCGATGGTGATGACGGCGCCGTTGCTCAGGGTCACGGTCACGGGTGTGCCAGCGGCATTGGTCAGGGTCGCGGTGTAAACGATGGAACCGCCTTCAGCCACCGAGTCGGTTGCCGACAGGCTGAGGGTCGTGGTGTCCGGTGTGTCGGTCACCGAGGTGTCCGCCGACTTGCCGTCGACTTCCAGTTTCTCGTAATTGCCGCCTTTGGCGTCGTCGATCTTCACGCTCAGGGAGTTGCCGCCCGCCAACGCATCGTTGGGTGCAACAAAGTTGACAGAACCGCTGCTCGAACCGACTGGAATGGTGATGGTCTGGCCGTTGGACAGGGTGACGACCACTGGTGAACCAGTCACCGGAGCGGTTACGGAAGCCGTGTAGACCACGGTCCCACCCTCAACAACACCCGCGGTAGCAGTCAGCGATACAGTGCTGGTATCAATGGTATCGGTCACGCTGGTGACAGCGGCCGTCGAGTCAGTCACCAGATTCTCGAAATTGCCACCCGCCGCATCCTTGATCGTCACTTCGACCTGGCCGGCATCTTTATAAACGTCATCGGCAGGGGCGGTGACGCTCACGCTGCCGGTGGTCGCGCCAGCGGCGATGGTGATCACGGCACCGTTGCTCAAGGTCACGGTGACCGGCGTGCCAGCCGGATTGGTCAGGGTCGCGGTGTACAGAATCTGACCACCTTCGGCCACTTCGGCGGACGCCGACAGGCTCAGGCCGGTGTCGTCTTTCGAGTCGGTGATGGTGGTGAGCGCTGGCTCGGTGCTCGGGGTCAGTTGCTCGAAATTGCCGCCGGTGGTGCCGGTGATGGTGGTGCTGACAGTGCTGCCGTTGTTGTAGACGTCATTGACCGGGGTTTCGACCGTCACGCTGCCGGTGGTCTTGCCCGCTTCGATGGTAATGACCGAGCCATTGCTCAAGGTCACGGTCATTGGCGTGCCGGCCGGGTTGGTCAGGGTGGCGGTGTAGGTGATCTGGCCGCCTTCAGTGACGGTGCCGGTGGCGCTGAGGCTCAGACCGGTGTTGTCGATCGAGTCGGTAATGGTGGTAACGGCCGGGGTCGGGTTCGGCACCAGGTTTTCGAAGTTGCCGCCGGTAGCGCCGGTGATGGTGGTACTGACGGTGCTGCCGTTGTTGTAGACGTCATTGGCCGGGGTGTCGACCGTCACGCTGCCGGTGGTCTTGCCCGCTTCGATGGTAATGACCGAGCCATTGCTCAAGGTCACGGTCATCGGCGTGCCGGCCGGGTTGGTCAATGTGGCGGTGTAGGTGATCTGGCCGCCTTCAGTGACGGTGCCGGTGGCGCTGAGGCTCAGGCCGGTGTTGTCGATCGAGTCGGTAATGGTGGTGACGGCCGGCGTGGTGCTCGGTACGAGGTTCTCGAAGTTGCCGCCGGTAGCGCCGGTGATGGTGGTGCTGACGGTACTGCCGTTGTTGTAGACGTCATTGGCCGGGGTTTCGACATTCACGGAACCGGTGGTTTTTCCGGCTTCGATGGTGATGGTCGAACCGTTGGACAGGGTGACGGTGACCGGCGTCTGCGCCGGGTTGGTCAAAGTGGCGGTGTAGGTGATCTGGCCACCTTCAGTAACGCTGCCGGTGGCGGTCAGGGTCAGGCCGGTATTGTCGACGGAATCGGTAATGGTGGTAACGGCCGGGGTCGGGTTCGGCACCAGGTTTTCGAAGTTGCCGCCGGTAGCGCCGGTGATGGTGGTACTGACGGTGCTGCCGTTGTTGTAGACGTCATTGGCCGGGGTGTCGACCGTCACGCTGCCGGTGGTCTTGCCCGCTTCGATGGTAATGACCGAGCCATTGCTCAAGGTCACGGTCATCGGCGTGCCGGCCGGGTTGGTCAATGTGGCGGTGTAGGTGATCTGGCCGCCTTCAGTGACGGTGCCGGTGGCGCTGAGGCTCAGGCCGGTGTTGTCGATCGAGTCGGTGATGGTGGTGACGGCCGGCGTGGTGCTCGGTACGAGGTTTTCGAAGTTGCCGCCGGTCGCACCGGTGATCGTGGTGCTGACGGTGCTGCCGTTGTTGTAAACGTCATTGGCCGGGGTTTCGACATTCACGGAACCGGTGGTTTTTCCGGCTTCGATGGTGATGGTCGAACCGTTGGACAGGGTGACGGTGACCGGCGTCTGCGCCGGGTTGGTCAATGTGGCGGTGTAGGTGATCTGGCCACCTTCAGTAACGCTGCCGGTGGCGGTCAGGGTCAGGCCGGTATTGTCGACGGAATCGGTAATGGTGGTGACGGCCGGGGTCGGGTTCGGCACCAGGTTTTCGAAGTTGCCGCCGGTAGTGCCGGTGATGGTGGTGCTGACGGTACTGCCGTTGTTGTAGACGTCGTTGGCCGGTGTCGGAACGTTGACACTGCCGGAGGTGTCGCCAGCAGCGATGGTGATGGTCGAACCGTTGGACAGGGTCACGGTAACCGGCGTCTGCGCCGGATTGGTCAGGGTCGCGGTGTAGGTGATCTGACCGCCTTCGGTGACAGTCGAGCCAGCCGTCAGGGTGACGGTGGTGGTGTCGACGGAATCGGTAATGGTGGTGACGGCAGGTGTCGGGTTCGGCACCAGGTTCTCGAAGTTGCCGCCGGTAGCGCCGGTGATGGTGGTGCTGACGGTGCTGCCGTTGTTGTAGACGTCATTGGCCGGCGTCGGCACGTCCACGCTGCCGGTGGTGTTTCCAGCGGCGATGGTAATGGTTGAACCGTTGGACAGGGTCACGGTAACCGGCGTCTGCGCCGGATTGGTCAGGGTGGCGGTGTAGGTGATCTGGCCACCTTCGGTGACGCTTGGGCCCGCTGTCAGCGTGACAGTGGTGGTGTCGATGGTGTCGGTGACCTGGGTCACGGCCGGAGTGGTCGGCGGGGTGACCACGATACCGCTGCCGCCCGTGGTACCAGTGACGGTCACGTCGATCTGGGTCGGATCGTTATAAACAGTGTCGTTCGGCGCCAGCGGAACGTTGACGGTACCGGTGGTCTGGCCGGCTGTGATCACGATCACCGCGCCATTGGACAGGGTGATGGTCAGGTCGGTCAGCGGTGCCTGAGTCAGGGTCGCGGTGTAAACCAGCACGCCACCGGCCTCTGTGATGGTCGGCGTGGCACTCAGGCTCAGCGTTGATTCGCGCAGGGCGTTGGTGCTGGTATCGGCCGTCTGACCACCGGTGGTGTTTTGTGTTGCCGAAGCCGCAGTGGCGAGGCCTGCGGTCGGGAAGCCAATGGTCGGATCGACCCGGGCAGCGGTTGCCTCCAGAGCCACGAAGCTGTGGCCGCCACCGGCAGCGCCGCCCGCGCTCGCGGCGGTCGGGCCGGCAGCAGTGGCTTCAAGCGCGGTGGTCGGGTCGGCTCCGGCAGCGATGGCTTGCTGCAGTTCGTCAACCGATGGCGCCGCTTGTGCGGTGGCTTGCGCAAGGTCGGTGCTGGAGTCCGGATTGCTGCCACTCCACTGAGTGTCGCGGCCCAGGTCCAGGGTCCGGCCGTCAGCCAGTTCAAGGGTAATGGCGCCGGCGGCACCGGTGTCCACCTGGTCGCCCACAAACAACCGGTCGCCTTCAACGAGTACGCGGCGGATGCCCTCTGGGGACACCGCGAAAACCTGACCAACAATGCTTTTGACGATGGCAACAACACTGCTCATTGAAGACTCTCCGGGTGTCACGTTCAGTTGACTTCCATGAACCGCTCGGGCGTGTTCGCCGATCGGGGCTGGACGTTCTTACAAAATTCGATGCATAACTTTGACGCGCGAATCGTCAATAATTTGGCTATATTTTTTCGAAATTAACTTTATGCCAAACTATTGACCTTATGGGAGCCATCCTAAACAATCGTCCAAGTAATGTCACATTGATATTTATGCGGCGACCTGTCCTACAGCGTGTGATCCAGTTCCGATTTTGAACTTTCCGACATACGGTCATTCCGGTTGCCACCATGCGATGCAGCGCCATGTTCTGCAGTGATTCAAGACAAGAAGTCCCGGGAAATTCCAACTATGCGTTTGCACCTGTTCAAGGTTCTACCCTTCGCCTTTGCCGCCAGCGTTGTTCAGGCGCAAACCCTTCCGCAGGCCATGCAACAGGCACTGGATGTCCATCCGGAAATCCAGGCAGGGGTCAATAGTCGGCTGGCCGCGGATTATCAATTAAAGGCTGCAAAAGGTGGATACCTGCCACGGGTCGATCTGCTGGGCGGTTATGGTCGCGAAGGCACCGACAGCGTCACCACCCGTGCCGCTGGCGGCAGCAACCACTGGGAAACGCTGAACCGTAGCGAGTCAAGTTTACGTCTGTCGCAGATGGTTTTTGACGGTTTTGCGACGTCCAGCGAAGTGGGGCGTCAACAAGCCACCGTTAATTCCCGTGCTTATTCCTTGATGGGCACCTCGGAACGCACCGCGTTGACCGTGGCTCAGGTTTATCTCGATGTGCTGACCCGCCGCGAGTTCGTGCGCCTGGCCGAAGACAACCTGAAAAACCACGAACGGATTTTTGACCAGATCAAATTGCGTACCCAGCGCGGCGTGGGCAGCGGCGCCGACCTCGATCAGGCCGAAGCGCGTATGGCCCAGGCCCGCAACAACCTGATCACCGAGCAGACCAACCTGGCAGACGCCCAGACCAACTTCCTCAGTGCCGTCGGCCAAATGCCCGATCAACTGGAGCGGCCTGCCGATTTTATGGCGCTGTTGCCGGCCAACCTGAATGAAGCCCGGGCGCAGATGCTGGAAAACAGCCCGATCCTGCGTTCCGCCGAATCGGATATCGCTGCTGCCGAGAAACAGTACGAAGCCGCCAAGTCGAGCTTCTACCCGCGCTTCGATGCCGAGCTGGGTCGCACCGCCGACAACGACCTCGATGGTCAGAACGGTCACAACAACGAATGGCAGGCCATGCTGCGCATGCGCTTCAATTTGTTCGCCGGTGGCAGCAACAAGGCCGATCTGGAATCCAAGTCCTACCTGTCGAACCAGGCGCTGGATATCCGCAACAACGCCCTGCGTGTGTTGAATGAAGAACTGGGCCTGGCCTGGAATGCCTTGAACAACGCCAACGCCCAGGTGCCGATCGCCCAGCAATATGTCGATCGCAGCGCCAGCGTGCGCGGCGCGTATCAGAAGCAATTCAGCCTCGGCGAACGGACGCTGCTTGACTTGCTCGACAGTGAAAACGAGCTGTTCACCGCTTCCCGTCGGCTGGTCGAGATCAAAAACATTCAGTTATTTACTCAGTACCGAATCAAGGCGACCATGGGCGAATTGCTCAAAAGTCAGGGCGTGGTCGCACCGTTGGCATCCGTTGTGCAGAATGACGTGAAGCCCAAGGTCCAGCTGCCTGGGATGAATTGAGTCCTGCCCCATTTCAACTGTTAGCTAGCCAAGAGTGTCGAGCGTGGAATCAGAAGTCAGTCGAGTTCAACTCATTCATGATCCACGCGCGCTGCATGACGATCCGTTACTGGACGGCCTGCTAGCCCTCTGCACTTTGCACCAGAAGCCGGCCAGCGCGGCGATGCTGACCACCGGCCTGCCGTTGCCCAAACAGCGCCTGAGCGTCGAACTGCTGCCTCGTGCAGCCGCTCGCGCCGGGCTGCAAGGGCGGGTGCTGCAACGCAAACTGGAGCAGATTCCGGCAATCGCCATGCCGGCGCTGTTGCTGCTCAAGGACGGACGCAGTGCGGTGCTGCTCGGCTGGCACGGTGAAGACCAGGCCCGCTTGCTGCTCAGTGAAAGCGATGGTGGCGAAGTCTGCGTCAGTCGTGAACTGCTCGCCGACGACTACATCGGCAAAGTGTTCTTCGCCCAACCCCAGCACAAATTCGACGTCAATCACGGCACGCTGATCCCCCGCGCGCGTTCGTGGTTTCGCGACACCCTCAAGCGTTCGCGCTGGCTGTACGTCGACGCCATCGCTGCCAGTCTGCTGATCAATATCATCGCCATGGCCGCGCCGCTGTTCGTGATGAATGTCTATGACCGCGTGGTGCCGAACCAGGCCGAATCGACCCTTTGGGTGCTGGCCATCGGCATCACCGGCGCTTATGTGTTCGACCTGATTCTCAAGAGCCTGCGCAGTCTGTGCCTGGACCTGGCCGGCAAGAAAACCGACCTGATCATTTCAGCGACGCTGTTTGAGCGCATCGTCGGCATGGCCATGAAGTACCGCCCGGCGCGGGTCGGCAGCTTCGCCCAGAACATCCATGAATTTCAGAGCCTGCGCGACTTCCTCGCGTCGCTGACCCTCACCAGCCTGATCGACCTGCCATTTACGCTGTTGATCTTCCTGGTCATCGCGATCCTCGGCGGGCATCTGGTGTGGATTCCGGTGCTGGCGTTCCCGATTGCGCTGCTGATCGGTTATGCCTTGCAGAAGCCGCTGGTGGCGACCATGGAGCGAACCATGGCCCTGGGCGCCGAGCGCCAGTCGAGCCTGATCGAAACCCTTGCCGGTCTTGATGCGGTCAAGGTCAACAACGCTGAAAGCGAACGCCAATATCAGTGGGAACAGACTATCGGCACCCTCAGCCGCCTTGAGCTGCGGGTGAAAATGCTGTCCGGTCTGGCGATGAACATCACCTTGCTGATTCAGCAATTGGCCGGGGTGATCATGATCGTCTTCGGCGTGTACCAGATCATTGCCGGCAACCTGAGCATGGGCGGTTTGATCGCCTGTTACATGCTCAGCGGTCGCGCCCTCAGCCCGCTGGCCTCGCTGTCCGGTCTGCTGACCCGCTACCAGCAAGCCCGCGTGACCATGACCTCGGTCGATCAGATGATGGAGTTGCCCCAGGAGCGCAATTTCGACGAGCGCCCGCTGAGCCGCAAGGTCCTGCAAGGCGCCATTGAATGCCGTCAGCTGACCTTCACCTATCCGAATCAACAGAACCCCGCGCTGAAGGGCATCAACCTGATCATCAAGCCAGGCGAGAAGATCGGCATCATCGGTCGCAGCGGCTCGGGCAAAAGCTCCCTGGCCAAACTGCTGGTGGGCCTCTATCAGCCGGACGACGGCGCGTTGCTGGTGGATGGTGTGGATATCCGCCAGATCGACGTCAGCGAACTGCGCCACAACATTGGCTACGTGCCCCAGGACATCCAATTGCTCGCCGGTACGTTGCGCGACAACCTGGTGTCGGGCGCGCGCTATGTCGAAGACGAATTGGTGCTGCAAGCCGCGGAGCTGGCCGGCGTCCATGAGTTCGCCCGCCTGCACCCGCAAGGTTATGAACTGCAAGTAGGTGAGCGTGGGCAGAACCTGTCCGGCGGTCAGCGCCAGAATGTCGCCCTGGCCCGAGCGTTGCTGCTCAACCCGCCGATCCTGTTGCTGGACGAACCCACCAGCGCCATGGACAACACTGGCGAAGAGCGCCTGAAACAACGCCTCGCTGCCGTGGTGGAAAACAAGACCGTGGTGCTGGTGACGCACCGGGCTTCGCTGTTGTCGCTGGTGGATCGCCTGCTGGTGATCGACCGCGGGCAGATTCTCGCCGATGGTCCGAAAGCCGCCGTGATGGAAGCGTTGAAAAAGGGGCAGATCAGTGTTGCTTAAGTCCGGGGTCAAAGAATCCATCCGCCGCTACTTCAAAGGCTCCGCGTCGCTGCAAGGCCAACCCCTTCCCGAGGTCAACAAAGCGCTGATCGAGGACGCCCCGCGCGTGGTGCGGTTGACGATCTGGGCGATCATCGGCTTCTTCGTGTTCCTGATGCTGTGGGCCAATTTTGCGGTGATCGATGAAGTCACCAAGGGCGACGGCAAGGCGATTCCGTCGTCGAAGATCCAGAAAATCCAGAACCTTGAGGGCGGCATCGTTTCCGAACTGTTCGTCAAGGAAGGGCAAATCGTCGAGGCTGGTGCGCCGCTGATACGTCTGGACGACACGCGGTTCGCCTCCAATGTTGGCGAAACCGAGGCCGATCGGCTGTCGATGCTGTTGCGTGTGGAGCGCTTGAGCGCCGAGGTCGATGACCGTCCGTTGAATTTTCCCGCCGATGTGCTCAAAGCCGTACCCGGCCAGGCCGCCAGCGAACAGTCGTTGTACATCAGTCGTCGTCAGCAATTGCACGATGAGATCGGTGGCTTGCAGGAACAGTTGATCCAGAAGCAGCAGGAGCTGCGTGAGTTCACCTCCAAACAGGCCCAATACCGCAGCGGCCTGTCCTTGCAGCGTCAGGAAATCGCCATGTCCGAGCCGTTGGTGGCTCAGGGCGCGGTGTCCCCGGTTGAGGTTTTGCGACTCAAGCGTGCCGAGGTCGAAACCCGCGGCCAACTGGACGCCACCACCCTGGCGATCCCTCGCGCCGAATCGGCGATCAAGGAAGTGCAGCGCAAGATCGATGAGACTCGCGGTAAATTCCGCAGCGAAGCCCTGACTCAACTCAACGAAGCACGCACCGACCTGAACAAGGCCCAGGCGACCGGCAAAGCGCTGGAAGACCGGGTCAGCCGAACGCTGGTGACATCGCCGGTACGGGGCATCGTCAACAAGTTGCTGGTGAACACCATCGGTGGTGTGATTCAGCCGGGCAGCGACCTGGTGGAAATCGTGCCGCTGGACGATACCTTGCTGGTGGAAGCCAAGATTCGCCCGCAAGACATCGCCTTCCTGCATCCGGGGCAAGAGGCTACGGTGAAGTTCACGGCTTACGACTACACCATTTATGGCGGGCTGAAAGCCAAGCTGGAGCAGATCGGTGCCGACACCATCACCGACGAAGACAAGAAGACCACGTACTACATCATCAAACTGCGCACCGAGCGCAGCCACCTCGGGACGGATGAGAAGCCGTTGCTGATCATTCCTGGGATGGTGGCGTCGGTGGATATCATTACCGGCAAGAAGACCATACTCAGTTATTTGCTCAAGCCGATTATCCGGGCTCGCGCCGAGGCGTTGCACGAGCGGTAGTTTTCGGGTGAGGCTGATGGCCTCTTCGCGGGCAAACCTCGCTCCTACAGGACGCGGGGCTTCTGTAGGAGCGAGGCTTGCCCGCGAAAGCGTCCTCAAAGACACCACACTTCAAAAGCCATATCGTTATTCGCTAACGGTATTTAAATTTAAATTCTTATACCTATAAAGTCACTTCCCTGCGTACCTGCCGACCAATCGGCGCGCCGCACGACACGAACCAACACGGGACCTCCGTGAGTTTCTGATCGACGCGCGCCCTTGAGCGCGCCGTGCGTGGGAGTGATTTTTATGCCAGCTGTCTCTTTTTCCCCAAAGCCTGAGCCAACAAGCGCCGCTACCCTCGCGTCGCAAGCCTTCGAAATCCGCCCGTTCAGCGGTGCCGTCGGTGCCGAAATCATCGGCCTGGATTTGTCCCGCCCAATCAATGACCAGGACTTCTCCCGAATCCACCGTGCGCACCTGGATCATCATGTGGTGGTGTTCCGCGACCAGCGCATAACCCCCGAACAGCAGATCGCCTTCAGCCGCCGTTTCGGCGTGTTGCAGATCCACGTGCTCAAGCAATTCCTGCTGGCCGGGCATCCGGAAATCCTCATCGTTTCCAACATCATCGAAAACGGCCAATCCATCGGCCTCGGTGATGCCGGCAAGTTCTGGCACTCCGATCTCTCTTATAAAGAACTGCCGAGCCTGGGCTCGATGCTGCATGCCCAGGAGCTGCCCTCCGAAGGCGGCGACACGCTGTTCGCCGACATGCACAAAGCCTGGGACAGCCTGCCCGAGGCGCTGCGTAAAGCCGTCGAAGGTCGTTCGGCCGCGCATTCCTACACGGCGCGCTACAGCGAGAGCAAATTCGAGGGCAACTGGCGTCCGACCCTGACGCCGGAGCAACTGGCTCAGGTCGCTGAAGTTGTTCATCCGATCGTCCGCACCCACCCGGAAAACGGTCGCAAGGCGTTGTTCGTCAGCGAGGGCTTCACCACCCGCATCGTCGGTTTGCCGGAAGACGAGAGCAAACAATTGCTCGACGAGCTCTACGCCCACAGCGTGTTGCCGCAAAACATTTACCGCCATCAATGGCAGGCCCACGACCTGGTGTTCTGGGACAACCGCTCGCTGATTCACCTCGCCGCCGGATGCCCCAGCCATCTGCGCCGCAAGTTGTATCGCACCACCATCCAGGGCGACGCGCCTTTCTGATTTCGGAGAACCCTCATGTCCAAACGTCTTCCATTTGCACCGTTGGCCGCCGCTATCGGCCTGGGTTTCAGCCTGCTCGCCGGCAGCCTGGTGGCGCCGACCGTGGCCCACGCCGAGGGTGAAATTCGTATCGCCGAACAATTCGGCATCGTTTATCTGCTGCTCAACGTGGTGCGCGATCAGAACCTGATCGAGAAATACGGCAAGCAGGAAGGCATCGACATCAAGGTCGACTGGACCCAGCTCTCCGGCGGCTCGGCGGTCAACGATGCGTTGCTCTCCGGCTCCATCGACATTGCCGGTGCCGGCGTCGGGCCGCTGCTGACCATCTGGGACCGCACTCACGGCAAACAGAACGTCAAGGCCGTGGCTTCCCTGGGCAACTTTCCTTACTACCTGGTGAGTAATAATCCAAAGGTCAAAACCATCGCTGACTTCACCGAAAAGGACCGCATTGCGGTGCCGGCGGTCGGGGTGTCGGTGCAGTCGCGCTTCCTGCAATACGCAGCGGCCAAGCAATGGGGCGACAAAGAGTTCAATCGCCTCGACAAGTACACCATCGCCGTTCCGCACCCGGATGCCACTGCGGCACTGATCGCTGGCGGCACCGAGTTGACCGGGCACTTCTCCAACCCGCCCTTCCAGGATCAGGCGCTGGAAAACCCCAGCGTGCACGTGGTGCTGAACACCTATGACCTGCTCGGCCCGAACTCGCCGACCGTGTTGTTCGCCACCGAGAAGTTCCGCAACGAAAACCCGAAAACCTATAAAGCCTTCATCGCGGCGCTGACTGAAGCGGCCGAGTTTGCGCAGAACGATAAAGGTGCGGCGGCCGACACTTACATCCGCGTCACCAAGGCAAAAATCGATCGCGCGGCGTTGCTGAAAATCATCGACAACCCGCAGTTCGAATTTACCGTCACGCCGAAAAACACTTACCCACTGGCCGAGTTCCTCTACCGCGTCGGCGCGATCAAAAACAAACCGGATTCGTGGAAGGATTACTTCTTCCAGGATGCCAAGCCGCTGCAAGGGAGCTGATCGACATGAACGCCCCCTTGCAAGGCCACACGGCCAGCAATCCGATCGTGGCCGCGCAAGCGCTGCTGTCGGTCGACCAGGTCAGCCTGGAATACCGCACGCCTGCGCGTGTGGTTCGAGCGACCCATCAGGTCAGTTTCGAGATCGATCCGGCGGACCGCTTTGTGTTGCTCGGTCCGTCCGGCTGCGGCAAATCGACGTTGCTCAAGGCGGTCGCCGGGTTCATCCCGCCCTGTGAGGGCGAGATTCGCCTGCAAGGCCAGCGGGTCGATGCGCCGGGGCCGGACCGGATCGTGGTGTTCCAGGAGTTCGATCAGCTGCCGCCGTGGAAAACCGTCAAACAGAACGTGATGTTTCCGCTGCTCGCTTCCAAAACCCTCAAGCGTAAAGAGGCTGAAGAGCGGGCGCTGCACTATCTGGACAAGGTCGGTCTGGCGGCGTTTGCCGATGCCTATCCGCATACCCTGTCTGGCGGCATGAAAGCTCGGGTGGCGATTGCCCGGGCGTTGGCGATGCAACCAAAAATCCTGTTGATGGATGAACCCTTCGCCGCCCTCGATGCGCTGACCCGGCGCAAGATGCAGGAAGAGTTGCTGCTGCTCTGGGAAGAGGTGCGTTTCACGCTGCTGTTCGTCACTCACTCCATCGAAGAGGCGTTGGTGGTGGGCAACCGGATTCTGCTGCTGTCGCCTCATCCGGGGCGGGTACGAGCCGAAGTCCACAGCCATCAATACGATTTGCACAGCCTCGGCGGTGTGGCGTTCCAGGAATCGGCGCGGCGGATTCATCGGCTGTTGTTCGATGAAGGCCAGTCACCGGAAACCGAGCGCGCGCTGGATTTCGCCGATATTCGCATCGCTTATTGAGCCATTGAAAGGAGTGCCCGATGAGCCCGTTATCATCCGCGCGTAAAGAGTACGAAACCGTTTTGCAGCCGCTGACGAGCGTCCCGCTGGAGCGTGAGTTACCCCTCGGTCAGCGTCTCTGGCAACAGGGCTGGTTGCGTAAAAGCCTGATCCTGATTGTGCTCGCGCTGCTCTGGGAAGCCGTTGCCCGTTACCAGAATAACGACCTGCTGCTGCCAGGTTTTCTGCAAACCGCCAGCGCGCTGTACGACGGCCTGCTCAGCGGTGAGTTGTTGGGCAAGGTGTGGATTTCGCTGGTGGTGTTGTTGAAGGGCTACCTGATCGGGATTGTGCTGGCGTTTGCCCTGACCACGCTGGCAGTGTCGACGCAATTGGGTCGCGATCTGCTGAGCACGCTGACCTCGATGTTCAACCCGTTGCCGGCGATTGCGCTGTTGCCGCTGGCGCTGCTGTGGTTCGGGCTGGGGCAGAACAGTCTGATTTTTGTACTGGTGCATTCGGTGCTCTGGGCGTTGGCCTTGAACACCTATGCCGGGTTCCTTGGCGTTTCGGAAACCCTGCGCATGGCGGGGCGCAATTACGGCCTCAAGGGCATGCGTTTCGTGTTGTTCATCCTGATCCCGGCCGCGTTGCCGTCGATCCTCGCCGGTTTGAAAATCGGCTGGGCGTTCGCCTGGCGCACGCTGATCGCCGCTGAACTGGTATTTGGCGCCACCAGCGGCAAGGGTGGGTTGGGGTGGTACATCTTCCAGAACCGTAATGAGCTGTACACCGACAAGGTGTTTGCCGGGTTGGCGGTGGTGATTCTGATTGGGTTGCTGGTGGAGAATCTGGTGTTTGATACGTTGGAGCGGGTGACGGTGAAGCGTTGGGGGATGCAGCGGTGATCTTTTGATCTGCTAGCATTGCGTCTGAATTAATCCAGACCAACCATGAGTGCTCAGCATGCAACTCCCGGACATGAACCTGTTGGTCGCCCTCGACGCCTTGCTCGACGAGGGCAGTGTGGTGGGCGCTGCGCGACGGATGAACCTCAGCCCGGCGGCGATGAGCCGGACGCTGACGCGGATTCGCGAGGCCATCGGCGATCCGATTCTGGTACGCGCCGGCCGTGGCCTGGTGCCGACACCCAAGGCGCTGGAGTTGCGCGAGCAAGTGCGGGACCTGGTGGAGCAGGCTGCTTTACTGTTCCGATCCGCCGATGACGTGGACCTGGGCAGTTTGCGCCGGCGGTTCAGTATTCGCGCGAATGATTTTTTTGTGGGTGTCTACGGTGGCAAGCTGTTCGACACGATGGAACGCCAGGCCCCGCATTGCGAACTGCGCTTTGTTCCCGAGGGCGATGGGGATGATGAAGCCTTGCGCGAAGGGCGCATCGATCTGAGCGTCAGCAACAATCGACCGCTGATGCCGGAAGTGAAGGTGCAAAACCTGTTCTCCACCCACTTTGTCGGGTTGGTGCGCGAAGACCATCCGCTGTTCGACGACGAGATCACCGCCGAGCGTTACGCCGGCTTTTCCCATATCAGCATGTCCCGTCGCGGGATCGCCCGTGGGCCGATCGACACGGCGCTCAACGCCTTGGGGCTGGAGCGGCGGGTGGCGGTGATTGCGCCGAGTTTCCATGCGGCGATGTTCGCCTTGCCGGATTCCGACCTGATCCTGCCGGTGCCCAAAGAAGCATTGCTGAGTGTGCGGCGCCTGGGCTTGAAGCTGCGCTCGTTCACCCTGCCGATTCCGCTACCTACCCTCATGCTGACCCAGGCCTGGCACCCGCGCTTCGACAAAGACCCGGCGCACCGCTGGATGCGCGAAACGCTCAAGGCTTGTTGCGACGAGACCTGGCTGGCGGCACAGCCGGTTTGAAGATCAA
The DNA here is from genome assembly GCF_058798795.1 of Pseudomonas sp. GW822-FHT07A10. NCBI lineage: Bacteria > Pseudomonadati > Pseudomonadota > Gammaproteobacteria > Pseudomonadales > Pseudomonadaceae > Pseudomonas > Pseudomonas sp. GW822-FHT07A10. The sequence continues at coordinate 34,364 of NZ_JBXAKV010000008.1, forward strand.
GGGATCGCAGCCTTTAACCATTGCGTGTAGTGCACTTATAAGCTGCCAATAAGTCAATTTTCGTAAGCCCCCGCGCTTCCTAAAATGCTTCGGTATCCCCCTTCCGGAGCGTGCAGTACATGACTTCCCTCACGGTCACGGCGCCTCTCGCTGCGACTACTCCAGCGACCGCCGTCGCACCACCGGTCTTCGGCCCGCGAATCATCATCGGCCTGGTGGGCGTGTTACTGGTGGTGTTGGTGTCAGGCCTGAACGAGATGGTGACCAAGGTCGCCCTGGCCGACATTCGCGGTGCGTTGGCCATCGGCTACGACGAAGGCACCTGGCTGGTCGCCAGCTACACCGCGACCTCGGTGGCCGCCATGGCGTTTGCTCCTTGGTGTTCGGTGACGTTCTCGTTGCGGCGCTTCACCTTGTGCGCCATCAGTGTCTTCACTCTGTTGGGCGTGCTGTGCCCGTTTGCCCCGAATTATGAAAGCCTGCTGGTCATGCGCACCCTGCAGGGCCTGGCCGGTGGTGCGTTGCCGCCGATGCTGATGACCGTTGCGCTGCGGTTCCTGCCGGCCAACGTGAAGCTCTATGGTCTGGCCGGTTATGCCCTGACGGCAACCTTCGGCCCTGGTCTCGGTACGCCGCTGGCCGGGTTGTGGACCGAGTACGTCGGCTGGCAATGGACCTTCTGGCAAATCGTCGTGCCGTGTCTGATTGCCATGGCGGCGGTGGCTTACGGTCTACCTCAGGATCCGCTGCGTCTGGAACGCTTCAAGTCATTCAACTGGCGTGGCTTGCTACTGGGGTTTGCGGCGATCTGCATGTTGGTGATCGGCATCCTGCAAGGCAATCGGCTGGACTGGTTCGAGTCGAGTCTGATCTGCGCACTGCTCGGCGGCGGGCTGCTACTGCTGGTGCTGTTCCTGATCAACGAGTGGTCGCAACCGATTCCGTTCTTCAAATTGCAGATGCTCGGCATCCGCAACCTGTCGTTCGCGTTGATGACCCTGGCCGGCGTGCTGGTGGTGTTGCTCGCGGTGGTCATCATTCCCTCCAGTTACCTGGCTCAGGTCCAGGGTTATCGCCCGCTGCAGACGGCGCCAATCATGCTGTTGGCGGCGTTGCCACAGTTGATCGCGCTGCCGTTGGTGGCGGCGCTGTGCAACCTGCGTTGGGTCGATTGCCGCTGGGTGCTGGGGATAGGCCTGAGCATGCTGGCGCTGTCTTGCCTCGGCGGCTCGCAGCTGACGTCGGCGTGGATTCGTGACGATTTCTATGTCCTGCAATGGCTGCAGATTTTCGGTCAACCCATGGCCGTGCTGCCGCTATTGATGCTCTCCACCGGCAGCATTACTCCGATGGAAGGACCGTTCGCTTCGGCCTGGTTCAACACGGTCAAAGGCCTGGCGGCGGTGATCGCCACCGGGGTCATCGACGCGCTGACCACCGCAAGGCTGCATTTCCACTCGAGCATGCTGGTGGACAACCTTGGTAACTCGCCTCTGGTTGATAGCGCCAGCGCGAACCTCGCTCACCGTCTGCATCAGCAGGCTGTGGTGCTGACTTCTTCCGATCTTTATCAGTGCATGGCCGGCGTCGCAGTGGCGCTGATCCTGCTGATTTTCTGGCTGCCGACGCGGATTTATCCACCGCGCGCGCCAACTTGAACGCTTCACTGGAACAGAAGGTTTTTATGACGACTCAATCAAAGCAAAAAGTCGCTGTCGGCGTTGCCGCAGCGATGGTGGTCGGCGTGTTGATTTACCTGGTGGCGCCGGGTTTGTTCGGCAAGCGTACACAGCAAAGCACTAATGATGCCTTCGTCTCGGCGGACTTCACCCTGGTGGCGCCGCGTGTGGCGGGATTCATCAAGGAAGTGCTGGTGGAGGACAACCAACAGGTCAAGGCCGGGCAACTGCTGGCGTTGATCGACGACCGCGACCTGCGCGCTGCCGCTGAGGCCGCCGACGCGCAAACCCTGGTGGCCAAGGCGCAGCTGCAAAACGCCCGGGCGACCCTGGAACGCCAGACGTCGGTGATCGCTCAGGCCCAGGCTACGGTGGTTTCGGCGAAGGCGGAGATGGCTTTCGCCAAGCATGAACTGAACCGCTACAACCACCTCGCCGGGGTGGGCGCCGGCACCGTGCAGAATGCCCAGCAGGCGCGCACGCGCATCGATCAGGCCACCGCTCGGTTGGCCAATGCCACAGCGGTGCTGGCGGCGGAACGCAAACAAGTGGAGATCCTGACCGCCCGGCGCGATGCCGCCGAAGGTGGGCTGAAACGAGCGCAAGCGGCGCTGGAAATGGCCAGCTATGAACTGTCCTATACGCGCATCGTTGCCCCCCAGGACGGCATGGTCGGCGAGCGCGCGGTGCGGGTCGGCGCCTATGTCACACCGGGCAGCAAGATTCTGGCCGTGGTGCCGTTGGAGCGGGCGTATGTGGTTGCCAATTTTCAGGAAACCCAACTGACCGACGTACAGCCGGGGCAGAACGTGCAGGTGCATGTTGACAGCCTTGGTGGCGAAGCCCTGCAGGGACGCGTCGAGAGCATCGCACCGGCCACCGGCGTGACCTTCGCGTCAGTCAAACCGGACAACGCCACCGGCAATTTCACCAAGGTTGTGCAACGGATTCCGGTGAAAATCATCCTCGATCCAGGCCAGCCATTGGCTGAGCGGTTGCGGGTGGGGATGTCGGTGGAGGCGAGTATTGATACTGCCAGCGCTACGGCCGATGAGCATGAGGTCGCACAACGATGAACTTCGCTAATCGCACATCCCTGTGGCGAGGGGGCTTGCCCCCGTTCGAGTGCGCAGCGCTCGCAAATTTCGGGTCCGCTGCGCGGCCCAACGGGGGCAAGCCCCCTCGCCACAGAGCTAGCATTCGTTCTGTCGCTATTGTGTTGAACCTGCTTTCGTTGAGTGCCTGCACCGTCGGACCGGACTTCCAGCGCCCTCAGGCACAGCAAGTCGCCCAATGGTCGAAACCGGCCAAAGCCGCCGCCAGTCAGGTCGTTCCCAACGAGATGGACGAACGCTGGTGGGAAGTGTTCCACGATCCGAAACTCTCGGCTCTGACCCAGCGCGCCCTGACCGACAACCTCGATTTGAAACTCGCCAGCAGCCGCTTGCAACAAAGCCGCGCCGCGCGCCAGGTAATCACCGCCGAGCGCTATCCCAACACCGCCGCCACCGGCAGCTACGGGCGCAAACGCAACAGCGGTGAAGGCCTGAACGATCCGTCGGGCAATAACGGCGACTCGGCGTACAACCTGTGGGATGCAGGCTTTTCCGCTTCCTGGGAACTGGATTTCTGGGGTCGTGTACGCCGCGAAACCGAAGCTGCCGATGCCACCCTGGAGGTGGCGGAAAACGATCGTCGCGGCGTGCTGTTGTCGGTGCTCGCCGAAACGGCTCAGGACTACATTCAACTGCGCGGTGTGCAAAGCACCCGGGCTGTCACCGAGCAGAACCTCGACGTCGCCCGGCATAGTTTGAAACTCTCGCAACTGCGCCTGGCTGACGGTGTGGCGACGGATCTGGACGTCGCCGAAGCCGCCGCGCAAGTCGCGGCCATCGAATCGCGTTTACCGGCGCTGGAGCAGCGTCAGTCGCAACTGATCAACGCGCTGAGCCTGTTGATGGGCGAACCGCCGCAAGCGTTGTCCGCCGAGTTATCCACAGACGCTCCCATGCCGCAAACCCCGCGCCAGGTCGCCATCGGCTTGCCCTCGCAATTGGCCGAGCGCCGCCCCGACATCCGTGAGGCTGAAGCCCGTCTGCATGCGGCTACTGCCAATATCGGCGTGGCCAAAGGCGACTTCTATCCGCGCATCACCCTGTCGGGCAACATCGGTTCGCAGGCCCTGCAACTGAGCGATTTCGGCTCCTGGGGCTCGCGCTCGTTCGGCATCGGTCCGCAATTGAGCCTGCCGCTGTTCGACGGCGGTCGGCTGCGGGGCGTGTTGCACCTGCGCGAAGCCCAACAACAGGAAGCGGCCCTGGCTTACCAGCAAACCGTGCTGCGGGCCTGGCATGAAATCGACAATCAACTCACCGCCTACAACGCCAGCCAATTGCGCCGCGACAGCCTCGCCGAAGCCGTACGCCAAAACCAGATCGCTCTGCGCACCGCACAACAGCAATACGTCGAAGGGGTGGTGGATTTCGTCAACGTCCTCACCGTGCAAGGCGAATTGCTGGCGACCCAGCAGCAATGGGTCGAGAGCTCGACCGGGGTGTCGTTGGCGATGGTCGGGTTGTACAAGGCGTTGGGTGGGGGATGGGAGTCGGTGTATCCGGTGGCAGGGGCCGTTACCAATAATCCGGCTTGATCGCGGGTGCCTTATGAGTAGCCACACGAACTGGAAACTGGTGCGACTGCAGCTCTTCTGAGGTTACGACACGTCGCATCCAGTGTGAGTGCTCCTTTAAAGAGCCTGGTGATGGACGGTTTAACTCGGCTCGATGAGGAAGAATGACTCCAACTCTTATGTCTGGGAAATCTTCTCGAATTGCTCTCAGGGCTGGAGTCATATCGGTGTCGCTGGATACCAGGACTAGCTGTTCGATTTGCTCATGGAAATGGAGCTTGGCCTGCCTTGCCGCAGTGCGATACATGCTGATTGCGATGTGGACATCCGTTTCTTTTTCTTCAAGCTTCCAGATGTCGATCTTGTCTTGGCGAGAGGCGGCGGTCTTTCTGTCAATGAAGCGAGGTGCTTTAGCTGGCTCAAGTTTATGGCGACCATAGTGAACGGCAACATTAGTCGCTTTTAAAGCACGCACATAGGTGTCTTGAGCTTCTTTGGACACTCTGCCGCGAGTGGCAAGTTCTGGTTTGACAGATGAGGTGAAGTAATCAACCGAGATGAGTGAATTTTGTGGGTTCTCGATGTGGGCGACATGGCCCAGCAAGCCTTTCAGATTGAGCCATTTGTATGGGGTACCCGCGAGCAATCCATAGAACACGTTGTAGCCATCAACAAAGAAAGCGGTACGCACAAACTCAATCCTCAGAAACGAAAAAACCGGCCTAGGCCGGTTTCTTCACCACCAACTGCCAGTGAACTTAATCTCTGCGTACGGGGTTCAGTAAGACGATCCTAAGTCGAGTTAGCGATGACGTCAACCGTTGACTGACCAAGGCATCACTCGGAGGGACATCCCCAGCGCCGGCAAGCCAGTTTTGTGCATTTGTCTGGTTGATGGTCAAGCCATTCCTGGACCCATCTATTAATGATTGTTACGGCGGAAAGGGTAGATGTGCCGTTGCGTTTGTAGGGGATGAAGTGTCTATTGCCGATTTCGTTTTTGATCGAATGGTCGTTCCTGATTTCTTGTGGGATTTATTACCGATACTCATCGAGCTCGGAAATCAACGACCGCTCTGAAAATTTTGTCCTTTTTGAAACATTACATTTCCAACCAATGATGGCTATCTGCTTGACGCGCCCCCCCGCTGTCGTAGACTCCGCTCATCCGTCAGGGAGTTACGGTTATGCGGCGTTTTCGTATTTGGGTTGCGGGATTAACCTTTGTAACGTGCGTAGTACAGGCGCAAACGCCTGCGCCAGACGATCCGTTGCTGGAAAGCAACGCGGTCGGCGGTAACGCGTCAGCCAGCAGTGAGGCCCGTGGTGTGTTGCGAGCCCGGGATCAGGCTGTGCTCGCCAGTGAGTTGTCCGGGCGGATTGTCGAGTTGCCGTTCAGTGAGGGCGAGTCGTTCAAAAAGGGCGACACCCTGGCGCGGTTTGACTGTTCGGCTTATCAGGCTCAGCTCAACGCGGCACAGGCCGCCAATCGTGGCGCCGGTGAGGAACTGGCCCATAACCGGCAACTGGCGGCGTTGAATTCGGTGGGGCGCTTTGAAGTGGCGCGAGCCGAGGCCAAGGTCAGCGAAACCCAGGCGCAATCTCAGGTTTATCAGGTTCAGGTCAAACGCTGCAGCGTGGTTGCGCCGTTCGATGGCCAGGTCGTCGAACGCAAGGTCAAGCGCTACGAAAGCGTTGCTGCTGGCGCGCCTTTGCTGGACGTTGTCGATAACCGCACTCTGGAAATTCACCTGTTGGTGCCGTCACGCTGGATGGGCAAGCTCAAGCCCGGCCAGACGTTCAGCTTTGTTCCCGATGAAACCGGTCAGCCGCTGGATGCCACGGTCAAGCGCCTCGGCGCGCGGATCGACGAAGGCAGCCAGACCTTGCTGCTGGTGGCGACACTGCCCAACGCCAGCGGCCTGTTGGCCGGCATGAGCGGGACGGCGCGTTTCGCGGAGCTGAAATGAACGCGCCGGTGACGGGTGGCGCCGAGCAGGTATTTGCCAGGTTTCTCGATCTCGAACGCCAGACCCGCGCCGCGCGCAATCCTGCTCAATTGGCCTACAGCCTGGTCAATGACGGTCAGGCGCTGTTCAGTTTCCGCCATGCCGCGTTGTTGATCGCCGGCAAGGTGCAGGCGGTGACTGGTGTCAGTGCGGTGGAGCCGAATGCGCCGTTCGTGGCGTTTGTCGAGCAAGCGGTCACGCAGTTGTTCAAGCTCGAAGTGCTGAAACAGGCACGGGTGATCGCGCCCGATCTGCTCAGCGAATCGATTCAGGCCGATTGGCAAAGTCTGTCGGCCGCTCAAGTGTTCTGGCTGCCGCTGATTGATCATCAGGGCGAGATCTTCGGCGGGCTGTGGCTGGCGCGGGATGTGCCATGGAACCCTGCCGAGCAGGTGTTGTTGTCGCAACTGGGCGACACCTATAGTCACGCCTGGCTGGCGCTGCAACCGCGCAAGCCCTGGCGACTGCGTTGGACGCGTAAGCGTCAGGTGGCGCTGGTTGCCGTGTTGTTGCTCGGGTTGCTGATTCCGGTGCGCCAATCGGTGTTGGCACCGGCCGAAGTCGTCCCGTTGGGCGGCCGGGTGGTCGCCGCGCCACTGGACGGGGTGATCGCCGAGTTCCTGGTCAAACCCAACCAGACGGTGAAAACCGGTGATCTGCTGCTGCGCTTCGAAAGCACTACGCTCAAGGCGCAGGCCGATGTGGCCGAGCGCGCCCTGGGCGTTGCCGAAGCAGAACTCAAGGCCAATTCCCAACGCTCCTTCGCCGATGCCGAATCCAGTTCGAAAATCGATCTGCTGGCCGCACGTGTCGAGCAGAAACGCGCCGAACGGGATTACGCCCGTGAACTGCTCAAACGCAGCGAAGTGCGTGCCGAGCGAGACGGCATCGCGGTGTTCGCCGACGCTGAACGCTGGACCGGCAAACCGGTGCAGACCGGCGAGCGCTTGATGGAACTCGCCGACCCGAATCAGGCCGAGTTGCGCATCGAATTGGCCGTGGGCGATGCGATTGCCCTGGAACCGGGGGCGCAGGTCGCACTGTTTCTCGACAGTGATCCACTGCAGCGGTACCAGGCCAGGCTCGAACGTTCGGCCTATGAAGCGCAGCCAACAGCTGGCGGGCAACTGGCTTATCGACTGGATGCGACATTCGACGGCGCACCGCCGCGCATTGGCCTGCGTGGCACGGCGAAAGTCTTCGGTGACCGTGCGCCGCTGGCGCTGTACCTGTTGCGTCGACCGCTGGCCGGGTTGCGTCAGAGCGTGGGCCTTTAGATGAGCTTGCCGAGCCTGCGGGCAGACTTGCAATTGTCGGCGGCAGCCCCGGCCCTCGACGGGTCGCCGTGCTGGACCCTGGCCGATCCGGTGCGTGGACGTTATTTCAAACTCGGCGCGGCGGCGATGCGCTTGCTGCGTCATTGGTCCCTGGGTGATCCCGAGCAGGTGCTGCGTGCCGCCAACCGCGAGCCAGGGCTGCCGCTGGACGGCGCGGCGCTTGAGCAATTGCTGGAGTTTTTGCGCGGCCACGACCTGATCAGCGCCCTCGACCCATCGCAGCGTGCCAGTTACAGCCTGAAGGCCGCGGCTCAGCGCCAGAGCCTGTGGAAAATCCTGCTGCATCAATACCTGTTTTTCCGGATTCCGCTATGGCGCCCGGACGCCTTTCTCAATCGCGTCTGGCCGTGGCTGGAGCATTTCGGCCCGCGCGCATTGCGCTACGGATTGCCCGCGACGCTGGGGCTCGGGGTGTTTCTGGTATCGCGGGACTGGCAGCGATTCATCGCCACTTTTCCGCACCTGTTCAGCCTCGGCGGCGCATTGGCGTTCGCGGTGGCGCTGTTTTTCGCCAAGCTGTGCCACGAGTTCGGCCACGCCTTCATGGCCAAGCGCGCCGGCTGTCGGGTGCAGAGCATGGGCGTGGCGTTCATGGTGCTGCTGCCGATGTTCTACACCGATGTCAGCGACGCCTGGCGGGTCAACGATAGACGTGCGCGATTGCTGATCGGCGCCGGTGGGGTGCTGGCGGAACTGGTGTTGGCCTGTATCGCGCTGCTCGCCTGGTCACTGCTGCCCGATGGCCCCGGGCGCACGGCGGCGTTCATGCTCGCCAGTGCGACTTGGATTACTACGCTGGTGATCAACCTCAACCCGTTCATGCGTTTCGACGGCTACTTCTTGCTCAGCGACTTCTGGGAGGTGGACAACCTTCAGGGGCGCGCCTTTGCCTTGTGTCGCTGGCGATTGCGCGAGTTCCTGTTCGGCTACGCTGCCCCGGCGCCGGAGCCGTGGTCGCCGAAGATGCAGCGGCGTTTGTTGATCTGGGGATACGGCTCGTGGCTGTGGCGCGCGGCGTTGTTTTTCGGGATTGCGCTGGCGGTTTATCACCTGTTCTTCAAGGTATTGGGGATCTTCCTGATGCTGGTGGAGCTGGTGTGGTTCATCTTCCTGCCGATCCTGAACGAGTGGCGGCAATGGTGGAGTCGTCGCGAACAGGCGCATACGCCTCGGGTACTGATCAGTAGCCTGACATTACTTGGGCTGTTGTTGCTGCTGGCGCTGCCGTGGCGCAGCGCGGTGGAGCTGCCGACGATGCTGGAGGCGGGACGCACCAGCGCCCTGCACGCGCCGGTGGCGGCGCGGGTAAAAACGGTGAATGTGCACGACGGCCAGGTTGTCGCTCAGGGTGAAGTGCTGATCGAGCTGGAGACACCGGACCTGGACTCACGCCAGGCGATCGTTCGTCGCGAGATCCAGATCCAGCAATTGCAGATGCGTCGTCAGGCCAGCCGCAGCGAAACTGCAGCCGACGCCGGAATCGTCGAGCAGCGCCTGGCGGAAGCGGTGGCTGAATACCGAGGGCTGGTCGCCCAGCGTGAGCGACTGCTGTTACGCGCACCCCACGCCGGCAAGGTACGCGATCTGCTGCCGCAGTTAACGGTCGGGCGCTGGCTTTCGACTAAAGAGCCTTTGGTTCGGGTGGTCGAAGACGGCGCGCGGTTGCGCGGTTATCTGGCCGAAGCCGAGCTGTGGCGTGTTGCTCCGGGTGCTCGCGGGCGGTTCATTGCCGATGACCCGATGCACCCGGCGATCGCCGTGCAATTAAGCGAAATCGATACCAACGGCGCGGCTTATGTCGATCAAGAGGCGCTGACTTCCGATCATCATGGGCCGATTGCCGTGCGCCGGGATCAGCTTCAGCGCGCCGAGCCGGTGCAGGCGCAGTATGGCGCGCGGTTGAGCATCCTCGAAGAGACGCCGACGCCGGTGCAACCTTTGCGCGGCATCGTGGTGTTGCAGGGCAGTGGCGAATCGTTGCTGGGCGTTGCCTGGCGGCGCATGGCGGCCTTGGGGGTCAGGGAAAGCGGTTTCTAGGGAGAGCAGCGATGGCGAACAGCAATTCAGTGGCGGCGGACGGCCTGGTGGTCAGACCTTCGCGGACCAGCGATGGACCTTTCCTGCACAGCCTTTACCAGGCGGCGCGGCCGGATCTGCAATGGATCGACGGCGAGCAGGAAGTGGTCGAGCAGGTGATTGCCCAGCAATTCACCGTGCAGGAGCAAGGACTGGGGGAAAACTTTCCCAATGCCATGCATTACGTGATCGAGAAACTCGACACAGCCATCGGCGCGCTGACCACCGACTTCGGTCCCAATGAAATTCGCGTGCTGTACCTGGCGTTTATCCCCCAGGCCCGAGGCCGGGGTTACGGGCGGACGGTGCTGCAAGGCGTGCAAAAAGCCGCGCAACAAATCCGTTGCCCGGTGGCGACGGTGGTCTGGGCCAACAATCCCCATGCGCGCCAGCATTACCTGGCGCTGGGGTTTCAGGTTGAAGAGCGCAACCCGGCGGCGGAGCGGTTGGTGTGGTACCCGCAGGGTTAAGAGCAATACAAAAAACTGTGGTGAGGGGCTCACCACATAAGCCCGCTCCCACAAAGTCTCAGTTGAAGGCGATGTAGAAATAACCCACGTCGGGATCCCGCCCCATGGTCGGTACTCGCGAGACGAAAATATTTTCCACCTGGCCCAGTTCCGGCAACTCCAGCGCACACAAGCCATCGACAAAGTCAGTGGGTTGCAGGCTGTTGAGCTCGACGCTGAACGGCATGCGCTCGCTTTTGGGCATCTGTGAATGGGGCGTTTCTTTAAGGGTGTCGATATGGATCGGCAATTCACTGCCATCGGGCAGCCGCAGCGTCCCGGTCTTGCCCAGCAGTGCCTGAAAGTGTTGGCTTTGAACCTGTTGCAGCATGGCATCCCTCCATCAAGCAAAAGTGGCCGGGGGATGTGCATCCCCCGGCCAGACCCTCAGTTACGCGAAGGGAACAATCCGTTCAGGGCGATGCTGAAGTTGAGCACCAGGAACGGGTTCATCACCGTCATGGGCAAACCATTGCCAGCGGAAGAGATTTCCCCCGTCACCGTGCTGGTGACGCCCTTGAGCGGTACCGCTGCAGCGCCTTGCTGATCGGAATAGATACTCGCCGAGCCGGGCCCGCCGCCCGAGGCGCCGATGTACGAGTTGGTCGCGGTCGGGTTGGTGACCGGGTTGCTCGCCGGGCTGGCCAGTTGCAGGGTGGTGGTGGCCGTGAGCCCGGACAGGGCGTGGGTGTGGTTGGGCAGGTTATTGATGGTCGCGGTGACGTTTTCGGTCCCGGAGACCTCGCCGATGACACGCGGGGTCAGGCCCAGGCCGTTGCCTTGGGCAATCGGCATGCGGCCCTGCAGGTTGGGCAGCATGAAATTGGTGGTGCCATTACCTCCATAGTAGGTGCCCAGCAGTGAGAACAGCGCCTGGTATTGCGAGATCGCCAGCGTCTGGCCGTAGCACAGGGCCCAGCCGTTGGGGGCGAAGTTAAAGGCGAAAGGTTGGATAGTGCCCATGAATACTTCCATAGTTCCTCATCCCTCAGGTTAGTGTCTGATATGTCACATCGCAGGCCCGGTTATCCGGGCGGATCGCAGTGATCAGCCGACTCCGTTCATCTCCGTGGCTGGGTCACGCCACGCCAAAGCGTAGACGCTGATCGGAATGATTGCCGGACGTCGTCCGTCGTAAAGCCAGCATCGACGACGGGCCTGAGCCTGTCCTACAGTGCTTGAGAAACTTCGCAATTCATTGGGTGGTAGCAAGGGGAGGCAATGGAGGCGCGCAGAGAAACACCGCTGGGTGACACCCAGGATCCGCACGCGACACCGGGCTCATGGGCGGCTGCCCGCCGCTTGCTGCGGTGGGCGCGGGAGCATTGGCTGCTGCCGATCCTGGCATTGGCCGCGCTGGTGCGTTTTTACGACCTGACGGCGGCGGCGATCTGGGGCGACGAAGGGTCCAGCTTGCTGCTGAGCCAGTATTCCCTGGCCGGGATCTGGGAGCATGCGGCCCATGACGTGCATCCGCCGTTGTATTTCATGCTGCTGCACGGCTGGATCGAGCTGTTCGGCGACGGCATTTTTTCGATTCGTTGCCTGAGCGCGCTGCCGGGGATTGCCACGGTCGGGCTCGGTGTCTGGCTGGTGGACCTGCTCGCGACCCGCCGCGCCGCGTTGCTGGCCGGGGTTCTGCTGGCGCTGTTGCCCACGGCGGTGCGGTATAGCCAGGAAGTGCGGATGTACTCGCTGTTGGGGATGTGGCTGATCGGCGCCACGATCGCCCTGGTGTACTGGATAAAACGGCCACAACGCACGCGCTATCTGGTGATCTACACCCTGCTGATGACAGTTGCGTTCTACACCCATTACTTCACCGCGCTGTGCGTGCTGTGTCACTGGTTGTATCTGGGCCTGATCCGTGTGCAGCCAGGGTATCGACTGCGGCACATTCAGCGCTCGGGCTGGTGGCTGGCCAATGTGGCGATTGTGCTGTTGTACCTGCCGTGGGTGCCCAGCCTGATCGATCTGATCCAGCACTTGGATCTGCTCAAGGCCAATGGTGATGTGGGATGGGAGCCCCCCGTCATGCTCGACTCATTGCCGTCGATGATCTGGTCGCTCCTGATCCAGGACGATGGCGAGAACCTGCCCACGCTGATTTTTATTGCGCTGCCACTGGCATTGGTGGCCCTGGCGGGCGTGGCGCTGGCCCGCGACCGCAGTGTGTTCCGTGGCAGTGCGCTGGCGGTGATCTACACCGCGGTCCCGTTATTGCTGGTGTTTGCGGTGTCGTTCATCTCGCCGGTGTTCATCGAGCGTTACCTGACCGCTTACGCCTTGGGTCTGCCGATGGTTGTCGCGCTGGCCGTCGATCGCTTGTACGCAGACCTCAAGGTCTTGGCGCTGGCCGTGCTGCTGCTGTTTGCCGGTGTCGAGCTGGTGGGGGTAAAGAACAATGCCACGGTGGATACTGAGGATCAGATCAGCGTCATGGCCAAACACGTGAACCAGCACTTCATACCCGGCGACCGAATCGTCACCAGCGACATGCTCTGGTACCTGAGTTACGTCTATTACAACCAGACCAACGCCAAACCGATGCTGTACACGCCACCATTGGCCGATGGCCGGTCGAGCCGGCCGAACGCCTACGGTTTCGGTACGCTGGTGACCAATGACATCTACCTGGATAGCCTCGATGCCTTGCCCAAAGGCACTGGTCGGGTATGGCTGGTCGGTACCCTCGAGGGGGCGGACGAGTTCGCTCCATTGCCCGCGGGCTGGCAACGCGTTGACGAAGCCCGGGGGGGAGGCGCCGTGGCACGCTTGTATGTGCTGAAGTAATTCGTGGATTCAGGGCTTAAACGATTCAACTTTTAAACAGTTATATAGATTGCGTTTTCCAGTCGATTTAGCTCCGATTTGATATCAAAACACCACTAGCTGTAAGGCCATTCATGGTCTACGCTCCGTCGTACAAAGGACTGTATGACGGGTGAATGGATTGCAGCAATTCCACTTTATCTCCGGCTTGCCGCGCTCGGGCTCGACCCTGCTTTCTGCAATTCTTTTGCAGAATCCGCGTTTTCATGCCGGCATGACCAGCCCCGTGGGCGCACTCTTTTCCGGTGTTCTGGAGCAATGCAGCGCCGGCAGCGAATTCGGCGCGGTGATCGACACCGACCTGCGTCGCCGCCTGTTGCGTGGCCTGTTCGACTCTTTCTACGCCGACAAGGCCGACAAACCGGTGGTGTTCGACACCAACCGCTTGTGGAGTTCGCGCCTGCCGGCGATCAGCGATCTGTTCCCTCAAGCCAAGATCATTGCCTGCGTGCGCAATGTCGCCTGGGTCATGGACAGCATCGAGCGCCTGTACCGCGCCAATCCCTTCGAAAACACCAAGCTGTTCGGCGACGCGGTCGAGCGCAATACGGTCTACAGCCGCTGCGAAACCCTGGCCCAACGCAATCGGTTGGTGGGGTTTTCCTGGGCCGCCCTCAAGGAAGCCTATTACGGCGAACACGCCGACTCACTGCTGATCATCGATTACGACCTGCTGAGCCAGGCGCCGGAGCGGGTGATGCGGCTGGTCTACGACTTCATCGGCGAACCCTGGTTCGAACATGATTTCGATCATTTGGCCTACGACGCGCCGGAATTCGACCAGGCCCTTGGCCTCTCGGGGCTGCACAAGGTGAAGGCCAAGGTTCAATTGCAGTCCAGGCGCACGATCCTGCCGCCGGATTTGTTCAAGCAATACGCCGAGTTGTCCTTTTGGCTCGATGGTTCAGCCAGCGCCGCCAATGTCATTCGTATGAAAGCCGACGCCGCGATCAGTTGATCGCGGCGTTTTCATTGATCTGTCAAAAGTTCGAGTCCGGGTGAGCAGCATGTGGTGGAGCAAAGGCAAGTCGCGGGTTACCGAAGGCGCACGAGCGCTGGCCTCGCCAATGATCATGTCATTGGAGCCCCGCATGCTGTTCGACGGCGCGGTAGCCGCCACGGTGGCCGATACTGCCCAGGCTGACACCCATGCCACGGCCGACGCGGTCAAGGCACCGACCGCCGATCAGCCGGTCGCCAGCAAGGATACCCACGGCCAGGCCGATGCCACGCCAACCCCGACGCCTGTCGCAGTACCGGGACAAAGCGTGGTGTTCGTCGATTCGCGGGTCAAGGACGCCGACAGCCTGCTTAAAGGCGTCGCACCTGGCACTCAGGTGGTTCAGCTGGACGCGAGCAAGGACGGCTTGCAGCAGATTGCCGACTACCTCGATACCCATCAAGGCATCAGTTCGGTGCAGATCATCGCCCACGGCAACGCAGGCGATCTGTGGCTGGGTAACAGTTATCTGTCGGCCGATAACGTCGCGGCCCGCAGCGCCGTGCTGGCGGAAATCGGCAAGGACATGAACGTCGGCGGCGACATCATGATCTACGGCTGCTACACCGCCGAAGGTGAGCGCGGCTTGAGTTTCGTCGACTCGCTGGCGCAACTGACCGGTCGTGATATCGCCGCTTCCAGCAACCGCACCGGGGTCGGTGGCGACTGGAATCTGGAAATTGCCACCGGCAACATCGAAAGCGCCAACGTGCTCTCGACCACGGCCATGAACGACTATCACTGGGGCCTGGCCACCTGGACCGCCACCAACAACGCCGACACGGGTGTCGGCTCGTTGCGTGCCGCCCTCGCCTCGGCGCAGAACGGCGATATCGTCACATTCAGCACCGGCATGACGGTGCAGTTGACCTCCGAGTTGCTGATCAACAAGAGCGTCTACGTTGATGGCGACTTGAACAACGACGGTGTGGCAGATGTGACTCTCGATGGTCAGTACAAGACCCGAGTAATTGAAGTGTCGTCTGGCAGCGCCGTGACGCTTGATGGCTTGGTGATCACCCGTGGCTTGGTGGCGGGCAACGGTGGCAACGGTGGCTACGGTGCCACGGGCGCGATGGCGGGGGGGATTTTCAACGCAGGGATTCTGACCCTGAAAAACGTTACCGTGACCTCCAACGCCGCTTCCGGTGGCGGTGGCGGCGGCGGTGTCACGGGCGCTTTTTACGGCGGTGGCGGCGGTGGCGGTGGCGGTTTAGGCGGCCAGGTCGGCGGGCACGGCGGTTCGGCAGGGCCGGGCACCGGCACATTGGGCGGCCAGGCGGGCAGCGCCGGTGTCGGTGGTTATGGCGGCGGTTATGACGCCACCCACATGGGCGGTCGCGGTGGTTCCACCACTGGCGGTGCTGGCGGGGTGGGCGTTTCCTATTACAGCAATGGCGGTAACGGTGCGACGGCCACCAATGGCACGATTTCCATTGGCGGTGGCGGCGGCGGGTCCGGTTGGGACAAGGTAGGTGGCGCTGGCGGCAACGCGGTGGGCGGGATCTACAACGCCAGCAGCGGCACCATCACCGTCATCGGCACGTCGACCATCAGCAACAACATCGGTGCCGGTGGCGGCGGTGGCGGTGGTGGTGGCCAAGGCAGCAATGCCAGTAATGGCGGCATTGGCGGCAGGGGCGTCGGTGCGATCTGGAACAAGGGCACGCTGCTGATGACGGCCGCCAACTTCGCGGCCCTGGCCGGCAATGCCGCAGCCAGTGGCGCAGGCGGTACCGCGCAGGGCGGAGGTTCAACCGGCACCTCGCCGACCTCTTTCTCGACTATCTACAACGACGGTGGCGTACTCAATACCGCGTATTCGCCACCGCCGACCGCGACCATTGTGGTCGCCGACACCACACTGAGCATCGGCGAAACGTCCTTGGTGACGATCACCTTTTCCGAGGCCGTGACCGGTTTCACCAACGCGGACCTGACTATCCCCAACGGCACCCTGAGCTCCGTCAGCAGCAGCGATGGCGGCATCACCTGGACGGCAACGTTCACCCCGTCCGCCAGTATTTCCGATACGACCAACGTCATCACCCTGGACAACACCGGCGTGATAAACGGCCTGGGCACCGCTGGCGTCGGCACCACCAACTCCAATAACTACACGGTCGACACCGTACGCCCGACCGCGACCATCGTGGTGGCGGACAATGCGCTGAAAATCGGCGAAACCTCGCTGGTGACCATCACCTTCAACGAAGCGGTGAGTGGTTTCACCAACGCGGACCTGACGATTGCCAACGGTACGTTGACCTCGGTGAGCAGCAGCGACGGCGGCATCACCTGGACGGGAACCTTCACCCCAACCGCCAGCATCACCGATACGACCAACCTGATCACCCTGGACAACACCGGAGTCAGCGACCTGGCGGGCAACGCCGGCAGCGGCACCACCGACTCCAACAACTATGCCGTCGATACGGTGCGCCCGACCGCCACGATTGTGGTGGCCGATACAACGCTGACCGCGAGTGAAACCTCGCTGGTGACCATTACGTTCAGCGAAGCGGTGAGTGGTTTCACCAACGCCGACCTGACCATCGCCAACGGCACGCTGAGCGCGGTGAGCAGCAGCGATGGCGGCATCACCTGGACCGCGACCTTCACGCCGTCGGCCAGCGTCAATGACACCACCAACCTGATCACCCTGAACAATACCGGGGTCAGTGATCTGGCGGGCAACACCGGCAGCGGCACCACCAACTCGAACAACTACGTGATCGACACCGTCCCGCCGACCGCGACCATCGTGGTCGCCGACAACGCACTGAAAATCGGCGAAACCTCACTGGTGACCATCACCTTCGATCAGGCGGTGAGCGGTTTCACCAACGCGGACCTGAGCATCGCCAACGGTACACTCACGGCGGTGAGCAGCAGCGACGGCGGCATTACCTGGACGGCGACCTTCACCCCGACCGCCAGCATCACCGACGCGACCAACCTGATCACCCTGGACAACTCTGGTGTGCAGGCGGCCGCCAGCGGTAACGTGGGCATTGGCACGACCGACTCCAACAACTATGCCATCGACACCGTGCGCCCGACGGCCACGATCGTGGTCGCGGACACGGCGTTGAAAATCGGCGAAACCTCGCTGGTGACCATCACCTTCTCCGAGGCGGTGAGCGGTTTCACCAACGCGGACCTGACGATCGCCAACGGCACGTTGACCTCGGTGAGCAGCAGCGACGGCGGCATCACCTGGACCGCGACCTTCACACCTTCGGCGAGCATCAACGACACCACCAACCTGATCACCCTGGACAACACCGGGATCAGCGACCTGGCGGGCAACGCCGGCAGCGGCACCACCGACTCCAACAACTACGCCGTCGATACGGTGCGCCCGACCGCCACGATTGTGGTGGCCGATACAACGCTGACCGCGGGTGAAACCTCGCTGGTGACCATTACGTTCAGCGAAGCAGTCAGCGGTTTCACCAACGCCGACCTGACCATCGCCAACGGCACGCTGAGCGCGGTGAGCAGCAGCGACGGCGGCATCACCTGGACCGCGACCTTCACGCCTTCGGCGGGCATCAACGACACCACCAACCTGATCACCCTGAACAATACCGGGGTCAGTGATCTGGCGGGCAACACCGGCAGCGGCACCACCAACTCGAACAACTACGTGATCGACACCGTCCCGCCGACCGCGACCATCGTGGTCGCCGACAACGCACTGAAAATCGGCGAAACCTCACTGGTGACCATCACCTTCGATCAGGCGGTGAGCGGTTTCACCAACGCGGACCTGACCATCGCCAACGGTACACTCACGGCGGTGAGCAGCAGCGACGGCGGCATTACCTGGACGGCGACCTTCACCCCGACCGCCAGCATCACCGACGCGACCAACCTGATCACCCTGGACAACTCTGGCGTGCAGGCGGCCGCCAGCGGTAACGTGGGCATTGGCACGACCGACTCCAACAACTATGCCATCGACACCGTGCGCCCGACGGCCACGATCGTGGTCGCGGACACGGCGTTGAAAATCGGCGAAACCTCGCTGGTGACCATCACCTTCTCCGAGGCGGTGAGCGGTTTCACCAACGCCGACCTGACCATCGCCAACGGTACGCTCACGGCGGTGAGCAGCAGCGACGGCGGCATCACCTGGACGGCGACCTTCACCCCGAGCGCCAGCATCAACGACACCACCAACCTGATCACCCTGGACAACACCGGGATCAGCGATTTGGCGGGCAACGCCGGCAGTGGCACCACCGATTCCAATAACTACGCCATCGACACGGTGCGCCCGACCGCCACGATTGTGCTGGCCGACACTACCCTGAGTGCCGGTGAAACCTCGCTGGTGACCATTACCTTCAGCGAAGCGGTCAGCGGCTTCACCAATGCGGACTTGAGCATCGCCAACGGTACGCTCACGGCGGTGAGCAGCAGCGACGGCGGTATCACCTGGACCGCGACCTTCACCCCGACCGTCGGCGTGAATGATTCGAGCAACGTCATCACCCTGAACAATACCGGGGTCAGCGATCTGGCGGGCAACACCGGCAGCGGCACCACCAACTCCGGCAACTACACCATCGATACGGTGCTGCCGACGGCGACCATCGTGGTGGCCGACAATGCGCTGAAAATCGGTGAAACCTCACTGGTGACGATCACCTTCAGCGAAGCGGTGAGCGGTTTCAGCAATGCCGACCTGACCATCGCCAACGGTACGCTCACGGCGGTGAGCAGCAGCGACGGCGGCATCACCTGGACGGCCACGTTCACCCCGACCAGCGCCATCACCGACACCAGCAACGTCATCACCCTGGATAACAGCGGTGTGACCAACGCCTCGGGCAACGCCGGTAGCGGCACCACCGACTCCAACAACTACGCCATCGATACCGTGCGCCCGACGGCCACCATCGTGGTTGCGGACTCGGCACTGGCGGTGGGCCAGACATCGGTGGTGACCATCACGTTCTCCGAGGCAGTGACCGGCTTTACCACGGCCGACCTGACGGTGAGCAACGGTACCCTGAGCAGTCTGAGCACCAGCGATAACATCACCTACACCGCCACCCTGACACCGGCGGCGAGCATCACCGATGCGACCAATCTGATTACCCTGGACAACACCGGGGTGACCGATGGGGCCGGCAACACCGGCAGCGGCACCACCGACTCCAACAACTACGCTGTCGACAGCCAACGCCCGACGGCCACCATCGTCCTGGCGGACGCCACCCTGAGTGCCGGAGAAACGTCGTTGGTGACGATCACCTTCTCCGAGGCGGTGACGGGTTTCGACAACAGTGACTTGAGCATCGCCAACGGTACGCTCACGGCGGTGAGCAGCAGCGATGGCGGCATCACCTGGACCGCGACCTTCACCCCAACCGCCGGCGTGAATGACACGAGCAACGTCATCACCCTGAACAATACCGGTGTGACCGATGTGGCCGGCAACACCGGCAGCGGCACCACCAACTCAGGCAACTACACCATCGATACGGTGCTGCCGACGGCCACCATCGTGGTCGCCGACAACGCGCTGAAAATCGGTGAAACGTCGCTGGTGACCATTACCTTCAGCGAAGCGGTGAGTGGTTTCAGCAATGCCGACCTGACCATCGCCAACGGTACGCTCACGGCGGTGAGCAGCAGCGATGGCGGCATCACCTGGACGGCAACGTTCACCCCGACCACCAGCATCACCGACGCGACTAACCTGATCACCCTGGACAACACCGGCGTGCAGGCGGCCGCCTCCGGTAACGTGGGCAGCGGCACCACCGATTCCAACAACTATGCCATCGACACCGTGCGCCCGACGGCCACCATCGTGGTTGCGGACACAGCGCTGCAAATCGGCGAAACCTCGCTGGTGACCATCACCTTCAGCGAAGCGGTGAGCGGGTTCACCAACGCCGACCTGACCATCGCCAACGGTACGCTGAGCGCGGTGAGCAGCAGCGATGGCGGCATCACCTGGACGGCGACCTTCACGCCTTCGGCGGGCATCAACGACACCACCAACCTGATCACCCTGGACAACACCGGAGTCAGCGACCTGGCGGGTAACGCCGGCAGCGGCACCACTGATTCCAACAATTACGCCATCGACAGCCAGCGTCCGACGGCGACCATCGTGTTGAGCGATTCGACCCTGAAACCGGGTGAAACCGCCCTGGTGACCATCACCTTCAGCGAAGCGGTGACGGGTTTCGACAACAGTGACTTGAGCGTCGCCAACGGTACCTTGAGCGCGGTCAGCAGCAGCGACGGCGGCATCACCTGGACCGCGACCTTCACCCCGACTGCCGGGGTTACCGACGCCAGCAACCTCATTACCCTGAACAACAGCGGCGTGTCGGACGTGGCCGGCAACACCGGAGCGGGCACCACCAACTCGGCCAACTATGTGGTGGAAACCCAGGTGCCGACCGCCACCATCGTAGTTGCCGACAGTGCCCTCAAGGCCGGTGAAACATCGCTGGTGACCATTACCTTCAGCGAAGCGGTGAGCGGTTTCACCAATGCTGACCTGACGATTGCCAACGGCACCCTCAGCAGCGTTTCTTCCAGCGATGGCGGCGTGACCTGGACGGCGACTTTCACGCCTGCCGCCAGCGTCACGGACACCACTAACCTGATCCGCCTGGACAACAGCGGTGTGACCAACGTGTCGGGCAACAGCGGCGTCGGCGTGACCGACTCCAACAACTACGCCATCGACACCGTGCGCCCGACCGCGACCATTGTGGTCGCGGACAATAAACTGGGTATCGGCGAGACGACCACGGTGACCGTTACCTTCAGTGAAGCGGTATCCGGTTTCGACCTGTCCGACCTCAGCGTGGCCAACGGCGTGTTGTCCAACCTGGCCAGCAGCGACGGTGGTGTGACCTGGACCGCGACATTCACGCCGACCGCGAGTATCAACGACACGACCAACCTGATCCTGCTCGACACCGGCAATGTGCTCGACGCCGCGGGCAATGCCGGCGCCAGCATCGCTATCTCCAACAACTATGCGCTCGATGCGACCCGCCCGACCGTCAGCATCGTGGTTGCCAATCCGGTGTTGGGAATTGGCCAGACGACACTGGTGACCTTCACGTTCAGCGAAGCGGTCAGCAACTTCGACTTGTCGGACCTGAGCGTGACCAACGGTGAACTGACCAATCTGGCCAGCAGCGACGGCGGCAAGACCTGGACCGGCACTTTCACGCCCACCGCGAACATTACCGACCCGAGTAACTTCATTGCGCTGGACACCAGCAATGTGACGGACCTGGCGGGCAACCTGGGCGCCAGCGTCGCGGTGTCCAACAACTACACGATCGACACCGTACCGACGCCGCCGCCCTTGGTGTTGACACCGGTGGTCGTGGCCGATCCACCGAACGTGCCATTGCAACCGATCATCTTCACCCCACCCACTGGCGATCTCGGCTCGCCACTGACCTTTGCCCCGTTGTTTGAACAACGGGTGATGGGCAATGGCATTCGGCCTCTGGGTGACATTTTCATAAACCACGGGGCGCTGACGCCGAGTTTTATTGCCCAGGTATTCACCAGCAGCGACAACGGTGGCGATGGCTCAGGCCACGGCTTCCTCGGCTTTGGCGGGGGCGATGGCGGGGTCTTCGGCAGCAGCACGCTGTCGAGCCTGTTCAATCAGGCCACCAGTAGCGAGGGGGATTCGCTGAACACCTTTGGTAATCAGTCAATCAAAGCGGGGGATGCTTCCCAAGGGCTGCGCGGCGTGTTTGGCGCACCGAGTCTTGGCCAGCAATTACAACAGCTCAAAGACACCGAGCAACGGCAGGTCGACAGCTTGGCCGCGGCTTTGCAACAGGTCGGTATCAGTGAAATGCAGGCCTGAAAAAATCATTAAAGCAGTGCGGCACCGGGGGCAATACAAGGATGAAAAGAAGTCATAAGTTGTTCGGCGCCAGCCTGCTGGCGCTGGCGATCAGCGGATGTGCAGTCACCAGTCAACCGATCGAACGCAGCGTCAGCCAACAGCGCGCCAAAAGCGATCTGCAAAACATGTACAAGGGTCAGGAGCCCCTCAGCGGCCCGCTGACCCTGCACCAGGCCATGGCCCGCGCGGTGAAATACAACCTCGAAGGCCGGCTCAAGATCATGGAAGAAGCCCTGGCCAAGCGCCAACTCGACCTCGCCAGTTTCGACATGCTGCCGCGCATGGCGCTGGATGCCGGTTACGTGGGGCGCAACAACGTCAACGCCTCCAGCAGCCAGAGCGTGCGCACCGGCACCCAGTCTCTGGAACCATCGACCTCCCAGGACCGCGACCGTGACGTGGCGGACCTGACCATGGTCTGGAACGTGCTCGACTTCGGTGTCAGCTACATCAGCGCCAAACAGCAGGGCGATCAGCGGCTGATCGTGCAGGAACGTCGGCGCAAGGTGATCAACACCATCGTCCAGGACGTGCGCTCGGCCTATTGGCGAGCCGTGGCCGCCGAACGTTTGCTCAAGCAAATCGACAGCCTCATGGCCCGGGTCGATACCGCCCGTGAGAATAGTCAGAGCATGAGCCAACAGCGTATCGGCGATCCGATCCAGTCGTTGGCTTATCAGCGCTCGCTGATCGAAGCCACCCGGCAACTGGAAGAGCAACGCCGCGCGCTGTCGCTGGCAAAAACCGAGTTGGCGACCCTGATCAACCTGCCACTGAATACCGAGCTGACGCTGGCGACTCAGGACGATTACGTCATTCCGGAACTCAAGGTCGACCTCGCCAGCCTGGAGCAGGAAGCCCTGACCAGTCGGCCAGAGTTGCGCGAGCAGGATTACCAGACCCGCATCAGCGCCGCCGAAACCCGCAAAGCCATGCTGCGCCTGTTACCAGGGCTGGAGTTCTCCGCTGGCGGGCATTACGACAGCAACTCGTTTTTGGTGGAACAGAGCTGGGCGGATTACGGGGTGAAAGTCACCTGGAACCTGTTCAATGTGATTTCCGCACCCGCCGCGATCGACGTCGCCAAGGCCGGCGAAGAAGTCGCCACGGCACGTCGTCAGGCGATGTCCATCGCAGTGTTGGCCCAGCTCTACGTGGCCAACGCCAACTACCGCGAAGCACTGCGGCAGTTCCAGACCAATCAGCAGTTGTCGAACATCGACGGGCAAATCATCGGCCAGCTGCGCAACCGCTATCAGGCGGCCGGGCTGGGCGAACTGGATCTGATCCAGGGCGAACTGAACACGTTGCAGGCCGATCTGCGTCGCGACCTGTCCTACGCTGACCTGCGCAACGCTTACGGGCAAATCTTCGCCAGCGCCGGTCTCGATCCGCTGCCGGACGAAGTGCAATCTACCGAAGTCCAGTCCATCGCTACCGCACTGGCCAATCGCGAAGAGGCGTGGGCGGCGGGCAACATCTCAGTACCGCCGGTGGCCCATGCCCCGGTCCACTAACCTGCTGGCGCCGACGGCGAGCATCAGCCGTGCCCAACGGGAGGCCCGCAACGGCCATCGCGGCACGGCGATTCTGCTGACCGGTTTACCGGCGGCGGGCAAGTCGACATTGGCCCAGGCACTGCACGCCGAGCTGTTCGAACATGGCATACAGAGTGTGGTGCTCGATGGCGATGGACTGCGGGTCGGGCTCAATCGCGATCTGGGGTTCACCGACAGTGATCGCCTGGAAAACATCCGCCGCGCCAGCGAACTGGCGGCGCTGTTGGTCGAGAATGGGCAGATTGTCATTCTCGCGATGATCGCGCCCTTGGTGGAGTTGCGTGAACTGTTTGCCCGACGGCTGGGCGAGGATTACCGCGAAGTCTGGTGTAGCGCCTCTTTGGCGGTGTGTGAGCAGCGTGATCCCAAAGGTCATTACGCCAGGGCTCGACGGGGTGAGTTGGCTGGGTTCACTGGTGTCTCCGCGCCTTACGAACCACCGCCGTGTGCGTCGCTGGTGCTCGATACGGGCGCGCAATCGGTCGAGGCCTGTCTTGACCGTTTGCTGACCTGGCTCGGCGAATGTGCGGTGCTGCCAAAACGATGAGCCGACCGGCATTCTCCCGATTGCCGGTGACGGTGGATTTGCCGTTGCTGTTGCAGGCGCTGGCGGCGATCGGTGAGGACGACTGGCACGGTCATTTCAACAGCGCTTACTACACCGGCGACTGGAGCGGTGTGGCGCTGATTTCCGCGGCCGATGCCTTGACCGAGCTGGCACCCGGAATCGGTGAGCCTCGATTGCGCGAACCCTGGCGACGGGATGGTCGATGGCAGCAAGGGCTGCGGGATCTGCCGCTGGAGATTGTCTGTGCGCGCCTGTTGCGACTTGGCCCGGGCGGGCGTATCCATGAGCATCGTGACTATGACCTGGGCGAGCCGGATGCGGACTTGCGTCTGCACATCCCGCTGCTCAGCCCCCCTCAAGTGGACTTCATGCTGGACGGCCAACGCATGCCGATGGCCGCTGGCGAGTGCTGGTACCTCGACCTGGCGCGACCTCATCGCGTGGACAATCGCGATACCCAGACGCGGATTCATCTGGTGCTCGATTGCCGGCCCGGTGCCTGGCTGGAGCAGGCGATTATCGATGGGGTGGCAACCACGCCGTCGCCGCTAATGGGTGATCAAGCTATAGAGCAATTCAAGGCACTGCTGGCCAGCGATCCGCAGCTGTGCAAGACCTTGCAGGGATTGCGGGACAATGAAGCCTTTGTCGCCCGCACTCTGGAGCTGGCCGCCGAGCATGGCCTTGTGTTCACCCGCGAAGAATTACGTGCGGCGATGCGCGATGGTCGCCGCCAGTGGACTGAACAATGGAGCGCCTGAACCTCGAAGGCTGGTTGCCGATTCGCGTGTGGCAAGAGGCTGGGCAATGGCAAGTCGATTGGTGCTGGTTCGGTGACACGCGGCTGCATCAGCCGTTTTTTCGTGACGCCGTGGAGGATGCGCTGCGACTGCAGTTCAATCAGGCATTTCGCCGAAAAACGGCATTGTCGACCCTCGCTGACTGGCAGGCTTGCAGTCCCGGCCTGACGCCGAGCGCCTTTATCTTTCACGCCTCCCGCTGTGGCTCGACCCTGGTCAGCCAGATGCTGGCGCAACTCGACAACCACATTGTCATCAGCGAACCTCCGCCACTGGACGCGTTGCTACGCAGCGATTTGCCTGCTGTCGAGCGCCGTGCGGCGATCAAAGGGTTACTGTCGGCCTACGGACAATGTCGGCGCGGCGTGGAGCAACGGCTGGTGATCAAGCTCGACGCCTGGAACATCGGTGAACTGCCGTTGCTGCGTGAATGCTTCCCTGAAACACCGTGGCTGTTTCTTTATCGCGACCCGCTGGAAATTGCCGTCTCGCATCTGCGTCGCCCGGGTGTGCACATGGTGCCGGGGATGATCGGCGCCAGTGTGCTGGATGACGAATTCCCGTTCAGCGGCCGTGAGGATTACATCGCTCGGCGGTTGGGGCGGTTGCTGGCAACGGGGTTGGCGCAATGCCAGGCATTTGGCGGCTGGGCGGTGAATTACAGCGAACTGCCGCAGGCGATGGCGGGGCGGTTGGCAGTGTTCTTTACGTTGGACATCGAGCAGCGCCGGCAAGTGTTTGCGGCAGTGGGGCAACATGCCAAGCAGCCGTCACAGGTGTTTGTCGGCGACAGCGATGACAAGCATCGCGAAGCCTCAACATTGCTTCGTGAACGGGTGGAACGCTGGGCGCGGGAGCCGTATGAGGCGTTGGAAAAAGCTCGCAGCCCACAGATTATTTCCTCAGGGTTTTGACGACAAATCCGCCATCCCCTTGAGCAATTCGATCGGCAGCGGGAAGACGATGGTCGAACTCTTGTCACCGGCAATCGAACTCAGCGTCTGCATGTAGCGCAACTGCATGGCCCCCGGCTGACGCCCGAGCATTTCGGCAGCCTGCATGAGTTTTTCCGAGGCCTGCAATTCGCCTTCGGCATGGATCACCTTGGCCCGGCGTTCCCGTTCGGCTTCGGCCTGTTTGGCGATGGCGCGAATCATCGATTCGTTGAGGTCCACGTGCTTGATCTCGACGGTGGCCACCTTGATGCCCCAGGCATCGGTCTGGGCATCGAGCACTTGCTGGACGTCGACGTTCAGCCGTTCCCGTTCGGCCAGCAATTCATCGAGTTCATGTTTACCGAGCACCGCCCGCAACGTGGTCTGGGCCAGTTGGCTGGTGGCCATGAGAAAGTCCTCGACCTGAATGATCGCCCGTTGCGGGTCGAGCACGCGGAAATACAGCACTGCATTGACCTTGACCGAGACGTTGTCACGGGTGATCACGTCTTGTGGCGGTATGTCGAGCACCACGGTTCGCAGATCGACACGAACCATTTGTTGAACCGCCGGAATCAGCAGGATCAGACCCGGGCCCTTGACCTGCCAGAAGCGTCCGAGCTGGAACACCACGCCGCGTTCGTATTCGCGCAGAATGCGGAAAGTCGACCCCGCCAGTGCAATCAGCAATAACAGCAGCGCGGCAAAACCCAATTGCAGACCCATGACTATTCTCCACCCGGTGCCGCGTCAGTCGCGGCCACTTGCAGCAGTAGACCCTTGCGTGCCACCACCCGGACCTGTTGTCCCGGTTTCAGTGGTGTGGCACTCATGACTTGCCATTGTTCGCCTTGCAGGTGCACCCAGCCGACATAAGCATTGCCAGCCTGCAACGACGTTATCGGCGTCACGCTGCCCAGCAATTCGGCGTCGCCACTGAAGTTGCGGCGCGGTCGGGTTTTCAAGGCGCGGATCAGCAGGAAAATCAACAGAAGCCCACTGATCAGCCCCAGGCCGATGATCAAGGGAACAGGCACTTCGGCATTGGCCAGAATCACCGCGCCGATCACAAACATCACAATGCCGCCCAATCCGACCACGCCGAAATTGGGCAAGGCCGCCTCGGCGATCATAAACACAATGCCGAAGGTGATCAGCCAGATCCCGATCGGGTCAGGAACCAGCACTACAACGGTGTCCGCTGCGAAAACCGGTCCGCTCAGGGCCAGCAGCAGCGCAATTACACAGCAACGAATGTTCACTTGACCCTCCGGGAGAGTCATCCGTCCGCGAGCCGTTCGTGGCTCTGTGTACAAGTCTAGTTGAGCCTGTGGCTGTATGAATTTTGACCAGTTGTTGACCGCATCCGACGGGCGGATTTCCCGCCGAATTCCACCCGCGGGCCTAGACTTTTAATGGAGAGAAAAAATTCTAACCATCGTCCGCCATTCGTTGTCGCGGACACCGAGGTGCATCATGCGTATGGCAAAAACCGTGCAGACCAGCCTGGACAAGGCGCACTGCGAATATGACATCGTTTCCCATCCGCACTCGGCCAGCAGCCTTGAAACGGCGCGGCTCGCAGGCATTCCTGCTGAACGGGTGGCCAAATCGGTGATCCTCGACGATCGCCACGGGCATTACTTAATGGCCGTGCTGCCCGCCAGCCGTCACCTGGACCTGAGCAAAGTCCGTGGCAGCAGCGAATGGCAAGTCACCCGGGAAAGCAACCTGCCGCACCTGTTCGACGATTGCGAACGCGGCGCCGTGCCTGCATTGGGCGAATCCTATGGCCTGGACATGGTCATCGACCCATTGCTGACCCGGCAGCAAGACATCTACCTCGAAGCCGGCAACCACAACAACCTGGTACACATGAGCGTGCCTGAATATCTGAAAATGGTGCCGCATGCCGAGGTCTGCGAGTTGAGTCTGTCGGCCTAGTGTCGACATAACTGCCGTCATCGCGGGCAAGCCTCGCTCCTACATTCGACCGCGCGTCCCTGTAGGAGCGAGGCTTGCCCGCGAATGGCCGCGCCACAGTCACCCATCCAATACGCGATCACAAAGGAGCCCGACATGGAATCCCCCACCCACAGCCTCCCGGCCCTGTTCAAACAACTCGGCCTGCCTGACGACGCCGAAAGCATCGATAAATTCATCGCCACCCATTCACCGCTAAAACCCGAACTGCACCTCGCGGACGCGTTCTTCTGGAGCGAGAGCCAGGCAGAGTTACTGCGTGAGGAAATTCTGGATGACGCGGATTGGGCGGAGGTGGTGGATCAGCTGGACGTAATGCTGAGGAAGGGGCGGGGGGTGTAAAAAAATCTGGAGAGAAATGGCGAAATGTAAAAAAGACTGGTGAGTGGTAAAAAAACTGGGCAGAAACTGAGTTTGTTAGCTTTTTCCGCGTCTGGCCGTTGCTCGCCAATTTGTTTCAAAACTTGACCAACTTTCCCCTCGAATGCCATATTGATAGTTAGCAAACTAACAGTGTGTGCATTCCCTCGTGCCAAAGAACCTCGCCGCTCTCCAGATGAACATCAGCAGCTCCATGGTGGTGGCCGCCAGGCATTGGCGGAAGATCTGCCAGACCACGCTGGTCAACTATGGGATCTCCGAAGCCTGCGCCGCCCCGCTATTGATGATCGGGCGCTTGGGCGAGGGTGTGCGGCAGGTGACGGTCGCGCAGGCGGCCGGGATGGAGAGTCCGTCGCTGGTGCGGTTGCTGGATCAGCTGTGTCATGCCGGTTACGTCTGCCGTACCGAAGACGCTCATGACCGGCGCGCCAAATGCCTGAGCCTGACCGCGACCGGTCGCGAGTTGGTGCAGGCGGTCGAAGCTGAGTTGGTGCGTTTGCGCCAGGAGGTGCTCGAAGGCATCGACCAGAGTGATCTGGAAGCGGCGCTACGGGTACTCAAAGCCTTCGAAGCGGCCAATCATCTGCCGGTGGTTCAGCCTTGAGCGGTTTTTTCACCGGCGTGCCCCCGGCGCGGGACTGGTTCTACGGTGTGCGCACGTTCGCGGCCTCGATGATTGCGCTGTACATCGCCATGCTCATGCAAATGCCTCGTCCGTATTGGGCGATGGCCACGGTGTACATCGTTTCCAGCCCGTTCCTCGGCCCTACCAGCTCCAAGGCGTTGTATCGCGCGGCGGGTACCTTGCTCGGTGCGGCGGCGGCGGTGTTTTTTGTGCCGATGTTCGTTCAGAGCCCTTATGTGCTGGTGGTGGTCATCGCGCTGTGGACCGGGATTTTGCTGTTCCTGTCCTTGCACCTGCGCACCGCCAACAACTACGCCTTGATGCTCGCCGGTTACACCTTGCCGCTGATCGCCTTGCCGGTGGTGGCTAACCCTTTGGCGGTGTGGGACGTGGCCGAGGCGCGGACCGAAGAGATCTTTCTCGGCATCGCCTGCGCGGCGGTCGTCGGCGCCATGTTCTGGCCACGGCGGCTGGCGCCGGTGTTCAACGACTCGGTGAACAAATGGTTTGTCGATGCCTCGACCTACAGCCTGCGTTTCCTTCGCCGCAATGTGCAGCCGGAGGAAGTCAGCGCCTTGCGCTCATCGATGGTGGCGAACTTCAACAGCCTGGAATTGATGATCGGTCAGCTGCCGCACGAGGGCGCGCGAGCGCAAACGGTGCGCAACACCAAGGAGCTGCGCGGGCGAATGATCCACCTGTTGCCGGTGATCGACGCCCTCGACGATGCGCTTTATGCCCTCGAGCGGCGCACGCCGGAGCTTGTGGATAAGTTCGCGCCACTGCTGACCGCGACCAGCGAATGGCTTGACCACAAAGGCGCTGATCTTGACCGTTGGCAGACCCTGAAAAACCGGCTCGAAGCGCTGCAACCCAGTGCCGAGGCGCTGGACGATCGCAAGCAGTTGCTGTTTTCCAACGCGCTGTATCGCCTCGGCGAGTGGATCGACCTGTGGCAAGACTGTCGCAGCCTGCAGTACGCCATTCAGTGCGAGAGTCAGGACAACTGGCGCGCGGTGTATCGGCACTGGCGCCTGGGGCGACTGTCACCGTTTCTCGACCGTGGCTTGATGCTCTATTCAGCGGCTTCTACGGTCACCGCGATCATCGTCGCCTCGGTGCTGTGGATTCTGCTCGGCTGGACCGACGGCGGCAGCGCGGTGATCCTGGCGGCGGTGGCGTGCAGTTTCTTTGCGTCGATGGACGACCCGGCGCCGCAGATCTACCGGTTCTTTTTCTGGACCGCGATGTCGGTGCTGTTCGCCGGCCTTTATCTGTTTCTGATCCTGCCGAACCTGCATGACTTCCCGATGCTGGTGCTGGCGTTCGCCATCCCGTTCATTTGCGTCGGCACCCTGACAGTGCAGCCGCGTTTTTATCTGGGGATGTTGCTGACCATCGTCAACACCTCGTCGTTCATCAGCATTCAGGGCGCCTACGACGCGGATTTTCTCAGTTTCACCAACTCCAACCTGGCCGGGCCCATGGGGTTACTGTTCGCGTTCATCTGGACCCTGATCGCCCGGCCATTCGGGGCGGAACTGGCGGCCAAGCGCCTGACCCGTTTCAGCTGGCGCGATATCGTCGGCCTGACCGAGCCGGCCACGCTGGCCGAACACCGGCATATGGGCGTGCAGATGCTCGATCGCCTGATGCAGCATTTGCCGCGGCTGGCCATGACCGGCCAGGACACTGGCATCGCCCTGCGCGAAGTGCGCGTGGCCCTGAACCTGCTGGACCTGCTCGCCTATTCGCCGCGAGTGCCCGGTGCGCCGCAAGCGCTGCTGCGCCAGGTGGTGGCTGAAGTTGGCGAGTACTTCAAGGCCTGCCTCAAGGCTGGCGAACGCCTGCCGGCGCCGAGTCCGTTGCTGATAACCCTCGATCGCACCCGCCGCGCCCTCGGCGGCCAAGGTGATGACGAAACCCGTCTGCATCTGCTGCACGCCTTGAGCGGCCTGCGTCTGGCGCTGTTGCCGGGCGTCGAGTTTGTCGGCACGGGCGAACTCGAAGAACCGCTTCCCCATGGCATCGATGGAGCGCCTTTATGATCGGTGATCTGGATATCAGCGGGGTGTTCCTGCCCACGCTGCTGGTGCTGATGGGCATTACCTATGTGTTGTTCCTGTTGGTGCACGGGGTGCTGACGCGCCTGCACTTTTACCGTCTGGTCTGGCACCGGGCATTGTTCAACGTGGCTCTCTACGCTGTGCTGCTCGGCGCCGTGGACTCACTCAGTCGATACCTGATGACATGAAAAAACCTTTATTGACCCTCGGCCGTGTGGTCCTGACGTTGTTGATCGTGACCTTCGCGATTGTCGTGGTCTGGCGCATGGTCATGTATTACATGTTCGCGCCCTGGACCCGGGACGGGCACATCCGTGCCGACATCGTGCAGATTGCCCCGGATGTATCGGGGCTGATCCAGCAAGTGGAGGTGCGCGACAACCAGTGGGTGAAACGCGGCCAAGTGCTGTTCAGCATCGATCAGGACCGCTTCAAGCTGGCCCTGCGCCAAGCCAAAGCGGCGGTCGCCGACCGTCAGGAAACCTTGGCCCAGGCCCAGCGCGAGGCCAAGCGTAACCGTGGCTTGGGCAATCTGGTCCCGGCCGAGCAACTGGAAGAAAGCCAGTCCCGGGTGGCGCGCGCCGAAGTGGCATTGATGGAAGCGCAAGTAACGGTGGACAGCGCCCAGCTCAACCTCGACCGCTCAGTGATCCGCAGCCCGGTGGATGGCTACGTCAACGACCGGGCGCCGCGCTCTCAGGAGTTCGTCAGCGCCGGGCGCCCGGTGTTGTCGGTGGTCGACAGTAATTCCTTCCACATCGACGGCTATTTCGAAGAAACCAAACTGGACGGCATTCATGTCGGCCAGAGTGTCGATATTCGCGTGATCGGCGACCGTGCGCGCCTGCGCGGACATGTCGAAAGCATCGTCGCCGGCATCGAAGACCGTGACCGCAGCAGCGGCAGCAACCTGTTGCCCAACGTCAATCCGGCGTTCAGTTGGGTGCGGCTGGCCCAGCGGATTCCGGTGCGAATCGCTTTCGATGAGGTGCCGGAAGATTTCCGCATGATTGCCGGGCGTACGGCCACCGTGTCGATCATCGACGATCAAACCGGGGGGCCGGCGAAATGAGCAGGGCCTCGGGTTTGGCGGTTGCCGGATTGGGCTTGTTGCTGTCGGCCTGTCAGGTAGTGGGGCCGGATTATCACTTGCCGGACGAGGCCGCCGTGCACCGTGAAGACTTTCAGGGCGATCTGGCGGTGAACGGCAAACATGTCGTCTCGGCACCGGTGCCCGCCGATTGGTGGCGGTTGTATCAGGATCCGCGTCTGGACCTATTGGTGCAGCAGGCCATGGCCTCCAACACCGATTTGCGGGTGGCGGCGGCGAATCTTTCGCGGGCTCGCGCTCAGGTCGACGAAGCGCAGGCGGCGGGCGGTTGGAGCGGCGGCGTGAAGGTCGGCGCCCAGCGTTTGCAGGAGTCCGGCGAAGCGTTCTTGATACCGGAAAAAGTGCCCGTGGCCAACGTCGGCGATATCGGCATCACGACCTCGTATCAGTTCGACTTGTTCGGCACCTTGCAGCGCGGCATCGAAGCGGCCAAGGCCAATGCCGATGCGACTCAGGCGGCAGCGGACACCGCGCGCATCACCCTGGTGGCCGATGTGGTGCGGGCTTACACCCAGGTTTGTGCGGCCAACGAAGAGCGGGAGATCGCGCAGCATTCCCTCGACCTGCAAGCCCAGAGCACCTCCCTGACCCAGCGCTTGCGCGATGCCGGACGCGGCGATGAAACCCAGGTCACCCGTTCGCAAACCCAATTCAAATCCTTGCGCGCCGAATTGCCGCGTTATGAAGCCGCACGTCAGGCCGGGTTGTTCCGCTTGTCGATGCTACTGGCCAAACCGGTCGAGCAACTGCCGGCGGGCACCAGCGACTGTGCCGAGCTGCCGAAAGTTACCCAATTGTTGCCGGTGGGTGACGGCGCCACTCTGCTCAAACGCCGACCAGACGTGCGCCAGGCAGAGCGCAAGTTGGCGGCGGCCACCGCCGGCATCGGCATTGCCACCGGCGAGTTGTACCCGGACATCAGCATCGGCGCGACCGTGGGCACGGTCGGCATCCTGGAAAATCTCGGCAAACCATCGACCAATCGTTGGGGCTTTGGTCCGTTGCTGACCTGGACCGTACCGTCCAACGGCTCCCGCGCGCGAATCCGTGAGGCCGAGTTCGCAACCCAAGGCGCGCTGGCGCATTTCGATGGCGTGGTGCTCAACGCCATCCGCGAGACTCAGACCGGCCTGGCGCAATATTCCGCGCAACTTCAGCGTCGCGATGCGTTGGCGGACGCCGAACAGTCGGCGCAATTGGCGGCAGACCAGACCCACCGCTTCTTCCAGGCCGGTCGCGCGTCGTTCCTGGCGGACTTGCAAGCCACCCGCACCTACACCGATGCACGGGCGCAACTGGCCTCGGCCAACACCCAGGTTGCCATGAGCCAGATCGATTTGTTCCTCGCCTTGGGCGGTGGCTGGGAAAGCGGACGAACGCAAGGCTCACAACCCGGCAAACCCTGAGGCCGTTGCTATGCTTTGATTTGATGGGGTCGCGCGGCGAACCCGTCGATCAAGGCTTGCGTTGGTCATGGGGATCTAATAATGAAAAACCCTTACGCTCCCGGCTTCTGGTGCGCCATTGCGGCATTGGTTTTGCTGTCGGCCACCTATTTCTATGGCGTCATGCTGGCCCACCAGATCGACAAGGCGCTGATCTTCCTCGACAGCGCGGCGGCACTGATCGCCGTGATGGCCATCGTGGTGGTCGCCTGGGCTTCGCTCCAGAACCAGCGCATCAAGAAACGACAACTCGAACAAGGCAAAACCCTGGTACTGATCTGGGACACCAAGGTGGCGTTGCGCCGGGTAGAAACGGTGTTCGACCGGTATTTCTGGGGCAGTTACTGGCAACCGGGGCGCACGTTTCAGGAAGTCATGGGCGAACTTACCGGCACGCCGCTGGAAAAAAGCCTCGAAACCTTGAAGAAGCAATGCCAGGCGCTGGACAAGCAAGTGGCCGACGAGGGCTGGCACTGGCTCAACAATGCCCGAGAACTGTCCGATGTCGCCAACGCCATGGCCCGCGAACGCTATCAACTGGATTTCTGTGACCCACGCGCGGAAGTGACTGGCGGGGCGGTGATCAATCGGGATTTTGAAGTGCTGGTGTATACGTGGACCGCGCGGCTAAAAAGTTTTGATCATCAGCTTGATGAGATCGAGGTTCAGTATTCGTAAGGTTGTATTGGCAGGGCTGCTCGCGAAGGCGATTGAACGATCGCCGAAACTCTCCCCTGCCAGTTCCACAGGCAGCCGCATCCCATGGACACTCTTTCACCTTTAATCATTGGGCCGCCCTGCGGCGCAAATGCTAATCTCCTCGCCACTTTCAGCGCAGTCGTGACCGCGACCCGTTATGGGTTCAGGGAAGACGACCAGACTTTCAACAATGGACATTGATCGGGTACTTCATGAATAAATCAGCAGGCGTGCTTCTAGGAATTGTCGTGGCCATCGGTGCAATCAGCGCGGGCGGCGCCTGGTACACCGGCAGCAAACTCGATGGGGTGCTGAACAGCTCGATCGCCGACGCCAACAAAGAACTGCAAGCCGCGCTGGCAGGCTCCAATGGCACGGCGTCGCTGGAACTGGTGTCGCTGGAGCGTCATGTGTTCAGCAGCACCGCGCACTACCGCCTCAAGGGCGAGGGCGAGATGTTTGGTGAAGCGCCGATGGAGATGCTGTTCGTCGACCGCATCGAACACGGCCCGCTGCCGTTCTCGCGCCTGGTATCGTTCAAATGGTTGCCGGTCCTGGCCACCAGTCACTACGAGCTGGAAAAAACCCCGCTGACCGAAAAGTGGTTCGCCGCCGCCAAGGACAAATCCCCGGTCAAGGGTGTGGTCAACATCGGCTACGACAACTCCACCAAGGGCTCGCTCGAATTCCTGCCGCTGGAAGCGGCACTGGATGACAAGTCCAACCTGACGTTCTCCGGGTTGAAACTCGACGTGGCCGCCAGCGCCCAGGCGCAAAAGGTCAAGGCCGACGGTTACATGGACAGCCTGAAGCTGACCACTGTGGCTGAAGACCAGACGCCGGTGCAGGTCGAGCTCAACGGCTTGACCCTGGCCAGCAACCTGAACAAAAGCACCTACGGCTATTACGTCGGTGACAACACCCTCGAGCTGACAAACAGCAAAACCACCTTTGGCCCCAAGCAATCGGTACTCGGTTTCAAGAACTTTGAAATGAAGAACCAGACCGGGGAATCAGGCACCAACGCTTCGGGGCGTGCCGATTACAAGGTCGGTGAAGTGTCCTTGAACGGCAAGGTTATCGGCTCTGCGCAGATGGCCATGAGCCTGAAAAACCTCGACATCCCGTCGACGATGTCGCTGATGCAGATCTACCAGACCAAACTGCAACCGTACGAGCGGGCCGCCGCCGAAGCCACTGCCGCCGGCCTGCCGGCGCCGCAGCTGAACCTGACCCCGGCCGAAGAGGCACAGGTCAAGACCGGTCTGGAGAAACTGCTGGCCGCAGGTCCCCAGGTGGCCCTGGAAAACCTGTCGTTCAACACCAGCAACGGCGAAAGCCGCGCCAACCTGGTGCTGGACCTGACCAAACCGCAATCCATGGACCTGCCGCCGGACCAATTGGTCAAGCAGTTGATCGCGTTGCTGGAACTCAACGTACTGGTGTCCAAGCCAATGCTCATTGATTTGCTCACCGTGCAGTCGCAAATCGACGGTCAGACCGATGCCAAGCTCATCGCCGATCAGGCGAGCGCAACCGCCGACATGTTCAGCAGCATGGCGGTCGGTACGCAACTGGCAAAACTGGACGGTAATAACGTCGTCACCAAGTTGCATTACGCCAACAATCAGGTGGACTTCAACGGCCAGAAAATGACCCTCGAAGAGTTTGTCGGTTTTGTGATGAGTAAGCTCGGCGGCACTGGCGACGTCACCATCCAGTAAAACCGCAGGCTTCAGCGCAACGCCCGGCCTCTGCAACACGCAGACGCCGGGCGTTTTGCTGTCTGGGGTTCCGAAACGGGGTGAGGGGAGGCCGGCCACGAATCTGAAGAAATATTGTGTCTTGAATTATTGACTACGCTTGCATGCAAGACTGCTTCGATAAAGCTTGGCCGGGTCTTTCGATCCGGCTTTCCGTTACGAGTGGGCAAGGGGCATTGCGACCCGGCTGGCCATGTAAGGATGCTGACGAATGCCGCGTATTGCTGGTCCCTTTATTCACCGTGGGCTGCGCCCCTTGTTTCGCGTTGCGTTGTGCGGCCAATTGTTGTGGCCGGTGCTGGCGCTCGCCGATACCCCTTACGATCAAATGGTTCGCGATGCGCGGGCCGGCAACTACACGCCTGCGCTGACGGTGTTGCGCCAGGTGCCGGTAAGCCAGGCCTCCACTGGCCAGATCAGCGATCACTTGCAGATCGCCAGTTGGGCCGGTCTGGATGCCGAAGTGGTACAGGTCTATGAAACCCAGGGACGTGATCGAGCGTTGCCGGTCCAGGCCCTGACTGCCACCGCGCGGGCCTATCGCAACCTCAAGCGTTGGGACTCGGCGACCCAGGTGTACAACAAGGCCCTGGCCCTTGAACCGCAAAATGCCGACCTGCAGCTGGGCCTGGCGATGACCCAGGCCGACGCCGGTAAACCTGACGAGGCGGTT
Source organism: Pseudomonas sp. GW822-FHT07A10 (assembly GCF_058798795.1). Taxonomy (NCBI): domain Bacteria; kingdom Pseudomonadati; phylum Pseudomonadota; class Gammaproteobacteria; order Pseudomonadales; family Pseudomonadaceae; genus Pseudomonas; species Pseudomonas sp. GW822-FHT07A10. The sequence goes on from NZ_JBXAKV010000008.1 coordinate 70,961, forward strand.
GCCCGCGCCAGGGCTCTGGTGGCGGCGAAACCGGATGATCCTGGCCGCCGTCTGGCTTTGGCCTACGCCTTGACCCGCGCCGGTGCCACTTACGATGCGTTGTTTGAGTACGACCAGGCCTTCACCCGCGCCGGCAGCAAACCCGAAGTCGCTCGGGAATACGTGATTGCCCTGCAACGCGCTCGTTTGCCGGAGCCGGCCTTGCGCCTGGCGCGTCAGCGGCCGGGGTTGATTGATCCGGTCACGCAACGCCGTCTCGAAGGTGACCTGGCCGCCGAACGCGTGCGCCTGGCCGAACTCGCCACCCGCAGCGAAAAAGAACGTTATGTGATCGCCGATCGGGCCCTGGCCGATTACGACCAGTTGCTGGCGACCTGGACGCCGGACCCTGCGGCCCACGATGACGTCATCCGCTGGCGAATCGACCGCATGGGCGCCCTCAAGGCCCGTGCACGCACCGCCGATGTGATCACCGAATACCAGAAACTGCTCGCCGAAGGCGTGAAGATTCCGACCTATGCCCTGCGTTGGGTGGCGTCGTCCTATCTGGATCAGCGTCAGCCGGAAATCGCCACCGATTTGTATCGCCAGGTGCTGGTAGCGCCGGATGCCGATGTCGGCGATCGCCTGGAAGACAGCACCGCGCTCTATTACGCCCTACTCGAAAGCGACGAGGCCGATGACGCGCGCAAGGTCGCCGAGGACCTGGCCAAGACCCAAAAGCCACGGGTCGAGCTCAAGGGCCTGCCGGTGGGCAATCCCAACGATGAATGGATGGACGCGCAGCAACTTGCCGCCCAGGCCGGCACCTACGGCGCCGATCTGCCGTCGGGCGAGCAGCGTTTGCAGACGTTGGTCGATCAGGCACCGGGCAACGTCGGCTTGCGTCTGGCCCAGGCCGATTTGTACCTGGCCCGGGATTGGCCACGACGCGCCGAGAATCAGCTCAAGGAAACCGAGAGCATGGCCCCGCGGGATATCGGGCTGGAAGTCGCTCAGGGCCACACTGCCATGGATCTGCAGGAATGGCGGCAGATGGATGCGCTGACCGACGATGTGGTCGCGCGTTTTCCGGACAACCGTCAGGTGCAGCGTTTGCAGCGTCAGCGTGCGGTCCATGACATGGCCGAGCTGCGAGTTCAGGCCTACGGCGGCAAGAGTTATGGCGGCGGCAACGGCGATGTCGGGGCGGTCAACGGCAGCCGCGATTTCGGCATCGAAACCACGCTGTACAGCCCGCCCATCGATGAAGACTGGCGCCTGTTCGCCGGTGCCGGCTACGCCACTGGCGATTTCCAGGAAGGTACTGGTCACCATCGCTTCCAGCGTGTCGGGCTCGAACGTCGGACTCGCGACATGTCCCTGGAAGCGGAAGTCTCCAACCATTCCTACGGCTTTGGCGATAAACAGGGCGCGCGCCTGGCGATTGCCCGAGACATCGACGATCACTGGCAGTACGGCGGCAGCCTCGAATATCTGTCGGCACAAACGCCGTTGCGAGCGTTGAACAGCGACATCACGGCCAACGGCGGCAGCGGCTTTATCCGCTGGCGCGCCAATGAAAGCCGTGAGTGGAGACTGGCGGTCAGCCCCTCGCATTTCAGCGACGGCAACAACCGTGTCGAAGCCGTACTCACCGGTCGCGAGGGCGTTTATCGCGCGCCGGGGTTGCAAGTCGACCTCGGTCTGGAAGTCGGCAGCAGCCATAACTCCAAGTCCGACGACGTGCCGTACTTCAACCCCAAATCCGACTTCAGCGTGCTGCCGACGGTGAACGTCAATCACGTGCTCTACCACCGCTACGAAACCTCCTGGAGCCAGCAGTTCCAGGCCGGTGCGGGCACCTACAGCCAGCGCGATCACGGCACCGGCGGTATCGCCCTGCTGGGTTACGGCCAGCGCTACAGCTGGAACGACGTGTTCGAGGTGGGCGGCCTGCTGAGCGTGATCAACCGGCCATTTGACGGTGACCGGGAAACCGATCTGCGCCTGCTCGTCGACCTTACTTACCGCTTCTAGAAGAGTTTGAAGATGCCTTTCATTTCGCGTTTCATCCTCCTGCTGGGAGTGCTGTTGATCAGCGCCTGTGCCCAGCAAGCCCCAACCTTCGCACCGCCGTCCGAACGCCCGGTGTCGGCCAATGAAAAGCCGTGGCCGAAAAACCATGTGCTGGGGATCGCATACCACGATGTCGAAGACCGCGACCCCGATCAGGCGGTGGTGGCCGTGCGCACCGAGCGCCTGCTCGAGCAACTGGCGTGGCTGCGGGAGAACAACTACACACCGGTCACCGTCGATCAGGTCATGGCCGCTCGCAACGGCGGTCCCGAGCTGCCGCCACGGGCGATCATGCTGAGTTTCGATGATGGTTATTCGAGCTTCTACACCCGCGTAATGCCGGTGCTGCGCGCCTATAACTGGCACGCCTTGCTGGCGCCGGTCGGGGTGTGGATCGACACGCCGCAGAACCAGCCAGTGGATTTCGCCGGTACACCGCGCAAGCGATCGGATTTCCTGACCTGGGAGCAGATCCGCGAAATTTCCCGGTCCGGCCTGGTGGAAATCGCCGCCCACACCGACGCCAGCCACAAAGGCGTGTTGGCCAACCCGCAAGGTAACCTGCAGCCAGCAGCCGCGACCCGGCGCTATGACGCCGCCACCGGTCGCTATGAAACTGAAGCCCAATTCCAGGCCCGGATGCGCGCCGACGTAGCGGCCATCTCGGAGAAAATCCGCAAGGTCACCGGCTACAAACCGCGAGTCTGGGTGTGGCCGTACGGCGTGGCGGATGGCACCTCGCTGCAAGTGATCAACGACCAGGGTTATCAGATGGCCCTGACTCTGGACGACGGCCTCGATGCCCTCGACAACTTGATGAGCGGCCCGCGCTTTCTGGTGGCCTCGGACCCGGATGGCGAACACTTCGCCAACAGCGTCGTCGCGGTGCAGGCCGAATCGCCGATGCGCGTGGTGCATGTGGATCTGGACAACGTCTACGACCCGGACCCGGCCCAACAGGAAATCAACCTCGGCAAACTGATCCAGCGCATGGCCGACATGGGTGCCAACACGGTGTTCCTGCAAGCCTTCGCGGATCCCGCGGGCGATGGCCTGGTGCATTCGCTGTACTTCCCCAACCGCCACCTGCCGATGCGCGCCGATATCTTCGATCGCGTGGCTTGGCAGTTGCGCACCCGGGCTCACGTCAAAGTCTATGCCTGGATGCCGGTGCTGAGTTTTGCCCTGGATTCGAAGTTGCCGCGAGTCACTCGCTGGGACCCGAAAACCGGCACCACGTCGATCGATCCGGACCAATACAAGCGCTTGTCGCCGTTCGACCCGAACGTGCGGCGCATCATCGGTGAAATCTACGAAGACGTGGCACGCCTGACCTCGGTCGACGGCATCCTCTATCACGATGACGCGGTGCTGTCGGACTTCGAAGACGCCGGCCCCGAAGCCCTGAAAGTCTATGCCGCCAACGGCCTGCCCGGTTCGATTGCCGCCCTGCGCGAGGATCCGGCCACCCTGCAACGCTGGACGCGGTTCAAGAGCCGCTACCTGATCGATTTCACCCATGAGCTGACCGCCAAGGTTCGCGCCATTCGCGGCCCGCAAGTGAAGACGGCGCGCAATATTTTCGCCGAGCCGATGCTCAACCCCGAGAGCGAAGCCTGGTTTGCACAGAACCTCGACGACTTCCTGGGCGCCTACGACTGGACGGCACCGATGGCCATGCCGCTGATGGAAAAACAGAGCCGCCAGCAATCCGGACCGTGGCTCGAAGCACTGGTGGCGACGGTCAAATCGCGCCCCGGCGCACTCGACCGCACGGTGTTCGAATTGCAGGCCCGCGACTGGACGAAAAATAAACACGCCGACATCGACGGCGGGCAGTTGGCTGACTGGATGGGCCGCCTCAAGCGTCAGGGCGTCACCAGTTTCGGCTACTACCCAGACAACTTCCTCGAGAACCAGCCGGACCTGAAAGCCGTGCGGCCCGCGCTCTCCAACAAGTGGAATCCATAACATGCTGGACAGACTTCTGGCCCTGTTGGTTCTGGCGATCGTCCTGGGGGTTCCCCTCGGGCTGATCTTTCTGGTCACCGGGCAATTCCTGATGGACTTCGTGTTCTTTTACCCACTGTTCATGTCGGGGCTGTGGATCGCCGGCGGCCTGTATTTCTGGCTGCACTGGGAGCGGCACTGGCCGTGGCAGGACGACACCTTGCCGCCACCATTGGCCGGCGAACCGCTGATCTCGATCCTGATCCCTTGCTACAACGAAGGCGACAACGCCGCCGATACCATCCACGCGGCGCTGGCCCAGCATTACCCGAACATCGAAGTGATCGCGATCAACGACGGCTCCAAGGACAACACCGCCGCGGTGCTCGACGCACTGGCGGCGCAGGATCCGCGTTTGCGGGTGCTGCACCTGGCGGAGAACCAGGGCAAAGCCGTGGCCCTGCGCATGGGCGCCATCGCGGCGCGCAGCGAGTACCTGGTGTGCATCGACGGTGACGCGCTGCTGGCGCCGAACACCGCGGCCTATCTGGTGGCGCCGATGCTCGACAACGCACGACTGGGCGCTGTGACCGGCAACCCGCGAATCCGCACCCGTTCGACCCTGATCGGCCGGGTACAGGTCGGCGAGTTCTCCTCGATCATCGGCCTGATCAAGCGTACCCAGCGGGTGTTCGGGCGGATCTTCACCGTCTCCGGGGTGATCGTCGCCTTCCGTCGTACGGCCCTGAACCGGGTCGGCTACTGGAGCCCGGACATGATCACCGAAGACATCGACATCAGTTGGAAGCTGCAACTGGATCACTGGAGCATTTTCTACGAGCCCCGCGCGTTGTGCTGGATCCTCATGCCCGAAACCCTCGGCGGCCTGTGGAAGCAGCGCTTGCGCTGGGCCCAGGGCGGCGCCGAGGTGTTGTTCAAGAACATCCGTGGCATCTGGCAATACCGCCATCGTTACCTCTGGCCGTTGCTGTTCGAATACTGCCTGTCCACCGGTTGGGCCTTCACCTTCCTGTTGTCGGTGATCTTCTGGGGCGTCGGAAAGTTCGTCGAAATGCCGCCTGCCATTGCTGTCCATCACCTGATGCCGCCGGCCTTTACCGGGCTGCTGTTGGCGGTGGTCTGCCTGGTGCAATTCGCGGTCAGCATCATGATCGACCGACGTTACGAAAAGGGACTCGGCAGGACCATGTTCTGGGTGGTCTGGTACCCGCTGGTGTTCTGGTTCATCAGCCTGCTCACCACCCTGGTCAGCTTCCCCAAAGTGCTGTTTGGCCAACATCAGAAGCGCGCGCGCTGGGTCAGTCCGGACCGGGGCATCAAGCCGCTGGATGACGATGAAGAGGAGGTCATCAAATGAAAATCATCAGAACCCGGCAGCGGCCCTTTTTGGTCGTTCTCGATGTTTTCTTCACCGTGCTGGCCTGGATCGGGCTGCTGTATTTACTGGCGCGGGGTCTGTGGCCGTTGATCGATACCCATGACGGGCCGCGCATCGATGCATCTTTTTTCGACGCCCTCGGTACGTTGCAGATTTACCTGTGGGTGGCGCTGGTGAACGCGGTGATCCTGATTGGTTGGGCGCGTTATCAACAACGCAAAAGCAAGAGCTTCGCCCAGCGCCGTTTGCCGGCGCCGGTGGTGGACGATCAGGGGCTGAGCAAAAGCTTCAAGTTGACCGGCGACCGACTGGCGAAACTGCGCACGCCGGGCTCAATGACCATTCACAACGATCAGGAAGGCGATGTCAGCCATGTCGTTACGCACTTCACCCCGGTCGACCCGTCCCAACTGCCGCCGCCCTTGGCGCCATTGGAGCATCCATTGGTGATCCGCCTGCCGGCCGAAGATGACGACAACCGCGAGCCGATGAGCCACGTCTGAACCTGACGCCTTGAAAAAGTGCGTCAGGCAAAATCCCGGATCAGGCGCCACGCCTCGTCCACCGACAGCGGTTGTTTCATCCGTTCGGCGAGCATTGCCATCGCCCGTTCCTGATCACACGCAACCGCTGCCGCCACCACGCCGTTTTTACCGAACAGGCCAATAAACGGCGGATTTTCTGGGTCGCCTTTGAACTCAACCTCGTCCCAGGTCTCGGCGTGTCCGAGATAGTCGTAGTTTTTGCCGAAGTGCCAGGTCCAGAAATACGGCACGTCGAGGTAGCGCTCGTCGCCGCCGAGCATATTCGCCGCCGCAATCCGCGCCTGTTGCTGGGCCAGGCGCCAGTGTTCGATCCGTTGGGGCTGGCCATTGAGCGGGAAGGTCGCGATATCGCCGACGGCCCAGAGCCCGTCGGTCACGCGCATGCCGCCGTCGACCCTCAATGACTGATCTTTTTCCTTCGGCAGATCGGTAAACGGAGTGGTCGCCGGGGTGACGCCAATGCCGACCAGCACCAGATCCGCCGGCAAGCGCTGGCCGTTGTCCAGCAGCACCGCTTCGACTTTGCCTGTGCCTTCGATCTTCGCCACTTCGCCATCGGTATGAAACACCACACCATTGGCCTCGTGCAGGGCACGAATCGCTTTGCCGACAGCTTCGCCGAATTGCGCCTCGAAAGGGATGGCATGGCGCGTCAGGACGGTAACATCGAGGCCGTATTGACGCAGGGATGAAGCGGATTCCAGGCCAATGAAGCTGCCGCCGACAATCACTGCCCTTTGACCCGGTTTTGCGGTGGTCAGAATCTGCTGCGCCTGCGCCTTCGAGCGCAACACGAACACCTGCGGCAGATCGGCGCCTGGCAGCGACAGGGATTTTGGTATGCCACCGGTCGCAATCACCGCGGCGTCATAGCTCAACGATTGACCATCGGCCAGGCGCAGAGTCCGGTTCGGTGCATCCAGGCCCATCACATCGCTGTTTATCCGTTCAATGCGTTGTTCACGATAAAAGTCTTCATCGCGCAGCGGCGGAACTTCGTCCGGTGGCATTTCCCCGGCAATCACGAATTTGCTCAATGCCGTACGGTCGTATCCGGCTTCGGGCTCGCGGTCGATCAGTAGCACCCGACCGCCGAAGCCTTTCTCCCGCAGCGCCGCCGCGCAGGCCGTCCCCGCTGCACCGGCGCCGATGATCGCAAAGGTCCGCTTATCATCCTCCGGCGGTGTGCTGGGGCCGGGCATCGGCTGGTCGTCGACCCAGACCTCATCGTCGCGCAACTCCAGCGGGTAGCGCCGCAGACTGTCCAGGGACGGTGGCTCGCACAGCGCGCCGTCTTCGAGCCGGTAGGCCGCCTTGTGCCACGGGCAGATCAGCCGGCCCTCACACAGCGCACCTTTGGCCAAGGGAGCCCCGGCGTGGGGGCATCTGCCCTGATAGGCGCGCAATTGATCGCCGACCCGCAGCAAGACGATTTTCATCTTGTCGATCCGGACTTCAAGGCCACGGTCGAGGGGCACATCGGCGAAACGGGCGACGCGGTGCAGTGCCATGATCGATCTCCAGGCAGGTGTTTCACTTAGGAGTTTGGCGCTTATTCCCAGGTTCAGCCAATTCCCACTGCCACCGCACGAACGGTCCGGCTATAGTTTGCGTGCCGACGACGGCCCCACCCCGCACAAGGTGCTCCGGTATGACCCGATTGACCTCTTTGAACCCTTGGCTGGCGGCCGTTGCAGTCGCCCTTTGCGTGCAATTGCCGGCGCAGGCCCAGGAGCGTTTCACCCTCAGCATCCCCGGCGTTTCGGACAATCGGCTGTTCACGTCGGCGGAGGCCAGCGATGCCAGCGGTTGCGGCGGCAAGAACCAGTCCCCGGCCCTGAGCTGGAACGCCGGCCCCCAGGGCACCCTCAGCTACGCCATCGTCATGCACGACCCGGACGGCCAGAAAGGCCTGGGCGTCGATCACTGGATTCGTTACGGCATCAAGGCCACGACGCGGCAGATCCCGGCCGGTGTCGGCACTAAATCCACCCTCGAAGGCGTGGGTGGCACCAACATCAAAGGCACCACTACCTACATCGGCCCGTGCCCGCCCATCGGTGACAGCATCCATCACTACATCATCCAGATCTACGCCCTGGACCTGGCGCCAGAAGCCCTGCCTGCCGGCCTGACTCGCGCGCAGCTGATGGACCAGATCAAAGGCCATGTGCTGAAAAACAGCAGTGTGGTGCGGCGTTACCACCGCTGAAGACTTTTCACTTCGGCTTAACCCGAATCTGGCGGGCTGTCCGTCTCAGAGGATGAATGAGTCAATTTCCTCCTGAGGTCAGCCCCCATGTCACTTCCTCTGCATGTCCTCCGCCCGGCCGCCCAGGGTTTCGCCGTCGGGTTACTGCTGGCCGTTGCCGGCTGCGGCGGTTCATCCACACCAGCCTCTGAGACGGGCAACCCGGCAGCGGTTGCGCCCCCAGCTCAAAATGCGCCGAAAACCGAAGCATTGGTGCGCGAAGCGGCCATGGCGGACACCGCGATGGCCAAGCGCAGCGCACGACCTGGCCCGTTGGTCGCTTTCGCGCCAGTGCCGGCCGGTGAGGCTTATCCACAGGGCTATCGGGATGAACAGCGCGAGCAATATCAGGCGCTGGCCGATAACCCGATTCACAGCGTGGCCGAAGCGCCGGTCTCGACCTTCAGCGCCGATGTCGATACCGGCGCGTACGCCAATGTCCGGCGCTTGCTCAATCAGGGGCGTTTACCGCCGGAAGGGGCGGTGCGGCTGGAAGAGATGGTCAATTACTTCCCCTACGATTACGCCTTGCCCACCGACGGCTCGCCATTTGGCGTGACCACCGAACTGGCGCCGTCACCCTGGAACCCGCATACCCGATTGCTGCGTATCGGCATCAAGGCCTCCGATCGCGCGGTGGCGACGCTGGCCCCAGCGAACCTGGTATTTCTGGTGGACGTGTCCGGTTCCATGGACCGTCGCGAAGGCCTGCCTCTGGTCAAAAGCACCCTGAAATTGCTGGTCGATCAATTGCGCGAGCAGGACCGGGTTTCGCTGGTGGTCTACGCCGGAGAATCCCGTGTGGTGCTGGAGCCGACTTCCGGACGGGAAAAAGCGAAAATTCGTACCGCCATCGAGCAATTGACGGCGGGCGGTTCGACGGCCGGCGCGTCGGGTATCGAACTGGCTTACCAAATGGCGCAACAGGCGTTTATCCCCAAAGGCATCAACCGCATCCTGCTAGCCACCGACGGTGACTTCAACGTCGGCATCAGCGACTTCGACAGCCTCAAGCAAATGGCTGTGGATAAACGCAAGACTGGCGTGTCCCTGACCACCCTGGGTTTTGGTGTGGATAACTACAATGAACACCTGATGGAACAACTGGCCGACGCCGGCGACGGTAACTACGCCTACATCGACAACCTGCGCGAAGCGCGCAAAGTGCTGGTAGATCAACTCGGCTCAACCCTCGCAGTAGTGGCGAAAAACGTGAAGCTGCAGGTGGAGTTCAACCCGGCTCAGGTCAGCGAATATCGGCTGTTGGGTTATGAGAACCGCGCCTTGAAGCGTGAGGATTTCAGCAACGACAAAGTCGACGCCGGAGAAATCGGCGCAGGGCACACGGTGACCGCGCTGTACGAAATTGTGCCCAAGGGCGAGAAGGGCTGGCTGGAACCGTTGCGCTACGGCAATTCCGGGGCAGAAGTTTCCGCAAAAACCGGAGAATTGGCGATGCTGCGGGTGCGTTATCAGTTGCCGGAAGGTGGGAACAGTCGCTTGATCGAACGACCAATCCTGAAGAGTGAGACCGGTAAAATCTCGGCCGCCAGCGATGACCTGCGCTTTGCCGCCGCCGTCGCTGCGTTTTCCCAGCAGCTCAAGGATGGGCGTTACACCGGTAATTTCAGCCTGAAAGACACCGAAGCCCTGGCCCGTGGCGCACGGGCTGATGACCCGTTTGGCCTGCGCGGTGAGTTCGTGCAATTGGTGGAGTTGGCGCAGAGCCTGCGAGCCTCCACCGCCTCCAATCAACCGCCCAACGACAACCGGATAGAGTGAAAGCTGACATGTCCGATCCTGCAATCAGCTCAACCGCCAGCAGCGATGAATCGCTGCTGGCGCGCTACCGCTCTGGCGACGGGCCGGCATTCGAAGTTTTGTACGCTCGCCACCGCCAGGGCCTGTATCGATTCCTCCTCGGCCTCAGCGGCAAACCCGAACTGGCCGAAGAGGTGTACCAGGAAACCTGGCTGAGCCTGATCCGCAGCACCAGTCAGCCACAAGGCCGGGCGAACTTTCGTACCTGGCTCTACCAGATTGCCCGCAACCGACTGATCGATCACTGGCGCAAACATGGCATTCACAACCCCTTGCACGACAGCTACGACGAACAGGCCCACGCCCTGATCGACGACGCAGCCGACCCTGAACAACTGCTGAGCCTGAGCCGCGACGGTCAACGCCTCGAAACCGCTCTGCAAACCCTGCCCGCCGACCAGCGCGAAGTGTTCCTGCTGCGCGCCCACGGCGACCTCGACCTGCCGCAGATCGCCACCCTCACCGAAACACCGCTGGAAACCGTTAAAAGCCGCTTGCGCTACGCCCAGCAAAAACTGCGTCGGCTGCTGGCCGAGGAGGTACTGACATGACTGACGCCAAACAAACACCGTCATCGCCCGACGATGAAATGCTCAAGCATTTTCGCGATCACAGCAGCGGCGAACCACCGGCGCACCTCGACGCCTTCATCCTCGCCGCCGCCCACCGAGAAGCCCCCGCGCCGAAGCCGAACCTGTGGCAACGCTGGCTCCGCGCCTGCCAACAACCCCGCTGGCAAGTGGCATTCGCCAGCCTCGTCGGTGTCGCGCTAATGCTGGCATTGGTGCAACGCACGCCCGAGCAACTGCCGAGATACGACTTCGCACCTGCGCCCAAAGCCTCCGCACCGCTCGCCAAGCCGGAAGCCGCAGCGCGCTCCCAGGCCGCACCGGCCGAGGCTTTGTCCGCTCCCGCACCGGCTGCGCCGATGGCGGAGTTTTCTGCACCGATGCAACGAGAGTCGATCAACAGCGAAATGGCCGACGAAGCAAAATTCAGCAAACGCGCCGCCGCGCCGGTTAAGTCACTGGATGATCAATTACGTGAGGTGATACGCCTGCAAGACGCCGGACAAACCCAAGCCGCCGAGGCGCTAATGACGACATTGCACAAGCGCTTTCCCAATGAAAATCTGGCAGCCAGACTCAAGGATTTGCAGGAAAAATGAGCTGAACAGCGGTCGCCGATTTGGCATCGACACCCGAAAGCGCGCACTATCAGCCCATAGCCGATGCGTTGGAGGATGCCGTGGCCCAAAAAATCGACCGCATCGCCCAAATGCTCAACTGCCCGGTGAAGGGTGAGGAATTAAGGCGAGCAGTGACTGAGAGTCGTAAGGAGTTTCTTCTGGCGAAGCAGGCAGAAGATGATCTTGAGGAAGACGTTCTTGATGATGAGTTGATCGAGGACGAAGAAGACGATGATGAGTACGACGAGTTTGACTGGACGACAGAATGAGAAAACCGCTTTGGCGGTTTTTTGCCATTAAAGAAATGTTGATGGCCCCTGTCGGTTGATGCGCTTCGGTGCTGAGACTGCTCAGGGGTTTTTTATTGCCTGGGATTTTTCCGCCTTACCAATCATGTTGGGTTCCGGGTACGTTTTGAGCTCAACGGTGTGGTCGGCACCTTTCATCGACCACACCCGGACAAAAAAGCAAAGTCCTACCAGGTTCGTGGTGCGCGGGCTTTCCTTGAACAAGCAGGAGTCACCCCATGAACGTAACGAATTACAAAGGCTATGCTGCCCGAATTGAATACAGCGAGGAAGACGGCCTGTTTGTCGGCCATATCGCTGGTATTAGAGATGTCGTTGGGTTTCATGGCGAGTCGGTACAGGAACTTCGAAACGCATTTGAAGAGGCCGTCACTGATTATCTGGAAACTTGCGCCAAGCTCTGACGAAGATCGAGCGCATGCCTGACCACTGCTATTGCACGGTTATGCAGTTGCATGAGTGGTAGGACGGCAGAAGTCAGCATCTACACGCAATTTTGGAGGCCCCGAATAATCGGGGCGCATTTAAAGGGTGAGTTGCCGCTATTCTGCGGCTTGTTGCGTCGCCGTCTGCGGTGGTTGCGTCAACACTTTCACCACATCATCAATCACTGCCTTACTCATCGCAGTCAGATAATGCGCGGCCCACGCGTGGCGATCGGTGTCTTTTGCGTAGGCTGCATCCTCAGCAAACGACTTGGCCAGGAACAACAGGTCGGACGCCTGCGCCACAGCAACTGGCCAAGGTGCGGTTTCAGCCGCCTTTGTTCGTGCCGCTCATTTGCCGGTCATTTGACTAGCGAATCTCGATTTAACGACAGCAAAGGAAACCCGTTTCGATGGTTTTTTGTGGGGCAGATGGCCCCGGTCAGTTGCACGTTGACCGTTGTTCGGAAAATCGAGCACTATAAGGTACTATTTTTTGTACCTTTGGAGCCGTCATGGAGCAATTACTTGCGAGTCGGTCGGTCAGTATTACCGAGCTGAAACGCAGCCCAAGTACTGTGATTGAGCAAGCAGGCTCAGAGCCAGTTGCCGTTCTCAACCACAATCGTCCTGCTGCCTACCTTTTGCCGCACGCCGCTTATCAGCAGCTCCTGGATAGATTACGAGCCGCAGAAATATGTGTAGCTATTGCGACCAGCCGCAATGACCCACGTCCGGCTATTGCTGCCGATACCGTGTTTGCCGAGCTTGATGCGCTCATTGATGAGGTCGAAGCAGAGCAGAAGCGCCCATGAGACAACTGTTTTTCTCCGCACTGGCACGAGAGGATCTGCAGCAAATCGCCCGCTACATTGCCCGTGACAATCCGGGTCGAGCTCGGACTTTTGTTGGTGAGCTACGAGTGTGCTGTGCTCGGCTGCTGGATCAGCCTAATCAAGGTATTCCCCGAGATGACTATGCCAGAGGGCTGCGAATGATTTCCCACGGCCGATATTTGATCTTTTATAGTCTTTTCGAGGGCGATGTTCAGATTGAGCGTGTCCTGCATGCCGCAAGGGACGTTGGACGTCTATTCGAATCAGGCAGCGCTGATCACTAGACCCAAACCATTGAAAATGGCTTACCCACAAAAAAGCCCCAGACCCTAAGACCTGAGGCTTTCTCGTTTCTACATATGGTGCACCAGGCGGGATTCGAACCCACGACCCCTGCCTTCGGAGGGCAGTACTCTATCCAGCTGAGCTACTGGTGCAATGCGGGCGCCATGATACTCATATGCGCTGCGGGCGTCCATGCTGCTGAATCGTCTGCGTTTTTCCAATGCGTAACCTACGATTGCTACGCTGATCAGAAAAAATAGGCAAATGCGGCGTTTTCGTTCTTTTTTTCGAACAGCCTATTGTCCTTTACCCCCTTTGATCCTAGGATTCGTTTGAGATTTCAAACGCTCTTGTCTGGGTGCTGAACCGCACGAGTTCGATCAGTGCGCTATTTATGTGCTTCAGCCCGGTGAATGATTTCCCTGACGGCAGCCTATAAGGCGCCTTTCTACAATCATAATTCGCTCCGCGCTGGCCGCGGTGCTGTTAAGGAAAGCCGACATGCAGCTTAAAGACACCCAGTTGTTCCGCCAGCAAGCCTTTATCGATGGCGCTTGGGTCGATGCGGACAACGGTCAGACGATCAAGGTCAATAACCCGGCAACGGGCGAAATTCTGGGTACTGTGCCGAAAATGGGCGCTGCCGAAACCCGCCGTGCGATTGAAGCCGCTGACAAGGCGCTGCCGGCCTGGCGTGGACTGACCGCCAAGGAGCGCGCGAACAAGCTGCGTCGCTGGTTCGAGCTGATCATCGAGAACCAGGACGACCTGGCTCGCCTGATGACTCTGGAGCAGGGCAAGCCATTGGCTGAAGCCAAGGGCGAGATCGTTTACGCCGCTTCCTTTATCGAGTGGTTCGCCGAAGAAGCCAAGCGCGTCTACGGTGACGTGATTCCGGGCCACCAGCCAGACAAGCGCCTGATCGTGATCAAGCAGCCGATCGGTGTGACCGCTGCGATCACCCCGTGGAACTTCCCGGCCGCGATGATCACCCGTAAAGCCGGCCCGGCCCTGGCCGCCGGTTGCACCATGGTGCTCAAGCCTGCATCGCAAACTCCGTTCTCTGCATTCGCTCTGGCTGAACTGGCTCAGCGTGCCGGTATTCCGAACGGCGTGTTCAGTGTGGTGACCGGCAGCGCTGGCGACATCGGCAGCGAGCTGACCGGCAACCCGATCGTGCGCAAGCTGTCGTTCACCGGTTCGACCGAAATCGGTCGTCAGCTGATGACCGAGTGCGCCAAGGACATCAAGAAAGTCTCGCTGGAACTGGGCGGCAACGCGCCGTTCATCGTGTTCGACGACGCGGACCTGGATAAGGCCGTCGAAGGCGCGATCATTTCCAAGTACCGCAACAACGGCCAGACCTGCGTCTGCGCCAACCGTCTGTACATTCAGGATTCGGTCTACGACGCGTTCGCCGAGAAGCTGAAAGTCGCCGTGGCCAAACTCAAGATCGGCAACGGTCTGGAAGACGGCACCACCACTGGCCCACTGATCGACGAAAAAGCCGTGGCCAAGGTTCAAGAGCACATTGCTGACGCTGTCGGCAAAGGCGCTACCGTGCTGGCGGGTGGCAAGAGCATGCAAGGCAACTTCTTCGAGCCGACCATCCTGACCAACGTGCCGAACAACGCTGCCGTGGCCAAGGAAGAAACCTTCGGTCCGTTGGCGCCACTGTTCCGCTTCAAAGACGAAGCCGACGTGATTGCGATGTCCAACGACACCGAGTTCGGTCTGGCCTCGTACTTCTATGCGCGTGACCTGGGCCGTGTGTTCCGTGTGGCTGAAGCCCTGGAATACGGCATGGTCGGCGTCAACACCGGGTTGATCTCCAACGAAGTCGCGCCGTTCGGCGGCATCAAGGCGTCGGGCCTGGGCCGTGAAGGCTCCAAGTACGGCATCGAAGATTACCTGGAAATCAAATACCTCTGCCTGGGCATCTAAGCCCGAAGGGATAAGCCCGGCAAGGCATTGCTTCAAACGCAAAGGGCACGAGAGCGCTGTCCCTTTGCGCGCTTCAAACGGAATTTTCTCTGTGGCCGGGAACGCTGTGGCAGTCGATCATCGCATGCTGCCGTAGTTGCTTCCCCGCCGCTTAATCCTTGAACCACGCCGACCGATGAGCGGCGAATGAGGAATGTATGAGCAAGACTAACGCTGATTTGATGGCCCGCCGCACCGCTGCTGTACCCCGTGGTGTTGGCCAGATTCACCCGATCTTCGCCGATTCCGCGAAGAACGCTACCGTTACCGACGTTGAAGGTCGTGAGTTCATCGACTTCGCCGGCGGTATCGCCGTGCTGAACACCGGTCACGTGCACCCGAAAATCATCGCCGCCGTCACCGAACAACTGAACAAGCTGACCCACACCTGCTTCCAGGTGCTGGCCTACGAGCCGTACGTGGAAGTGTGCGAAAAAATCAACGCCAAGGTGCCAGGTGATTTCGCCAAGAAAACCCTGCTGGTGACCACCGGCTCCGAAGCCGTGGAAAACTCCATCAAGATCGCCCGCGCCGCCACTGGCCGTGCCGGCGTGATCGCGTTCACCGGCGCTTACCACGGTCGCACCATGATGACCCTGGGCCTGACCGGTAAAGTCGTGCCTTACTCGGCCGGCATGGGCCTGATGCCAGGCGGCATCTTCCGCGCGCTGTATCCGAACGAACTGCACGGTGTGAGCATCGACGATTCGATCGCCAGCATCGAGCGCATCTTCAAGAACGACGCTGAGCCGCGTGACATCGCTGCGATCATCATCGAGCCGGTGCAGGGCGAAGGCGGTTTCTACGTCGCGCCTAAAGAGTTCATGAAGCGTCTGCGCGCTTTGTGCGACCAGCACGGCATTCTGTTGATCGCTGACGAAGTGCAGACGGGCGCTGGCCGTACCGGCACCTTCTTCGCCATGGAACAGATGGGTGTTGCCGCCGACCTGACCACCTTCGCCAAATCCATCGCTGGCGGCTTCCCGCTGGCCGGTGTGTGTGGCAAAGCCGAATACATGGACGCCATCGCTCCAGGCGGCCTGGGCGGCACTTACGCCGGTAGCCCGATCGCTTGCGCCGCGGCCCTGGCCGTGATGGAAGTGTTCGAAGAAGAGCACCTGCTGGACCGTTGCAAAGCGGTTGGCGAGCGTCTGGTGACTGGTCTGAAAGCCATTCAGGCCAAATACCCGGTGATCGGCGACGTGCGTGCCCTGGGTGCGATGATCGCTGTCGAGCTGTTTGAAAACGGCGACAGCCACAAGCCGAACCCGGCTGCTGTAGCCGCCGTTGTGGCCAAGGCTCGCGACAAGGGCCTGATCCTGCTGTCGTGCGGCACCTACGGCAACGTTCTGCGCGTGCTGGTACCGCTGACCGCGCCGGACGAGCAACTGGACAAAGGCCTGGCGATCATCGAAGAGTGCTTCGCCGAGCTCTGATCCGTTTGTGAACTGATCGACAAAAAACCCGCTTCGGCGGGTTTTTTTATGTCCCTTGAAACACATCAGGAGCAATTGGGCTGTATCGAATGGCCAGCATTGACTAAGGTGCAAGCATTGCCGTTGGAGTGTGCAGATGACTGCTGTGGTATTACCCGCTGTACCGCGAGTGCTGATTGCCGAGGCGGACCCTTGGTCCCGCGACCTGCTCAAGCAGGTGTTGTTGAATGTGCGCTGCGATGCGCGGCTGGACCTGTGTGCCGATGGCCAGGAAACGCTGCAGCTGTTGGCGGAAAATCCTTATGACCTGGTGATCGTCGACTGGGAGTTGCCCGGCGTCGATGGCCTGAGTGTCTTGCGCAGCGTTCGTCAGCGCAAACGTAATCCGCCGTTGCCGTTCATTCTGATGAGTAGCCGCAACGACAGCGCCAGCGTGCGTGAAGCTTTGCCTCTGGCGCCCACGGCGTACCTGACCAAACCCCTGGACATGGAAAACCTGACCCAGCGTCTGCAGGATTTGCTGTTGAACGCTGGTGAAGAGGTGTCTTGCGAGGTGCCGTCATTGGCGCCGGGCATGACCTTGTCGGTGTATCTGGAACGGCGGCGTGAACTGGCGGACGGTGCACCGCTGATGACCGACGTGCAGGTGGCGATCAAGCGTAGCCTCAATCCCGATGGCCTCGACCTGACGCGGCTGGAAGACGAAATCCGCACCGACCCGCAAGTCACCGCCGTGCTGATTGCCGCCGCCAACAGCGCGGCCCAGCATCATGGCGCCGCCGTGCAAACCCTGTCCCAGGCGCTGCATCGCTTGGGCACCGGGCAAAGCATGAACCTGATTCTGGGGCTTGCCCTCAAACGCAGTGCCCGGCTCAATGATTCGCAACTGGCGGACTATGCCGAGCGCTATTGGGAACTGTCCCTGCACACCGCTGAATACGCGCGAACGCTGGCGCGCTTGCTGGATCTGGATCAGGAGCGCTGTTATTGCGCGGGCATGCTGCATCGCCTTGGCGACCTGGCGTTGCTGCGCTGTTTGCAGGAGTGGAAGCAGGCCGGTGGTGAGCTGGATGAATGGGAGGAAGTCGGCGATGCCCTGGCCGAATTCGGCGCGGCCTACGGTTCGGCGCTGCGCACCCGCTGGCGGCTGCCGCTGGAGCTGCGTGAGCTGATTGCGGCGGTTTATCAGCTCGGTGGCGGGGTTTACTCCCGCGAAGCGCTGGTGATGAACATGGCCGCGCAACTGGCGCGCCTGACCGAGCATGAGGGGATCGAGGCATTGGCCAAGAGCCGCACGGCGCGGTTGCTCAAGATCGGATTGCCGGAGCTGATGCGCTTGCGCAAAAAATAAGCCAGACGCCAATCTTGTAGGAGCGAGGCTCTGTGGCTTCAGTGCCAGACAGTTCTCAGCTGGAGATTATCCGGTTCTTGCCCTGGCGCTTGGCCTGGTACATCGCCGCATCTGCGCGGGCGAACAGGCTGTCGAGGTTTTCATCCTCGGGCGTGAGGCTGGTCAGGCCCTGGCTGACGGTGATGCCGAACGTCTGGTCGTCATGGCTGAAACTCAACCGTTGAATCTCCCGGTGCAGGCGCTCGGCCACTTGCATGGCCATGTCCGGTGCACAACCGGGGAACACGGCGGCGAATTCCTCACCGCCGATCCGCCCGAACAGATCACCACGCCGCAGGGCCGCGCGACCGCTCTCAGCGATGCGTTGCAGCACCTTGTCGCCTTCCGGATGGCCGTAGGTGTCGTTGATCACTTTAAAGTCATCGATGTCCAGCAGCAGGAAGGCCAGCGGCTTGCCTTGCTGGCGTGCCTGCTCGAATTCGTGATTGGCACATTCGAAGAAGTGTCGGCGGTTGCTGCTTTGGGTCAGTACGTCGGTGGTGGCCAGGCGGTGGAGCTCGGTTTCCATCTGCTTCTTTTCGGTGATGTCTTCGGCAATGCCGACGATGATCACTGGCTGGCCCGGTTCGGCCTGGCGGTTGATGAAGCACTTGTCGCTGAGCCAGCGCACTTGGCCGTCGGCGGCGATGATGCGGTATTCGCGGTCTTCAACGGCGCCGTTGACCAGCACTTGCGCCAGGCTGCGCTCGGCGTAGTCCAGATCGTCGGGATAAACACTGTCACGCCAGTGGTTGTAGTCGGACAGCAACAGGCCGGCGGGGCGGCCGAAGATCCGGTCATAGGCCGGGCTGACGTAGAGCACCTGACGGGTTTCCCAGTTGAATGCCCAAAGCACGGCGTTGACGCTGACCAGCAGCGAGCTGAACAGCTGTTCGCGTTCGCTCAGGCGCGCCACTTCACCCTGCGCATGCATCAGCGCCATCAGCGTTTGCGCGGCCTCGGGCCACTGTGGAAGGGATGTGTCTTGTAGGTTTTTATTGACCATCGGCACAAGTCTCAAAGGGTGTGCCGCTAATTCGACAGCGGCCAACACAAAGCCCGCCGGGGTGGCGAAGTGTCTTTGAGATAGGAGATTTGGGGCGAAGTTCCGAAGGGTGCGCCCGCGAACGGGGCGCACCGATCAACGGCGTCAGGCAGCGGCAGGGCGCAGGGAGTAGGTTTTCAGTTGGTCGGCGAAGTCGCGCAGGGATTGAATCCCGCTGGCCTCGGCCTCGTGTACCCAATCCTTGATGGCGGCCAGCATGTCGTGACCATTTGAGCTGGTCTTGACCCAGATCTGCTGCAAGGCCAGGCGTTTCTCGTAAATTACCTTCAGCGCCTGGCTGTGCTCGAGCATGGTCTGGATGCGCAGGTGGTGCTTGTCGTCCAGCAGGCTGGTTTCCCGCGAGAGCAGGCGTTTGGCCCGGTGGAACTGGTGGCGGACCGAGTGATCGACCTTTTCCAGCTCTTGCTTGACCAGCGGCGCGATTACCAGCTTGCGGTACTGGGCCATGATCTGGAAGCGGTTGTTGAGGATCGCCATGGCGGTGTCCATGTCCAGGTTGCCTTTGCCTTCGACACGGTGGGCGATCGGCGCAACCCGCTGGACCTTGGCCAGGCGCAGGAAGCTGAAGACCTGGATCCAGGCCCAGCCGAGGTCGAATTCCCACTTCTTCACCGACAGTTTGGCCGAGTTAGGGTAGGTGTGATGGTTGTTATGCAGTTCTTCGCCGCCGATCAGGATGCCCCAGGGCACCAGATTGGTCGCCGCATCGCGGCATTCGAAGTTGCGGTAGCCGATGGCATGGCCCAGGCCATTGACCACGCCGGCGGCCCAGACCGGGATCCACATCATCTGGATGGCCCAGATGGTGATGCCGATGGTGCCGAACAGCAGCAGGTCGATGACGCCCATGATGGCCACGCCCAGCAGCGGGAAACGGCTGTAGAGGTTGCGTTCGATCCAGTCTTCGGGGCAGTTCTTGCCGTAGATGCGCAGGGTCTCGGGGTTTTCCGCTTCGGCGCGGTACAGCTCGGCGCCTTTGCGCAGAACGGTGGACAAGCCCTTGATGACCGGGCTGTGCGGGTCATCGACGGTTTCGCATTTGGCGTGATGCTTGCGGTGGATAGCTGTCCACTCGCGGGTGTTCTGCGCCGTGGTCAACCACAGCCAGAAGCGGAAGAAATGTTTCAGGCCGGCATTGAGCTCAAGTGAGCGATGGGCTGAATAGCGATGCAGATAGACCGTGACGCCGACGATCGTGACGTGGGTCATCAGCAGGGTGACTGCCACCAGTGACCAGGGCGATAAGCCAAGAAAACCTTCGTACCACATAGCCTATAGGACCCTCGATAAAGAAAAAAACAGCCGTCGCATTATCACTTAGCCCACAGATAAAACCAGTCGCCCTTTCAGATAAGAGTGGCGGGATGTTTCTTTAATCTATAATTCCAGCCTTTTTTGTAGGGACATGGACGCTCGAATGTCAGCCACATATCGCGATGCCTTGCGTGCAGCGCTACTTTACCTGGTGCTTTCCGTAGTCTGGCTTCAGTTCAGTGGTTATTTATTGAACAGTTTCTTCGATAACTCCACCGACCTGCTGCGCTGGCAACTGATCAACGGTTATGCCTGGGTGGCCTTCAGTGCCGGGCTGATTTTCATCGCGCGTGCACGTTTGTTTCGCTGCCTGGGCGTCGGCGCCAAATTGCTGGAACGTAATGCCGACCGGGAGCGTTTGCGACAGGCGGCCGCGGTGTTCGATTGCACCCGCGAAGGGGTACTGGTCACCAACAGCAACGGGCTGATCGTCCATGTGAACCGGGCGTTCATGGAAATCACCGGCTACCAGTGTGAGGAAGTGTTGGGTCAGCGACCGAGCATGTTCAAGTCGGGCCATCACCCGCCGGGTTTCTACCAGGCGATGTTCGCGACACTCGAAAGCCTGGGTGAGTGGAGCGGGGAAATCTGGAATCGTCGCAAAAGCGGCGAGATTTACCCGCAATGGCAGACGATCCGCCTCGTTCATGACGATCAGGGGCGGCTCAGCCAGTACGTTGCGGTGTTTTCCGACATCAGTGCGATCAAGAACTCCGAGCATGAACTGACGCGCCTGGCCCACCACGATCCACTGACCGATCTGCCCAATCGCCTGCTGTTTACCGACCGTGCCGGGCAGGCTGTGGCCTCGGCGCAGGCCCATAAGCGCGGTTGTGCGTTGCTGATGATCGACCTCGATCACTTCAAATTGATCAACGACAGCCTCGGTCACAGTGTTGGTGATCAATTGCTCAAGGGCGTGGCTGAGCGTCTGAATACCTTGTTCGGCCCGGGCATCACCCTGGCGCGGCTCAGTGGCGACGAATTTGCCCTATTGGCTGAAAATTGCCCGCAACCGGGGCATGCCGCGGCGCTGGCCCAGCGGGTCATCGATGGTCTCAAGGAGCGGTTTCAGATTGACGGGCATTCGTTGTTCATCAACGCCAGTGTCGGCATCAGCCTGTTCCCCAGCGATGCGTTGAGCGCCGAGCAACTGTTGCGCAATGCCGACTCGGCACTGTTCAAGGCCAAGAGCGCCGGTCGCGACAGCTATGCCCTCTACACCGAAGAGCTGACCGCGCATGCCCAGCAACGTGTCGAGATTGCGTTCGAGTTGCGCCGAGCACTGGAACAGCAGGAGTTGCGGGTTTATTACCAACCCGTGCACGACCTCAAGACCAGTCGTCTGATTGGCGTTGAGGCCCTGGTGCGCTGGGAGCATCCACAGCGCGGACTGGTGTCACCGGCTGAGTTCATCCCCATTGCCGAACGCACCGGGTTGATTGCCGAGATCGATGCCTGGGTCATGCGCCAGGCCTGTCAGCAAATGTGCCAGTGGCAAGCCGGGGGCGTGGTGTTGTCGTTTGTTGCGGTGAACGTTTCTTCGCGCCTGTTCGCTCGCCGTGAGTTGTACCAACAGGTGGCTCAGGTGCTCCACGACACCGGGCTGGATCCGGCGTATCTGGAGCTGGAAGTCACCGAAAGCGCGGTGATGGAGGATCCGGAAGTGGCGCTGGAGCAGATGCATCGCTTGCGTGAGTTGGGCGTGCGGTTGGCCATCGATGACTTCGGCACGGGCTATTCGTCGTTGCTGCGACTCAAGCGTTTACCGGTGCAAAAACTCAAGATCGATCAGGGATTCGTCGCAGGCTTGCCGGGTGATGAGGATGACGCGGCGATCGCGCGGGTGATCGTTGCGTTGGCGCAAAGCATGGGAATGCAGGTGCATGCCGAGGGGATCGAGCAGGTCGAGCAGGCGGCTTTCCTGCTCGAGCACGATTGCGATCTGGGGCAGGGGTACTGGTTTGGGCGACCTGTACCGGCGGCGTCCTTGGATTGGGTTCGGGCGCCGGTGATTGGATGAGTGCCTGAACTGCTTCTTGTGGCGAGGGGGCTTGTCGGAACGCCGCACCGCCCCGTTCGGCTGCGCAGCAGACGCAAAAATTTGGGGCCGCTACGGCGACCCAGCGGGGGGCAAGCCCCCTCGCCACAGGGTTTTGTGTGGCCCTGAAAATAGTAGATCCCCCGCAATCCCTTGCCCCATCAAATAATTCATTTTGGTTATATAAACATTCTTAAATAGTATTTTTAAGAATATCTGCGCCTATCTACTATTGCTCTCACGCCGTACGCAGTGCCCGCCACTGCCAGGCATATCTCATTAAAGGAGCAGCACCATGAGCGCATCCCTACGCAGTGTTGACGGGCAGGACGAAGCTACCATTTTGCGTGAGATCCAGAGCGCGTTGCGCGATCTGCGCTTTGGCGCGGTGGAAATCACCGTGCACAACGCCCAGGTGGTACAGATCGAACGCAAAGAGAAATTCCGTTTGCAGCATCCGGGCAACAAGTCGAGCTGAAGCAAAGATCAAAAGATCGCAGCCTTCGGCGGCTCCTACGGGAGCGTCGAAGGCTTCGATCCTTGAGTCAGGCAACCCGTTCCAGACCATAAGAAAAAGCCACCACACCAAGAATTCCAGGAGCTTTCACCATGTCGTCGATTCGCCATTTTGCGTTGGCCGCCCTGGCCAGTGCCCTTTTTGCTGGTTCCGCGGTTGCCAAGGATTACGAACTGCTCAACGTGTCGTATGACCCGACCCGTGAGCTGTATCAGGACTACAACGCCGAGTTCATCAACTTCTGGAAGAAAGACCACGCTGGCGACAACGTGAAGATCCAGCAGTCCCACGGTGGCTCAGGCAAGCAGGGCCGGGCGGTGATCGACGGTCTGCGGGCCGACGTGGTGACCCTGGCCCTGGCCGGTGACATCGACGAAATCGCCAAGCTCGGCAAGAGCCTGCCGGCTGACTGGCAGAAGCGTCTGCCGGAAGCGAGCACGCCTTACACCTCGACCATCGTGTTCCTGGTGCGCAAGGGCAACCCGAAAGGCATCAAGGACTGGGGCGACTTGACCAAGAATGGCGTGGAAGTCATCACGCCGAACCCGAAAACCTCCGGCGGTGCACGCTGGAACTTCCTCGCGGCCTGGGCCTATGGCCTGAAAGCCAATGGCGGTAACGAAGCCAAGGCCAAAGAGTATGTGCAGACCCTGTTCAAGCACGTGCCTGTGCTGGACACCGGTGCTCGCGGTTCGACCATCACCTTCGTCAACAACGGCCAGGGCGACGTGTTGCTGGCCTGGGAAAACGAAGCTTTCCTGGCCTTGAAAGAAGACGGCGGCGCCGACAAGTTCGACATCGTCGTGCCTTCGCTGTCGATCCTTGCCGAGCCACCGGTGGCCGTGGTCGACAAGAACGCCGAGAAAAAGGGCAACACCGAAATCGCCGAAGCGTACCTCAAGCACCTGTACAGCCCGGCCGGCCAGGAAATTGCGGCGAAAAACTTCTATCGTCCACGTGACAAGGACGTAGCCGCCAAGTACGCCAAACAGTTCCCGACCCTGGAACTGGTGACCATCGACAAGGACTTCGGCGGCTGGAAAACCGCCCAGCCGAAGTTCTTCAATGACGGTGGCGTGTTCGACCAGATTTACCAGGCGCAGTAGCCTGAAATAGATCTGCCAACGGGCCCCGATCTTGCCGTCGGGGCTTAGTGCGTTTTCAACCAAGGAATTTTATGTCGCGTCGTATCTCCCCCGTCATACCCGGCTTCGGGCTGACGCTGGGCTACACCTTGGTGTACCTCAGCCTGATTGTGCTCATTCCACTGGCGGCGATGTTCGTGCATGCCGCTCAACTGACCTGGGACCAGTTCTGGGCAATCATCTCGGCACCTCGGGTGCTGGCCGCGTTGAAGCTGAGCTTCGGCACCGCGTTGTACGCCGCGATCATCAACGGCGTGATCGGCACGCTGCTGGCCTGGGTGCTGGTGCGCTACACCTTCCCGGGGCGCAAAGTCATCGATGCGATGATCGATCTGCCCTTCGCATTGCCCACTGCCGTGGCCGGTATCGCGTTGACCGCGCTGTACACCCCCACCGGCCTGGTGGGTCAGTTCGCGGCAGACCTGGGTTTCAAGATCGCGTATACCCCCCTCGGCATCACCCTGGCGCTGACTTTTGTAACACTTCCATTCGTAGTACGTACGGTACAGCCTGTACTGGCCGATATCCCCCGTGAAGTGGAGGAGGCGGCGGCGTGTCTGGGGGCAAATCCGTTGCAGGTTTTCCGCCATATTCTGATGCCGGCGCTGCTCCCGGCCTGGCTGACCGGTTTCGCTTTGGCCTTTGCCCGTGGGGTCGGCGAGTACGGTTCGGTGATTTTCATCGCTGGCAACATGCCAATGAAAACCGAAATTCTGCCGTTGCTGATCATGGTCAAACTCGACCAGTACGATTACACCGGCGCCACCTCCATTGGTGTACTGATGCTGGTGGTTTCCTTTGTCCTGTTGCTGCTGATCAACTTGTTGCAGCGGCGCATCGAAACCCCATAAGGAGGCGCGAAAAATGTCCCAATCGTCTATTGCAGCGGCCTCCTCGAACGCCGCCCGCCGTGGCAGTGCTGCTTCGCGGCGAATCCTCATTGGCCTCGGCTGGCTGATTTTTGCGCTGTTTCTGTTACTGCCGCTGTTCATCGTGGTGTCCCAGGGCCTGAAGCTGGGCCTGGGGGCGTTCTTCACCGCGATCTTTGAGCCGGACGCGTTGTCGGCCCTGAAACTCACGGTGATTGCGGTGTTGATTTCGGTGCCGCTGAACCTGGTGTTCGGTGTCAGCGCGGCGTGGTGCGTGAGCAAATACTCGTTCCGCGGCAAGAGCATGCTGGTGACCCTGATCGACTTGCCGTTCTCGGTGTCGCCGGTGATCGCAGGTCTGGTCTACGTGCTGATGTTCGGCGCCCAGGGCTTGTTCGGCCCATGGTTGCAGGATCACGACATCCAGATCGTCTTCGCCTTGCCGGGCATCGTGCTGGCGACGATTTTCGTCACCGTGCCGTTCGTGGCCCGTGAGCTGATCCCGCTGATGCAGGAACAAGGTACCCAGGAAGAAGAGGCCGCGCGTCTGCTCGGCGCCAATGGCTGGCAGATGTTCTGGCACGTCACCGTACCGAATATCAAATGGGGCCTGATCTATGGCGTGGTGCTGTGTACCGCGCGGGCCATGGGTGAGTTCGGCGCGGTGTCGGTGGTATCCGGGCACATTCGCGGGGTGACCAACACCTTGCCGCTGCACGTCGAGATTCTCTACAACGAATACAACCACGTGGCCGCGTTCGCCGTGGCGAGCCTGTTGCTGATCCTGGCGCTCTTCATCCTGCTGCTCAAGCAGTGGAGCGAAAACCGTATTAACCGCCTGCGCGCCAGCGCCGCTGAGGAATAAGTCATGTCGATCGAAGTGCGTAACGTCAGCAAGAACTTCCACGCGTTCAAGGCGCTGGACAACATCAGCCTGGACATTCAAAGCGGCGAACTCGTGGCGCTGCTGGGGCCGTCCGGCTGCGGCAAGACCACATTGCTGCGAATCATCGCCGGCCTGGAAACCCCGGATCAGGGCAACATCGTGTTCCACGGCGAAGACGTTTCCGGCCACGACGTGCGTGATCGCAACGTCGGTTTCGTGTTCCAGCACTACGCCCTGTTCCGCCACATGACGGTGTTCGACAACGTTGCATTCGGCCTGCGTATGAAACCGAAAAACCAGCGTCCGAACGAAAGCCAGATCGCGGCGAAAGTCCACGAACTGCTGAACATGGTGCAACTGGACTGGTTGGCCGATCGCTACCCGGAACAACTCTCCGGCGGCCAGCGTCAGCGCATCGCGTTGGCCCGCGCCCTGGCGGTGGAGCCGAAAGTGCTGCTGCTCGACGAGCCTTTTGGTGCACTCGATGCCAAGGTCCGTAAAGAATTGCGTCGCTGGCTCGCGCGGCTGCACGAGGACATCAACCTGACCTCGGTATTCGTGACCCACGACCAGGAAGAAGCGATGGAAGTTGCCGACCGGATCGTGGTGATGAACAAGGGGGTGATCGAGCAGATCGGTTCACCGGGCGACGTCTACGAAAATCCGGCCAGCGATTTCGTCTATCACTTCCTCGGCGATTCGAACCGTCTGCATTTGGGCGAAGACCGGCACGTACTGTTCCGTCCACACGAAGTGTCGCTGTCGCGGCATGAACTGGAAGACCACCACGCCGCTGAAGTGCGGGATATTCGTCCGTTGGGCGCCACCACGCGGGTGACGCTGAAGGTCGAAGGCCAGAGCGAGTTGATTGAAGCTGAAGTGGTGAAGGATCACGACAGCCTGGTTGGATTGACGAAGGGTGAGACGTTGTTCTTCAAACCCAAGGTCTGGCAGAAAGTCGCCAACATTTAAGGGCCAAAGCATCGCGAGCAGGCTCGTTCCAGCAGTGGATTGGTGTTGACCACAAACTCTGTCGGCAACCCAAAGTCCTTGCTCGCGATGGCGTCTCCAAGCACACCTCGCCCAATCTGTAATAACACCAACCGACCTTGCTTCGATCGGTTCTACCACCGTGATTTTTTTGCCTCAAACCCTACCTAGACTCTGACTTGCCAGGAGGCAGTGAGAGTCCATGACGGACCGGTGTTATCTCCTGGCGCCCTGATGCCAAGGAGATAAAACATGAGAATGGAAGTCAGTCGGCATGGCCCGTTTGGCTGTGCCTTGTTGAGCGCTTTGTTGGGCTCGTCCGCCATTGCCGCCCCCTCGCTGTCGCCGCAGATACCCTTTGATGTCACGGTTACCCAACCGGTTTCTCTGCCTAGCCTGCAGGCCGATTTCGATGACTTGTCGTGGCAGACCTTCATCGCCCTGAGCTGGCCGGCGCTGGACAATGGCGATCCAAATACCGGCACCCCCATCGGCAAGCAGGATGGGGCCACGGTGTGGGAAAGCTGGAAAGAGAGCTACCAGATCTTCCGGGCCAAGGGACAGACACCGCTGCCCTGGGATGCGCCGGCCACCCTCCCCGAAGTGTGCAAGTCACTCAAGCCTGGCCGCCTGTTGCAACAGATGGGCAAGGTGCCCGATGTGCTGGATGAGTTTATCCAGCCTTTCGAGAGCGGCCCGCTGGTGGATCAGAACGGCGTCTATACGCGCAACGAAATCGTGGTCAACCAATCGATGTTCGACGGGATCGTCAACAACGGGCTGTACAGCATCGAAGGCCAGCAGAAGTTTTTCGCCGCGAGCCCGAGCAACGCCGTGGCTTTCAGCTGTGGCTCGGCTGAGACGAAGCAGGTCGGTGCGGTGATGGTGAAGGCGTCGTGGAAAGTACTGGGCCCCAATGACCGCAGGCAGGATTTCCACACCGTCGATGCACTGGTCTATACGCCGGGCAACAACGATCCGAGTCATGGGCCGATTGTCGAGGAGTCGTGTGTATCCGAGCCGGTCGGGCTGGTGGGGTTGCACATCGTTCATAAGACCGCCAATGCGGCGCAGTGGGTCTGGTCAACCTTTGAACATGTGAAAAACGTACCGGAGAAATCCACGCCTCCTGAGCAGCGGGTGGGCCCGTACCTGTTCTACAACGTCAACAGCAAGAGCGACGTCAACCAGCCTCCGCCACGGCCGTGGAACCCGGCAGTCAAGGCGACGCCCTCGCAGATCGAGCGTGACGCGCCGCTGACCGACGCCACCAAAACCCTGAACACCACGTACCAGGCCCTGCTGCGGACGGTCAATCCGCAGAGCGTCTGGGCGAACTATCAATTGATCAGCACCCAGTGGCCGTCTGCTCCTCCACAGCCCAATTGCCAGATATCGGCGACCAACCCACTGGGCAGCCCCGCGCCCTTGTTCCTGGCCAACGCCACGCTGGAAACCTATATCCAGGGCACCGTACCCCAGGCGTCTTCCAGTTGCATGGCGTGCCACGGCAATGCGGCCACCCATGTCACCGAATCCCCGCGCACCAGCTTCGCGGATTTCACCTACCTGCTTGAACGCGCACAGTCCACGGGTGGACAAGGAGTCAGCCATGAGCAGTGATCTGCAAAACTTCATCGGCCTTTCATCGGCCCTCACCGGCATTCCCGCTGATCGACTGGCGCCGGCCATCGACCAGGTGGGCTTGCCGCCGATCTTTCTCGAGTTCATCACGCCACGCATCACGCCTGATGTGCTCAATGCCTTGCTGACTCAGTACGCCACGATGGCGGCGGACCTTGAGCCTCCGGACCGGATCGCCCAGGCGGTACTGATGGATGGGGCGCAACCGGCGACTACGCAAACCGCCCGAGCAGCGCGTTCGATCATGAAACTGTGGTTGTTGGGTGTCTGGTATCAGCCCTATGCCACCGGGAGCTACAAATCGACCGATTCGATGGCGGTGTCCGATCAGGCCTACATCAACAGCTGGGCCTGGAAAATTGCCCAGGCCCATCCCATGGGCTACAGCGAGATGTTTTTCGGCTATTGGAACACCACACCGCCGAGCCTTGAGGATTACACCGGGGTACCCGCCAGCGGACAGCAAGGAGCCTTGTCATGAGTACCGAACAAGCGGACGTAGTGATCGTTGGCGCGGGGCTGGCCGGCAGCATCATCGCTTATCAACTGGGCATGGCCGGGGTGGATGTGCTGGTGCTCGAATCAGGCCCGGAAATCCCGGCCAACCGTGCTCAATACCTGGAGCGCTTCTATACGGCCACGCTGAAAACCCCCGAAGCCCCTTACCCACCGGTGACGAGCCTGGACACGCCCCGTGATCCGACCAACGAGAACGCCCCACGTGCGACCATCGCCGATTTGATCCTGGGCTGGGACAAGCCGGCGATCAGCTATCTGGTACAGAAAGGCCCGATGCCCTTCACCAGCACCTATGAACGGGTCGGCGGCGGCACCACCTGGCATTGGGTCGGGACATGTCTGCGCATGGTGCCGAACGATTTTCGCCTGAAATCAAAATACGGCGTCGGGGTGGACTGGCCTATCGGCTATGACGATCTGCAAAGTGCCTACTGCCGGGCCGAGGCGGAAATCGGCGTGGCGGCCAATGTCGCCGACCAGGCCTATCTGGGCATGACCTTTCCCGAAGGTTATTCATTCCCGATGCATAGCATTCCGTTGTCGCTGGTCGATGGCAGTTTTGTCACGGCCGTGACGGGGCAGATGTTCGACGGCTTGCCGCTGGTGGTCAGTCCGACGCCCGCCGGGCGCAATTCCCAACCTTACGCGGGGCGCCGGGTGTGTGCCGGCAACACCAACTGCACACCGATCTGTCCGATCCAGGCCAAGTACGATGCGACAGTGACAATGAACAAGGCCCTGGCCACCGGCAAGGTCAAGGTGTTGTACCGAACCGTGGCGAGCAAAGTGACCGTCGGGGCGGACAGCAATATCAACGGTATCGAATTCATTCAGTATCAGCTTGGCGACGGCCCGGTCACTGGAACCGGCGTCGCTATCGGGCAGCGTTATGTGATCGCCGCCCATGCCATCGAGACACCCAAGCTATTACTGAACTCCACGAGTCCGGCCTGGCCCAAAGGTGTGGCCAACAGCAGTGGGCAGGTGGGACGCAGCCTGGCCGATCACCCGATCTACCTGGCATGGGGGCTGATGCCTGAAGGCAAGGCGGTTTTTCCGTACCGGGGTCCTCTGTCCACGGCGGGTATCGAGAGTTTGCGTGACGGTGACTTTCGCAGCTCTCGAGCGGCGTGGCGCATCGAAATCGGTAACGAGGGCTGGAACTGGCCGGCCACCGATCCTTACACCACCGTGGCTGACTTCATCGACGGGGCGAATCACAGTCAAACCAACCCGCTACCGCCGGCCTTGAAACCACAGCAAGTGCTCTATGGGACAGCGTTGGTTCAAAAGCTCAACGACTTGTTCATCCGTCAGTTCCGGATCGCGTTTCTGGTGGAGCAGGTCGAGGACGATCCCGATCACCCCACGTGTTACATCGTGCCGTCGACCGAGTACAAGGACCGGCTCGGCATTCCCCGGCCGGAAATTCACTATGACCTGTCCAAATACACCAAGGAGGGCTTCAAGCAGGCGAAGAAGTTGGCGACTCACATCATCACCGAACTGCTCGGCGCGGTGGAGCTGACGAAGCCTCTCACGCCCGGAACGTTCACCTACGACAATGAGCCTTACAGTTTCCAGGGTGCCGGGCACCTGATGGGGACCTATCGCATGGGCGATGATCCAACCAAATCGGTCGTCGACAAATACCAGCGCAGTTGGGACCACAAGAACCTGTTCCTGGTGGGCGATGGCGTCTTCCCCAGCACCGGCACTTCGAACCCGAGCCTGACGATTGCCGCGTTGTCGTTCCAGGCCGGGGATACGCTGGCCAACGACCTGAAGGCTGCGACGGTGGAGGTTCTGGCCAATCTGCCCTGGCAGGGCACCGGTGTACAGATCAACGGTCTGGTTCCACGTCTGGCTCGTTGTGTCCTTGGCTTATGGTGTGCCAGCCCGGAGGGTAATTGGGTGGATGGAAAGGGCAATCCGAACTACATCGCCAAGTTCGGCTATACGCTGATGGGGGCCGCCGAAGGTGCTTTGATCGGCCGTGTTGGTGACTTTGGCATTCCCTTCCTGATCGGTGATCTGGCGCAGATTCCGGCCGGCCAGCAAGGCGAGCTGCAGTTGTGTATCAATGATGACCTGCTAGGCCTCTACGGTGCGGGTTTGAAGGACAACCTCGGTGCACTGACGGTTCGGGTCGAGTTCGGCACGCTGTGAAACCTTGAGCGGTAACGGCATCAATCCGTTACCGCTCTTTTTCTCAGGCGGCTGAGCGTTGATTGCGCAAGGCCACTGGCCCGGCGCGTTCTTCGATGGCCCGTTTCAGTTCGCTCCGAAGCCCCAACAGAAAACCTGCTTCCACCACCACAAACAACGGGCCGACAATCAACCCCGTCACATCATCGACAAACGCCGGTTTGCGCCCCTCGTAATGATGACCGACAAACTGAATCGCCCAACCCACCACAAACATCCCGATGCCGCTGGTAAGCCAGAGGAACGTGCTCTGCTGCGCCAGCACATTCCCCAGCCAGACCGACAGGCCCAGCAATACCGTCATCAGCACCCCCAGCCGCAGTTCCAGGCGCAGGTAAAACCATGCCGACACCAGTGACACCAGCACTGCCGGTGACAGCCAGCCCCCAGCCCATTGCGGACGCGACAGCAACACCGCGACCGCCACGACGATCAGGGGAATGCCCACGAAGTGGCTGGCGATATTGCGCGGATCACGGTGGTAGGCGGCGTATTGACTGAGATGGTCAACGAGGCTTTTCATTGTTATTCCTCCTGTAGGGTGATTGATGATGCCCCGGGTTCATCTCTCGCTCTGTCAGCCAGGCGACAATCTCCAGGAGTTTTCATGGACATGCAGGTTTGGCGTTCGCGCCTGGATACGGGGCAATGGTTCAGTCATGTACCTGTTTCCTTACAGGATAGTCTGCTGGCAATCGCCCGGATTCGGCGCCTATCGCCGGGGCAACTGCTGTTCAAACGCGGTGATCCCCCGTGCGGGTTGTATGCGGTGCTTGAAGGTTCGGTGCGCATTGGCGCGGTGAATGAGCAGGGCAAGGAAGCGCTGCTGAGTCTGGTGGAGCCGCCGCACTGGTTCGGCGAAATCTGCCTGTTCGATAGTCAGCCGCGAACCCATGATGCCTACGCCGTGGGCCAGTGCATTCTGTTGCACATCCCGCAAACAGCGCTGCTGGCGTTGCTCGACGAACACCCGGTGTACTGGCGGCAACTGGCATTGCTGATGAGCCACAAACTGCGCCTGACCTTCATCAACCTCGAACAGCTGAGCCTGATGCCGGCCCCGGCGCGCCTGGCCCATCGCTTGCTGATGATCGCCGAGGGTTATGGTGAAATCGACCTGCCGCGCCGCGTTCTGCAACTGCCGCAGGAGCAATTGGCGTCGATGCTGTCGCTGTCGCGCCAGACCACCAACCAGATCCTCAAGGACTTGCAGGGGCAGGGGATTCTGAATCTCAGGTATGGCGAGATCGAGATTCTGGATGCGCAGCGGTTGCGGGCGTTGGCGGTGGTTTGACGTGCACCTGTAGGCGCTGTCGAAGGCTGCGATCTTTTATTGATGGGCTTTGTCCACGAACGCGCCTAGCCTGTGAAGACGACAATCGAGGTGTGCCATGCGTGTGCTGTTAGTGGAAGACGAACCCGAGACCGCCAGCCTCCTGGCCAAAGGCCTGAGCGAAGCGAGTTATGCGGTGGATGTAGCGCTCAATGGCATGGACGGCCGACGCTTTATCGAATCTGGCGAATATGAATTGATTATCCTCGACGTGATGCTGCCGGGGCTCAACGGCTGGCAGTTGCTGCAGCAGATCCGCAAGCTCGGCGATACACCGGTGCTGTTGCTCACCACCACGGACGGCATCGAGGACCGGCTGCGCGGGTTGGAGTTGCATGAGGATGATTACCTGCTCAAGCCGTTTACCGTCAGCGAGCTGGTGAAGCGGGTGCGCAAGCTGTTGCGGCGAGATCGGGGGCGGTAGCAGTAGCGGTTTCAGTGGTGCTTGAGAAATTGCGATGGGGCCGGAAATCTCAACGCACCTTGCGAATCTATTACCGCAACCCATCCCGAAACTGCCCCGGCGTCATCCCTGTCCAGCGCTTGAACGCGCGGCTGAAGCTGCTGGTGTCGGCGAATCCCAATAGATAACTGACCTCGCTCAACGAGCATTGCGGGTCGCGCAGGTGCAGCAGCGCCAGGTTTTCCCGACTTTCGTTGAGCAGCGTATCGAATCGACAACCTTCGTCCGCCAGGTGCCGTTGCAGGCTGCGCAAGCTCAAGTGCAGTGCTTCGGCGATGCGATCGGCCGACGGTTCGCCCTCAGGCAGTTGCTCTTCAATGGCGTCGCGAACCTTGCGCTCCCAGGTCAGGGGCTTGAGTTGCGCCAGGGTGCGTTTGAGCACGGTTTCGTTGTGTTCGGCCAGTTCCGGGTTGGCGTCGTCCAGGTGGCTGTCGAAATCCACCAGGGCGAATTCCAGTCGGTCTTCCTCGGCGGCGAAATACACCGGCGAACGGAACACTTTGTGCCATTGATGCGGGTCGGCAGGTTCCGGACGGCGCAGATAAACCGCCAGCGGCGCGTAGTCACGGCCCAGCCGGTTACGACAGGTGCGCACGTAAATCGCCGCGAAGGCGTCAATGGCTTCGAAGGCTGGCGCGGGGTTGCCTTGGGGGATTTTCAGGCGGAAGCGATAGCGATCCTCGGCGCGGGTCAACTCCAGGTCCAGCGCATCGCTGACCACCTGGTGATAACGCACGATGCGCTCGAACACTTCCCGCAAGCTGCCGCTGGCCACCAACGCATACCCGAGCGCATGAAACGTGGTCGGGCTGACAAACCGCGACACCCGCAAGCCAATCGCCGGGTCGCCACTGACCTGTACCGCGATTTCCCACAGGCGTGTGGTGCCGGACAACGGGTAACGGGCGTTCGGGTCGTCCATCAACTGCGGATCGAGCCCCGCCTGTCGGCACAGGGCGGTGCTGTCGAGGCCCAGCGCATCGAGCTGCTTGCGCAGGGCGCGGGTCCAGCTGGCGAGGGAGGTCGGTTCAGTCATGTCGATTGGCGCGTCCGGTCAACAGGTTGGCGTTCACGGCTACCGCTGTGTGAAGCATCACAGGGCAGGATGCGAACATCAATAACCAGAGGATGGAAGCATGGACGGTACTTCTGCAAGTCCCCAGCGACTGAATGCAGCACAACGATCAGCGCATATTCGCCAGGTGGTATTGGCCAAGGGCGTCGAGTTGCGTCGGCGCTACCCGATTCTCAACCATCAGGACGCCTTGGGTGCGGGCATCCTGGCCTTCGCCCTGGCCGGGATGATCGGTTCGGCAGTGCTCTATATCAACGGATACATGGCCTGGTGGGCATGCCTGTTGGTCAACGCGTTCTTCGCCTCGTTGACCCATGAACTTGAGCATGACCTGATCCACAGCATGTATTTTCGCAAACAGCGGGTGCCGCATAACCTGATGATGGGCCTGGTGTGGCTGGCGCGGCCGAGCACCATCAATCCGTGGATCCGCCGCCATTTGCACCTCAACCACCACAAGGTATCCGGCACCGAAGCCGACATGGAAGAGCGGGCGATCACCAACGGTGAGCGCTGGGGTTTTGCGCGGCTGTTGATGGTTGGCGACAACGTGATGTCGGCGTTTATCCGCATGCTGCGGGCCAAGACCTGGGCGCACAAGTTCAGCATCCTCAAGCGCTCCCTGAAAGTTTACGCACCGCTGGCGCTGATGCATTGGGGGGCGTGGTATGTGTTCCTCGGTTTTCACGCCGCCAACGGCATCGCGCATCTATCGGGGGCGCCCATCGAATGGTCGGCGACGACATTGGCGGTGATGCAAGTGATCGACATCGCTGTCGTGGTGATCATCGGTCCGAACGTGTTGCGCACGTTCTGCCTGCACTTTGTCAGCTCGAACATGCACTACTACGGTGACGTCGAGCCGGGGAATGTGATTCAGCAGACTCAGGTCTTGAACCCTTGGTGGCTGTGGCCATTGCAGGCGTTCTGCTTCAACTTCGGCAGCAGCCACGGGATCCATCATTTTGTGGTGAAGGAACCGTTTTACATCCGCCAGATGACGGTGCCGGTGGCGCATGAGGTGATGCGTGAGATGGGGGTTCGGTTCAATGATTTCGGGACGTTTGCACGGGCGAACCGATTTGCGCACAAGGCGACCACAGAACCCCGTCAGGTGCATGCCGCCCAGGTTTGAGCAAGGCACCCGGAAACTCAAAGGCGAAAAGCGCTCGTCATCAATTTGACCCAAAGGGACGCTACGTTGTGACGCAAGCAGCGAGGGGGCGGCGATTGCCGAAGATGATTCGTATATGCGATTTAGGCCTAATAAAGTAATTAAATATTCCTTTATTGGATAACCGATTTCGCCAATCATCGGCTTCAGGATTGTTGATCAGCGCAAACAGATTTTGAGTTTCCGGGGCCGTCTCCTTGGCAGGGTGCGGCCCCTTTTTTATTTCGGGCAAACGCATATTCGATATTGGTCTTAATAAATAGCTTCTTATTCCTTAGCGAATATAACTCTCCTCCCTATACTCGATCAGGAACAGACACACAGCAGGAGAGCTCCCCCATGCGCAACGAATCAATTCGCTACCTGATTGTGCCGGGCTGGCAAGGATCGCCAGAAGATCATTGGCAAACCCACTGGCAGAACAGTCTGCCAAACAGCGCGCGGGTGGAGCAGGCCGATTGGCTGACGCCTCGTCGTGAAGACTGGGTCGCAGCGTTGGCCGAGGCGATTGCCGCCGACAGCACGCCTGTGATCCTGATCGCCCATAGCCTGGGTTGCATCACCGTTGCCCATTGGGCAGCCACCGCGCCGCTGCAATTTTTGCGTCAAGTGCGCGGCGCCTTGCTGGTCGCGCCGGCGGACGTCGAGCGCCCGGCCTGCGCGCCGGCCCTACGCAACTTTGCGCCGATCCCGACCCATTTATTGCCGTTCCCGAGCCAGGTCGTCAGCTCTGACAACGACGCCGCCGTGAGCGCGCCACGCGCGCTTGAACTGGCGCGTCAGTGGGGCGCCGAGGCGGGGATTTTATCGGGGGCGGGGCACATCAACGTGAAGTCCGGTCACCGGCGCTGGGAGCAGGGTTTTGCCTACCTTTATCGGCTGCAGAACCGCATGGAGCAGCACGCCCTGCGCCGCGCTTGAACCTCATTCTTTTTCTTTAAAAATCGCCCCCGTCTCCCGGCGGCTTTGGGCGGGAGTCTGCCATGAGTTTGCATGAAACCTTCGGTCAGCCATTGCTGACCTTTCCCGATGCGGAAAAAAGCCCGCTGAGCATCCGTGCCAAGGCGCTGGTGTTTGTCGATCCGCGTTCCCGGCAGTTGCGCCAGGAGCTGGAACAGCTGGCGCCACGTTCGATCTCAGTGTTGATTCGCGGTGAAACCGGCAGCGGTAAAGAACTGCTGGCGCGGCACATCCATCGCGCCAGTGATCGTGGCGGGTTGTTCGTGTCCGTCAATTGCGGCGCGATCAGCCCGACTTACGCCGATGCTGAACTGTTCGGCTATGCCGCCGGCAGTTACAGCGGTTCGGCCAGCAGTCGTGCCGGCTGGTTCGGCTCGGCCAACGGCGGCACCTTGTATCTGGACGAGATCGGCGACCTGCCGCTGCCGATCCAGATCAAGTTGCTCGCAGCCCTGGAAAACCACGAAGTCACCCGCGTCGGTGCGCACCAGCCGAGCCCGGTGGACGTGCGTCTGGTGGCGGCCACCAGCATCGATCTGGCCCAGGCAGTGGCGGCCGGAAAATTCCATGAGCGGCTTTA
This sequence comes from Pseudomonas sp. GW822-FHT07A10, assembly GCF_058798795.1. Taxonomy (NCBI): domain Bacteria; kingdom Pseudomonadati; phylum Pseudomonadota; class Gammaproteobacteria; order Pseudomonadales; family Pseudomonadaceae; genus Pseudomonas; species Pseudomonas sp. GW822-FHT07A10. Next base: position 107,621 of record NZ_JBXAKV010000008.1, read on the forward strand.
TCACTACCTCAGCGAGGGCCAGCTCGAACTGCCGGCATTGCGTGAGCGGGTGGGCGATATTTTGTCGCTGGCCGAATACTTCCTCGGCATCTACAGCCAGCGCCTCGACCTGCCGGTGCCACTGATCAGCGAAGCCGCGCAGCATCTGCTGGAGCAACACAGTTGGCCGGGCAACACCCGAGAGCTGGAAAACGTCATTCACTTTGCGCTGCTGGTGAGTACTGGCGATGAGATTTTGCCGGAGCATTTGAATCTGCCCGAGGCGTCTGCATCGTTGCTACAGATCGAGCAGCAACTGAAAAAAATCCTCGGCAGCGGCTCCGCCGCCGAAAAAGAGGCCTTGAAAGACCTGCTCAAAACCACGGGGCTTCTGTAGGAGCGAGGCTTGCTCGCGACAGCGGTGTGCCAGGCAATATTGATGTCGGCTGACACTCCCTCTTCGCGGGCAAGCCTCGCTCCTACAGGGTCGTTCGTGGATTGGACTGTATGAGAAAAATGGAATATGAAAGTGAATAAAAGATATTGTTCGGGAATAAAAAATCCCGGTATTGTCCGCGTCACGCCAGCGATAGCACTTCACTGGCACCTGAACATTTAGCCGTCGTCGATGACGACCGTGATTTTCGATAAGGACACTGCATGAAAAAGGTTCTGTTGTTCACCGCATTGGCGGCTGCCCTGACCGCGGGCCTGGCCCAGGCTGGCGAGAAACTGGTGGTTGCGGCGACGCCGATTCCACATGCCGAGATTCTTGAACTGATCAAGCCAACCCTCGCCAAAGAAGGCGTGGACCTGGAGATCAAAGTCTTCACCGACTACGTTCAGCCGAACGTGCAGGTCGACCAGAAGCGTCTGGACGCCAACTACTTCCAGACCCTGCCGTACCTGAAAAGCTTCAACGAAGGCAAAGGCACGAACCTGGTGACTGTGATCGGCGTGCACGTCGAACCGTTCGGCGGCTACTCGAAGAAAGTCAAAACCCTGGCTGAGCTGAAGGACGGCGCAACCATCGCCATCCCGAACGAAGGCAGCAACAGCGGCCGTGCCCTGATCCTGCTGCAGAAGGCTGGCCTGATCGAGTTGAAAGACCCGAAAAACGCTTTGGCCACCCCGAAAGACATCGCCAAGAACCCGCACAATTTCAAGTTCAAGGAACTGGAATCGGCCATGCTGCCGCGTGTTCTGGACCAGGTCGATCTGGACATGATCAACACCAACTACGCGCTGGACGCGGGCCTCAACCCGGCTAAAGACGCGCTGGTGATCGAAGGTGCCGATTCGCCTTACGTGAACTTCCTGGTGGCACGTCCGGACAACAAGGACAGCGTTGCCATCCAGAAACTGGCCAAGGCCCTGACCAGCCCGGAAGTGAAGGCGTTCATCGACAAGAAATACAGTGGCGCGGTACTGCCGGCGTTCTGATTCACCGCCGTCTCGAACCCCTTCAAGGTTTCAAACGCCGACGGCTACTACAGCGTCGGCGTTTTTTATTGCGCCAAGATCAAAAGATTTCAGGCCACCCGCGCCTTCAACGCCCTGCGCAGCGCCACCAGCAATTTCACGATGTCCTGCGGATCCAGCCGCGGCGGCACTTTTACGTCAGCCATGTTCTCTTCCTTGTGATGGTTCGGCCGGGGGAGTCTGGCCAAAAGCTGCACGTCCTTGGAGGGGCATTTTGAAAAAAAGATCCTTCCTACAGCGCAAAGGAAAATAGCCGTCTCCCGCTGCCGTCGCAAATCCACAGGATAGTTTTTTGTGTGATATCAATATGCTTTATCGGTATTTAAATTACTCTTTTTATACCTTTAAAGTCGGTTCCTGCCGGGTGGTTATCCACTGCCCATGGACTGCGCCATCGTCGCTTACCGAGTGGCTTACAGGATGTTCAATGACCTTCGACTACGCATTTATCCTCGGCACCCTGCCGGCGTTTCTCAAAGCCGTTGGCGTGACGCTGCAGGTCGGCTTCATCGCCATCGGCACTTCATTGCTGGTGGCGCTGGTCAACGCGACGATTCTGGTGTTTCGCGCGCCTTACCTGCGGCGTCTGGTCGGGCTGTATGTGGAGTTGGCGCGTAACACGCCATTGCTGATCCAGTTGTTCTTCGTCTACTTCGCCTTGCCGGCCCTGGGCATCAAAGTCTCGGGCTTCGCCGCAGCGATCATCACCATGACCTTTCTCGGCGGAGCCTACCTCACCGAAGTCCTGCGTGCCGGCGTGGATGCCGTGCCCCAGGCGCAACTTGAGTCCGGTCGTTCAATTGGCTTGTCCCACGGGCAATTGCTGCGCTACGTGATCTTGCCGCAGGCCGGCATCCTCAGCCTGCCGTCGCTATTCGCCAATTTCATATTCCTGCTCAAGGAAACCACGGTGGTCTCGGCGGTGGCGGTGCCGGAGATTCTCTACACCACCAAGAGCTACATCGCGCTCTATTACAAAACCTACGAAATGCTCGCCGTGCTGACGTTGATCTGCGTGCTGTTGTTTTTGCCGTTGTCGCTGCTGCTCAGCCGTCTGGAAAGGAGGCTCCAGCATGGCCAGTTCGGGTCTTGAGTTGCTCATGGTGTCGTTGCCGCAATTGGGCAAGGGCGCTGCGCAAACCTTGTCGATTTCTTTTCTGAGCATCGCCTTCAGCACCGTCGGCGGCGTGCTCTACGGCGTGTTGCGCACGCTGAATTCGAAGTGGCTGAACGTCATTTTGCGGGTCTATCTGGAATTGTTCCGGGCGATCCCGGTGCTGGTCTGGTTGTATTTGCTGTTCTTCGGCCTGCCGATTTTTTTCGGCCTGAGCATTCCGAGCTTCTGGTGCGCGGTGCTGGTGCTGTCGCTGTGGGGCGCCAGCGAAGTCGGGGAAGTGGTGCGCGGCGCCTTGCATTCGTTACCGCGCGGCCAGCGAGAAGCAGGGTTGTCGATTGGCTTGAACGGCCCGCAACTCTACGGCTACGTGCTGCTGCCCCAGGCGCTGAAGCGCATGACGCCGCCAACCATCAACGTCTACACGCGGATCATCAAGACCAGCTCTCTGGCGGTGCTGATCGGCGTGGTGGACGTGATCAAGGTCGGCCAGCAGATCATCGAGCGCACCTACGAATCGGTATTGATCTATGGCGCGCTGTTTCTGTTTTTCTTTTTCATCTGCTACCCGCTGTCGGCCGCTTCCCGCGTGCTGGAGCGGCGCTGGACGCAAGCATGAGCGCATTGATCGAGTTCAAGGGTTTCAACAAGTTTTTCGGTGAGCAGCAGGTGCTCAACGGCATCGACCTGAAGGTGAAACCGGGCGAAGTGATCGTCATCCTCGGCCCCAGCGGCTGTGGCAAAAGCACCTTGCTGCGCTGCCTCAACGGCCTGGAAGTCGCTCACAGCGGCAGCTTGAATTTTGCCGGGCGTGAGTTGCTGGGCAAGGGCACCGACTGGCGCGAAGTGCGTCAGCAGATCGGCATGGTATTCCAGAGTTATCACCTGTTCCCGCACATGAGTGTGCTCGATAACGTGCTGCTTGGCCCGGTGAAAGTGCAGAAGCGCGACCGCCGCGAAGCCCGTACCCAGGCCGAAGCCTTGCTGGAGCGCGTAGGCCTGTTGGACAAGCGCGACGCGTTCCCGCGTCAGCTCTCCGGTGGTCAGCAGCAACGCATCGCCATCGTCCGTTCGCTGTGCATGAATCCCCAGGTCATGCTCTTTGACGAAGTCACCGCCGCCCTCGACCCGGAGATGGTCAAGGAGGTACTCGAAGTGATTCAGGGCCTGGCCCGCGAGGGCATGACCCTGCTGATTGTCACCCACGAAATGGCCTTCGCCCGCGCCGTGGCCGACCGCATCGTGTTCATGGATGCCGGGCGCATCCTTGAGCAACAACCCCCCGAGATTTTCTTTACGAACCCGCAAACCGCACGAGCGCAGCAGTTCCTGGAGAAGTTCTCCTTCGTCGCCGCACTACCTAAAACGACTCAAATAAAGGAATTGGAACTGCCATGAAAACTGCCAAGTCTTCTCTGCTGCTACTCCCGCTGTTCGGCCTGGCGCTGCTGGCCGGTTGCAACAAAACCGAAGAGCCGGCCAAGCCGAAAGTCGCCAGCGTCAGCAGCGCACCGGCCGGTTACCTGGAAAAGATCAAAGCCCGGGACAAGCTGATTGTCGGGGTGTTCACCGACAAACCGCCGTTCGGTTTTGTCGATGAAGCCGGGCGCTACGTGGGGTTCGATACCGACATTGGTCGCCAATTCGCCAAGGATCTATTGGGCGATGAAAACAAAGTCGAGTTCGTGGCGGTGGAGCCGGCGAGCCGGATTCCATTCCTGCAAAGCGACAAGGTCGACCTGATCCTGGCCAACATGACCGTCACCCCGGAGCGCAAGGAAGCGGTGGACTTCACCAACCCGAACCTCAAGGTGGCGGTGCAGGCGCTGGTGCCGCAGGCCAGTTCAGTGAAGAACCTTGATGACCTGGCGACCCGCACGACTATCGTGACCACGGGTACCACAGCCGATGTCTGGCTGACCAAAAATCACCCGGACTGGAAACTCCTGAAGTTCGAGAAAAACTCCGAGTCCCTGCAAGCCCTGGCCAATGGTCGCGGCGACGCTTATGCGCAGGACAATCTGGTGCTGTTCAGCTGGGCCAAACAAAACCCGGGCTACCGTGTACTGGAGCAGAAGTTGGGCGCCGAAGCACCGATCGCCCCGGCGGTAAAGAAGGGCAACATCGAACTGCGTGATTGGGTGAATGCGGAGTTGGCGAAGCTGGGTGAGGATAAATTTTTGCTCAAGCTGTACGACCAGTATGTGCGCAAAGAGCTGAGCGACGACACCAGGCCTGAAAGCGTGATAGTCGAGGGTGGGAAGTGGCAGGGGTGATTTGCTTCAGATGATCGTTCCCACCTGTGGCGAGGGAGCAGCTCCCTCGCCACAGGTGGGAACGATCAGTGTGTCTCAGTCAGGCCAATACCACACAGGCTCATCCAGCATCCGCTGCCCGACCATCCCGGTCTGGCCGAAATCTTTCTCCAGCACAATGCAATTGCACTCCGGGTCTTTCTGCAATGCCGAGATCAAGCGCCGCGCATGGGACACCACCCACACCTGGCACTGTTCGGACGCTCGAATAATCAACCGCGCCAATGCCGGCAACAAGTCCGGATGCAGACTGGTTTCCGGCTCATTCAGTACCATCAGCGTCGGCGGCCGGGGTGTCAGCAATGCCGCGACCAGCAGCAGATAGCGCAACGTCCCGTCCGACAACTCGGCGGCGGACAGTGGCCGCAACAACCCTTCCTGATAAAACTCGATTGCAAATCGGCCACCTTGCAGCAGTGCGATGTTCAGCGTCGCGCCGGGGAACGCATCGCTGATCGCCGCCTGCAAGGCTTCGGGATCGCCGATTTCGCGGATGGTCTGTAATGCCGCCGCGAGGTCGCGACCGTCGTGGTGCAACACCGGCGTGCGAGTGCCCAGTTGTGGTTGTCGCGCCGGAGCTTCGGCATCGCTGCGAAAGTGATCGTAGAAGCGCCAGCGGCGGATGAATTCACGCAGCTGCAAGACTTCCGGCGAGGTGCGCAAGCTACCAACCTGATCGAACAGGCTGTCGAAGTTCGGCGTGTGCTGGGTCAACACTTCCCAGCCGCGCCCGACCCGGGCGCGGATCATTGGGCCGTTGCGATCCACCAGCAGGCTGGCCGGGCGATAGAACGGCCCGGACCAGATGCATTCCTTTTTGATTTCCGGGTCCAGAGAAAACGCGGAGAGACTCGGTTCCGCAAGGCCCAGCGCGATCGAGTAGCTGAAGTCTTCACCGGCAAACCCCAGGCGCAGGCGCTTGACGCCGTGTCGCATGGTTGCCTGGACCGGGATTTCACCCTTGCGCATGCGCTGGGTGATGGTTTCCGGCCCGGCCCAGAAGGTCGAATCCAGCCCACCCTCGCGTGCCAAGCCATTGACCACGCCACCCTGAGCGGTTTCCGCCAGCAGGCGCAAGGCGCGGTAGAGATTGGATTTACCGCTGCCGTTGGGGCCGGTGATCAGGTTCAGCCGTTCGAGCGGAATCACCAATTTATTGATCGAGCGGTAGTTGGCCACCGCGAGGGCTTTGAGCATGGGGAGCTTCCTGCTGCAGGGTCAGCCATTCTGCCTTATTGTCAGCAACACGGTGATCCCTGTGGCGAGGGGGCTTGCCCCCGTTGGGTTGCGAAGCAGCCCTTAAACCAGTCACCGCGTTTCTTTCAGGATCACTGTGTTAGCCGGCTTACGACTGCTGCGCAGTCGAACGGGGGCAAGCCCCCTCGCCACAGTCAAGCCCCTCGCCACAGGGAATGCAGCAAACCCGTGCACCTGTTGAACCCTGTTCTAAGCTCACAGTCGTATCGTCACTGGCACGTACGTACAACGCAAAGGAGTCTGCATGGCGGGTCCCGGATTGAAATTAATGGTTGGCCTGAGCCTCTTCGCCCTGCTGACCGCTTGTGGCGAGAAAAAGCCCGTCGAGAAGGACCGTCCGCGAGTCTTCGTGCAAGAGGTCAAGCCAACCGATTACGCCGCCGCGGTGACACTCACCGGCGATGTCCAGGCCCGAGTCCAGACCGAGTTGTCGTTCCGCGTGGGCGGCAAGATCATCCAGCGCATGGTCGACGTCGGTGATCGGGTTTCAGCCAAACAAGTGCTGGCCAGGCTCGACCCCAAAGACCTGCAAACCAATGTCGATTCGGCCCAGGCCCAGGTCGTTGCCGAGCAGGCGCGGGTCAAACAGACAGCGGCAGCCTTCGTTCGTCAGCAAAAACTCCTGCCCAAGGGCTACACCAGCCAGAGCGAATACGACTCCGCCCAAGCGGCCTTGCGCAGCAGCCAGAGCGCTCTGAGCGCCGCTCAAGCGCAATTGGCCAACGCCCGCGATCAACTGAGCTACACCGCGTTGATTGCCGATGCGCCAGGCGTGATTACCGCGCGCCAGGCCGAAGTCGGTCAGGTGGTGCAGGCCACGGTGCCGATTTTCAGTCTGGCCCGGGATGGCGAGCGTGACGCGGTGTTCAACGTTTACGAATCGCTGCTGGCCGAGCCGCCATCGGACAGATCAATTGTGGTCAGCCTGCTCGACAATCCGAAAATCAAGACCACGGGCACCGTTCGCGAAGTCACGCCAGCGGTGTCCGCGCAGACCGGCACGGTGCAAGTCAAAGTCAGCCTCGACGGTCTCCCTGAAGGCATGCAGCTCGGCTCGGTGGTGAGCGCCACGGCCAAGCCAGTGGGTAAAACCGCAGTGGAACTGCCCTGGGCGGCCCTGACCAAAAACCTCAGCGACCCGGCCGTGTGGCTGGTGGACGCCGAGGGCAAGGCGCAGTTGCACACCGTCACCGTTGGCCGTTACCTGACCGGCAAAGTCATTGTCAGCGCCGGCCTCACCGGTGGCGAAAAAGTCGTCACTGCGGGCGGCCAGTTGCTGCACCCGGGCGTACGGGTGGAGGTCGTCGAAAATACCGATCAGCCCCCAACGACAGGAGCCCAACCATGAAGCGCCTGTTGCTGTTGTCTGCCGTTGTGCTGCTGGGCGCCTGTTCCAAGGAAGAAGCACCGCCAGAACCGGTTCGGCCGGTGTTGTCCGTGGAGGTGAAAGCGCTCAATCAAGAAAACCTCGGCCGGTTCGCCGGCAGCATTCAGGCCCGTTACGAAAGCAACGTCGGGTTCCGGGTGCCGGGGCGTATCGCCAGCCGTAACGTCGATGTCGGTGCCGAAGTGGAGAAGGGCGCCTTGCTCGCCACCCTCGATCCCTCCGATCAACAGAACCAGTTGCGCTCGGCTCAGGGTGATCTGGCGCGTGTCCAGGCACAGCTTATCAACGCCCAGGCCAACGCCCGGCGTCAGCAGGAGTTGTTCAATCGCGGGGTTGGCGCTCAGGCACAACTGGACATCGCCCAGACCGAACTGAAAACCACCCAGGCGTCCCTCGATCAAGCCAGGGCCGCCGTCAACCAGGCGCAGGACCAACTCAACTACGTCGAGCTGCGCACCGATCACAAAGCCATTGTCACCGCGTGGAATGCCGAAGCCGGGCAAGTGGTGACCGCCGGCCAGCAAGTGGTGACCCTGGCGCAGCCGGACATCAAGGAAGCGGTGATCGACTTGCCCGACACCCTGGTCGATGATTTGCCGGCCGACGTGGTGTTCCAGGTCGCCTCGCAGCTGGACCCGAGCATCACCAGCACCGCCATCGTGCGTGAAATCGAACCCCAGGCCCAAAGCGCGACCCGTACCCGTCGCGCTCGCCTGAGCCTGACCGATACGCCGCCGGGTTTTCACCTCGGCACGGCGATCAGCGTGACCCTCAGCTCTGAAATCAAACCACGCCTCGAACTGCCGGCGAGCGCATTGCAGGAGGTCGATGGGAAAACACGGATCTGGATCGTCGATCCACAGACGCAAACCGTTGCCCCACGGGAGGTCAGCCTGATCAGCCGGACCGACGACACAGTGGTCGTGGCCAACGGTGTGAAATCCGGCGAGCGGGTGGTCAGTGCCGGTGTGAACAGCCTCAAGCCGGGGCAGAAAGTGAGAGTTGACGAGGGCAGCCCGCAATGAAAGGGAGTTTCAACTTATCCGAATGGGCCCTCAAGCATCAGTCGTTTGTCTGGTATTTGATGTTCGTCGCGCTGTTGATGGGCGTGTTCTCCTACCTGAACCTGGGTCGCGAAGAAGACCCGTCGTTCACCATCAAAACCATGGTGATCCAGACCCGTTGGCCCGGCGCGACCCAGGAAGAAACCCTCAAGCAGATCACTGACCGGATCGAGAAAAAACTCGAAGAACTCGACTCGCTTGATTACGTGAAAAGCTACACCCGCCCCGGCGAATCAACGGTCTTCGTTAACCTGCTCGACACCACCAGCGCCAAGGACATTCCGCAAATCTGGTACCAGGTGCGCAAGAAGATCAACGACATCCGCGGCGACTTCCCGCAAGGCCTGCAAGGGCCGGGCTTCAACGATGAGTTCGGTGATGTGTTCGGTTCGGTGTATGCCTTTACCTCTGACGGCCTGTCGATGCGCCAGCTACGCGATTACGTGGAACAGGTGCGTGCCGAAATCCGTGAAGTGCCAGGATTGGGCAAGGTCGAAATGATCGGCCAGCAGGATGAAGTGCTGTACCTGAACTTCTCCACCCGCAAACTCGCCGCCCTCGGCATCGATCAGCGCCAGGTGGTGCAGAGCCTGCAATCACAGAATGCCGTGACCCCGGCGGGAGTGATCGAGGCCGGCCCGGAGCGGATTTCGGTGCGGACCTCGGGGCAGTTTGCCTCTGAGAAAGACCTGGCCAACGTCAATCTGAAGCTCAACGACCGCTTCTACCGCCTGGCCGACATCGCCGATATCAGTCGTGGCTATGTCGATCCTGCCACCCCGGAGTTTCGTTTCAACGGCCAGCCGGCCATCGGCCTGGCAATCGCCATGAAGAAGGGCGGCAACATCCAGGCATTTGGCAAGGCGCTGCATCTGCGCATGAACGAGCTGACGGCCGACCTGCCGGTGGGCGTTGGCGTGCACAACGTTTCCGATCAGGCCGAAGTGGTGGAAGAAGCTGTCGGCGGTTTCACCAGTGCGTTGTTCGAGGCCGTGGTGATCGTGCTGATCGTCAGCTTCGTCAGCCTTGGCGTGCGCGCCGGGCTGGTGGTGGCATGTTCGATTCCGTTGGTGCTGGCGATGGTCTTCCTCTTCATGGAATACAGCGGCATCACCATGCAGCGGATTTCCCTCGGTGCATTGATCATCGCCCTCGGCCTGCTGGTGGACGACGCGATGATCACGGTGGAGATGATGGTCACGCGCCTGGAAATGGGTGAAACCAAAGAGCAAGCGGCCACCTTCGCCTACACCTCGACCGCGTTCCCGATGCTCACCGGCACGCTGGTCACTGTCGCCGGTTTCGTGCCGATCGGCTTGAACGCCAGCTCCGCCGGTGAGTACACCTTCACCCTGTTCGCGGTGATCGCGGTGGCCATGTTGGTGTCATGGGTCGTCGCCGTGCTGTTCGCCCCGGTGCTTGGGGTGCATATCCTGAGCGCCAAGGTGAAACCTCACGACACCGAGCCTGGGCGCATCGGTCGGGCATTCAATGGTGGCCTGCTCTGGGCCATGCGCAATCGCTGGTGGGCTATCGGCATTACCGTAGTGCTGTTCGTGCTCTCGGTGTTTTCCATGCAGTTTGTGCAGAACCAGTTCTTCCCGTCCTCGGACCGCCCGGAAATTCTCGTCGACCTGAACCTGCCGCAAAACGCCTCGATCGCCGAAACCCGCAAAGCCGTGGACAAGCTCGAAGCAACGCTCAAGGGCGACCCGGACATCGTGCGCTGGAGCACCTACATCGGCGAGGGCGCGATCCGTTTCTACCTGCCCCTCGACCAGCAATTGCAGAACCCGTACTACGCGCAACTGGTGATCGTCAGCAAAGGCCTGGAGTCACGCACGGCGCTGACTGCGCGTTTGCAAAAGCGCCTGCGCGAGGAGTTCGTCGGTATCGGCAGTTACGTCCAGGCCCTGGAAATGGGCCCGCCGGTGGGGCGGCCGATTCAGTACCGGGTCAGCGGCAAGGACATCGATCAGGTGCGCAAACACGCGATCGCCCTGGCCACTGAGCTGGATAAAAATCCGCACATCGGCGAGATCATTTACGACTGGAACGAGCCGGGCAAAGTGCTGCGCATCGACATCGCGCAAGACAAGGCGCGGCAACTGGGGCTGTCGTCGGAAGACGTGGCGAACCTGATGAACAGCATCGTCGTCGGCTCGCCGGTGACGCAGGTCGATGATGACATCTACCTGATCGACGTGGTCGGCCGCGCTGAAGATGCCGAGCGCGGCAGTCCGGAAACCTTGCAGAATTTGCAGATCGTCACTCCCGGCGGCACTTCGATACCGCTGCTGGCGTTTGCCACGGTGCGCTACGAACTGGAGCAACCGCTGGTATGGCGTCGTGACCGCAAACCGACCATCACCATCAAGGCTGCGGTGCGCGACGAGATTCAGCCGACCGACCTGGTGAAGCAGTTGCAACCGGACATCGACAAGTTCGCCGCCGGTTTGCCGGTGGGCTACAAAGTCGCCACCGGCGGTACGGTGGAGGAAAGCGGCAAGGCCCAGGGGCCGATTGCCAAGGTGGTGCCGTTGATGCTGTTTTTAATGGCGACCTTCCTGATGATCCAGTTGCACAGCGTGCAGAAGCTGTTCCTGGTGGCCAGCGTCGCGCCGCTCGGGCTGATCGGCGTGGTGCTGGCGCTGATCCCGACGGGCACGCCGATGGGCTTCGTGGCGATCCTCGGGATTCTGGCGCTGATCGGCATCATCATCCGCAACTCGGTGATCCTGGTGACCCAGATCGACGCCCTCGAGAAGGACGGCTATACGCCGTGGGACGCGGTGCTGCACGCCACGGAACACCGTCGCCGACCGATTCTGTTGACGGCCGCGGCGGCGAGCATGGGGATGATCCCGATTGCCCGGGAAGTGTTCTGGGGGCCGATGGCCTACGCGATGATTGGCGGGATCATCATTGCGACGTTGCTGACGCTGCTGTTTTTGCCGGCGCTGTATGTGGCCTGGTACAAGGTACGCGAGCCGAAGAAACAAGCGCCGTAACGATCAGTCGGCTCGACGCCAAACGCTGGCCAACCAAGGCTGCTGCTCCCGCGGCAGCCCCGCCGGCCGGTAGTAATGCTCAAGCTCCACAAACCCCGCCTCGGTCAGCATTTGTTGCCACGCCGCCAGGTCGTAATACGCCCCATACCGTGATCCGTTCCAGCCTTCCTGATTCTCGCCACGGGGATTGGAACTGAACAACACACCGCCCGGCTTCAACGCCGCGCGCAGTTGCTTCAACACCCTGGGCAACTCCTGACTCGGGACATGAAACAGCACCGCATTGGCAAAAATCCCGTCGAAGCGCTCGGCCGGCAGATCGAGTTTCAGGAAGTCCTGCTGCCAGACCTCACACCCGCTGTCGTCCCGGGCCATCTGCGCAAGCTTTTCCGAACCGTCGAGCCCGATGGCGATGTGGCCCAGGCGGGTGAAGGTTTTCAGGTCGCGGCCAGGACCGCAGCCAAAGTCGAGAATGCTGAAGGGCGCCTTACCCTGAATATGCCGCAGCAGGGCATCGATGTTCTGGCTGACATCGTGATCGCGAGTGCCTTCACGGAAGTCTTCAGCCACCGCGTTGTAATGGCCCAGAGTGGTGGAGGTGATCTGCTCCAGGTCGGTGGGAGTCTGTTTCATGGTTGGCTGCACAGAAAAAGAGAGAAGCACTGACTATAAGCGCTTTCGCACTTTTGATCTTGATTCAGCGCTTGTTCAACCCCCGAGCCAACCGATCCCCACCCAACTGAATCACCGCCACCAACACCACCAGCAGCACAATCACCGTCAACATGATCTGGCTGTCAAAGCGCTGATACCCATACCGATAAGCAATGTCCCCCAACCCGCCAGCGCCAATCGCCCCGGCCATGGCCGACGAATTGATCATCGTCACCAGCGTAATGGTGAACCCCCCGACAATCCCCGGCAGCGCTTCCGGCAGCAACACATGCCAGACGATATGCCAGCGCCGGCACCCCATCGCTTGCGCCGCTTCGATCAACCCGTGGTCGACTTCCCGTAGGCTGACTTCGGCAATGCGTGCGAAGAACGGCGTAGCGGCAATGGTCAGTGGCACCACGGCGGCCCATACGCCATAGGTGGTGCCGACGATCAACCGGGTAAACGGAATCAGCGCCACCATCAAAATCAAAAACGGAATCGAGCGAAACAGGTTCACGAACGCGCCCAGTGCGCGGTTCAGTGCCGGTGCTTCGTAGATTCCGCCCTTGGTGCTGGTGACCAGAATCACCGCCAACGGAATGCCCGCCAACAGCGCGATCAGCGATGACACGCCGACCATCAAAAAGGTGTCGATGAAACCTTGCAGCAATCGATCAAACCACATAACCCAGCACCTCTACCTGCTGCGCCCAATGACCGGCGCGCTGACGCAATTCCTCGGCACCGAGGGACGAACCGGTCACCGCCAGCAGCAATTGCCCCAGCGCATGGCCCTGAATCCGCTCCACGCCCCCTTGCAGCAAACGCACACGACCACCGAGGGCGCTGAACAGCGCCGCCAGGTCTGGCTCGTCGCGGGTATTGCCGGTGAATTGCAAGCGCAGCACCACGGCGGCGTCCGAAGACTGCGACTGTGCCCGCAAGCGGCTTTGCAGTTCTTCCGGCAGGCCGTGTTGCAGCGGCGCGAGCAAGGTCTTGCTGACCTCATGTTGCGGGTTGCCGAAGACTTCCCAGACCGGCCCTTGCTCGACGATTCGCCCGTGTTCCAACACCACGACCCGATCACAGATATCGCGGATTACCGCCATCTCGTGGGTGATCAGCACGATGGTCAGGCCCAGGCGCTGATTAATCTCGCGCAACAGGCCGAGGATCGATTGGGTGGTCTCTGGGTCGAGGGCCGAAGTGGCCTCGTCGCACAGCAGAATTTCCGGGTCATGCACCAACGCACGGGCGATGCCGACACGTTGTTTCTGCCCGCCGGAAAGCTGCGCCGGATAAGCCTTGTGTTTACCTTGCAGACCCACCAGTTCGAGCAATTCACGGACCTTCTGCTCGCGTTTTTCCTTGGGCACACCGGCGACTTTCAATGGTAATTCGACGTTCTGCCAAACCGTCTTGGCTGACATCAAATTGAAGTGCTGGAAGATCATGCCGATGCGCCGGCGCAGCGCCACCAGTCGGTCTTCATCGAACTCGCCGATGTCCACCTGATCGATCAGTACTCGCCCGCTGCTCGGTTGTTCGAGGCGGTTGATGGTACGGATCAGAGACGACTTGCCGGCACCGCTGCGCCCGATGATGCCGAACACTTCGCCGCGCTGGATTGCCAGGTCGATACCGTGCAGGGCCGCCACCTGACCTTGCTGGCCATTGTAGGTTTTACCCAGGCCGATGAAGCGCACGTGGGCGCGGTTCAGCTCGGGGTGCAGCTCGGTGCGTTCAGCAGTGTGTGGCTCTGGAGTCTCCAGTCGCCGTTGGATGGCGGCCGTCATGCTCAGCTTTCCCAGCCAGCTTGATAGAGCTTGCCATGGGTCTTATCCAGCGCTGCGCGAACCGCTGGCGAGTGCTGATAGATGTCGACGAATTTGATCAGCCGTGGGTCGGTTTTGCTTTTCGGCTGGATCACGAACTGGATTACGTATTCCTTGTGATCGAGACCGTCGAACAGCAGCGCGGAGCTGGCATCGAAGGTTTTCGACAGGCGAATGTAGGCCGGATAACCCTGGACCAGATCGGCGTCGTCGTAGGCGCGTACCAGTTGCACGGCTTCGACCTGAAGGATTTTGATTTTCTTCGGGTTGGCGATGATGTCCTCTTCGGTGGCCTTGTAGCCGACGCCCGGTTTGAGCGTGATTAACCCGGCCTTGGCCAACAGTTGCAGGCCGCGACCGCTGTTGATCGGGTCGTTGGCGATGGCCACGCTGGCGCCTTCTGGCAACTCGGCGAAGCTTTTGTATTTCTTCGAATAGAGGCCGACGTTGTTGATGATGCCCGGGGCGAACGGCACCAGATCAAAGCCGGCCGCGGCCTTGGCGTTTTCCAGGAACGGAATGTGCTGGAAATAGTTCACGTCGATGTCGCCCGAGGCGAGGCTGACGTTGGGAGCGATCCAGTCGCTGAACTCCACGAGTTCGACTTTCAGGCCTTGTTTGCTGGCTTCCTCTACGGCGGCTTCCAGCGGAATGGCGAAGGCGGCGGTGGTGCCGACTTTCAGCGGCGCGTCGGCGGCGAAGGTGATGGAGCTGAAGAGGCCGAGGGCCAGGGCCAGTGCTTTGACTGGGTGGGATAAGAGTTTTTTGGTCATGATGATTTTCCAGTCAATTGTTTAATCGGTGCACAAATTTGTGGCGAGGGGGCTTGCCCCCGTTGGGCCGCGAAGCGGCCCCAAAACCATGCAATGAGGTGTGTCAGGTAAAACCGGTCCGCAGGTTTGCGACTGCTGCGCAGCCGAACGGGGGCAAGCCCCCTCGCCACAGGATTAGCGGCGGAACGCAGAGCCTGTGTGTTGCTCAGGCAAATGCGCGTCACGCTGAAACAGCTTTTCCCGCAGACTGCCGTTGTCGTAAGCGGTCTTGTACGAGCCCCTGCGTTGCAACTCGGGAATCACCAGCTCAATGAAATCCACATAGCTTTCCGGGGTGACGATCCGTGTCAGGTTGAAGCCGTCGAGGCCGGTTTCGGCGATCCATGATTCCAGCTCATCGGCCACTTGCTCAGGCGAGCCGACCACGGTGATGTAGCGGCCACCGAGGGCGTGTTGTTCCAGCAGTTTGCGGCGGGTCCAGTCGTTGTTTTGCAGGTTCTTGGTGGCGGACTGGATGGCGTTGCTCTTCACGTACTGAATCGGTTCGTCGAGTTCGTACTCGGAAAAATCGATCCCGGTGGATGCCGAAAAGTGCGCCACGCCGGCCTCGGCGCTGGCGTAGCTCAGGTACTCGGCATGCTTGGCCCAGGCCAGCGCTTCGGTGGCGCCGACGATCACGTTTAAACCCATGAACACCTTGATGTCCCAAGGATTGCGCCCGGCCTCGACGGCGCTGGCGCGAACCTTGTCCACTTGAGCCCGAGTCGCCGGTTTGTTCTGGCCGCTGATGAACACGCACTCGGCATGCCGACCGGCGAACAGCAAACCGCGATCGGAGCTGCCGGCCTGGAACAGCACCGGCGTGCGTTGCGGCGACGGCTCGCAGAGGTGATAACCCTCGACCTGATAGAACTCGCCCTTGTGCTCGACCTTGTGCACTTTGTCTGGCTGGGCGTAGATCCGTTGCTCGCGGTCGTTGAGCACCGCGCCGTTTTCCCAGCTGCCCTCCCAGAGTTTGTAGAGCACTTGCAGATATTCGTCGGCCTGGTCGTAACGTCGGTCGTGTTCCACCTGTTCGCTGAGGCCCATGGCCTTGGCGGCGCTGTCCAGATAGCCGGTGACGATGTTCCAGCCGACGCGGCCGCGACTCAGATGATCAAGCGTCGACAGGCGTCGGGCGAACAGATAAGGCGGCTCGTAGGTCAGGTTGGCGGTCAGGCCGAAGCCGAGGTTCTTGGTGACCGCGGCCATGGCCGAGACCAGCAGCAGCGGGTCGTTGACCGGCAACTGGATCGACTCTTTGAGCGGCACGTCCACCGAGTTCTGATAGACGTCGTACACACCGACGATGTCGGCGATGAACAGACCGTCGAACAGCCCGCGCTCCAGCAGCTTCGCCAATTCAGTCCAGTATTCGATCGTCTTGTACTGGGTGGACGTGTCCCGTGGATGGGTCCACAGACCATGGTTGATGTGCCCGATGCAGTTCATGTTGAACGCGTTGAGCAGGATCTTCTTTTTGCTCATCAAATGGTCCCCCGCAACGGCGGGTTTTCATCGTTGAGGTAGTAATTGCCTACCGCGTGATACTTCCAGCGCACCGGGTCGTGCAGGGTATGCACCCGGGCGTTGCGCCAGTGGCGATCCAGGCCGTGCTCAATCAGAGTTGCTTGGCTACCGGCTAATTCGAACAGCGTGCTGCCGGCGGCGAGCGAGATTTCTGTGCTGATGGCCCGGGCTTCGGCAACCGCAATCGACGCGGCGGCGACGGTCTCGGCATTGGTGTCGGCCTGGGCCCGGTCGAGGAATTCGCCGGAGCGTTCCAGCAAGGCTTCGGTGGCGTGCAGACGAATGCTCAAGTGGCCGAAGCTCTTGAGGGTCAGTGGGTCTTCGGTGGCTGTTTCATGCGTGGCGTCGATCCACGGCCGGGTTTTGGTGCGCACGAAATGCAATGCATCTTCATAGGCTGCGCGGGCAATGCCGGTGTCGATCGCGGCGTGGAGAATCTGCGCCAATGGGCCGACAGTGGTCGGGCGTTCGAATGCGCTTTGAAATGGAATCACGTCCTCGGCGGCAACGTAGACATCCTCGAACACCACCGAACCGCTGCCGGTGGTGCGCTGGCCGAAGCCGCTCCAGTCGTCGATGACCGTCAGGCCTTTGCTGTTGTGCGGGACGAAGGCCAGCTGTTGCACGCCGTTTTCATCCACTACTGAGGTGGGGATGCGCTGGGCGTAAATGGCGCCGGTGGCGTAGAACTTGCGGCCGTTGATGCGATAGCCGTCACCGTCGCGGGTCAGGCGGGTGACGCGGTCATGGGCGGTTTTGGTGCCCAGTTCCGCCAGTGCGTTGCCGAAACGCTGGCCTGCCAGCACTTCGGCGTACAGGCGTTTTTTCTGCTCATGGCTGCCGTTCACACGGAGCACTTCGAGGGCGTAGAAATGGTTCTGCGGGATCTGCCCCAGGGAGCCGTCGGCCTGGGCGATCAACGCGATCACTTTGGCCAGGGTGACGTTGGAAACACCGGCGCCGCCGTATTCCTTTGGCACGCTGATGCCCCAAAGACCCGAACGGGAAAACACTTCCAGTTCCGGGTGCGGCAATCGACGTTCGCGGTCGCGCAGGGCGCTGTCGCGTTTGAAGTCGTCGGCCAGGTCACCGGCGACGATCAGGGCTTGCTCATCGCTGGTAATGACCGCGACGTTTCGAGAAAGAGACATGTGTTTCTCCAGCGATCTGGTCGTTAAATCCAGGAGTGGCGAGCCGGCAACGTGCCGTTCAAGTGATAAGCGCCAACCGCGTGATACTTCCAGCGCACCGGGTCGTGCAGCGTGTGCACCCGGGCATTGCGCCAGTGGCGGTCGAGGTTGAACTCGGCGAGGGTGGCGCGGCTGCCGGCCAGCTCGAAGAGTTTTTCGCTGGCCAGCAGCGAGATCTCGGTGGTCAGCACTTTGGCCTCGGCAACGGCAATCGAGGCGCGTGCCGCAGACTCGGCGGTGAGCGGCGCGGCGTTGACCTGATCGAGCACTTGCCCGGCCTTGCGCAGCAGCGCTTCGGCGGCGTGCAGTTCGATTTTCAGCTTGCCGATATCGGCGATCACGTAGAGGTCGTCGCTGGCCCGTTCGACCTTGGCGTCGATCCAGGGCCGGGCACGGGTTTTCACGAATTCGATGGCGTCATCGATAGCGCCCCGGGCGATGCCGGCGTCGATGGCCGCTTGAATCAGTTGCGACACGGCGCCCTGAGTGTTCGGGCTGTCGTTGATCCTCCAGTTATCCACCACCAGCTCGGCGTCGACCCGCACGTTGTTGAGCAAAATGGTGCCGCTGGCGGTGGTGCGCTGGCCGAAACCCGACCAGTCATCGACGATGCGCAGGCCCGGGGTGCCACGACGAACGAAGGCCAGCACTTGCTTGCCGTCGTCGTTCAGCACTTTGACGGCCACCCAGTGGGCGAACAATGCGCCGGTGGAGTAGAACTTCTGCCCGTTGATGACGAAGCCATCGCCGTCGGCGGTGATTCGCGCCTTGAGCTCCAGGGTATTTTTGGTACCGCGCTCAGGGCCTGCGTTACCGATCCGCCAGCCTTCGAGCACGCTTTTGAACAGCTGTTTTTTCTGCGACTCGGTGGCACTGCCCAGTATCAGGTTGAGAATCCCGAACTGGTTCTGCGGGATCTGCCCCAAGGCCGGGTCGGCTGCGGAAATGATCGCGAAGACTTCGGCAACGGTGACGAATGAAACCTGTGGGCCGCCGTATTCACGCGGGATGGCAATGCTGCCCAAGCCGCTGCGGGTGAACTGTTCGATTTCCGACCAGGGCAACTTGCGCTGCTGGTCACGTTTAGCGGCTTGCAGGCGCGCGACTTGCGCCAGCTCTTGGGCAGCCTTGATGGCTTGTGCGTCGTTGCGCAAGACCTGCGCGGGCAACAACAATGGGGCTATGTCCAGATCACTCTGAACGATTGCATCTGCCAGACTGGACATCAGTGCCGCTCCTTGGCTGCACGCAATGCCCTGGCGATTTGCACTGGGGTGATTGTGTTCCGGACCATACCTACCTCACATCTCATGAAAACGCCGCAGGTGTTGCGGCGAACGAAAAACACGAATGTCCGGTGGTCCGGTGTATATACCCTAAACGCGTATAAATAATTAATGAACTAACTTTTAGGAATATAGATAGAAGAGGTATCAGTCTCTTCCCTGTAGCAGCTGGCTTCGCCAGCTGCTACAGGGCTTCACCGCTTTCTGGGTTCTGCGGCTTTGAGCACTTCTTTGGGCGGCACTTTCAGGTAAGGATTGGCACAGCCGATTTTCAGTGTGCGTGCCGGTGCCCAGCGCGAGTTGTTACCCACCCGGTCGAGGATGCAGTAGGTCACTTCCAGTCGAAGGTCTTCGCCGGCTTCGAGAATGATTGCCGGTGGCACCCAGACGTGGATCGGCTGACCCACATCGTCGGCCTTGAGTTTGGGCAGGTCCATGCGCACATCGCCCCAGCGCAGGGTGATTTCGTCGTCGGCGGCCATGTTCAGGTAGGGTTCGATGGTCAATGGCACACCGCGCTTGACCTGGTTCGGATTGACCCCCTGACGGCGAATGGTCTCGGGAATGAACACCGGCGCCAGGCTCTGGTTTTCCTCATCGCAAAGGGGCGAGGGTAGGCCGCCGGGGCAATCGAGTTTGATCTGGACGCGCGCCGCCGGTGATATCGCTGGCCCTTGCCCGATCTGCATGACCTTGTAATGGACGCGAGCAGAACCGTTGGCAATGAAGCTTTCCGGCACCCGCAGGCTCACCGCTTTGCCACCATGGTCAGTCCCCACAAGGCTGGAGGCCACGTAGCAGTTGTTCCAGAACAGCTCGATCAGGTCGCCTTCGTCCATGCCTGGATAAGGCGGCACGTCGATCATTAGATGAGCGGCCGAGGTGATGCTGATGCCGGCCTTGTGAGTTTGCGCCAGGGTCGGGGCTGCAAGGTCGGGTTTGTTCGAAGTGCTTGTCATGGGGTTCTCTCCTTGAAGCCTTACCGCGAAGTCCGTTTCTGAAAGATCGAAAGGCGTGAATTACCAGGCAACAAAACGATTCACTTTTTGTGTGTTTGAAGAGTGATCGAGTTTGATGAAAGTCGCTTGTTGGAGACTAGATAAGAGTGGGTTCGAATAGGTGTCAATAGTGTTTATTGGTTAAAGGTTGGTTCTTGGGTTATTCAGAAATCTCCTACGCAGTGCAGTTAATAAACCCCAATGCTCTGTCGAATTTAGTCCAATATTTGATGGGCTGCACGCCTTGGAAGTAGCAACCCATTGACTGTGGGTGGCGAGGGTTTTTATGGATTTTAAGCGAGATGAATCTGTTGCAGGACATATATATGTACCGCATGGGAGGGTGGGAAGTTATCTACGATTTGGAATTAATCAAGGCGGTTGTTGAAGGCGAATGCAGGATTTTATAAGTCGGAGAAAGTGTCACTTCCATCCATGGAAGTTGACAGTTTTGAGTGGAGATTGAATTAAGCGTTGTTAAGGAACTTGCTGAGAAACTGCTTCGTCCGTTCTTCTTTCGGGTTGGCAAAGAGCGCCTTGGCTTCGCCCTGTTCGACAATCACACCCTTGTCGAAAAACACCACACGGTTGGCCACGTCCCGAGCAAACCCCATCTCGTGGGTGACGATCACCATGGTGCGTTTCTCTTCAGCCAGGCCGCGGATGGTCGCCAATACTTCGCCCACCAATTCCGGGTCCAGCGCCGAGGTTGGTTCATCGAACAGGATCACTTCCGGTTCCATCGCCAGCGCCCGGGCAATCGCCACACGCTGTTGCTGACCGCCGGAGAGGCGTCGCGGGTAAGCGTCTTCCTTGCCCGCCAGGCCGACCTTGGCCAACAGCTTTTTACCCAAGGCAACGGCGTCGGCTCGTGGGATCTTTTTCACCACGATCGGGCCTTCGATAACGTTTTCCAAGGCTGTGCGATGGGGGAACAGATTGAAGTTCTGGAACACAAAACCCACGTGCTGGCGAAGGCGTCGTACCAGGCTCTGCTGCTGGTTCAGGGGGCGGCTGCCATCGATCTCGATGTCGCCGACCTTGATCCGGCCGCTGGTGGGTTCTTCCAGAAAATTCAGGCAACGCAGGAACGTGGTCTTGCCCGAGCCGCTGGGGCCGATGATTGCCACCACCTCGCCTTCCTTCACCTGCAGATCGATGCCGTTGAGCACCACCTGACCCTTGAACTGCTTTGTCAGTTTTTCCACGACAATCATTGGGTCAGGACTCCTGGTCGTGCCGATTGACCCGCTCTTCCAACTTGTTCTGCAGGTGCGAAAGCACCGTGGCCAGAACCCAGTAGATCAGCGCGGCGGCAAGATACATGGTGAAAATTTCGAAGGTACGGGCGGTGATCAGCTGCGCCTGGCGGAACAGCTCCGGCACCTGAATGGTGGCCGCCAGCGCGGTGTCCTTGACCAGCGAGATGAAGCTGTTGCCCAACGGTGGCAGGGCCGTGCGCATCGCTTGCGGCAGAATGGCCCGGCGCAGGGTTTGCGCGCGGGTCATGCCGATACTGGCCGCAGCTTCCCATTGGCCGCGCTCGATGGAGCTGATCGCGGCACGCAGGATTTCGCAGGCGTAGGCCGCCATGTTCAGCGAGAAGCCGATCAGGGCGGCCGGCAGCGGATCAAGTTCGATGCCCAATTGCGGCAAGCCGTAATAGATCACGAACAGTTGCACCAGCAACGGCGTGCCGCGAAAGAACGACACGTAGATGCGGGAAATCCAGCTCACCAGTTTGAAGCGCGACAGGCGCATCAATGCCAGGCCGAAGCCCATCAGCAGGCCGAAAAACATCCCGCCCAGGCTCAGGATGACCGTGTAGTACGCGCCCTTGAGCAGGAAGGGCGCGGAGTCCAGCGCGAGTTGGAAAGCTTCTCCCATTATTGAGTGACGTCAGCGCTGAAGTATTTTTCCGAAAGCTTTTTCAGCGTACCGTCGGCACGCAGCTTGTCGATGGCTTTGTTCACCGCGGCCAGCAGTTCAGGCTCGCCTTTGCGCAGGGCAATACCGGCCTCTTGGCGGGAGAACGCTTCGCCGGCGGCGGCAGTGTCCTTGGCCTTCCTGGCGTATTCCAGCGCGGCCAGGCGGTCGATCAGAATGGCGTCGATGCGGCCGACGCGCAGATCCTGGAACTTGCTCGGGTCATCTTCGTAGGTGCGGACGTCAGCCTTAGGCACATTCTCTTTCACCCACTGCTCGTAGTTGGTGCCCAGGCCTACGCCGACTTTCTTGCCGGCCAGATCGGCGGCGGTCTTGATGGTGTCTTTGTTTTTGGTCAGGGTCAGGGCCTGAATCCCGGAAACAGTGTACGGCTCGGAGAAGTCGTACTTCTTCTTGCGCTCTTCGGTGATGGTCACCTGGTTGATCACCGCGTCCAGACGTTTGGATTCCAGGGCCGCGAGGATGCCTTCCCATTTGGTCGGCTGCAGTTTGACCTTCACGCCCAGCTCTTTGGCCAAGGCTTCGGAGAACTCGACTTCGAAGCCGCTCAGTTTGCCGGCCTCGTCGACGAAGCTGAACGGTGGATAAGTGCCTTCCAGGCCGACGTTGATCACGCCCGCGTCCTTGATCTTTTGCAGTTGCTCTCCGGCAACCGCTTGCCCGAGCAGGCCGGCGCTCAGCGCCAGGCCCAACGAGCCCACCAGCAGATTTCTACGTAGTGCGGAAAAATTCATGACAAGCCCCTGTGTTTTCTTATGGAAGACGCTTAAGGAAAGTTGGCAAATTCGGGATTTGAACGACTGCGATATCCTGCCCTAAAGCAGCTTATGCGTCTCGCTGCAAATTCGCCTGCGGCGCGACTATATGATGTCGTCTTTAGATAGGAAAATAATAAATATTAAGTTTGTTATTCTTTAAATGAATATTTGAGGATTGCATTCCTGTGGCGAGGGGGCTTGCCCCCGTTCGGCTGCGAAGCAGTCGTAATGTCTGCTGACTCGATATGACTGCCGGACACAAGGGGCCGCTGCGCGACCCAACGGGGGCAAGCCCCCTCGCCACAGGACTATCGGCTATAAAAAGTCTTTGTAGGCAAACAACGCCGGCGCCCCGCCGGTGTGCAGGAAGATGATCGGGCCGTCATCGAAGCGCTGGCGCCCGATGCCGTCGAGCAAACCGGCCATGGCCTTGCCGGTATACACCGGGTCCAGCAACAACCCTTCCTGGCTCGCCAACAGCTTCACCGCCGCCAGCGTCCCGGCATTCGGCTCGCCATAACGCGGGCCGAAATATTCGTCCCACAGTTCGACTTTGAAACTCGCCGGCAGACCCACGCCCAACAGCTCGGCAGTGCGTTCGGCGAGGCCCTGGACTTTCGGTCGTTGAGCTTCATCGCTACGGGAAACGGTCACGCCGATGACTGGCAAATCCGGCAGTACTTCGCTCAATGCCAGCGCCAGCCCGCTATGGGTGCCGGCACTGCCGGAAGCCAGGACTACGGCGGCGAATTGCAGCCCGGTGTCCTTGATCTGCTCGGCCAGTTCCAGACCCGCACGGACATAACCCAACGCGCCCACCGCATTGGAGCCACCAATCGGCACCAGATAGGGTTTCTTGCCATTGCTGCGCAGACGTGCGGCCAGCGCTTGCAATTGCTCGTCAGCGTTGTCGAGGTTTTCCACCAGTTCGACCTTGGCATCGAACAGGTCCAGCAACAGCCGATTGCCATTGCCGAGGTAGTTGCTATCGTCAGTCCCGAGCGGGTTCTCCAGCAGCGCCACGCAGCCCAGGCCAAGCTTGGCCGCAATGGCGGCGGTTTGGCGCACGTGGTTGGACTGGATCGCGCCAGCGGTGATCAGTGTATCGGCGCCCTGGGCCAGGGCATCGGCGGCGAGGTATTCGAGTTTGCGCAGCTTGTTGCCGCCCAGTGCCAATGGCGTCAGGTCATCGCGTTTGACGTACACATCGCGGCCCAGCCAGGTCGACAGACGTTCGAGTTTTTCCAACGGGGTAGGGTGACCGAGCAGGTCCAGGCGGTTAAAACGGGCAAGCTGTTGTTTGATCATGGGTCCGTACTGGCGGAGGAAGATGTCAGGACTATAGGCACGGGTATTTAGTGGGGCAACTGCCAATCGCTTATAGCCAAAAGTATTGTTAACAGCACTATTGGTTCTTAATTCGGCTGCAAGTCGTTGCCGTAAAGTAATCGCCGTCAGTGCGGCCAGACAGTCCGGCCGCCCGTGAGGAGTTTTTACCGTGAGCGAGCGTTCCAGCCATTGGCAATTGCAGACCATCGTCAGCCAACTGCGTACGGCGCGCGACCAGTGGCGCGCACAAAACGGCCGCGCCAGCACCGAGCAGGGCGGTCGCGAGTTGCCGTCCCGAGCGGCCATGGCGGACATTCTCGAAGCCTTGTGCGGTGCGTTGTTTCCGATGCGTCTGGGGCCGGTGGATTTGCGCGAGGAGAGTGAGGACTTCTACGTCGGCCACACACTCGACGTGGCGTTGAATGCATTGCTGGCTCAGGCGCGGCTCGAATTGCGCTACGTCGCTCGTCACAGTGCCGGGGGCGATTCTGAAGTCGAAGCCAAGGCCATCCGGATCATTCAGGACTTCGCCCTCGCTCTGCCGGAATTGCGAAGCCTGTTGGACACCGATGTGCTGGCGGCCTATCACGGCGATCCGGCGGCTCGCAGTGTCGATGAAGTGTTGCTGTGCTACCCGGGAATCCTGGCGGTGATTCACCATCGCCTGGCCCACCATTTGTACCGCGCCGGGTTGCCGTTGCTGGCGCGGATCAGCGCGGAAATCGCCCACTCGGCCACCGGTATCGACATCCACCCTGGCGCGCAGATCGGTCGCAGTTTCTTCATCGACCACGGCACGGGTGTGGTGATCGGCGAAACCGCGATCATTGGCGAGCGGGTGCGGATTTATCAGGCCGTGACCTTGGGCGCCAAACGCTTCCCGGCGGACGAAGACGGCCAGTTGCAGAAGGGCCATCCGCGGCATCCGATCGTCGAGGACGACGTGGTGATCTATGCCGGCGCGACGATTCTGGGACGGATCACCATCGGCAAGGGCTCGACCATCGGTGGCAACGTCTGGCTGACCCGCAGCGTGCCAGCGGGGTGCAACCTGACCCAGGCGAATCTGCAGCATGATGACGGGACGCAGAAGTAAGGCTCCCTGATATTTGCTGACTGACATGCAGTCTTCGCGGGCAAGCCTCGCTCCTACATCAGTGTCGATCGGGGACTTGGCGACCGACACAAAATCTGTAGGAGCGAGGCTTGCCCGCGAATGGTTTCAAGCCAAACCGAGATAATGGCATCCAGCTAATTTTCCACAGAACAAATCCCGTAAACCCCGCGTCATACCCTTCCTTGCACTCGCGCAGAAAAGCGACCGCCGAGCCCTGCGATTAGTCCTTAGCACCCTATTCATGTTTAACTTGAACGTTCATTCAAGTTAAACCGGTGGTTCGCCGCCCGCTCACAACAGGAGGCTTGCCTTTGCTGAGTCCGATTTTTACAGCCACGTTTTCCCCCCTCGAGGTGCACCTTTCGTGAGTGCATCGTCCATCCCCGCAAGCGGCCAGGTCCGCATGAATCCGCCGGTGTTTTATTTCGCGGCGACCTTCATTTTGTTGTTCGCCGTCGTGGTCATGGCGATCCCCGAACAGGCCGGTGCCTGGCTGTTGCAAGCGCAAAACTGGGCGGCCAATACGGTCGGCTGGTACTACATGCTCGCGATGACGCTGTATCTGGTCTTCGTGGTGGTCACCGCCTTGTCCGGCTACGGCAAGATCAAGCTCGGTGCCGACCACGACGAGCCCGAATTCAGTTACTTGTCCTGGGCCGGCATGCTGTTCGCCGCCGGGATCAGCATCACGCTGTTTTTCTTTTGCGTGTCCGAACCACTTACGCATTTGGTGCAACCACCGCAAGGCGAGGCCGGTACGGCGGAGGCGGCGCGTCAGGCGATGCAGATTCTGTTTCTGCACTGGGGCCTGCACGGCTGGGGCGTGTTCGCCTTCGTCGGCATGGCGCTGGCCTATTTCGCCTATCGACATAACCTGCCGCTGGCCCTGCGTTCGGCGCTGTACCCGCTGATCGGCAAGCGCATCAACGGGCCCATCGGTTACGCAGTGGACGGCTTCGGCATCATCGCCACGGTGTTCGGCCTCGGTGCCGACATGGGCTTTGGCGTATTGCACCTCAACTCCGGCCTGGACTACCTGTTCGGCATCGCCCACACCCAGTGGATTCAGGTGGGCCTGATCACGCTGATGATGGGCGCGGCGATCATCGTCGCGGTGTCTGGCGTCGATAAAGGCGTGCGGGTGATGTCCGACATCAACATGCTGTTGGCCTGTGCGCTGCTGCTGTTCGTGTTGTTCGCCGGCCCCACCCAGCACTTGCTCAATACCCTGATCCAGAACCTCGGCGATTACCTCGGCGCCTTGCCGATGAAGAGCTTCGACCTCTACGCCTATGACAAACCCAGCGACTGGCTGGGCGGCTGGACGGTGTTCTACTGGGCCTGGTGGATTGCATGGTCGCCGTTCGTGGGCCTGTTCATTGCGCGGATTTCCCGTGGCCGGACCATCCGCGAATTCGTCTTCGGCGTGCTGCTGATCCCGCTCGGTTTCACCCTGGCGTGGATGTCGATCTTCGGCAACAGCGCCATCGATCAGGTGCTCAACCACGGCATGAGCGCGCTCGGCATGTCGGCCATCGACAACCCGTCGATGACGCTTTACCTGCTGCTGGAGACCTACCCGTGGAGCAAAACCGTGATCGCGGTCACGGTGTTCATCAGCTTCGTGTTCTTCGTCACCTCTGCCGACTCCGGCACCGTGGTGTTGTCGACCTTGTCCGCCAAGGGTGGCAATCCCGATGAGGACGGGCCGAAATGGCTGCGAGTGTTCTGGGGCGCGATGACGGCACTGGTGACCAGCGCACTGCTGTTCTCCGGCAGCATCGACGCCTTGAAGTCGGCGGTGGTGCTGACGTCGTTACCGTTCTCGATGATTTTGCTGCTGATGATGTGGGGCCTGCACAAGGCGTTTTATCTGGAGTCGCAGAAGCAAATTGCGCAACTGCATTCCCTCGCGCCGGTGGCCGGTTCGCGACGCGGTGGATGGCGTCAGCGCTTGAGTCAGGCGGTGCATTTCCCGTCTCGGGATGAGGTCTATCGCTTCCTTGATACCACGGTGCGCCCGGCGATCGAGGAAGTGACGGCGGTGTTTGTCGAGAAGGGGTTGCACGTGGTCACTCAGCCCGACCCAGCCAACGACAACGTCAGCCTGGAAATCGGTCACGGCGAGTTGCATCCGTTCATTTATCAGGTGCAGATGCGCGGTTACTTCACGCCGTCTTTCGCCCGGGGTGGCATGGGTTCCAAGCAACTCAACAACCGTCGCTACCACCGTGCCGAAGTGCATTTGCGCGAGGGCAGCCAGGACTACGATCTGGTGGGTTACACCAAGGATCAGGTGATCAACGACATCCTCGACCAGTACGAACGGCACATGCAGTTTTTGCATTTGGTGCGTTGATCGACCGGTGGCGCTCAGGTCTCGCTGCTCAACACCATGAACAGCACCAGTGCCGCCACCGGTACGCCGAACACCGCGCTGCCCACCACCAGTTCCGCACTCAACGGTTGGCCGGCGATGACCATGCCGACTGCGCCGTTGATCAAGGTCAACGCCAGCCACAGCACGACAAAACTGTAGGCCAGGGTCTGACGGGAGAAACCGATTTTCTCGCCGATGAACAGCATCAGTGCCAGCAGGACCAGGCCGAAGAAGATGATGATCGTGGTGTGCATGATGCGTTCCGCCCTTCAGATGTGTGCTGCCTTACGGATTCAGCCCAATACATCGAGCATAGTTAAACCAACCCGCCGTTAATGCGCAGGATTTGCCCGTTGACCCAGGCCGAATCCGGGCCGACCAGGAAGGACACGACGCGGGAGATGTCTTCTGGCTGAGCCAGGCGTTCCAGCGGTGGCATCTTGGCGAAGGTCTGGATCTGTTCTTCGCTCTTGCCGTGCAGGAACAGGTCGGTGGCGACCGGGCCCGGGGCCACGGCGTTGACGGTGATGTTGCGACCGCGCATTTCCTTGGCGAACACCTGGGTCAGGGATTCCACTGCCGCCTTGCTGGCAATGTACACCGCATAACCCGGCAGGTTCATGCCGACGGTGCTGCTGGAGAAGTTGATGATCCGGCCACCGCTGTTCAGGCGCGTTGCCGCTTCACGCAGAGTGTTGAAAGTGCCGCGAGCGTGGATGTTGAAGTTCTGGTCGAACAGTTCGTCGCTGTGTTGCGCCAGCGGCAGCACTTTGAGGATGCCGGCGTTATTGACCAGCACGTCGACCTTGCCCAGTTGGGTTTCGGTTTCGTCGAACAGCCGGCGTACATCGTCGGCGTTGGCCACATCAGCCTTGATCGCTATGGCCCGGTGACCGGCCTGACGCAGTTTTACCACCAGTGCCGACGCCTCGGTGGCGCTGTTAGCGTAGTTGATGGCGACGGCGAAACCTTGGGCGGCCAGTTGCTGGGCGATCACGGCACCAATGCCGCGGGAGGCGCCGGTCACGATGGCAACTTTCGAAGTTTGAGTAGTCATGGCGTTGATTCCTTGGAGTGGCTGGGGTGTGGAGCCAGATTCACATGTTTACTCAGGGCGATAAATGCACAAGAGTTGCCTTGACTGTTCAATAATCGCCAACAATCGATCGTCAGGAGCGCCGTATGGATCAAGTCAAGGCGATGAAGGTTTTCGTGCGGATCTACGAGCGCAGCAGCTTCACGCTGGCGGCCGATGACCTGAACCTGCCGCGTGCCACCCTGACCCATACGCTGAATCAGTTCGAAGCCTGGCTCGGCACCCGTTTACTGGAGCGCAGCACGCGCAAGGTCCGTCCTACGCTGGATGGCGAGGCGTACTACTTGCGTTGCGTGCAGTTGTTGGCAGAACTGGAAGAAGCCGAACTGGCATTTCGCGGCGTTGCGCCGAAAGGCCGATTACGGGTGGATCTGCATGGCACGTTGGCCAAGCACTTTGTAATCCCGGCGTTGCCGCAATTCATGTCGCGCTACCCGGACATCGAATTGTCCATCAGCGAAGCCGACCGCTTCGTCGACCTGATCGCCGAAGGCGTTGATTGCGTGTTGCGCGCCGGCACCTTGGGCGATTCGGCGCTAATCGGTAAACGTGTCGCCAACCTGCGCCAGATCACCTGCGCCAGCCCGGCTTACCTGCGCAAATACGGCGAACCGAAAAACCTCGAAGACCTGAAAAACCACCGCGCGGTGAACTACGTTTCGCGCACCACGGCCAAGCTGTTTCCATTCGAGTTCATGGTGGATGGCGAGCTGAAAGAAGTGGCCATCGAGGGAGCGTTGTCGGTGTTCGGCGCGGAGATTTATGCGGCCTCGGCAATTGCCGGATTGGGGCTGATTCAGTGCCCGCATTACCGAATGGAAGCGCAGATTGCCCAAGGGTTGGTGCAGGAAATCCTCACCGACACACCGCCGCCATCGATGCCGGTTTCGGTGTTGTATCCGCATAACCGACACATGTCGCCACGGGTTCGAGTGTTTGTGGATTGGTTGGGGGAGGTGTTTGCGGGTGCCGTTTGATGGCGATCTTTGCAAGATGTGTATGGTGTGTATGCGTGTTGGTTTCTGTTTTACAGTCCAATCTCTGTCAACAGAGAAGTCATCGAAATGAAATTCCCGGTCGTTCTGCACAAGGATGCCGACTCAGAATACGGAGTGATTATCCCGGACGTGCCGGGATGCTTCTCCGCAGGCGCTACAGTGGCGCAGGCATTTGAAAACGTGAAAGAAGCGTTGGCTTTGCACTACGAAGGTCTGGTCGCCGATGGTGATCCACTTCCGCAGGTGCGTGAAATTGACGCTCATCTTGATAACCCTGATTACGCTGGCGGTGTGTGGGGTGTGGTCGAATTCGATATCACACCCTATTTCGGCAAGTCGGTGCGCTTCAATGCCACGCTTCCTGAGCAGTTGCTTGAGCGTATCGATCAGACGGTCAGACGAGATCAGCGATATAGCTCAAGGTCTGGCTTTTTGGCGGCTGCCGCGCTACGTGAGTTGTCGGCGTAAGCGTTGGGTGTGGATATCGACTCTATGGGGGGAGCTCAGTTTTTAATTATCTTTGAAACGTTTCAGCAATTAGTCGAATCCGGGGTTTCCTGGCGTTTGTCTGGGCGTATGCTGGGCAGCTTGCAAAGCAGTCGATACCCCATTCAAGACCCACAAGAGAGGATTCGATGACCTACACCGCTGCCGAAAACCGCTACGACTCTATCCCTTACCGCCGCGTAGGTCGCAGCGGACTGGTGCTGCCGGCACTGTCCCTGGGCCTGTGGCACAACTTCGGCGACAGCACGCCGATCGACATACAGCGCTCGTTGCTGCGCACGGCGTTCGATCTGGGCATCAACCACTTCGACCTGGCCAACAACTATGGCCCGCCGTACGGCAGCGCCGAGATCAACTTCGGTCGTTTGCTGCGCGAAGACTTCAAGCAGTACCGCGATGAGCTGATCATCTCCAGCAAGGCCGGTTGGGACATGTGGCCCGGCCCTTACGGCCAGGGCGGCGGGTCGCGCAAATATGTGCTGGCCAGCCTCGACCAGAGCCTGCAACGCCTGGGCCTCGATTACGTGGACATCTTCTATTCCCACCGTTTTGACCCGGACACCCCGCTGGAAGAAACTGCCAGCGCACTGGCCACGGCCGTGCAACAGGGCAAGGCGTTGTACATTGGCATCTCGTCTTACTCCGGGGTGAAAACCCGGGAAATGGCCGCGTTGCTCAAGGAGTGGAAAGTCCCGCTGTTGATCCACCAGCCGGCCTACAACCTGCTCAATCGCTGGGTGGAAAAGGACCTGCTGGATGTCACCGACGAACTCGGTACCGGCGTGATCGCCTTCACGCCGTTGGCGCAGGGCCTGTTGACCGACAAATACCTCAATGGCATTCCGAAGGATGCGCGGGTCAATCGCCCGGGCGGTGATTCATTGCAGTCCTCTCACCTGTCCGAAGCCAACATCGCCCAAGTGCGGGCGCTCAATGAAATCGCCAAGCGTCGTGGTCAGAGCCTGGCGCAACTGGCGTTGGCCTGGACCCTGCGCGATCCACGGGTGACCTCGGCGCTGATCGGCGCGAGCCGGCCGGAGCAGATCATCGAGAACGTCGGTGCGCTGAAGAACCTGAGTTTTAGCGTGGAAGAACTGGCGGAGATTGATCGATTTGCCCAGGAGGGCGGGATCAATTTGTGGGAGAAGCCTTCGATGGCTGAGTAACTGAGTACTGCTCGTTCCCACGCAGCGTGGGAACGAGCAGGAACTGGCGGATCAGCGAAAAAACGGCACATCCCCCAACACCGTCGCTCGCTGCATCACCCGCCGTGCCGGGCGGTAATCATCCACCGCGTAATGCTGGGTCACGCGGTTGTCCCAGAACGCGATGTCGTCTTTCTGCCAGCGCCAGCGGATGGTGAAATCCGGCCGTGTGGCGTGGGCGAACAAAAACTTCAGGAGCGCTTCGCTCTCGGTTTCCGACAGTTCGTTGATCTTCGATGTGAAGCCCTCATTGACGAATAACGACCGGCGCCCGCTCACCGGGTGCGTGCGAATTACCGGGTGTGACAGCGGCGGGTTCTTGCGCCTGGCTTCTTCCCACTGGGCCAGCGCCTCCGGCGTGTTGCCATAGCGCTCCAGTGGAAACGAACGGGTGAAATCGTGAGTGGCGGTCAGCCCTTCGAGCAAGGTTTTCATCGGCGCGGACAACGCTTCATACGCCGCAATGCCGCTGGCCCACAGGGTGTCGCCGCCAAACTCCGGCAGCAACTTGGCGCTGAGCACCGCGCCCATCGCCGGGGTCGGCAGGAACGTCACATCGGTGTGCCAGATCGCGTTGTCCCGCACGTCGGTGATGGCGGTGTCGAGGATCAGCACTTCCGGTTGTTCCGGCACGTTCGGGTAGATCGGATGGATATGCAGGTCGCCGAAATAAGCGGCGAATCGCGCCTGTTGCTGTGGTTCGATCGGCTGGTTACGGAAGAACAGCACCTGATACTTGAGCAGCGCCTGTTCGATGGCGTCGCGTTGTTCCACGTTCAGCGGCTGGCTGATGTCGACGCCGCTGATTTGCGCGCCGAGGGCGCAGCTGAGGGGGACGATGGTCAAGTTACTCATGGCGGTTCTCTTCAATCCAGGGTGTCGACACATGAATATTCAGTGAGCCTGGCCATGCCACGGCACCAGTTTGCGTTGCAGGGCGCGCAGACCCATCTCCATGGCGAAGGCGATCAGCGCGATCACCAGAATCCCCAGCACCACCACATCGGTGACCAGGAACTGCGCCGCCGACTGCACCATGAACCCCAAACCGCTGGTGGCGGCGATCAACTCGGCGGCGACCAGTGTCGACCAGCCCACTCCCAAACCAATGCGCACACCGGTCAAAATGTCCGGCAAGGCACTGGGCAGAATCACATGGCGAATCAACTGCGCCCGAGTTGCGCCCAACGACTGCGCGGCGCGCAATTTCGCCGGGTCGACGGTGCGTACGCCGGTGGCGGTGGCGATGGCAATCGGGGCGAAGATCGCCAGGTAGATCAGCAAGACTTTCGACAGCTCACCGATGCCGCACCAGATCACGATCAGCGGCAAATAGGCCAAGGGCGGAATCGGGCGGTAAAACTCGATCAGCGGATCGAGAATGCCGCGAGCAATGCGGTTGTGGCCAATGGCAATGCCGACTGGCACGGCGGTCAGCACCGCGAAGCCCAGGCCCAAACCGATGCGGCTGAGGCTCGCGCCCAAGTGCTGCCACAAGGTCGAATCCATGTAGCCGCTGGTCACCAGCAACCAGCCTTTTTGCAGCACGGCGGAGGGTGGCGGCAGGAACAGCGGTTCGATCAAACCGGTGGCGGTGACGGCCCACCAGATCGCCAACAGTGCGATCAGGGTCAACACGCTGACCCCGCGGGTGCTGATACGGCGGCGCAGCGCAATCACCGCCGAGCCCTTCACCTTTGAATCGGGTTTCACCGTTGCGGCGGGAATTCCATAGCTGCTCATGCGCGCTCCTGCCGCTGGACGGCACTGCGTTGGGAGAACACTTTGGCGAGTACGTGTTCGCGGGTTTCGATAAAGCGTGGGTCGGACTTGATCGAGCGCGCCGATTCCCCTGCGGCGTAACGTTGGCCAAAATCCAGGCTCAGGCGCTCGACGACTTGCCCGGGATTCGGCGCCAGCAGAATCAGGTCGGTGGCGAGGAACACCGCTTCTTCAATATCGTGGGTAATCAGGAACACCGGTTTGGCGGTGCGTTGCCAGATTTGCAACAGCAGCTCCTGCATCTGTTCGCGGGTGAAGGCATCCAGGGCGCCGAAGGGTTCGTCCATCAGCAACACCCGAGGGTCGGCGGCGAGGGCGCGGGCGAGGCCGACACGTTGTTTCTGCCCGCCCGAGAGTTGCCAGATGCGGCGGTTTTCGAAACCGGAAAGGTCTACCAGCGCGAGCATTTCCCGGGCGCGCTGTTCGCGTTTTTCCCGCGCGGCGCCGGCCAGTTCCAGGCCGAAGCCGACGTTGGCCAGCACGTCCTGCCAAGGCAGTAGGGCATCGTCCTGAAACACCACGCCGCGCTCGGCGCTCGGGCCTTTGACCGGCACGCCGTCAAGGGTGATGCGCCCGGCGCTGGGCTCGACGAAACCGGCAATCAGGTTCAACAGCGAAGTCTTGCCACTGCCGGAAGGGCCGAGGGCGACCAGCAACTGCCGGGGCCCAAGGCTCAGGGAAATATCCGCCAGCACAGGTTCTGCTGCACCGGGGTACTGTGCACTGATGCGCTCCAGCTGTAGCAAAGCCATCGCGGTTAACTCCCGATCAGTTGGTGATGTACTTGGCGCTGACGTACGGCGCGTAGTCCGGCAGCACGGCCTCGACCTTGCCCTGTTCCTTGAGGAACGCTGCGGTGTCGGTAATGGCCTTGGTGGTCGGCGCGCCGAGGGTGATCACCTGATCAGCCGCCAGTGGATACACGTTGCCTTGCAGCAGCAGCGGAATATCGCTGGCCTTGGCACCGGAGAGTTTCACCAGTTTGTCGACGTTGCTTTGGTTGGCCAGCCAGGCTTGCGGATCCTTGCGGTAGTCGGCGTAGGCATCAAGGGTCACTTTGGCGAACGCAGTGACGATTTCCGGATGCTTCTCGGCGAAGTCCTTACGCACGATCCAGGCATCGAAGGTCGGCGCGCCGAACTTGGCCAACTCGCCGGAAGTGATCAGCACTTTGCCGTTTTCCTTGGCCACACCCAGCGCTGGGTCCCACACGTAGGTGGCGTCGATGTCACCGCGCTTCCATGCCGCGATGATGGCCGGCGGCGCGAGGTTGAGCACGGTGACTTTCGACGGGTCGATGTTCCAGTGCTTCAGCGCGGCCAGCAGGCTGTAGTGGCCGGTGGAGACGAACGGTACGGCGACTTTTTTGCCGATCAGGTCTTGTGGGGTCTTGATCCCGGACCCGTCGCGCGCGACCAAGGCTTCGGCGGCGCCGATCTGGGTGGCGATGAGGAAGGTTTCCACCGGGACTTTACGGGTGATTGCTGCCGTCAGGGGGCTGGAACCGAGATAGCCGATCTGCACATCGCCGGAAGCGATGGCGGCGATGATGTCGGCGCCGCTATCGAATTTTCGCCAGTCGATACTGGCTTTGGTGGCTTTTTCGTAGGCGCCGTCGGCTTGGGCGACTTTGGCCGGGTCAACGGTGGTCTGGTAGGCGACGGTCACATCTGCCGCCTGAGCCAGGAAACTTGCCGCAGCCAGCGACGCGGCCACCAGGAGGCGAAGGGGGGAAGTCAGTTTCATGGGGAAGCTCCTTTTCAGACGACCGGAAGTCGGCGTGAAAAAGAGACTAAATGATATAAGAAACTTAAAATAAATAACTTTTTAGAATTAGCATATGAGCGGAAAATTCTAAGGGAAGGCGGTTGTGGCGAGGGGGCTTGTCGGAACGCCGCCACTGCCCCGTTCGGCTGCGCACAGTCGTGATGCAGGCGACTCGATTTATCCGAAATATTGCGCGTGTCGTTTTTGGGACTGCTGTGCAGTCCAACGGGGGCAAGCCCCCTCGCCACAGGGGGACCTGCTCTGGCAGTTTAGTTGCTGATCGCCAGAATGCTCGCCTGATACGACCCGACAAACACATCGAAATCGCCGACTTCGTTCTGTTCAAGTTCAGCCTGTTGAGCCAACGACGAACGCGCCAACTCTTCAAACCTGGCTTGTTCTACACCTGAAAGCGGCTCGCTGCGGAAAAACTCCGCATGCACCTGGCTTTGGCGCAAGGAGAACTGGGCGAAGCTTTCCTTGTGTTCGGCCATCGCCGCCAGCACCTGGGCCGATGGCGTCAGGGACGAGTCCTGGACCTTGGCCATTTGGGCGTCCAGCGCCTTGCTGTGGGCATCGCCGCCATGGCTCTGATCCAGCAGCGCCGCCAATGGTGCAATTTTCTCCAGCAATTCGCCGGCCCATTCCTTCATGTCCACCGCTTGCCCGTCGCGTTGCAATTGCAGGCCAGGACGACGACCTTCCTTGACCACGCTGAGGAAGTTCGACGTTGCGTTACCGCAGCTGGTACTGGTCAGCAGTGGGCTGTCGTTCAGCGCGCAGTACAGCAGGAATGCGTCGAGGAACCGTGATTCGGTGAGGTCGATGCCCATCGGCAGGAATGGGTTGATGTCCAGGCAGCGGACTTCGACGTATTGAATACCGCGGGCCACCAGCGCCTGAATCGGCCGTTCGCCGGTGTAGGTCACGCGCTTGGGGCGGATGTTGGAGTAGTACTCGTTTTCGATCTGCAGGATGTTGGTGTTGAGCTGAACCCACTCACCGTCCTTGTGCGTCCCCACCTCGACGTACGCTGGATACGGCGTAGCCACCGCTTTGCGCAGGCTGTCGGTGTAGCTGGTCAGGTCGTTGTAGCACGGCGTCAGACCGGCCTGGGCGTTGCTCTGGTAACCCAGATCGCTCATGCGCAGGCTGGTGGCGTACGGCAGGTACAAAGTGTCCGGGTCCAGCTGTTCCAGTTGGTGCGAGCGACCGCGCAGGAAGCCGGCGTCCAGCGCCGGCGAGGCGCCGAACAGGTACATCAGCAGCCAGCTGTAGCGACGGAAGTTGCGGATCAGTGCGATGTAGGCCGACGACTGATAATCGCGATCGGTGCCGACAAAGCCTTCAGCCTCTTTAAGCAGCGGCCAGAGCTTTTCCGGCAGGGAAAAATTGTAGTGAATCCCGGCGATGCACTGCATCGTCTTGCCGTAACGCAGGGCCAGGCCCTTGCGATAGACATACTTGAGCTGACCGATGTTGGAGGTGCCGTAATAGGCGATCGGGATGTCTTCCTCCGCCGGCAACGGGCACGGCATCGACGGACTCCACAGGTACTCGTCGCCGAGTTTGCTATAGGCAAACCGGTGAATCTTGTCCAGGCTCGCCAGCGTATCCGCCGGGTCTGGCATGGCCGGCGTGATGAACTCCAGCAGCGACTCGGAGTAGTCAGTGGTGATTTGTTCGTTGGTCAGCGCGGAACCCAATGCTTCGGGGTGCGGCGTTTGCGCCAGGCGCCCTTCGCCTGTCACGCGCAGGCATTCACGTTCGATGCCGTGAAGGCACTGTTCGAGCAGAGAGAGGTTAGCGCGCTCGCCGAGCAGAGCCAGGCGGCGGTTGAGAAGTTCGCTCAAGTTGGATTCCTTCACGCGTCAGTCGCCCCAATATGGGGGTGGGCAAGACGGTCTACAAGGGTGAAGTTGAAACTGGCGTTTTCGCCTGGTTCTTGGGCCATACAGGCTCGTACTGAAAGGCCAACTTCATTCCCTGAATCTGGCTATCGCGCGCAGAGAAAACTCCGACGCTGCAGTCACAGCGCCGAAATTAACTCAAATTGATGATTGGGGGCTACAGGACAGCGAACGTGCCTTGTGCTTTTGCGACCAGTTTGTCGCCTTGCATCACGTCGGCCTCGACGACAAGCGTGCGACGGCCC
This sequence comes from Pseudomonas sp. GW822-FHT07A10, assembly GCF_058798795.1. NCBI lineage: Bacteria > Pseudomonadati > Pseudomonadota > Gammaproteobacteria > Pseudomonadales > Pseudomonadaceae > Pseudomonas > Pseudomonas sp. GW822-FHT07A10. Next base: position 144,579 of record NZ_JBXAKV010000008.1, read on the forward strand.
GGGTGGATCACCCTGGCCGTGCACATCACTTCACCGTCGGCGACGGCGCGGATGTAGTTGATCTTGCACTCGATGGTCGCGCTTTGCTGGTCAAAACCGTGGGTGCTGGAGCAGGCCAGCCCCATGGCAATGTCCACCAGACTGAACAAGGCCCCGCCGTGCAGCTTGCCGCCGCGATTGCGCAACTGTGGCTCCAGCGCCAGGGCGACTTGCGCCACCCCGGTGTCCAGGCTGTGCAAGCGACACCCCAGCAGCTTGAAAAATGCGCTTTCGGTCAAGCCGGCCGGGATCTCCATCAACGTTTCTTCAACTGCTTGGCGTTGGCAAACAGCGACGCCATGGCGTTGTTGGTCGGAGCCGCTGTCGGGGTTTCCTTGCGCGGCGCGGTGTTCTGGGACTGGCGCGGAGCCGACCCCGGACGTGCACCACGGGCACCGTCGATCTTCTCGCCCGGTGTATCGCTCATGCGCATCGACAGGCCGACGCGTTTGCGTGGGATATCGACTTCCATGACCTTCACCTTGACCACATCACCGGCCTTCACCGCTTCGCGTGGATCCTTGATGAACTTCTCCGACAGCGCGGAAATGTGCACCAGACCGTCCTGATGCACGCCGATGTCGACGAAGGCACCGAAGTTGGTCACGTTGGTAACCACGCCTTCGAGGATCATGCCCAGTTGCAGGTCCTTGAGGTCTTCGACGCCGTCCTGGAACTCGGCGGTCTTGAACTCGGGACGCGGGTCGCGGCCAGGTTTTTCCAGCTCTTGCAGAATGTCGGTGACCGTCGGCAGGCCGAACGTTTCGTCGGTGTACTTCTTCGGATCCAGGCGCTTGAGGAACGCGGCGTCGCCGATCAGCGAGCGAATGTCGCGGTCGGTCTCAGCAGCAATGCGCTGCACCAGCGGATAGGCTTCCGGGTGAACCGCCGACGAATCCAGCGGGTTGTCGCCATTCATTACGCGCAGGAAGCCGGCGGCCTGTTCGAAGGTTTTTTCACCCAGGCGGGCGACTTTTTTCAATGCCGCACGGGTTTTGAACGCACCGTGCTCGTCGCGGTGGGCAACGATGTTCTGCGCCAGGGTCGCGTTGAGGCCGGAGATGCGCGCCAGCAGCGCCACGGATGCAGTATTCACGTCCACGCCCACGGCGTTCACGCAGTCTTCGACCACTGCGTCCAGGCCGCGCGCCAGTTTCAGCTGCGACACGTCGTGCTGGTATTGGCCAACGCCGATGGATTTCGGATCGATTTTCACCAGCTCGGCCAGCGGGTCCTGCAAGCGACGAGCGATGGACACCGCGCCACGGATCGACACGTCCAGATCCGGGAATTCCTTGGAAGCCAGTTCCGAGGCCGAGTAAACCGATGCACCAGCCTCGGAGACCATGACTTTGGTCATCTTCATGGCTGGGTATTTTTTGATCAGTTCAGCGGCCAGTTTGTCGGTTTCGCGGCTGGCGGTACCGTTGCCGATGGCGATCAGGTCCACCGAATGCTTGGCGCACAGGGCGGCGAGCACGGCGAGGGTCTGGTCCCACTTGTTGTGCGGCACGTGCGGGTAAACCGTAGCGTGGTCCAGCAGCTTGCCGGTGGCGTCGACCACGGCCACCTTGCAGCCGGTGCGCAGGCCCGGGTCGAGGCCCAGGGTGGCACGCGGGCCGGCCGGCGCGGCCAGCAGCAGGTCGTGCAGGTTGTGGGCGAACACGTTGATCGCTTCGGTTTCCGCGCCGTCGCGCAGCTCGCCCAGCAGGTCGGTTTCCAGGTGGGTGTAGAGCTTGACCTTCCAGGTCCAGCGCACCACTTCGCCCAGCCATTTGTCGGCGGCGCGGTTCTGGTTCTGGATGCCGAATTGCTGGCCGATCATGCCTTCGCACGGGTGCATGGTGCCCGGCAGCTCGTCACCGACTTTCAGCGCGGAGCTGAGAATGCCTTCGTTGCGGCCACGGAAAATCGCCAGTGCGCGGTGGGACGGCATGCTTTTCAGCGGTTCGTCGTGTTCGAAATAGTCGCGGAACTTGGCGCCTTCCTCTTCCTTGCCGGCGATCACGCGGGCGCTGAGGGTGGCTTCTTGCTTGAGGTAATTGCGCAGCTTGTCCAGCAGACCGGCGTCTTCGGCGAAGCGCTCCATGAGGATGTACTTGGCGCCTTCGAGGGCGGCCTTCACATCGGCCACGCCTTTTTCGGCGTCGATGAAGCGCGCCGCTTCGGTTTCCGGGTTCAGGGTTGGATCGTTGAACAGGCCGTCGGCCAGTTCGCCGAGGCCGGCTTCCAGGGCGATCTGGCCCTTGGTGCGGCGCTTCTGCTTGTACGGCAGGTACAAGTCTTCGAGGCGGGTCTTGGTGTCGGCGAGCTTGATGTCGCGCTCAAGTGCAGGGGTCAGCTTGCCTTGCTCCTCGATGCTGGCGAGGATGCTGATACGCCGTTCGTCGAGTTCTCGCAGGTAGCGCAGACGCTCTTCCAGATGACGCAGTTGCGTGTCATCGAGGCTGCCGGTCACTTCTTTCCGGTAGCGGGCGATGAAGGGCACCGTGGAGCCTTCATCGAGTAGCGCGACGGCCGCTTCGACCTGTTGTGGGCGGACGCCGAGTTCCTCGGCGATGCGGCTGTTGATGCTGTCCATAAAACCACCTGACAAATTGTGAAAGCAGGCTCGCAGGCGCGGAAATAGGGCCTTCGCGAGTCTGGTTGAGCGGCCTGGCGAGCGCCGCTACCTGGATCAACAGGCTTGCCGTTGACCCGTGAAATCGAACAATTACTGCCAGCACCATGAAAATAAAAAGTGGTTACCGGCAATAACGATCAGACGTTGCCTGACACAAAAGGCCGCGCATTATAACCAGCGTTCTGTCATTCGGGGGCATTGCAGGCTGTAGGCGAAAAGACTGGTTTTCTGGCGGTGAAGGAAAAATCTGCTAACAATGCACACGGTGCGTATAACGGCAGCTACGCCATAATGCGCGCCGAGATCAAAGGAGCATCCAATGAGCAGCACTGCACAAACTGCTGAAGGCGAAAAAATTCTTATCGTTGACGACGATCCAGGGCTGAGCAGCCTGCTGGAACGCTTTTTCGTCAGCAAGGGCTACCGTGCCCGCGCCGTCCCGAACACTGAACAAATGGACCGCCTGCTGGCGCGTGAAGTGTTCAACCTGGTCGTCCTCGACCTGATGCTGCCCGGCGAAGACGGCCTGACCGCCTGCCGCCGCCTGCGCACGGCGAACAATCAGATTCCAATCATCATGCTCACCGCCAAGGGCGACGAGCTGAGCCGCATCAAGGGCCTGGAACTGGGCGCCGACGACTACCTGGCCAAGCCGTTCAACCCGGACGAGCTGATGGCCAGGGTCAAAGCGGTGCTGCGGCGCCAGGCCGCACCGGTGCCGGGTGCGCCGGGCAGCGAAGACGAAAGCGTGACCTTCGGTGATTACGAGCTGTCCCTGGCCACCCGCGAACTCAAGCGTGGCGACAAAGTGCACATGCTCACCACCGGTGAGTTCGCGGTGCTCAAGGCCCTGGTCATGAACGCCCGTCAACCGCTGACCCGCGACAAACTGATGAACCTGGCCCGTGGCCGCGAGTGGGATGCCCTGGAGCGTTCCATCGACGTGCAGATCTCCCGTCTGCGCCGGATGATCGAGCCCGATCCGTCCAAGCCGCGCTACATCCAGACCGTCTGGGGCGTGGGCTACGTGTTCGTTCCGGATGGCGCCGCCACGAAGTGATCGGTGATTTGTAGGAGCGGGTCCTGCGGGCAACGGGTCGGATGACCTTTCCCGCAGACTCGCGATCCGCAATATGCGAGCATCGCTCGCTCCTGCAAGTGTGTAGCGGTTACCCATGAAAACCCCTGTTTGGTTCCCCCAGAGCTTCTTCTCCCGCACCCTGTGGCTGGTGCTGATCGTCGTCCTGTTCTCCAAGGCGCTGACCCTGGTTTATCTGTTGATGAACGAAGACGTGCTGGTGGATCGTCAATACAGCCACGGCGTCGCCCTGACGCTGCGCGCCTATTGGGCCGCCGATGAAGAGAACCGCGCGAAGATTGCCGATGCTGCGACCCTGATCCGGGTGGTAGGCGCCGGCGTGCCGGAAGGTGAGCAGCACTGGCCGTACAGCGCGATTTATCAGCGGCAGATGCGCGACGAATTGGGTGCAGATACGGAGGTGCGTTTACGCATGCACTCGCCACCTGCCTTATGGGTCCGGGCGCCCAGCCTGGGCGATGGCTGGCTGAAAGTGCCGCTGTACCCGCATCCATTGCGCGGGCAGAAAATCTGGAACGTACTCGGCTGGTTCCTCGCCATCGGCCTGCTGTCCACCGCCTCGGCGTGGATTTTCGTCAGCCAGCTCAATCAGCCATTGAAACGTCTGGTCTATGCCGCGCGGCAACTCGGTCAGGGCCGCAGTGTGCGCCTGCCAATCAGCGACACGCCAAGCGAGATGGCCGAGGTCTATCGCGCCTTCAACCAGATGGCCGAAGACGTCGAACAGGCAGGGCGTGAGCGCGAGCTGATGCTGGCCGGGGTGTCCCACGACTTGCGCACGCCGCTGACCCGTTTGCGGCTGTCCCTGGAACTGATGGGTGATCACAGCGACCTGACGGACGACATGATCCGCGACATCGAAGACATGGACGCGATTCTTGACCAGTTCCTGGCCTTCATTCGCGACGGTCGTGACGAGTTGGTGGAAGAAGTGGACCTGAGCGATCTGGTTCGCGAAGTCGCCGCGCCGTACAACCAGAACGAAGAAAAAGTGCACTTGCGCCTGGAACCGATCCAGCCGTTCCCGTTGCGTCGGGTATCGATGAAGCGGTTGCTGAACAACCTGATCGGTAATGCCCTGCATCACGCTGGCAGCGGAGTGGAAGTGGCGGCTTATGTGTCCGGGGATACCAGTGCGCCATATGTGGTGCTGAGTGTCATGGACCGCGGCGCGGGGATTGATCCATCGGAGCTGGAAGCGATTTTCAACCCGTTCACCCGTGGCGATCGGGCCCGGGGCGGAAAGGGGACGGGGTTGGGGCTGGCGATCGTGAAACGGATCGCCTCGATGCATGGCGGCAATGTCGAGCTGCGCAACCGCTCCGGTGGTGGGCTGGAAGCACGGGTTCGGTTGCCGCTTGGGTTGATGTTGCCGCGGGATGCGGTTTAAGCGTCGTACACAACCTCTGTGGCGAGGGAGCTTGCTCCCGCTCGGTTGCGCAGCGACCGTGAGATCCGGCAACCGTATTTCAATGCAAAACACGGTTGCCGGATTCGGGAGTCCTTCGGCCTGGAGCGCCAGCCCGGTCCAGCGGGAGCAAGCTCCCTCGCCACAGGGACTGAGTAAGCTTCACCCTTTACCTTTGGTCCGCGTCATATTCGGCCCGCCATTCTTTTCCAGATGCTCGATGATGATCCCCGCCACGTTTTTCCCGGTGGTGGTTTCAATCCCTTCAAGCCCTGGCGACGAGTTCACTTCCATCACCAGCGGCCCATGATTGGAGCGCAGGATATCTACCCCCGCCACCGCCAACCCCATGACCTTCGCCGCACGCAACGCGGTCATGCGTTCTTCCGGGGTGATCTTGATCAGGCTCGCGCTACCGCCGCGATGCAGGTTGGAGCGAAACTCCCCCGGCTTGGCCTGGCGCTTCATCGCCGCGATCACCTTGTCACCGACCACGAAACAGCGAATGTCCGCGCCGCCGGCTTCCTTGATGTACTCCTGGACCATGATGTTCTGCTTCAGGCCCATGAAGGCCTCGATCACCGACTCCGCCGCCGTCGCCGTTTCACACAGCACCACGCCGATGCCCTGGGTGCCTTCCAGCACTTTGATCACCAGCGGTGCGCCGTTGACCATCTCGATCAAGTCGGGAATGTCATCCGGGGAGTGCGCAAAACCGGTGACCGGCAAACCGATCCCCCGGCGCGACAGCAATTGCAGGGAACGCAGTTTGTCTCGGGAACGGGCGATGGCCACCGATTCGTTGAGCGGAAACACCCCCATCATTTCGAACTGGCGCAGCACAGCACAGCCATAAAACGTGACCGACGCGCCGATCCGCGGGATCACCGCATCGAAACCCTCCAGCGGTTTGCCACGGTAGTGGATTTGCGGCTTGTGGCTGGCAATGTTCATGTAGGCGCGCAGGGTGTCGATCACCACCATTTCATGGCCACGCTCTACACCGGCTTCGACCAGGCGACGGGTGGAATACAGACGCGGATTCCGCGACAGCACAGCGATCTTCATGCAACACCTGTGGAGAGGGTAGATACCGGGAACACCGGCTTGTCTTGTACATATTTGATGCCCGGATTGACCACCAACTGGCCGTCGATCAGGGCTTTGGAACCGAGTAACAGGCGATAACGCATGGACTTGCGGCAGGCGAGGGTGAACTCGACCCGCCAGACCCGATCACCGAGGGCCAGGGTGGTACTGACCACATAGCGCATCTGCGCGTGGCCGTTGGAGCTTTTAATGGTTTTCATCGTCACCAGCGGTGCTTCGCAGCGCCGGTGACGCAATTGCACCACCGTGCCCAGGTGCGCGGTGAAGCGCACCCACTGTTCGCCGTCGCGCTCGAACGGCTCGATGTCGGTGGCATGCAGGCTGGAGGTACTCGCGCCAGTGTCGATTTTTGCCCGAAGGCCCGCGACTCCCAAATCCGGGAGCGCCACCCACTCGCGCAGACCGACAACGGTCAAATGGTCAAATGTCTTCAAAAGTGCTCAACCGGCAAAAACCGCTCAGGCCGTGTGCGGCCGAATTCGCGGTATTCACGCAGAATAATGGGTAAAAGGCGACAGATATCTACGGCCCGGGTTTTCATCCCTCAAACAGGGGGGAATGCCTGCATTCTAATCCACAGCGTTGTGATTCATGGCACGACAGAAACGGTAGTACAGTTCATCGATATTTCAGAATGAGGTCATCCAATGGCACAAAAAAGCGAAGAGGACGACAAGGTCCGTCTCGATAAATGGTTGTGGGCCGCGCGTTTTTATAAAACACGTGCCTTGGCCAAGGCCGCGATTGAAAGCGGCAAGGTGCATTGCCGGGGCGAGCGTTGCAAGCCAGGCAAGGAGCCGAGGATCGGCGACGAGTTTCAGATTCGCACCGGCTTCGAGGAACGCACGGTGGTGGTCCAGGCGTTGTCGATCGTGCGTCGTGGCGCGCCGGAAGCCCAGGCTCTGTATGCCGAAACCGAAGCCAGCGTTGCCAAGCGCGAAGCGGCGGCGGCCATGCGCAAGGCCGGGGCGTTGGGCGTGAGCACCGACGGCAAACCGAGCAAGAAACAGCGCCGGGATTTGTTCAAGTTTCGCGGCAGCAGCAACGACGAGTCGTGACGGCCGTCGGGCGCAGACTTGTAATCGCCTGCCTGTGCAGCCATATGGGGGATATTCGCCCACGGCGCATTTCGCAGGTGAAAGCACCGCTCGTCGAAAACCGAGGTTTGACCTTGCTTGGAACAACCCCGAATTGTTCATAAAATGCCGCTATGGCTAAGCTCACCCCCAAAAGTGCTGCTACAGCGTGTTTCATTTTTTGTAACCTTTTTTGTCACCACTTCAGATACCCAGACCTATGACCGATCTACCGGATACCGACTACACCCAACGCTTCATCTTCGATGACAGCGACACCCGCGGCGAACTGGTGGCATTGGAGCGTAGCTATGCCGAAGTCCTCGCCAAACACACCTATCCGGAGCCGGTCGCGCAACTGCTGGGCGAGCTGATGGCGGCTGCAGCGTTGCTGGTAGGCACCTTGAAGTTCGATGGCTTGCTGATTCTTCAGGCCCGTTCCGAAGGCCCGGTACCGATGCTGATGATCGAGTGCTCCAGCGAGCGCGAAATTCGCGGCCTGGCCCGCTACGACGCCGAGCAGATCGCGCCCGATGCGACGCTCGCCGACCTGATGCCCAATGGCGTGTTGGCGCTGACGGTCGACCCGACTCAAGGCCAGCGTTATCAGGGCATTGTCGATCTCGACGGTGAAACCCTGTCCGATTGCTTCACCAACTATTTCGTCATGTCGCAGCAGGTTGGCACCCGCTTCAAGCTGTACGCCGACGGCCGTCGTGCCCGTGGCCTGCTATTGCAGCAATTGCCTGCCGACCGTCTGAAAGATGAAGAAGATCGCGCCGCCAGTTGGCAGCACATCACCGCCCTGGCCAGCACCCTGACCGCCGACGAATTGCTGAGCCTGGACAACGAAACCGTGCTCCATCGCCTGTACCACGAAGAACAAGTGCGTCTGTTCGATGTGCAGAAACTGCGCTTCCATTGCAGTTGCTCCCGGGAACGCTCGGGCAATGCGTTGGTCAGTCTGGGTCTGGAAGATGCGCAGCAGCTGGTCGTCGAACATGGCGGCAGCATCGAGGTCGATTGCCAATTTTGCAACGAGCGCTACCTGTTCGACGCGGCCGATATCACCCAATTATTCGCCGGAGCAGGGGTTGATACGCCGTCAGATACCCGTCACTAAAACGCTTCAGCGCAGGTAAATTCACTGCTTAGCGCCGGAATAACGCCGTTCTGACGGGAGGGCCCTACACTTTTTGGGCTTTTCTGGCATAATCCGGCCCACTTTTTTCGCGGTAGTAGTGCACGACTTTCTACTACAAAACGTTTGGAGCACTCGGCCACTGGCCGACGGGGAACCTCATGACGCAAGCCAATAACGCCGTGTACACCGATCTGAGTGTTGATGATCTGGTTAAACAAGCCCTGAGTCGCGGTGAAGGCGAGCTTGCCGATACCGGCGCGCTGGTTGTTCGCACCGGTCACCGTACCGGCCGTTCGCCAGTCGATCGTTTCATCGTTGAAGAGCCGACCACCCAGGACGCTATTGCCTGGGGTCCGATCAACCGCAAGTTCCCGGCCGACAAGTTCGATGCCCTGTGGGCTCGCGTCGAGGCGTTCAACAACGCGCAAGAGCATTTCGTTTCCCACGTGCACGTAGGTTCGGCTGAAGAGCACTACCTGGCCGTGAAAATGACTACCCAGACTGCCTGGCAGAACCTGTTCGGTCGTTGCCTGTTCATCAACCCGGCCCAGTACAACCCGGCCGGTCGTGAAGAGTGGCAAGTTCTGAACGTCGCCAACTTCGAGTGCGTGCCAGAGCGTGACGGCACCAACTCCGACGGTTGCGTGATCATCAACTTCGCGCAGAAAAAAGTGCTGCTCGCTGGCATGCGCTACGCCGGTGAAATGAAGAAAGCCATGTTCTCGGTGCAGAACTTCCTGCTGCCGGCCGCCGACGTGCTGCCAATGCACTGCGCCGCCAACATCGGCGAAGCGGGCGACGTGACCCTGTTCTTCGGTCTGTCCGGCACCGGCAAGACCACCCTGTCCGCCGACGAAAGCCGTTACCTGATCGGTGACGACGAACACGGCTGGGGCGAGGGCGTGGTGTTCAACATCGAAGGCGGTTGCTATGCCAAGTGCATCGACCTGTCCGAGAAGAACGAGCCGGTCATCTGGAAAGCCATCAAACACGGCGCAGTCCTGGAAAACGTTGTTATCGACGACGCCAAGCACGCCGATTACACCGATGTCAGCCTGACCCAGAACAGCCGCGCCGCCTACCCGCTGGAGCACGTAGCCAAGCGTTCCGAGAAGAACCTGGGCGGCGAGCCAAACGCAGTGATCTTCCTGACCTGCGACCTGACCGGCGTGCTGCCGCCAGTGTCGATCCTCAATGAAGAACAAGCGGCTTACCACTTCCTGTCCGGCTACACCGCTCTGGTAGGCTCGACCGAAATGGGTTCCGGCAGCGGCATCAAGTCGACCTTCTCCACCTGCTTCGGCGCACCGTTCTTCCCGCGTCCGGCTGGCGAATATGCAGAACTGCTGATCAAACGCATCCGCGGCTTCGGCTCCAAGGTCTACCTGGTCAACACCGGCTGGACCGGCGGCGGCTACGGCGTCGGCAAACGCTTCAACATCCCGACTACTCGCGGCGTGATCGCAGCGATCCAGAGCGGCGCGTTGATCGGTGCCGAGACTGAACACCTGGACACCATCAACCTTGACGTGCCATTGGCTGTGCCGGGCGTTGAGACTGGCCTGCTGAACCCACGTAACACCTGGGCTGACAAGGCTGCTTACGATGAAGCTGCTAAAGCACTGGCCGGGTTGTTTGTTGAGAACTTCAAGAAGTTCGACGTGAGCGACGCGATCAAGGCTGCTGGGCCGAAGTTGTAAGAGTTGGTTTGATGTAATGAGAAAGCCGCCCTTTGGGGCGGCTTTTTTATGGGCGCTGATTCAGTTCCCTTGAGGCATAACTGGCAATATTCCCGCAGTAAACACGCTAAGCAGCCAGAATAATTCCACTTCTGTTGATCAGATCCCCTAGACCCCTTCCACTTCCTGCGTGCCCCACCGTTGTTTCTTGACTGCTTTATAGAGCATGCCAATGGTCAGCGGCACTTTGTCGCCACGACCCTTCGCCCGGCGCTTGAGAAACACATCAAACCCTTCAGGCTGAAAGTACCGATACGCGTCGTAGTCGACGAAGTCGATGGCGAACTGTTCTTCCAGCGCTTCCATCAGATGCCGCGCATCCGCGCCGTCGCAGTTCAGGTCAAAGTTGATCGAGGTGGTGAGGCTGATAGTTTTGCGTTCGGGCAGGCCGAGTTCTTCGTGCAGTAGCTGCATGAGCAGGTGCATGGCGTGATCGTCGGGGAAGTTGGGGGCGAGATTCATGGTGCATCGTCCGTTGGGTGTATATCGATGAGGCTGATTAAGCCTGACTTTGCAGCGAGTCGGTCGTCAATAAACGCTGCGAACTTGGTCTGAGTCAGATCGGTAGCCATACGAATTTCTTGGACTTGCAACGCATCAACATGAAGTTCGCGGGGAGGCTCACGCCCGCCGCGGATGATTTCGTTCATCTGTTGCACGCTTTCCATTAGCTCATCAAAAAACATGCTCATGGTTATCTCCAGTGTTCGATGACGGCTTTCGATGCTCTGCGTCCCAAGGGTCGAGCGCGGAGCGTCCGTAGAGGCATTCCCACGCGGAGCATGGGAACGATCTTCACTCGGCGTTAGGCCGGTGCTTTCCAACCCATCATGCGTTGCTGGGCGACTTTCAGCAGGTCGCAGCCGTCTTGGGTCAGCAAGTAGAGCGCGTGGGTGATGTGGGGAATGTCTTCGACATCGCCTTGCTTGAAGCAATGGCAGTGCAGGGTTTGGAGTAGATCACTGGAGGCTCGGATGCGCTGGAGGGCGGCTTCGAGGATGTCTTGGGGATTGGCCTCTGTGTCGATGATCAGGGGCGGGGTATCGGTGAGATTGGATTGGAGTGGGCGGTAACGATCGGTGAACGGTTTCCATGAATTCATTGTTTGTAGCCTCAAATGCATCAGGAGTAACCGCCGCCATCGTGACCAAGCGATGGGAGGCGGACTGTGTTCGGGTTGGTCAACCAGTGAGGCTCACATTCCTGGCACGCCCGAGAGCGTCCCAAACACAGCCACCATATAGCGTGCAGGCACTTGAAGTGCCGGCAGCATACAACGGACGCGCATATATGAACCATTCGGGTGACCAAGCCCGAGCCGCTGATTTGGCAGCGACGGTTACGACTATAGATTTGAGCTACAGTGCGGCGATAGGCGACAAGGTGCCTTCTGTTGTAGGAACGGTATGAAGATTTCATAGGCCGTTCCTACCGATCCGCCATCGTTTTCAACAAATAGACCGATACGCTGCACCATCCAGCACGCTGGTAGTCAGCCCGGTCGTCGGCGTGTAGATCGTGCCTTTAACCGCTGAGAAGTTGACCCCTTTACTGCCCAGCGAAACGTAGCGTTCGCCTTGATCCAGTTCGGTGAAGTAGGTGTAGGAATACTTGTGCATCAGCCGGTACTTGGCTTCGTCGTTGACCATGGTCTTGCGCAGGTTATCCAGATCGGCCTGGGTCAGGTTCAGCGGCTTGTTGAGTCGCACACCCCAGCGCTGGAGGCAGACTTCGGCGAAGTGGCGGACGATGCGCCCTGGTTCGGCCAATGCTTTGGGGCCGCTGACACCGTCTGCTGCGGCGTTACCGACCAGCGTGCCATGGCGGCCGGGCATGGGGTAAATGTGGGTCCGGGTGCCGGTTGCCGTTTGTGGGATAACGCAGCTGAAGCCTTTGGAGCGCTCGTCTCGGGCGTAGAAACCGACGTATTCCTTTACGTTGGTATTGAGTTTTACTTTGTCTTCCTGAAAGTTGCCGATGCCCGGCACCGGATCAATCGCAAAAATATTCACCGGGATGTTCTTCAGGGCGCTGTCCTTGAACATGGCGTTGGCCAGCATGTGGCAACTGATACCGCCACGACTCCAACCTACCAAGTTAACTTTGGTGGGGATAATTCCATCTTTACGAAAGGTCTTGATGATTTGTTCCTGTAACTTCTGTTGGGTCACGCTGCGGTCGCCGTAGTTGTACTTGCGCCACATCCAGGAACCTTCGACGATGACGTCTTCAATGGGAATGCCAGCAGCCTTGAGTCGGTTGTATTCAGTCTCAGTCAGCTTCTCACGCTCCCAGTCGCACTTGCCTTTGATGATGTTGATGGCGTGCTGGACGTTCTCTCCCCAGCCTTTGCCGAACAGCGTACCGCTCAGTCCATAATCCTTGGATTGGGTGAACAGTTCGTCAGCTTGCAGGTTGCTGGTGCCGGGACCATCGATCACGACCCATTCGGCAAATTCGCGACCACCGTGATGGGATGCCAGTGTCGAGACCAATTCACCGTTCCAGTAAGTTGGGTTCTGACTGTCGAACTTTGTCGAGCCGGTACCGCAAAAGAAAATGGTTAATGCTGTCATTGTGTTGCCCTTAGTTGATGTAAGAGCAAGCAGGCTAGTGTTGATTCTTATAATAATAAAGCGATTGGTTGTTGCGGGGTTTGTAGTTTTATTTTTTCAGATTGGATGTATTTGTTGTTTTGCGACTTCAAGTAATTCGCAGCCGTCTTGTGTTAATAAATAAAGCGCATTAACGATGTTGGGGATGTCTTTCACATCGGCCTGTTTGAAACATAAACAGTAAAGTGTTTCCAGTAGATCGCTGGCCGCACGCAGGCGTTGTTGGGCGGCATCGAGCAGGTCGCCATGGCTGGCATCGGTGTCGATGACCAGCACCGAGGTGTCGCTGCAACTGGTCTTGAGTGGGCGATAGCGGTTGGTCAACGGGTTGAACGTTTTCATGGTTGAGGCGTGTCCTGTACGAAGTCGCTCCGACGGGCCGATACAGTGTTTCCAGCCGTGTCGAAAACTATAGAGGGCCGCGACGAGGCGTCGCAAGGTGGTGCAAGTGGACAGGTTTTGTAGGGGGTTTACCGGTGTTATCGCCCTTTGCCTACGCGCCCCTCGACAATTTTTTAAGCTTTTGCCCTGGAGGTCGATATTCCTACGGGATTGTCAGGCTTAACGCATCCAGTCTCTGGAGGGTGCGCGCCAGAATGTGTAGGACGTTTCGAAGCGTCTGGGTCGACTCTTAAAGGGAATTAGGCATGCAATGGCTACGTGTGGCCTCGATTTTATTGTTGTGGGCCGGTGTTTGTCGGATAGCGGGTGCTGCCGACGTCGGTCATTCGCTGGTCCGCGCCAACATGGAGCGAACCGGTTGGCCGGATGCGCTGACCACCCAAGCGGACATCGACACCGCATCTCGCGCCGAGGTGTTGATGGTGGGCAAGGCGTTGCTGGCCAGCGAAGCGCTGGATGAGCAGGGGCTGAAACAGCGACTGGGCGTGCGGGCTGTGAAGCTCAAGTCGGTCAGGCAAGTGCGTGACGGGTTGTGGGATCGGTTGCTGATCACCTATCGCAGTGTCAGTCAGGACTGCGAGGACCAACTCTTCTGTCCTCGTGTACGTAGCGTCGACGATCTGCGTCAGCTGGCGGCGGCGTTTACGGGCGAAATCAGCCCGGCTTATACGGTTTGGGCGAGCAAGAGCCGGGTGTTTCATGAACAGGCGCTGGATGAGCAGTTGCGGGTGGCGGTGTTGGTGCCATAGCCACCCGGCGTCAGTCAATTGATGACTAAGTCTGTGAGGCGCCGCCCAGAGTCGTAGGCGTAGCGAGGAGAGGGGGGGCGTCAGGGAGCTTCATGCACCCGCTCAGCAGCAAGGATGCAAAGACAAGGGCGATTGGAAAAAACAGAGTGTCAGGCATGATTGTTCCTTTGTGAGGATCCGCGTGCAGGCGTCCTGCCTTGTTGAAAACTTCGCGGATAATGGTTTTTCTCGGGGCGAACCTTATCGGCTGACAGGGGGCTGATGTCAGGGGGCAAAGTGCCTCGTTTGTTTCAATCTGTGGCGAAGGAATCGATGGGTTGACGCTGTATCATCCCGTATCGTTTTTGCCCCCGACCTTTTCTCGACTTGCTGCGTTCGCCGGCTAGGCTTTGGGCTTCGCAGCGGTCAACGGAGTGACAGCTTATGCACAACACCCTGGAACAGGTTTTCGGTTATCCACAGTTTCGGCCCGGCCAGGAGGCGGCGGTCAGCGCGGTACTGGCCGGGCGTTCGGCGGCGGCGATTTTCCCTACCGGATCGGGCAAATCCCTGTGCTATCAGTTACCGGCCATCCTGCTGCCGCACCTGACGCTGGTGGTCTCGCCTCTGCTGGCGTTGATGCAGGATCAGTTAGCGTTCTTGCAGCGCCATGGGATTGCGGCGGGCAGTATTGATTCGGCCCAGAGTCGCGATGACGCCAGCGATGTGATGGCCCGGGCCAAGTCTGGTGAATTGAAGATTCTGATGATTTCCGTGGAGCGCCTGAAGAACGAGCGCTTTCGCCATTTTTTGCAGCAGGTACCGATCTCGCTGTTGGTGGTGGACGAGGCCCACTGCATCTCCGAGTGGGGTCACAACTTCCGCCCCGACTACCTCAAGCTGCCGGACTATCAGCGCCAGTTCAACATCCCTCAGGCGCTGCTGCTGACGGCCACCGCGACACCCAAGGTGATCGCCGACATGGAGGCCCGGTTCGCCATTGCGCCTGAGGATGTGGTGACCACCGGTTTCTACCGGCCCAATCTCAATCTGTTGGTGGAACCGGTGCGTGGCCAGGACAAACGCCGCCGCCTGGTCGAGTGGATGAGCCAGCGTCCCGGCCAGCCCAGCATTGTCTACGTCACTCTGCAGAAAACCGCTGAGCACATCGCCGAACACCTGGGGCGCAACGGTATACAGGCAGAGGCCTATCACGCCGGTTTACCCCACGAGCAACGGGAAGCGATTCAGCGCCGGTTCATGGGTGGGCAGTCCAATTGCATCGTCGCCACCATTGCCTTCGGCATGGGCATCGACAAAAGCGATATCCGCAACGTGGTGCATTTCGACCTGCCCAAATCCATCGAAAACTACAGCCAGGAAATCGGCCGCGCCGGGCGTGACGGGCAGCCGTCCGATTGCCTGGTGCTGGCCAACCGCGACAGCCTCAACGTGCTGGAGAATTTCGTCTACGGCGACACACCGGAGCGGGACGGCATTCGTTGTGTGCTCGACGAGTTGCAAGCCGCAGCGCCCGAGGGGCAGTGGGAGTTTCTGCTGGGGCCTTTGGCCGATCAGAGCAACATTCGCCAGTTACCGCTCAAGACCTTGCTGGTACAGCTGGAGTTGCGTGGGCTGATCGCTCCGCGCTATGCCTATTACGCGGAATACCGCTTCAAGTATTTGCAGGAGCCGGAAGCGTTGCTGGCCCGTTTCGAGGGTGAGCGCAGGGACTTCGTCTCGGCGATCATCCAGACTTCCAGTCGCGCACGGACCTGGGCCACGGTGAATTTCGACGCACTGTATCAGCAGCATTCCGCCGAGCGCAGTCGAGTGGTCAAGGCGCTGGATTACTTCCAGGAAAAGGGCTGGGTGGAGCTTGAAAGCAAGCAGATGACGGAGGTCTATAGCCTGCTGCAAGCCGACTTCGATTCCCAGGCCTTGAGCGCCGAATTGCACACCTACTTCACCCAGCACGAACGCACCGAGATTTCGCGGATTCACGCCATGCTGGATCTGTTCGCCACCGACCACTGCCTGGGATATCGCCTGGCCGAGTACTTCGGCGACGAAAACGCGCCACGGCGATGCGGGCATTGTTCGGTGTGTCACGGCCACGTAGCGCGGTTACCCGAACCACCGGAATTGCCGGCGCTTGTGGATAAAAATTTCGAGGTGCTGTGCGGTGATTTTATCCACAGGCACCAGCAGCACACGGGAAGTGCTCCATCGGCGGAGCGCGTGACGCGGTTTTTGTGCGGGATCAGCGTTCCGTTGTTTACCAAGCTCAAGGCTCGGTCGATTTCTGGGTTTGCGGCGCTGGAAGATTATCCGTACGCCGAGGTCCGGACGTGGGCTGAGGCGAACCTCTGACCTGCGGGATCGGGACGCATCCATCCGCTGAATGTCACCCATCACGGGAATAAACTTCAAAAACACCCATAGGCTGACTATGGTGAGGACTGTCTTTGGATCGCCAATAAGAGAACAACAACCATGAGCCAGACATCGTTCGATATTCAGCGCGCCGCCGTGATTGGCGCGGGCACCATGGGCCGTGGCATCGTCATGTGCCTGGCCAATGCCGGGGTGCCGGTGCAGTGGGTCGATAACAATCCGCAGATGCTTGAGCAGGCGCTGACCAGCGTGGCTGACACTTACGCCCACAGCGTGCGTCAGGGGCGGATCGATCAGACCGAGGCGGATGCGCGCATTGCACGGGTAACGGCGGCTGCCGATTACGCGGCGATCCGCGATGTTGATCTGGTGATCGAAGCGGTCTACGAAAACCTCGAGCTGAAGCAGAAAATCTTCCGCGAACTCGACGGCCTGCTCAAACCTGAAGCGATTCTGGCCAGCAATACCTCGGCGCTGGATATCGACGCCATCGCCGCCGCCACTCGCCGCCCGCAGCAGGTCCTGGGTCTGCACTTCTTCAGCCCGGCGCACATCATGAAATTGCTGGAGATCGTACGCGGCGCCCAGACCGCTCCGGCGGTGCTTGATGCAGCCCTGGCACTGGGCCAGCGCATGGGCAAGGTCAGCGTGGTCTCGGGCAACTGTCACGGTTTCATCGGCAACCGCATGCTGCATCCGTACGTGCTCGAAGCGCGCAAGATGCTGCTGGAGGGTGCGTTGCCTTATCAGGTGGATGCGGCGCTGCAAGGTTTTGGTTTCGCCATGGGGCCGTTCCGCATGTATGACGTGGTCGGCATTGACCTGGAGTGGCGCGCGCGGGAGCTGGCTGGCAAGGGCCAGGATGCGCCGGAAGTTCAAGTGGACAATCGTTTGTGCGAGCTCGGGCGTTTCGGTCAAAAGAGCGGCGATGGGTATTACCATTACGAACCGGGCAGTCGTCAGGCTGAGCACGATGTGGAAGTCGATGCGCTGGTACTGGAAGTCAGTGAAGGGCTGGGGTTTCAGCGGCGTGAGATAGGGCCAGAGGAGATTCTTGAGCGCAGCTTGCTGGCACTGGTCAATGAAGGGGCGAAGATCCTTCAGGAAGGCATTGCGGCGTCGGCGCATGACATCGATCTGGTGTACCTCAACGGTTATGGTTTCCCGGCGGACAAGGGCGGGCCGATGGCCTGGGCGGATCAGCAAGGGCTGGCGGATATTCATCTGCGGTTGTTGCAACTTGAGACCAAGCAGGGTGATCACTGGGCGCCGGCGCGGTTGATTGGAGAGTTGGCGGCGCAAGGCAGAGGGTTTGCCGAGATGTGATTTTATGTGGCATCTGTGAGGGCTCCTTCGCAAGCAAGCCCGCGAATGAGCACGACGCGATTTTCGCCTTAGACTGACGATCCAACTCCAGGAACAAACGCTGATGTCCAACCCGATGCCCCAACGCACCGACTACCCCCATTTCCAGCCCATCACTACCCGCTGGCACGACAATGACGCCTACGGTCACGTCAACAACGTCACCTACTACAGTTTTTTCGATACGGCGGTGAACACCTACCTGATCGAAGTCGGCGGTCTGGATATCCATGACGGTGAGGTGGTGGGTTTTGTGGTGAGTTCGGCCTGCGATTACTTCGCGTCTATCGCTTTCCCGGATCGGATCGAGATTGGCCTGCGGGTCGGCAAGTTGGGCAACAGTTCGGTGCAGTACGAGCTGGCGGTGTTCAAGGCTGGAGAAGATGAGGCCTGCGCGGCAGGGCGCTTCGTGCATGTATTCGTCGATCGGCTGTCGAACCAGCCGGTGGCGATTCCTGCCGGATTGCGTGGGGCGTTGGAGCGACTGGCGATCTGAGGGCAAAAAAAATCGCAGCCCGAGGCTGCGATTTTTGGATCTACCGGTCGACGAGGCGATTCAAGCCTCAGTCGCGATAGCGATGGTGATGCTTGCGATGCCCGTAGGCATGGCCACGACCCGGATGGCCGTCACGGTAGTAGCGACGATCATCATCGTCATAACCACGACGATAGGAACGACGATCATCGTCGTCATTGCTACTGTTGCCCATGTGATTACCCAGCGCGCCACCGAGGCCGCCGCCTGCTGCGGAGCCGATCAGGCTACCGGTGGTGCCGCCCATGCTGCGGCCAACCACGTTACCGCCAGCTGCGCCCAACGCACCGCCAATGGCGGCTTCGCCACGGCTGTGTCTGTCTGCGCCAACTGCGCTACCACCCGCGCCGCCCAGGGCCGCGCCAATGGTTGAACCTGTACTGCCGCCTAGCGATTGACCGACGACCGAGCCAAGAACCCCGCCCAATGCGCCGCCCACACCTGCTTCGGTGGTGCCGCCAGCAGACGCGAAGCCACTGACCAGGCCAAGGGACAACAAGAGAATCGAGGAGAACTTCATAGAGGAACCTCAAGGGGATGACGGCGCGATCCTGAGGCTGTGTCGTGGTTGTGACAACATAAATCCGACGAGTAACACGACTTGAGCACATTTCTATAAGTTGCTGTTTTTTGGGCGGAACTTAAGTGTTTTTCGCCGGTCTTTAGCTACTTCTCAAAGGCCGTTTTCATATGAAAACGGCCTTTTTTGTGGGCGATTGGAAAGTACGGATCGGAAAAATTTGTTGAGTGGGCCGTCAAGCTGACTTGGCCATGATCAACCCGGTTTCACTCGCCGCCTCCAGCCGGATCGCCACAAACTTCGACGTCGGCGTATGGCTGCCATCCCCAGTGCTTTCCAACGGCACCAGCGGGTTCACTTCCGGATAGTACGCAGCCGCTTGCCCGGCAGGAATATCAAACGCCAGCAGGGTGAAGCCCTTGACCCGCCGCTCACGGCCATCATCCCAGATCGATACGATGTCAGCCTTCTGCCCCGGTTTGAAGCCCAGGCGAATGATGTCGGCTTCATTGACGAACAACACATCCCGCTGACCTTTCACCCCGCGATAACGATCATCAAGACCATAAATGGTGGTGTTGTACTGATCATGGGAGCGCATCGACTGCATGATCAGGTCCGGCAGTACGCCGGTGGCGCGGGTGCGTTCGTGTACCAGGTCTTTGGGCAGGGTGTTCGGACGGAAATTGGCCCGACCCGATGGGGTATTCCAGCGACGTGCGCCGGCACTGCTGCCCAGGTAGAAACCGCCGGGGTTCTGGACTTTCTCGTTGAAGTCCCGAAAGCCCGGGATGGTGTCGGCGATCAGGTCGCGGATGCGGCTGTAATCAGCCACCAGCCAGTTCCAGTCCACCGGTTTGCTGCCCAGGGTCGCGGCGGCGATACCAGCGATGATTGCAGGCTCCGAGCGCATCAGGTTCGACAACGGCTGCAACTGACCGTTGGAGGCGTGGACCATGCTGAAGGAGTCTTCCACGGTCACCGCTTGGGCGCCTTCGGTCTGGATATCGATATCGGTACGGCCCAGGCACGGCAGGATCAGCGCGTCTTTACCATGGATCAAATGGCTGCGGTTGAGCTTGGTGCTGATCTGCACGGTCAGGTCGCAGTTGCTCAGGGCCTGGAAGGTCCGTGAGCTGTCCGGGGTGGCTTGGGCGAAGTTGCCGCCCAGGCCGATGAAGACTTTCGAACGGCCTTCGGCCATGGCGTGAATCGCCTCGATCACGTTGTGGCCGTTTTCGCGCGGCACCTTGAACTGGAAGCGCCGCTCCAGGGAGTCGAGGAACGCCGCAGGCGGGCGTTCGTTGATGCCCATTGTCCGGTCGCCCTGCACGTTACTGTGGCCGCGCACCGGGCACAGACCGGCCCCCGGCCGGCCGATGTTGCCGCGCAGCAGCATCAGGTTGGCGATTTCCTGGATGGTCGCCACCGAATGGCGATGCTGGGTGATGCCCATCGCCCAGCACATGATCACGTTCTTGCCTTTGGCGTACATGCGCGCCGCTTGCTCGATTTCCACCAGGGGCAGGCCGGATTGCTCGACGATCTGCTCCCACGGGGTGTCGTCGACGATGCCGAGGTATTCCAGAACATTGACGCTGTGTTCATTGAGGAAGTCGTGGTCGAACACCGCAGGCTCACCCGCCTTCTGCGCATCGCGCTCCCATTGCAGCAGGAACTTGGCCATGCCGCGCATGATCGCCATGTCGCCGCCCAATGCCGGACGGAAGTACGCGGTGTTGGTCGGCTTGTCGCCGTTGGTGAGCATTTCGATCGGGTGTTGTGGGTGCTGGAAGCGTTCCAGGCCGCGCTCTTTCAGTGGGTTGATGCACACCACCTGCGCACCGCGTTTCACCGCTTCGCGCAGTGGCTCGAGCATCCGCGGGTGGTTGGTACCAGGGTTTTGGCCCCAGACAAAAATTGCATCTGCATGTTCGAAATCGTCGAAGGTCACGGTGCCTTTGCCGACTCCGACGCTTTGGGCCAATGCCACACCGCTGGCTTCGTGGCACATGTTCGAGCAGTCGGGGAAATTGTTGGTGCCATAGGCGCGCACGAACAATTGATAGAGGAACGCCGCTTCGTTGCTGGCACGGCCCGAAGTGTAGAACTCGGCCTGATTCGGACTCGACAGCCCTTGCAGGTGTTTGCTGATCAGGGCGAAGGCGGCTTCCCAGCTGATCGGTTTGTAACGATCGGTTTCGGCGTCGTAGCTCAGCGGCTCGGTCAGACGGCCCTGGTACTCGAGCCAATAATCACTTTGTTCCAGCAACGAGCTAACGCTGTGCTTGGCGAAAAACGCGCCATCGACACGCCGTTTGGTCGCTTCCCAGTTCACTGCTTTGGCGCCGTTCTCGCAGAACGCCACCATGCCGGCTTCCTTAGAATCGCCCCAGGCGCAACCGGGGCAGTCGAACCCGCCGTTCTTGTTGGTCTTGAGCATCATGCGCAGATTTTTCAACGCGTTGTCGCTGGTCAACCAGGCACGGGCAACGCTGGCCAGCGCGCCCCAGCCACCGGCCGGTCCTTTATAAGGCTTGTAACGTGGAACGGGTTTCTGGTCGGCTTGTTGGTGTTGGCTCACGCTTGTTTCTCCGTCGCGGGGCTGTAGACCCGCGGCGCACTTTTTTGCGGCAGGTGGATGAGATTGAGGTTGTGTCGACGGGCCCATTGCACGGCCAGGCCCGTGGGCGACGACAGGCTGACCAGGGTCTGGATGCCGGCGCGTAAAACTTTCTGGATCAATTCGAGGCTGCAACGGCTGGTGACAATCGCCAGACCATCGGTGGTCGGAATCTTCTGGCGGATCAACCCACCGATCAGCTTATCGAGGGCGTTGTGCCGACCGATGTCTTCACGGCCCAGCAGCAATTCGCCTTTGCCGTTCATGAACACCGCCGCATGCACCGCGCCGCAATGCTGGCCCAAAGGCTGGAATTCGCCGATGCGATGGCGCAGGCCGTCCAGCCATTCGGCCGGGGGCAGCGGGGCGCCGGGCAGCACCTTGAGATCGGGCAGCGCTTGCTCCACCGCTTCAACGCCACAGAGCCCGCAACCGCTGGTGCCGGCCAGTTGCCGGCGCTGCTGCTTGAGGTTCCAGAAGGCGCGGTTGGCGATGGTCACCTGCGCGTATTGCGCCGAACCGGTGCCGCTGAGTTGCAGGTCATAGATGTCTGAAGCGTCTTCGATGATGCCGCTGCCGAGGCTGAAGCCGACGATGAAGTCTTCAAGGTCCGTCGGCGTCACCAACATGACGGCCTGGCTGATACCGTTGTAGGCGATCGCCAACGCGACTTCTTCGGCCAGCGCGGTGCTGGACGATTCGGAGTATTCAAGGTTGCAGTAACTGTATGTCTGGCTTGCGGCGGGCGCGGGCGTTTCGAGAGCGGGCGCCGCGCAGCCGGGGCGCTTGGCGTTCATTAGGCATCACCGACGGTTTGGTCAGCTTTAAGCCTAGGCGTGTCAACATGTCACGTCTAATCGCTATTACTGATCTACCGATAGATGGCGTCGATCAAGAGTCTGTCAGTGATTTCTGATAGATCGCAAAACAGGCTTCTGCCAAGGCCGAACGCGGAGCACTGCGACGCATGATCAGCCCCAGCCGGGCGAGGGTCTGGGCGCTTTCGATGGGTTGCAGGCGCAAGTGATCAGTGAGGTTTTCGAGGCCGCTGTTCAGCGGCATCACCGCGCAGCACAGGCCACCGTGTACCGCTTGTAACAATTGGTGGACTGCATCGGTTTGCAGCAACGGCTGTGGGGTCAGGCCACGGCTGTGGAAGTTATGGTCGATGGACTGGCGAAAATGCATGCCGCTGGTGAGCATGCCCATGGGCAGTTCGATCAGCGACTCCCAGCTCAGTGGCGTCTCGCCGAAACTGAAGAAGCGTTGATCGTAGAGCAGGCCCATGTGGGTTTCGCTGAACGCCAGGGAGTCGAAGCGCTCGCCGTCCAGATGCTCCAGGTACGATACGCCGAGGTCGAGACGGTTATTCGCCAGTTGTTCAAGGATCTGTTCGGAACTCAGGGCCGATAGTTCGAACCGCAGGTTCGGGTGTGCGGCGTGCAGGCGTTGCATCAGCGGCACCGGGTCGAAACTCGACAGCGGCACCACCCCCAGACGCAACGTACCCACGAGGTTGCCGCGACAGGCCGCCGCTTCGGCCTGCAAACCGTCGTAGGCCGCCAGCACCGTACGCGCCCATGCCAGCACGCGCTCACCCGGCGCAGTGAAACCTTCGAAGCGTTGGCCGCGATTGACCAGCGGCAGTTCGAGTTCTTCCTCAAGGCTGCGCAGACGCATGGACAACGTCGGCTGGGTGATGTGGCAACGCGCGGCGGCCTGGCCGAAGTGTCGGGTTTCGTCGAGAGCGATGAGGAATTTCAGCTGCTTGATGTCCATCTTCGCTCCAGGGCGCCGGCAAGGTTTGCGATTCTACCGCCTGCGCGGGGTTGGGTCATTGGTCGGCTGGGAACCGGTCTTCAAACGACTGGTCTAGTCTTGGGCGTCTGGAACCCAAACCCCAAGGAGCGTGCACCATGAGTATTTTTAGCTTTGTGAAAGAAGCAGGTGAAAAACTTATTGATCTGCTGACACCCGGCAATGCCAACGCCAGCGAGCAGCTGAAGGCACACATCAGCAAGGTCGGCTTGGGTAACCCGAATGTTCAGGCGACCATCGATGGCGACAAAGTCACCGTCACCGGTGAAGTGGCAAGCCAGGAAGAGAAGGAGAAAATTCTGTTGGCCGTGGGCAATATTGCCGGTGTCGGTAGTGTCGATGACCAGATCACCGTAACGGGGCCGGTTGCCAAGGCAGCGCAGTTCGTCACCGTTAAAAAGGGCGACACCCTCAGCGCGATTTCCAAGGCGGCATACGGCGACGCGAACAAGTACAACAAAATCTTTGAAGCCAACAAACCAATGCTTTCGCACCCGGACAAGATCTATCCGGGGCAGGTGTTGCGGATTCCTGAATAACACAGAACCTGTGGCGAGGGAGCTTGTCGGATCGCCGCACCGTCCCGCTCGGCTGCGCAGCAGTCGCAATCTGGCCAATGCACCTTTCTGAAGGAACTCAGCCAGATTGGGAGCGCTTCGCACTCCAGCGGGAGCAAGCTCCCTCGCCACAACGACCGCGTCAGACTCTAAAGCCCTGCGATGAGCTCCCGATAATCCCCCACCGCCGCAAACTCTGCGGTGTCCTTCGGCCCTTTGCGGCTGTCAGGCTCGCTCACGGCCAGCAGGTGCGCCACCCCGAAATTGCGTGCGCTGCGCAGGATCGGCAGGGTGTCGTCGATGAACAGGCAGCGTGCCGGGTCGAAGCCGATATCGGCCTGCAAGGCATCCCAGAACTGCGGGTCTTCTTTGGCGAAACCGTAATCGTGAGAGCTGATCAAGCGCTCGAAATACGGCGCCAGTTCAATTCTTTCCAGTTTCAATGACAACGAGTCGCGGTGGGCGTTGGTGATCAGTACCACGCGCTTGCCGGCCTGTTTGATCGCGGTCAGAAAAGTGTCCGCATCCGGACGCAAGGCGATCAGGTGCGCGGTTTCCAGTTTCAGTTCGCGCACCGACAACTTCAGTTCGGCGCTCCAGAAGTCCAGGCAATACCACTGCAACTGACCGGCATGGCGCTCGAACAGTGGCTGCAATTCCAGCTCCGCCATGGCCAGGCTCACCCCGTGCAACTCGGCATAACGCTTTGGCAGGTGTTCCAGCCAGAAATGGTTGTCGTAGTGCAGGTCCAGCAGCGTGCCGTCCATATCCAGCAGAACGGTATCGATGTCGCGCCAGGGCAGCAGGGACATAAAAAACTTCTCCAGCGGTAAAAAAGATATCCGAGGTAAACAATCAGGATAGGCCGGGTATAGTAACGCGTTCACGCCAAGGAGCTTCTCATGCGCCAGAAACCCACCATACTCGCCCGCGAGATCGTCGCCACCAGCCGATTATTCTGTGTCGAAGAGCTGAAACTGCGCTTTTCCAATGGCGTGGAACGCACTTACGAGCGATTGGTCGGCAAAGGCGCTGGTTATGGTGCGGTGATGATCGTGGCGATGCTCGACGCGGACCACGCCGTGTTGGTGGAGGAATACTGCGGTGGCACCGATGCCTACGAATTGTCCCTGCCCAAAGGCTTGATCGAGCCGGGCGAAGATGTGCTGGCGGCGGCCGAGCGGGAGCTCAAGGAAGAGGCCGGGTATGGCGCGCGGCAACTGGAGCATCTGACCGAGTTGTCGTTGTCACCCGGCTACATGAGCCAGAAGATCCAAGTGGTGCTGGCTACTGATTTGTACGAAGAACGCCTGGAGGGTGACGAGCCCGAGCCGATGGGGATGGACAAGATCAACCTGCGGGAATTGTCGGCGTTGGCGCAGAACCCGCGATTCACCGAGGGCCGTGCCTTGGCGGCGCTGTATCTGGCCCGGGACTTGTTGATCCAGCGCGGTATTTTTCAATTATGAGTGAGACGTTCATGAGTTTCCCCCATCCGTTGATGGCGCCGGTGGTCGAGCTGGCATTGAAGGCTGGCGAGGCGATCCTGCCATTCTGGCGCGTCAACGTTGCCGTGACTGCAAAATCCGATGATTCCCCGGTCACAGCTGCCGACATGGCCGCTCACCATGTGATCCTGGCCGGGTTGACGGCGCTGGACCCGACTATTCCGGTGCTGTCCGAAGAGGATGCCAACATCCCCCAGAGCGTGCGTGCCGGCTGGCAGCGTTGGTGGTTGGTCGACCCCCTGGACGGCACTAAGGAGTTCATCTCCGGCAGCGAAGAGTTCACCGTGAACATTGCGCTGATCGAGCAGGGGCGTGTGGTGTTCGGCGTGGTGTCGATGCCGACCAGCGGGCGTTTTTATGTAGGCGGTGCCGGGCTGGGTGCCTGGCGTGGCGATAAAGGCGCCGAGCCGTTGCCAATTCAGGTTCGCGAGGTGCCGGCGGCGGGTGAAGCCTTCACGGTGGTCGCCAGTCGTCGGCATTCAAGCCCTGAACAGGAGCGCTTACTGGCGGGGTTGAGTGACAGTCTGGGCGAGCTGCAACTGGCGAATATCGGCAGCTCACTGAAGTTTTGCCTGCTGGCGGAAGGGGCGGCGGATTGTTATCCGCGATTGGCGCCGACTTCGCAGTGGGACACGGCCGCGGCTCAAGGTGTGCTGGAAGGCGCCGGCGGTGAGGTGCTGGATTTGAGCGGCGCGCCGTTCTGTTATCCGGCGCGGGAATCGTTGCTGAATGAGTTCTTCCTGGCGCTGCCGGCTAAAGCGGCTTGGCGGGAGAAACTATTGGCGCTCGCTCGGGCGTAAAGATCAAGAGATCGCAGCCTCGTTTCACTCGACAGCTCCTACAGGGGGCGCGCTTCTCTGTAGGAGCTGTCGAGTGCAACGAGGCTGCGATCTTTTAAGATCGTTTGCTTTACCGGTGAAGGACGTATTGCCCGGTAAACCTCACCGCATCCTCATCACTCCCGGCATTCACGATCCGCGAATGCAGCGTCAACCGCGCCCGCCCATAGCGTCGATACATCGCCAGGAACTTCCTCCACACTGCCGGGTTCGGTGCCTGACAGATCGCCGTCGCGGCCATGGTGACCGGCAGCGGGTAGTTGATCTGCCCTTCCTGAATCACGATGTGCCCGTCTTCGATACCTTCTTCACGTAAACGCAAATGCAGCCAGCCCCAGCCGGCCAGCACCGCGCCGCAATACAGGCTGCCACCGAACATGGTGCTCTTGTGATTGACGTTGGGCTCCAGCGGCAGATGCAGGCGCAGTTGTTGGTCATGCCAGTCGAGCACTTTGAGGCCCATGTCCCGCGTGAGGGGGATGTCGCGATAGAGGATCGATTCCAGGTGACGACTGTCGCGGTTCATTCGCGGGCCTTTTGTTTGATGAGGATGATTTTACGGTAGCTCAATCGAGGTCGTCGGTATGGCTGCTGGTGCCGCCATCGGCGAAGTTCAGGCCATGCTTGCGCAGCTTGTCGTGCAGGGTTTTGCGCGGAATGCCGAGCGCTTCGGCGAGGCTGCGCACGGAGCTGTGCGAGCGCGCCAGTTCGGCGGCAATCAGGCTCTTCTCGAAGTTCTCGACTTGCTCGCTCAAGCCGCCGCTGACCACTTCAACCGTGGTGCCGACACCGCCATCCGGTGCGCTGTTGTCCAGTGCCAGCTCCAGGCCCAGGGCAAAGCGCTCGGCGGCGTTCTGCAGTTCCCGCACGTTACCTGGCCAGCTGTGACGCAGCAGCAGCGCCCGTTGCCCCGGTTGCAGTTCGTGGGGCGGCAAGCCGTGGCGGGCGCTGGCTTCGTCAGCGAAATGCTGGAACAGCACCAGCGCATCTTCGCCCCGTTCGCGCAGCGGCGGAATGCGCAACGGCGCAACGTTCAGGCGGTAATACAAGTCGGCACGGAAGCGCCCCTGATCGGCGGATTGCCGCAGGTCTTCCTTGGTCGCGGCGATGATGCGGATGTCCAGCGGGATCAACTGATTGCCGCCCAGGCGTTCGACGACCCGCTCTTGCAGCAAGCGCAGCAATTTCACCTGCACGTCCAGGCTCATGCTTTCGATTTCATCGAGGAACAACGTGCCGCCGTTGGCGAATTCGAACTTGCCGATGCGGCGCTTTTGCGCGCCGGTAAACGCGCCGGGTTCGTGACCGAACAACTCGCTTTCCACCACCGACTCGGCCAGGGCCCCGGCGTTGATTGCCACGAACGGGCCGTTACGCCGACTCGACAAGTCGTGCAGCGCGCGGGCCACCACTTCTTTGCCTGCACCGGTTTCACCGAGAATCAGCACGTCAGCCTTGGTCGCCGCCAGTGCCCCGATCTGCTCGCGCAGGCGCAGCATCGGCGCCGATTGCCCGACCAGTCGGGCGCTCAGTTCGTTGCGATCGCTCAGGGCCAGCCGCAGGCTGCGGTTGTCCAGTACCAGACGGCGCAGGGCCAGGGCGCGACGTACGCTGTCGAGCAGGGCGTCACTGGCGAAAGGTTTTTCCAGAAAGTCATAAGCCCCGGCGCGCATGGCCTGCACCGCCAGGGGGACATCGCCGTGGCCGGTGATCAGCAGCACGGGCAGCTCCGGATCCTGGGCGTGGAGTTCGGTCAGCAGTTCGAGGCCGTCCATGCCCGGCATGCGGATGTCACTGACCACAACGCCTGGCCAGTCGCGTTCCAGTTGCCCGGCCAGGCCCTTGGCTTCAGCAAGCGGCAGGATCTTCAGGCCGGCCAGGTCCAGGGTCTGGCTCAGGGCCTGGCGCAGGTGGGGATCGTCGTCGATCAACACGACCTGGATGCGGTTGTCGATGGTCATGCACTTCGGTCCTCGGACGGTTGCAGGCTCACACCCGGCGCGCCTGCGCGCAGCTTCAGGGTAATCAGGGCGCCGCCTTCCTTATGGTTGGAGAACGACAGTTCACCACCGAAGGCGCGCATCAGGGTGTCGCAGATCGCCAGCCCCAGCCCAAGTCCCTGAGTGCGGGTCTTGGTGGTGTAGAAGGGCTCGCCCGCACGACCCAGCGCTTCCAGGCAGAACCCGGGGCCGTTATCGCGAATGTACAGAGTGACGCCGTCGGCGGTGGATTGGGCACTCAACCAGAGTTTACGCGGCGGGCCTTTTTCCGTCAGGGCATCGAGCGCATTGGCCAGCAGATTGCCGAGTACCTGGCGCAGACGGGTTTCTCCAGCCTCGACCCACAGGGTGGCGGCCGGCAGGTCGCGGATCAGCTCGACTTCCATGCTGCGCCGACGCTTGGCCAGTAACGCCAGGGCGTCGTCCAGCGCCGGTTGCAGGGCCACGCTCTCCGGGGCGTGGCGATCACGTCGGGCGAAGGCGCGCAGGTGGGCGATGATCGACGCCATGCGCCCGGTCAGTTCGCTGATCAGCTTGAGGTTGCCGCGAGCATCCTCGGTGCGCTGATGATCGAGCAGCACTTCGGCGTTTTCCGCGTAGCTGCGGATTGCCGCCAGCGGTTGGTTGAGTTCATGGCTGATACTCGCCGACATTGTCCCCAACGCCGAGAGCTTGCCGGCCTGTACCAGATCATCCTGAGCGCGTACCAGTTCTTGCTGGGCATGTTCGCGCTCCAGCACTTCCTGTTTCAGTCGACGGTTGAGGCCCTCGAGGTCGCTGGTCCGTTCGGCGACCCGGCCTTCCAGTTCCTGGCGGGCCTTGGCTTCGAAGGCGATCCGCTCCAGGTAATGGCGTCGGCGTTGCATCATCAGGCCGAGCAGCAGCATTAATACCAGCAGCGTTGCGCCGCCGATGGCCACGACTGTGCGCACGGGGCGGTCGATCAGGGTGCGTGGAGCAAGGATACTGACACTCCAGCCGGTTTCTTCGATCTGCCGGGTTTGGGTCAGCCAGGCATTGGGGTCGAGACTCAACGGCTTTGGATCGCGGGTCGGGTAGGGTTGAATCGCGGCGACGGCCTTGTTCTCCTCATCACTCAATGGACGAGTCGAACGGAAACGCCATTCTGGCCGCGACGTGAGGATGACCACACCGTTGTGGTCGGTGACCAGCAGTTGTTCCGGGGTTTTGCCCCAGAGGCTTTCGGTGTGATCGAGGTCAACCTTGACCACCAACACGCCGATGATTTTTTCACGATCGTGTACCGCCGCAGCGAAGAAGTAACCGCGCTTGGCCGAGGTAGTGCCCAGGCCAAAGAAGCGCCCCAGGCGCCCGGCCATGGCTTCACTGAAATAAGGACGGAAAGAGAAATTGCGACCGACGAAGCTGTCGTTTTTATCCCAGTTGGAGGCCGCCAGCGTCTTGCCGGTGGTGTCCATCAGGTACATGACTTCGGCGCCGGTCTGGGCACTGATGTGTTTCAACAGGCGATTGGCATTGCCTTGAATCACGCCCTCGTCGGGTGCGCCCAACGTCGCACGCAGGGCGGGCAGGTCGCCGAGAATCTGCGGCAGCACTTCATAGCGGTGCAGGGTACCCAGCAGGTTGGCGACGTAGAGGTCGAGGGTCTGACGGTTCTGCCCGGCCAGCTCGCTGCGGTAATAACGCTCGGCCAGATGCTCCAGTGGCCACAGCAAGGGTGCCAGGCACAACGCAAGCAGTGCCAGGCTGCGCCAGCGGGGTCTGCGGGGGAGGGTCGGTGTCATGAGCATCAAGCGCCTGTGGGTATAGACGCATTATGCCTAGGCTTGCGGGCGCAGTCTGCGCACCCAGGATCAAGTGCGTGCTGGCGGTGAAAATTCAGACAGCAATTCAGGAAAAGACTTCAGCGTCCTTGAAGAACGCGGCGGCCTGATCCTTGGCGGACAGCTGCGGTGCTTCGTCCAGCTGCCAGTCGATGCCCAAGTCCGGGTCGTCCCAGCGAATGCTGCGTTCAGCCGACGGGGTGTAGTAGTCGGTGGTTTTGTAGAGGAACTCGGCGAAATCGCTCAGCACCACGAAACCATGGGCAAAACCTTCCGGTACCCAGAGCTGGCGATGGTTGTCGGCGGACAGGCGCACCGCGACCCATTTGCCGAAATGCGGCGAGCTGCGGCGAATGTCCACGGCCACGTCCAGCACTTCACCGGCGGTGACGCGGACCAGTTTGCCCTGAGTGTTTTCCAGCTGGTAGTGCAAGCCGCGCAGTACGCCTTTTTGCGAGCGGGAATGGTTGTCCTGCACGAATCGGGTGTTCAGGCCGGTTGCTTCTTCGAAAGCCTTGGCGTTGAAGCTTTCATAGAAGAAGCCGCGCTCATCACCAAATACCTTGGGCTCGATGATCAGAACACCGGGCAGGTCGGTGATGACTACGTTCATGGTGTTTCTCCAGCAATAGGCGTTGATGGCCGACATTCTTACGCAAAGTGCCGGCAGGCGCGAGTGGGGCTGTGAAGAGAGTTGCTCACGCATTTGATTCAGGCCAACCAGGGAAGGGGGGTTGCTTATCGCCCCCGGCAGTGGCGATATAAGCGCCTAATAAAATTTCAGGGGTCGTTGTATGCCGCTCGCCACGTTGATTCACCGCGCCAGTCTGCCCAGCCCGCAAGTGTCCGCGGCGCAAGCGCTTGAGTTGCTGGAAGAACATTACGGGCTGAGCGGACGGTTGCAGGCTCTTGGAAGCCAGCAGGATCTCAACTACCGCGTCGACAGCGAGCAGGGGCGTTTCGTCCTGAAGATCTGCCGTGGCGATTACTCGGTGCTGGAACTGCAAGCCCAGCACGCAGGGCTCAAGCACTTGGCCGAACATCCCGGCGTGCAGGTGCCGCGAGTGATCCCGGCCAAAAATGGTACTGACCTGCTCTCCCTGGAGGCCGGCGGTCAAGCGGTGCATGTACGTCTGCTCGATTACATCGACGGCCAGTCCCTGACGCACCTCGACCATCTGAGCCAGGCAGTGGTCGCCGGTTTCGGTCGGCTCTGCGGCGAGATGGACCTGGCACTGGCCAGCTTCGACCATCCTGGCCTTGAGCGCACCCTTCAATGGGACGCCCGCCACGCTAACGCGTTGATCGCGCATTTGCTGCCGGTGATCAAGGATGATCAGCAACGCAAGCTGATTGCTGAAGCGGCCGAGCAGGCCGAGCGCCATTTGCAGCCCTTGGTGGATAAGTTGCCGGTGCAGGCGATTCACATGGACATCACCGACGACAACGTGGTCTGGCAGCGAGATGCGCAGCGCCAATGGCAGTTGCAGGGTGTCATCGATTTCGGCGACCTGGTCCGAACCTGGCGGATCACCGATCTGTCGGTGACCTGTGCCGCGCTGCTGCACCATGCCGATGGCGATCCGTTCTACATCTTGCCGGCGGTTCGGGCCTATCACGCGATCAATCCGCTGCAACATGAAGAACTGCTGGCGCTCTGGCCGCTGATCGTTGCGCGCTCGGCGGTGTTGGTGCTGAGTGGCGAACAGCAGGTCAGCATTGATCCGGGCAACGAGTACAGTCGCGACAACCTGACCCATGAGTGGGAAATTTTCCGCGTGGCCACATCGGTGCCGCTGGCGTTGATGGAGGCGGCGATTCTGGCCGCGGTTGGTCAAGGCCTGCCGAGCATCGGCAGCGAAGGCTTTGCGCCCTTGTTGCCGAGTCTGGTGGGGCGTGAGTTTGCCTTGATCGATCTGGGTGTCCTCAGCCCGCACTTCGAAGCGGGTAACTGGGAACAGGAGGGGATCGACCAGCGCCTGCTGACCGAGGCCGCCGCGGCCCACGGTCTGGCGGCCAGTCGTTATGGGCAATATCGTCTGTCTCGCACCCAACCGGACAGCGCCACTGAACCGGCCACTTGCCCTCTGCACGTCGAGTTGCGAGTGCCCCATGGCACGGCGGTCGAATCGCCGTTTGCCGGAACGGTTCACCAGCCGGCAGTGGGTGTGCTGCAACTGGATGGTCCGCAACTGAGTTTACGGCTGTGGGGTGTGACACCGTCGTTGCACGCGGGCGCAGCATTGGTCAAAGGTCAGGTGCTGGGTTCGGTCAGCGGGCCGTTGATCGTGCAATTGTGTCGAGGCGCTCAGCTCGACGCGCCGTTGTTTTGCACACCTTCGCGCGCCGCCGCCTGGCAGGCGTTGTGTCCGTCACCGGCCGCGTTGCTGGGTCTGGCCTGCGATGCCGAAGAAGAACTCGACCCGCAAACCTTGCTGGCCCGTCGCGACGCCAGTTTCGCCCGATCCCAGAAGCATTATTACGTCGACCCGCCGCGCATCGAGCGGGGCTGGCGCAATCATCTGATCGACATGCAGGGCCGCTCCTACCTCGACATGCTTAATAACGTTGCGGTGTTGGGTCATGGTCATCCGCGCATGGCCGCCGTCGCCGGCCGTCAATGGTCGTTGCTCAACACCAACTCGCGTTTTCACTACGCAGCGATTGCCGAGTTTTCCGAGCGCTTGTTGAAGTTGGCACCGGACAACATGGACCGGGTATTCCTGGTCAACAGCGGCACCGAGGCCAATGACCTGGCGATTCGTCTGGCCTGGGCCTACAGCGGCGGCCGCGACATGCTCAGTGTGCTGGAGGCGTATCACGGCTGGTCGGTGGCGGCGGATGCGGTCTCGACCTCGATTGCCGACAACCCCAAGGCCTTGAGCAGCCGTCCCGATTGGGTGCACCCGGTGACCGCGCCGAACACCTATCGCGGTGAATTCCGTGGCCCGGACAGCGCACCGGACTACGTGCGCAGCGTCGAACACAACCTGGCGAAAATCGCCGGGCAGAAACGCCAACTTGCCGGTTTCATCTGCGAGCCGGTGTATGGCAATGCCGGCGGCATCTCTCTACCACCGGGCTATTTGAAGCAGGTCTATGCGCTGGTCCGTGCTCAGGGCGGGGTGTGCATCGCCGATGAGGTGCAGGTCGGTTACGGCCGCATGGGCAAATTCTTCTGGGGCTTCGAAGAGCAGGGCGTGGTGCCCGATATCATCACCATGGCCAAAGGCATGGGTAACGGCCAGCCGTTGGGCGCCGTCATTACCCGTCGGGAGATTGCCGAAGCGCTGGAGGCCGAGGGTTATTTCTTCTCGTCGGCGGGTGGCAGCCCGGTCAGTTGCCGGATCGGCATGGCGGTGCTGGATGTGATGGAAGAAGAAAAACTCTGGGAAAACGCCCAGGTCGTGGGCGGGTACTTCAAGGAGCGTCTTGAAGCCTTGATCGACCTGCATCCGTTGGTGGGGGCGGTGCATGGTTCCGGTTTCTATCTGGGCGTGGAGTTGGTCCGCAATCGCGAAACCCTTGAACCGGCGACCGAAGAAACCACGGCGTTGTGCGATCGCCTTCGTGAGTTGGGGATTTTCATGCAGCCGACGGGTGATTACCTGAACATCCTCAAGATCAAACCACCGATGGTCACGTCGCGGCAGAGTGTGGACTTCTTTGTGGACATGCTGTCGAAGGTGCTGGGCGAAGGTTTGTAGGCAGCTCCTAGAGGTTGAAAACATCGATTGTTATCGGGAATTTTTGAGGATATTTAGAGGTAGTGGATATTTATCGCTTTTAAAGCCGATTTTTATCGGCTATAAAGTCACCACTGCCCACAGTGTGGACGAACCACGCCCGGTGATTCCCGTTCTGTCATCGGTCGATGCCACACTGACCCTCAAGCACTTGCCCAGGAGATGATTCATGAGTCGTATCGTTACCGTCGCCGCCACCCAGATGGCTTGTTCCTGGGACCTTGAAGCCAACATCGAGACCGCTGAGAAGCTGGTCCGTGAGGCCGCGGCCAAAGGTGCGCAAATCATCCTGATCCAGGAACTGTTCGAGGCTCCGTACTTCTGCCAGAAGCCAAACCCGGACTACCTGCAACTGGCCACGACGGTAGAAGACAACGTTGCCATCAAGCACTTC
Organism: Pseudomonas sp. GW822-FHT07A10; assembly: GCF_058798795.1. Lineage (NCBI taxonomy): Bacteria > Pseudomonadati > Pseudomonadota > Gammaproteobacteria > Pseudomonadales > Pseudomonadaceae > Pseudomonas > Pseudomonas sp. GW822-FHT07A10. The sequence continues at coordinate 178,669 of NZ_JBXAKV010000008.1, forward strand.
CAGAAAGTCGCCAAGGAACTGCAAGTGGTGCTACCGATCAGCTTCTACGAATTGGCCGGTCGCGCGCGTTTCAACAGCATCGCGATCATCGATGCCGACGGCAGCAACCTCGGGATTTATCGTAAAAGCCACATCCCGGATGGCCCTGGCTATCACGAAAAGTACTACTTCAACCCGGGAGATACCGGTTTCAAAGTGTGGAACACCCGTTACGCGAAAATCGGCGTGGGCATCTGCTGGGATCAGTGGTTCCCTGAGTGCGCCCGCAGCATGGCGCTGCAAGGCGCAGAAATTCTGTTCTACCCGACTGCCATCGGCAGCGAGCCGCACGACAAGACCATTTCGTCCCGCGACCACTGGCAGCGCGTGCAACAGGGCCATGCCGGTGCCAACCTGATGCCGCTGATCGCCAGCAACCGCATCGGCAATGAAGAGCAGGACGGTTACGACATTACCTTCTACGGCTCGTCGTTCATCGCCAACCAGTTTGGCGAGAAAGTCCAAGAGCTGAACAAAACCGAAGAAGGCATTCTGGTTCACAGCTTCGACCTCGATGAGCTGGAGCACATTCGTAGCGCCTGGGGTTCGTTCCGCGACCGTCGTCCGAACCTGTACGGCGCGATCAAAACCCTCGACGGTTCCCTGGAGTCCTGAAGCCATGACCACTTTGAACAGCACCCCTCGCGCCGACGGCTTTTACATGCCCGCCGAATGGGCACCCCAAACCCAGACCTGGATGGTCTGGCCCGAGCGCCCGGACAACTGGCGCCTGGGTGGCAAACCTGCACAAGCCGCGCATGTTGCAGTGGCCAAGGCCATCGCGCGTTTCGAACCGGTGACCGTGGCGGTCTCCGCGGGCCAGTACGAAAACGCGCGCGCTCGTCTCGACGTGCCGAATATTCGTGTGGTGGAGATGTCCAGCGATGACGCCTGGGTCCGGGATACCGGCCCGACGTTCGTCATCAATAACAGCGGCGAAGTCCGTGGCGTGGACTGGGACTTCAATGCCTGGGGCGGTTTCGACGGCGGTTTGTATTCGCCGTGGAACCGTGATTCGCAGGTGGCGGGCAAGATCCTCGAAATCGAGCGCAGCCCGCGCTACCGCACCGAGGGTTTTGTGCTCGAAGGCGGCTCGATTCATGTCGATGGCGAAGGCACCCTGATCACCACCGAAGAATGCCTGCTCAACCGCAATCGCAATCCGCACATGAGCCGTGAGCAAATCGAAGCGGTGCTCAGCGCAAACCTGGCTGTGGATAAGATTATCTGGCTGCCGGACGGCTTGTTCAACGACGAAACCGACGGCCATGTGGATAACTTCTGCTGCTATGTGCGTCCGGGTGAAGTGCTACTGGCCTGGACCGACGACCCGCAGGACCCGAACTACCCGCGCTGCCAGGCGGCCATGAACGTGCTGCAAAACAGCACCGATGCCAAGGGGCGCCCGTTCACGGTGCACAAAATGCCGATTCCGGGGCCGCTGTATGCGACCGAAGAAGAGTGCGCGGGTGTGGACCCGGTGGACGGCACTCAGGAACGTAATCCGACCGTGCGTCTGGCTGGCTCCTACGTGAACTTCCTGATCGTCAACGGCGGCATTATCGCGCCGAGCTTCGACGACCCGCTGGACGGGCCGGCCAAAGAGATTTTGCAGAGCCTGTTCCCGCAGCACGAAGTCGTCATGGTGCCGGGTCGCGAACTGTTACTTGGGGGCGGTAACATCCATTGCCTTACCCAACAACAGCCCGCTCCGCACAAGGAGTGAGTGAGGACGTAACAGCTTGAGTTGATTGAAAAATCGATTGAGCAACGGTTTAGCCTCTTCGTTTCGCAGAAAGCCCGCAGCCCATCAGGACTGCGGGCTTTTTTGTATCCACTTATCGACACTTCGAAAACATTGGCATAGCTCTTGTATCTTCGATGGCGCAACACGGGGAGGGAGAGAACTTCGATGTTCTGTCATAAACCTTGGATAAGTTAGCCGCTCACAAACCAGGAGAGAGCGCTGAGATGAACGCCGAAATGAACGTAGTGGGCGAGCGGGCACTGCATCCCCTGGCAGTTAACAGCGAATCGCTTCAAGTCCTGGCACAGTGGTTGAAGTCCAATGGAACGCGTCAGATCAGAGAACCTGATCCGCGCCGGATGATGATCGAGCGCTATCCCGCTGGTTTATTCAGCGAGGCGGAACTGGAAGCATTGTGGGATGTGATGGAAGGATAAGAAGAAAAACAACGGATTGATAAAAGCGCTGCCGGGAAGGCGGCGCTTTTTTATGCCCGTCGCAAAAGTGGGCGCCTGCAAGATGAGGGTCATTCGACCGATTCTTGAAACAGACTGAAATCGATTCCGGCGTTTTTCCAAAACGATCTGAGTATTAGTCTGTCGGCATTGAGTTTTCCTACTTTGTTGCCGGAGTCTTCCCATGATCCTTCACTATATTTACGACCCATTGTGCGGTTGGTGCTACGGTGCCAAACCCTTGGTGCAAGCTGCCCAAACCGTGTTGCCGGTGATCGGCCACGGGGGCGGCATGATGAGCGGTGCCAATCGCCAAACCGTTTCGCCACAACTGCGCAATTACGTCATGCCCCACGACCGGCGCATCGCCGAGTACACCGGCCAGCCGTTTGGCGAGGCGTATTTTGAGGGATTGCTGCGTGATGAGACGGCGGTGTTCGACTCCACGCCGCCGATTGCCGCCGTGCTGGCAGCCGAGCAGATCGCCGGGCGCGGACTGGAGTTGCTGGGGCGTTTGCAGACGGCTCATTACGCGGAAGGTCGACGCATCGCTGACGAGGCTGTTTTGCTTGAACTTGCCGCACAAACAGGTCTTGAGCCCGAGGCTTTCCAGCAGGCATTTAGTGCAGCCGATACCGATCGCCATATCAAGGACAGCCGCGCACTCTTGGCCCGTGTCGGCGGTCAGGGCTTCCCGACCTTCGCGCTGGAACAGGATGGCCAGTTCACCCTGGTCGATATCGGCCCCTGGCTCGGCAAGCCGCAAGCCTTCGCCCAATGGTTGAGCCAGTCGTTTGCGGCAACAGAGTCTTCATCCGCGTTTCAAACCTGTGGCCTCGACGGCTGCGCCCATTGAACTCACCTGGAGTCACCATGGATAACCTGAGCCTGATCAAAAGCACCTACGAAGGCGTCAACTCCCAGGAGAATGCGCGCAACACCGCCGCGGCGCTGGCCGATGACGCCCGCTGGACCGAAGCCGCAGGTTTTCCGTATGCCGGGACCTACGTCGGTTTCGACGCGATCGTCGAAAATGTCTTCAAGCGCCTGGCCGCAGAATGGGAAGATTTTCAGTTCAAGGTCGAGAACTACGTCGCTCAGGGCGACAAGGTATTTGCCTACGGCAATTACAGCGGCGTCTATAAAGCTACCGGTCGTGCGATGAATGCCCGAGTCGCGCACTTGTGGACTCTGGCCGACGGAAAAGTCACCCATTTCGAACAATTCGTCGACAGCCATGTCGTGCAATTGGCTATCGCTGACAAGTGATTTCTTAGACGATTTTCGCCTATTTACAGAAGATTCACGAAATTGACACATCATTAAGGGCGCAGATAGGATGCGCCCCAACGCCTGTGGCTAACCGCCACGACTGACAAAACAATAAAAGGCCCGCCGCGAATTTTCGTGGGCGGGCCTTTTTGTTTTTGCGGTGAAAAAAGAGCGCGATAGCGCCGTTTCAGCTGTTCGGCACAGAGCGTATCAACCCGTAATAAGGAAAATAACATGTTGAACAAGCGAATCAGCCTGATCGCACTGGGGATGTTGAGCGCCACACAGGCCATGGCTAACGACCAGGCCGAATCCAAGGGTTTTGTTGAAGACAGCAGCCTCAAAGTGCTGCTGCGTAACGCCTACATCAATCGTGACTATAAAGACGGCAACCCGGACAAAGCCGAATGGGGCCAAGCGGCCATCGGTACTTACTCGTCCGGTTTCACCCAAGGCACCGTCGGTGTGGGTGTGGATGCCTTCGGTCTGTACGCACTGCGTCTGGACGGCGGCAAAGGCCGCAGCGGCGCCGGTGGTATCGACTTCTTCAAGCAGGGCGACAGCGGCAACGCGGCGGATGACCTGTCCAAGTTCGGTGGCGCGGTCAAATTCCGTATCTCCAGCACTGTCCTGACCTACGGTGACCAGATGCCGGCCCTGCCGGTGCTTAACTACGACAACTCCCGCCTGCTGCCGGAAAGCTATACCGGCACCTTGATCACCTCCAAAGAGATCAAAGGCCTGGAGCTGAACGCCGGTCGCTTCACCGCCGAATCGCGCAAAAGCGCTGAAGGCCGTGACAGCGGTGGCTTGAAGTCGATCAATGTATTGGGCGGTAGCTACCAATTCACTGAACAGTTCAAGGCAGCGCTGTACGCTTCCGACGTCGAAGACGTACTGAAGAAGCAATACGTGAACGCCAATTACGTGTTCCCGATTGCCAAGGATCAGTCCCTGACCCTGGACTTCAACGGCTATCGCACCAAGCTGGACAACTCCTACATCCGCGAAAACACCGTACCCGGAAAAAGCATCGTAACCGGCGACGACAACAAAATCTGGAGCCTGGCAGCGACCTTCGCCACCGGCCCGCACTCGTTCACCCTCGCCCACCAGCGCAGCACCGGCGACAGCAACCTGGGTTATGCCTACGGTGGCTATCAGCGCGGCCAGAACCGCGTCGGCGACGGCGGCAATACCATCTACCTGGCGAACTCCTACTGGTCCGACTTCAACGCCGAAGACGAACGCAGCTGGCAGTTGGGTTACGGTCTGGACTTCGGTGCCTTCGGCGTTCCGGGCCTGAGCTACAACGTGGCCTACGTGCGCGGCGACAACATCACCACTTCCACCAGCGAAGGCGGCACCGAGCGCGAGATCTTCAACCAGTTCAAGTACGTCGTGCAAAGTGGCCCGGCCAAAGACCTGAGCGTGAAGGTACGCAGCTCGATCCTGCGTGTGTCGCAGAAATCCAGCGAGTACAACGTCAGTGGCAACGAGCTGCGCGTATTCGTGGATTACCCGATCAACATCTTCTGATGATCGGTTGAGTTATTCAGACTCGATGAAAACCCCGACTGGTTCGTGACTGGTTCGGGGTTTTTTTTGCCTCATGACCGTATAAAAACACCGAAAATGGCTGTTTTCGATCGTAAAAAGTCGAATTGAAGCAACTTCATCCTGCGTTTCAAGCAACGCTTGATATGCCTGAAATTCTTTCTCATGGGCCGTCAATCCGGCAGCTACTAGATTAGGCCGCTTAATGCAGCGGAGACCTAGTAATGATCGTGTTGAACAGAGAAGTTGGCGAATCGCTACGGCGCGACAAGTATGTCAACGTCCAGGGAGCCGACTTCAATCTCTTCGGTCATTTTTCCGACTTCGTCAGATTGACCAAAAGTTGGGAAAACATGGAGCCGGACAGTTATTACGGCCAAGCCGATGCAGGCATGCGTTTTCGTCGCTACAGCGATTTTGAATACAACCCTGTCACCCGTGACTTGAAGCAATTGGAACACCGCGCCTACGTGCAATCGAAGGCCAACAACAGCTACGTCGGTGGACTGGAGCGGCACTTCCAGGACTTCTCTAATGAGGTCATTAATTCGCCGGTGATGCGCAGCCTCATCGATACGGATTTCGAGGTGTACAAACACGTATTGCCGCCGGAACTGCACGACGCAATCTGGCAATGCCAGATTCATCAGATCCGCATCGAGATCAAGCCGGGCAAGCAACTGGAAATCACCCCGGAAGGTATTCACTGCGACGGTTATCCGTTCAGTGGTGTGCATTTCTGGGGTCGCAACAATGTGGACGGGGCGGAGAGCCGTTTGTATTCGGCCCAAGAGGAACAGCTGGCGACGACGACTTATATGGAAATCCTCGACACCACCTACTTTCTCGATCGCGAGATGCGTCACTACGTGACACCGGCACGCAACACCCATGCTCACGAAATGGCCTATCGGCAGATTCTGGCCATTTCCTTCTCGCGGCCCGGGACCGCTTTCGACATTGTTCGCTGAACAGTTCGACCCCATGATGAACATCACCGAGTGCTCTGCACCGGTGATGCTGCGACGCGCGACGGCCAAGGATGCCCAACGCCTGGAGCGCTTCTTTCGGCAATTCGAAGAAGTGTCGTTCTGTGAATGGCAGGACGCCAAATGCCTGCGCGGCGTGCTGGAGCAGAAAACCACCACCGCGTTCCTCGCACTCGATGTCGGTGGCGAAGTGGTCGGCGCGGTGTTGGGCGGCATGCTTGGTAGCCGTGGCACCATCAATCACCTGGCGGTGAGCACGTTGTATCGCAGCCAGGGCGTCGGTCAGCGTCTGGTGGAAGCGGCCTCGGCGGACATGAAACGGGTGGGTGTGCTGCGGATGTTCCTGTTCGTCGACGATGCTAACCTTGCCGGCAAACGCTTTTGGAGTGCCCAGGGCTTTTGTGAGCCGCGCGGCGAAACTACCTTTGAGAGGGACCTATGAATGAGACGTCCAGCAGCCAGCCGCTGATGGTCGAGCCCCAGCCCTCGCGCACGTTTGCTGAAGCCAGCCCGGTGGTTGCGGGCTACTTCACGGTGTCGTTTGTGTTCGGTCTGATGGCCGTCAATGCCGGGATGCCCGTGTGGCTGCCGGTCGCGATGTGCCTGTTCGTCTACGCCGGTGCCTCACAGTTCGCCGCCCTGGCGTTGATCTCCAGCGGTGCGTCGCTGACCACCATTATCCTCACCACGTTTCTGATCAATGCGCGGCACATGCTGATGTCGGTCTATATGGCCAAGGCCCTGCAAGCGCTGGGGCTCAGTCGTCTGGAACGCTGGTGTTATGCCGGTGGGCTGACCGATGAATCGTTCGCCTTCCACAGCGTCAAACTGGGCAAGGGCTCGCCGGTCAATGTGCGTTACCTGATCGGCTTCAATCTGTATTGCCACACCTCGTGGGTACTCGGCGGTTTGCTGGGGGCGATCTGCGCGCAGTACGCGGCGCACCTGATCAAATATCAGCTCGACTATGCACTGACCGCGATGATGCTCTACGTGCTGGTATCGCTCTGCAACACCCGCAACAAACTGATCGCCGCACTGGCCGCGGTCGCTTGCATGGGTGCACTGAGCCTGATTGGCAACTCACCCTTCAACGTATTCATCGCCACATTCGTGGGCTGCGGAGTGGGTGTATGCCTGACCAAACGTTCCTGATCCTGGTGGTCGCGCTGATGATGGCCGTGACATTCCTGCCACGCGCGTTGCCGCTGCAGGTGAACACCGATCATTGGCCCCCTCTGGTCGCCCGGGCGCTGGAATACCTGCCGGTGGCGATCGTGGCTGCCATCAGCCTCACGCCCCTGTTGATCAAGGATCAGCATGTGCAGCTCGATCGCCCGGAATTTTATGCAGCCATTCCGACGTTGTTATGTGCGTATTTCAGCAAAAACCTCTTTCTCTCCGTTGCGGTGGGAACGGCTGCGTACATTGCGCTCGGCTCGTTCATGTAACGGCAGATGGACCACGTCATTTAAAGCCTGACCCGACAACTCGGGATTATTGATCGCCAGCCGCACTTCGAGGGAATCCTCGAACCCCGGGAAAATGGTCAGGCCGTTACGCAGGGCCGCCTCACGGGAAACCATGCCCAGGCCGTCCATTTGTGTGATCAACGATAGGGTCAGGGTTTCACTGCAGGAATAGATCATCCGCTTGCCTGACTCGTAGTTGCCGAGACCGGCGTCGAGAAAGCGCAAGAAGCTGTGGGAATACGGACAGTCGTCGGCCGGCCGAACCTGAAATTTATTGCCAAGCAGCACCAGCGGGTCGTTTTCCTGACCGCAATGAGCACCGACCACCTGCACCTGCACATCGGGCAGGGCCATGCTGGGCAACCCCGGCTGTTGCGGCCCGATCAGCACGGCCAGGTCGAAGTCCTCATTCTTCAACTTGCTGAGGTTTTCCATCGACTCGGCGTAGCTGAATTCCAACTGATAATCAGGAAACACCTCGATGAGGCGTCCGATCATTCGCCGGTTGAAGTCGGCCGAGAGCGTGGTGTTAAGCGCAACCTTGAGCGTGCGCTGCCCGGGCACCTTGAGCGCGGCGACTTTCTCTTCCAGCTGCCGCGTGGCGACCAACACTTTGTCCATGTAGGGCGTGAGCTCCGTGCCCTGTGTGGTCAGGGTCAGCCCCTTGTTGGAGCGACGAAACAACCGAAAACCGAACTGCTCTTCGACCTTGTTCAACTGCGCGGCCAATGCCTGCACGGTCAAAAAGGAATGCTCTGCCGCCGCCGACAACGAGCCGGTCTGCACGATGCGCATGAGGTTGCGTAAGGTTCTGCTATCCATTTGGGTAATGCCCTCTAAAGTGGGCTGGCTATTGTTGTGTACCTTGCCGCCCGGTGGGCGTGGGTCGCGTGCTGGCTATGATCCTGCACCAGAGCATGCTTGTCCCGAGTTTAGTAGCGAAATGATTCTGCGTCCGATGGCTGGAGGCTTGCACAGGATCGAGATTTTTGTTGGAGGGGAGGTGATCGGGGTCAAGAAAGTGGCCCGGATGGGGAGGTGCGGGCGTTTTTTGGCTGCTTGTTTTATTAACGAAACCTTTTCCCAAGGCAAAAAAAAGCAGCCTGATCAGGCTGCTTTCATGAAAAGGTGCTTGATATTGTGCTCCCTCAAGCAGGGGAGAAGAGGTCTCACCAGGCGTTGATTTCCAAGTCATCAACGAGGTCCCTCCGCCGACTATTGCCACTTGGAGGCAGTCGGTTTCGCGCTCTCGATTTAATTCTCTGCCCCTATAGTGGGGGTGTCAACGTGTGTGTCTGACCGTATGTCGGCGTCTTTTCAGGCTGCGGAAAAGCGGGTGTGAATGCTCTTTTCGAAGGGGGAACAGATTAATACGCTTGTGAATTAAAAATTCATTTTTGTTCGCATCTGTACTAGTCTGAAATCAAGACATCATACCCAAGGAGGCTATTACCATGCCTGCCTCATCCACTGTCCTCAGCCCACAGCAACAACTCGACTCCCCCGAAGCCGGTCGAGTCGCGCTGAAGTTTTTCTTCAACCTCATGGAACGCTGGGGCTGTACCGCCGAGCAACAACGCACACTCCTGGGCAAAGTCGGTAATACGACTTTCTACAAATACAAACACCTGCCACCCAACGTGCGCCTGCCCCACGACACCCTGGAGCGCATCTCGTATTTGATGGGCATCCACAAAGCGCTGAGCATCATCTTCAGCAACAGTCGCGAACGTGCCTACACATGGGTCAGCAGCCCCAACACCGCCGCACCGTTCAATGGCCAATCGGCATTGAGCTACATGCTGGCCGGTCGCGTGGTCGACATCGCTGATGTGCGCCGCTACCTCGACGGGGTACGCGGTTGATGGTGCCGGAACTCGCCGACCCGCAGTGGCCGCGGGCCTATCGGATCGTCAACAGTTGCTTCCCGCCGATCTCGTTGTTCGAAGACGTTCTCGACCCTGAAGATCTGCCCACTGCCTACGCGTTGGAAGCCTTGACCAACGATCGGCTGATGGAAGAAGCCGGCGTGCTCACCCGCGTGCGCCCCGAAGACCGCATCTCCGGCCCCGGCTCCACACCGGTGATGGCCGCGTTCACCCACATCGGCAAAACCAGCCGCTTCACCGACGGCACCTTCGGCGTCTACTACGCCGCCAGCAGCCAGGCAGCGGCCATCGCCGAGACGAGTTATCACCAGGAACGCTTCCTCGCCGCGACCAACGAACCGGATCTTGAGTTGACCATGCGTACCTACGTCAACCGGGTGGTCAAACCTCTGCACGACATCCGCGCCGACTACCCACACCTGCACGACCCGGATCCCAACGCCTACGGTCCAGCCCAGACCTTTGCCCGGCAACTGCGCGAAACGTTGTCTTGGGGATTGCTCTACAACAGCGTTCGATTGCCTGGGCATGAATGTGTTGCCGCGTTTCGGCCGCCGGCCGTGTCCATTCCGAAGCAGGGGAAGCACATTCGGTATGTGTGGAGTGCGAGCAGTCGCAGGATCTCGTTTGTGTTTGAAGTCAGCGAGATGTGAAGCCCGGCGAAACGCAAAAAGCCCCGATTGATTCGGGGCTTTTTCATGCGCGATGTTCAGGCTTACGTGACGATGTTACTGGCTGTGATTGTTACCCGGTGCGTCGAGCACCTTCACCACGTCATCGATGATTGCCTTGCTCATATCCTGCAAATAATGCGATGCCCAGGCATGTCGGTCGGTATCGCGAAGCATGGCGGCGTCTGATGCGAGCAGTTTGGATACGTGGAGCAAGTCGGAAGCGTGGGAGAGGGCTTCGATGACCGGGACACCGGCGTTGATGCGGAACAGCGGTTCGTTGGCGTGGAGGGAGAAGTGTGTGAGGCCGATTGTTTTCAGGTCTTGGGGGTTGGTCATTGGGCTCCTCCTTTTTTTGGGCGGTGACCGATTGAGGTATGCGAGCTTTTAGCGGGGGGATTGCAGATGCAGATTTTGGACGGATTACTGATATGCATTGTCTAGCTCCTTGACTGTCGGGAGCCGCTACCGTCCTTTCCTACAGGGTTGGGTGGCGGCCGTACGCGGGGTAGGAAAACCGGGAATCAAGGCACCCGGCACACCCAAAGGTGTCCCGCGCACAGCCACCATTGCACGATATCGCAGACACAAAAAAGCGCCCGCAAGCGTAGCGAAGTGGTGACCGTGCCTGATCGCGTCCGTCTGAAATAGAATAATGGCAGTCGATGCAATATTAAAATAGCACTAGTGGTGTTCAGGAAAAAGTTACGGTTTGTTGGAGGAGGTTTATGAAATCCAACTACTACTTTTTCCTGATGCCGTGTAGTAGTGCCGAGTAGTGCGCTATGTGATCATGTACTCGAGTTCATCTTTGTAAGGTAATACAGGTTCATATAGCTGGTGGTATCCTTTTCCGACAGCTCCAAAAAATTGCATAAGTATTGGCGGGTTTTCTCCTATTTCTAATATATGATCCTTCGAAATTCCAGGGTACGGGTCGATGAATACTATTTCCTTTATGCCTAGCTGATATGCTTTTTTTGCACATAGTTCGCAAGGGCTGGCAGTTGTATAGAGTTTTCCACCGAATATTCCCGCCCCCCCCCCATATTTCGCAAGTTGCAGGAATGCATTTTCCTCCGCGTGAAGCGATCTGGTGTGCACCTGGTTTCCGCGTGATTTGTCACTGCTTTCTAAATTGTTTCTAATGTCTTTAAAGCAGTGTGATAGATTTCTGCCATTTAGTTCGCTAATGTTATTTAGTTTGATTAGCTTTTTATTTGCGCTAAATCTGAACTCAGAATTTTGACGTTCGTATTTGCTGTAGGCAATAGTATCGAAATCTTGTATTAATCCATCAAGTGAGCGTAGTGCGCAAGGTACTTGCCCTTTGGCAACATCATTCCAGCCTACCGCCTTAACTGAGCAGTCTGCGTCAGTAACCACTGCACCGACCTGTCTCGATATACAACCTGAGTTACTTTTAGCGGTATATGCAATCTGCATTACCCGCTCCATTGACGTAGGTGATATCAGGCCAGGGTGTAACATCAAAGCCACATACCAAGCTAGCTGTGCTTTCAAGATGTTGTTGTTGTCGAGTTCGTTTCTTGGGTTAAAAATATGGATGTCTGAAATTTCAATGCATTGCTTTACATTCTGACTTATGAAATCAGCATGGCTTATGTTGGTTTTTCCCGATTCGTTTTGCTCGATTTCATACAGTTTGTCAGCTGTGAATTTATGCACATTCTGAAGATAAGAGTTTCTATCCTCATCTGGAGCGTTTATTGATACTAGGTAAAACGCCGAATATCTATCCTTGAAGAAGCGAGCCTCGTAGGGGTTTCTTATGGCATCAAGAACAATCAACGCTCTATCTTTGAGACTTCTGATCGCTTTAATTACGCGATTTATAGTTTCAGGCAAATGGAATACGCTAGAGGGAATAAAGCTATATTCATTGTAGTCTTGATCTATGCATCCAATTTTTCTGATCGAGTTCCCTGCTGCTTGATAGGTGGAAACGTATAATGTGCTGTCAATTTTTTTCATCTCGTTTTTGAAGTCGTTTGTGAATTTTCTGATGAGCTTTAAAAATGAGATAAATTTCTCTTTCTCTTTTTCTGTAAGAAAGAATTTGGTTTCATGGTCTAATAATTTATTTATTAAGGTGCTGAATCGAGAGGTTATTTTATTTTTACTGTATGATCCTGTTTCGAGCATTTCCAATATTGTAGTTGGATTGGCCTGAGTTCCTGCTGATTTTACAATAAACTTGAACACGTCTTCGCTTGGAAGAGATAAAAGATAAGCGGAAATTAGATCGCTGACTTTTATAGAGTAAAAAGCAGTCATGTGTTGCTCAGAAAATTTCCTTACAATTTCATATCTTTTTCCATTAAGTCTATCGTAAAAAGGTTTTCCTTTATAGTTTATAGAGTCAAGCCTAGGGAATTGCGGTTTTAATGTTTCTAATATGTTGGCTGCTGTTGTGCATCCAGAGCCAGTTCTACCTGTAAGGCCGATAACAACAAATTTGCTCCGTTCCAGGAATAAATTAGATATCATGTTCCTATTAACTTCTGTCATAGATACTCCTTTCTAAGTTGTGTATTCCTGGGTAAAAACTTCCTAGCAACCTGCAAATCGAAAAATTCGTTCATGATACCTGCATGAGAAAATTAATGCTAGCAGTCGGCCATCCTTGTTTTGTAATGTCTTTTATACTGTTTTGTGTGGGTTTGTTATTTCAATTTGCTGTAGTGGCGCTGCGAATGATTATGAAGAAGTTTGCCTATTCCATTTTCCATTGCCGCAAGATTGTTGGTCGCGGCGACGAGGTCAAAATGTAAGTGTCTACAATATGAGTCGTTGCAATTTTGAAATGTGCTGATGCTGGCTTTTGGCTCCAAGTCAGTTGTTCTACCAACTAAGCTGTAACGGTGCGTTAGGTATTTATTGGGCGGCAGAATGGAATTACTGCAGTGTTGGTAGTCAACGATCGCCTGTTGTAACTTTCTTATTTGATCTTCTAGCTAGCATCAATCAACGCTCGTTCTTCCAACCAAATCTCCTGAACAAACTGATCCGTAATCGCATAAATCCCATGCCCACGCCGCATGATGATGTTCTCGGCAACCAGCGCAATCACCACCGGTTGAATCTCTTCCACGCGTACCTCACGACCTACAGTCTTCGAATACTCAGCCGCCGCATCGGTGGAGAAAATCCCCCGAGCATCGCCTTCCGTGGATGCGATTTTGTTGAAAATAGCCTGAGCCAGGCTGCCTAACTGCTCCACTTTCTCAAGCTCAATACTGGCCGCTGCCGAGCGCAAAGTACTGGCAATTACCGGGAGAAATAGATCGGGATCACCTTCTTGCTGCATTAACTGCCGCAGCGCCTTGAGCATTTCCTCTGGCCGATTCCCCAAGGTGTTGAACGCTTCAATGGCGACCTCGAGAGACGGTAACTTTTCCTTCTTCACCGTCATTGCAAGGCGGTTGAGCAGGTACTCAACGTAATCCCCTTTCAACACCGGATACGCCGCCGACGTTGCGCCGGAAAACGCCTGGTTTCGCTTTGCAGTCAACTCGCTGACTTGCGCCCGGTGCGATCCCGTTCCGATGAACAGAAAGTAGCCCGGTGTATTCGGGCGCGGATTGATTGCATCACGTGCAGCCTTGAGTGCCAGGAGCAGTTGATTGCCATCGTCGGAGGAAATGGCATGTTGCACTTCGTCGATGATCAGCACCAAATCTGTTTTCGCTTGGTCGACCACCTCAGTCAGCGCCTGTGCCAACGTTGGCCCACCTGTATTGCCAATGCTGTCGAGCTTGAAACCAAACTTGAATCCGCCTGCGCCAATATCTGCGCCGCTAACCCGTTTGAGCATTTCGAGCAGGCTGGAGCCGGGCGTTTGGAGTTCTTCCAGGCGTTGACGGATCGCGTCATGCACGAGCGTCGCAGGATTGGCCAGTGTGTCGCTCCATAAGTCGACGTAAATGACCAGAGCACCCGCTTTCTCCAGGGCAGGGATGAGGTCATTTCTCAGGAATGTCGTTTTACCGGTCCTGCGCAGGCCGGACAGAAACAGACCTGAGCGCAGACCTTCATCGAGAACACCCGGATTGAGAAGCTGATTTGCCATCTGTTCAGCCAGTTCAGGGCGCTGAAAAATGCTGCTCATGCAATTACCTCTTTTTATGGATACGCCATAATTATTAGCCATACATAATTTAGCATAAAGGTTGGGCTCTGATCTGAGGGGGCTCAGATCCACATTATTTTGAGCGTTCAGGGCGGATGGGAAGGCTCACTGACATGTCGTCGGCAGCGACATGTAATCAAGACGTGTCGCTAAAACCGAAAAATAGCGACACGTTACAACTGAACTCATTACACCGCGTAACTAATGATGTTCCTACCCCCACCTTTATCCCCCCAAACCAACCTCTTACATTGAGCTCCACCCACCTACCCATCATCCCGAAGGGCAGGTCACTGGAGACTCATCATGCCTTTTGTCAGCGTACGCATTACCCGCGATGGCGTTACCTCAGAGCAGAAAGCTCAGGTGATCGCCGAAATCACTGAAACCCTGGAACGCGTCCTCAACAAACGCCCGGACCTGACCCACATCGTGATCGAGGAAGTCGACACCGATAACTGGGGCTATGCCGGTATCACCACCACCCAGTACCGCAAGCAACTGGCTGATGCGGAGGGGCAGTCATGACCGCCTCCGTCACCATCGATTTCGTTTCCGATGTGGTGTGCCCGTGGTGCGCCCTAGGTGCGACGGCGCTGGAGCAAGCGATCGAGAACGTGGCGGGTGAAGTCACGGTCGAGCTGACCTTCAAGCCTTTCGAGTTGAACCCGGACATGCCGGCGGAGGGCGAGAACGCAGTTGCGCACTTGATGCGCAAATACGGGCGCAGCGCCGAGGATGTTGCCGCCGGCAAAGTGATGCAAATCGCTCGAGGCGAGGCCATCGGTTTCAAGTTCGATCTGGATAAACGCAGCCACTTCTACAACACCTTTGATGCTCACCGGTTGCTGTTGTGGGCGTTGCAGGAAGGGCGTCAGGTCGCACTCAAGAAAGCCTTGCTACGTGCTTATTTCACCGACGGCCAGAACCCGAACGATCGCGAAACGCTGGTTCGACTGGCAGCGCAAGTGGGGCTGGATGCGGCGAGCGCGCGTGAGGTGTTGGTATCCGGAGCGTTTGCCCAGGAAGTGCGTGAGCTTGAAGTGTTTTACCGCGAGCGCGGGATTAATTCGGTTCCGGCCATGGTGCTGAACGGTCGTCACCTGGTGTCCGGTTCGCAATCGGTCGAGTACTACGAACAGATGTTGAGACAAATGGCGCAGGCGCCTGTTGAAGCCTGATTAATCACTTTTTCAAACCATCATTTATGAGTAGAGGTTCATCATGAGCAATTCGAAAAAAGTCATCGTTATTACTGGCGCATCCCAAGGTCTCGGTGCAGGCATGGTCAAGGCTTTCCGTGATCTCGACTACAAGGTTGTCGCCACTTCGCGTTCGATCAAACCGTCCACCGACCCGGACATCCTCACTGTGGCCGGCGACATCGGCGACCCGGCAGTCGCTCGGCAAGTCATTCGTGAGGCGATCGCACGTTTTGGCCGCATCGACACCCTGGTCAACAACGCCGGGATCTTCGTCGCCAAACCGTTCACTGCTTACACCCCTGAAGACTATGCCGCGGTGCTGTCGGTGAACCTGAATGGTTTCTTCTACATCACCCAACTCGCGATCACCGAGATGGAAAAGCAGGGCAAAGGCCACGTCGTCAACATCACCACCAGCCTGGTGGACCACGCCATTGACGGTGTGCCATCGGTACTGGCTTCGTTGACCAAAGGTGGCTTGAACGCGGCGACCAAATCCCTGGCCATCGAGTACGCCAAGCGCGGGATTCGAGTGAACGCGGTTAGCCCCGGCATCATCAAAACGCCGATGCACGGAGAGGAAACCCATGAAGCGCTGGGGAGTTTGCATCCGGTTGGGCACATGGGCGAGATCAGCGATATTGCTCAGGCTGTTGTGTATCTGGACAGCGCCAACTTTGTCACCGGGGAAATTCTGCACGTTGATGGCGGGCAGAGTGCGGGTCACTAAGACCTGTTTTTTAAACATCAGAAACAACAAAGCCCTCGCGTTTTTGCGAGGGCTTTGTTTTGTATGGTGCACGCTTTACCAGCACGTGCATCATCCGAAGATCGTCTCTTAGCCAACCCGCCAAGTCTGATAACTCCAGGTACTGAGCGGTGCGTCATTGCGCCCGAAAAGTCTAAATCCATCCTGTTGTTTCTACGATGGTTAAGAGTTCATTTGCTGAAGTCGTGCTGCAGCCGGCTCTGGCATGGCCGCCAGCGAACTAAACTAGTTATATCTCTATAGAAGATGTCTCTACAGAGGTAAGGAGGTGTCAAATGGCCATTCGTGATACCTATCAGGAAATTGAACAGACCCTGGGTCTGGTACCGGAGTGGATCAAGCAGATGCCGGAAGGCGGAGCGATCGGATTCTGGGGCGTGGCCCGGGATTTTTGGCTGGCAGATACCAAGATTCCTAATAAGTACAAGGAGTTGATAGGTCTGGCGGTGTCCGGGGCGACTCGTTGCAAGTATTGCGCCCTGTTCCATACCGAAGCCGCGCGCTTGTTTGGCGCGAGCGACGAGGAAATTTCCGAAGCCAGCTTTATGGGCTCGCTGACCATGATGGGCAGCACCTTTATTAACGCCCAGCAGATCGACTACGAGCAGTTCCGGCAGGAAACGCTGAGTATCGTCCGGTATGTCAAAGATCACTCGCAACCCAAAGCCGCATAAGCCGTTGCGAGAACCTGCCCTTCGCCAGCTGACGAAGGATAAGTTGATTGCAATCACCAGCGGTGGTCCCAGGACCACCGCTCGGTGGCAAGCGGCTGTGCTGCGAGCCATCAGCGAACTCATGCAATCCAGCGATACCGCCCGCGAAGAAAACCAGGACCTGCGCATCCCCTTTGCCAAAGCACTCCACGACCTCTATGCGGGACAGAAGTCCGACGCCGAGTTAACGGAAATGGTGTTGCTGATGCTGGAAGTGGAAACCGCCCCTTTTATTGGCAAAGAGCCCCAGCCAGGAGCGGCATCCGGGAACGATGGCCTCTGAGAAGTGGAAAAGGGGCAACGTTATTTTCCCAAATGGAAATCGTCGTATCCCTGGTTTGAGCAAAAAAGTCCCGCACGATTTGAGCTTGCTGACAACGTCAACCTATAGTGCTGTGCTGGAGTTGCAAAGGATGCTCCAGGCTGATGATTTTCTTCCCAGGATGGATATTTACCCAATGCTCAAGTTCAATGCTCATCTCGGCTTCCAATTCAATGAATTGCCTTTTCTGCAACGCATCGAAGCAGCCGCTGCAGCTGGTTTTCGGGCGGTAGAGTTCCCATCACCCTATGAATTCGATGCCAGTCTCCTGGCCGACCATCTGGCTCAATACAGTCTGCCGTTGATTCAGTTCGCCGCACCGGCTGGTGTTACCAAAGGCATCGCTGCCTTGCAGGGCAAGGAGGAAGAGTTTCGCAACGGTTTGCTCCGGGCCGCCAGCTATGCAAAGGCGCTGGCATGTTCGGATGTCCACATTATGTCTGGTGTTACGACGCAGGATGATGCAGGACGTGTCTTCGGGAGCAACCTGGAGTATGCCGTCAAGTACTTCGAGGATCAGGGGTTGCGGCCGCTTATCGAAGTAATTTGTGCGCAGGAGATGCCGGGCTATTACATGTCTGACTTCAGCAAGGCGCAACAAGTGCTGGAAACCTTCCCGAGTGTCGGGCTGATCCTCGATCTTTACCATGCCCAGCTTCTGACTGGAGACGCAGCAGATGTTCTGGCTCGGTTTTACGACAGAACGGTTCATGTGCAAATTGCCGACTGCCCGGGGCGTCACGAGCCGGGAACGGGGAGCATCGACTTTGCAGCCTTGTTCGCAGCGCTGCAGCAGCGTGGCTACACAGGATGGATCGGGTGTGAATACCGGCCTTCCGGTTCTACCGTGGCGAGTCTTGACTGGATTAGGCAGTTAAGTGCTTAGCGCTGAAGTGAAATTGTGATGGGGCGGTGTGCAAGTAGATTTGGCGCAGGGGAGGTTAAGACGGTATCTACAAGGGCAGTTTTTATAGATGCCAGAAACAACAAAGCCCTCGCATTTCTGCGAGGGCTTCGTTTTGTATGGTGCGGCACCAGACGAACGGTAGCTATCGGCGGGGCTAGGTTTTCTGCGGGTCTGGAATTCGGTGGAAAATTTGGCGTACCCCAAACGGTAACTATAAATAAATCAGCTGGTTATGGCCTTTAGTGGAATCGAATTCGGGATTTATAAGGTATCAGAACGCTATAGGCTGACAGGTAGATCATCCAGAGTAAGCATGGTAAGCATCGTGGGTTCGAATATTGCCGACGGGATGTGGTTTTTGGATCTTACCCCTGTTTGGTACCCAATTTTTGGATTTTAAATTTAAACTTCATCACCACAACCGGCGATACACGAGCGGAGTGCAAGCCTATCAAGCCAATGTTAGTTATCCTTGCCTGCTCCACCAAATCATAGCAATTGACCAAAGAAGTTTTCTCAGCGAGCATCGTATGGCGCAGCGCGATTTCAAAAGAAAAATGCTGCATTTAGGGCCAAATCTAGTTCAAGGAATAAATCGTGGATAACGAAAGTGGGGTAATGGCAGCCTTTGTGCGTAACGTCGAAAATATAGCTAAGGCCAAAGGGGTAAACTTTTGGCATTATCCCACCGGCGGGCAGGATAGGAAACTGCTGGGGGACACAATATTTACCAACTCAACCACGTACAGCCTAGTCGAGTTCAAGGATACAATACATAAGGCCTCGTCCGAGGTGCACAAAAAGGATAGAGTATTGGCTGTGTGTGAGGCGGTATTTTCTAACAAGATCATGTGCCAACTGCACGATCAATGTCATTTCATTGCAGGCGATGATTTAAAGACTTCTGAACAAGTTCTGTTTATATATCGCCATGCGGTTTGCAATCGCGAAGTATTCGCTGAACCTGCTGAAGCGCATTTACCCTACCTCAGCTCAAACATTAATGAAAGCGGCAGAATATATCTTGATGAGTATGCTAGTGATATTTTCTCATCGACGCCAGCGTATGCATTGAGCGTGACCGAATTTGGAAAATATTTGAAAGTGCTTGTGGATGCGACGACGGGAGGTCGGAAAGGAATTGAGGTATGCCTTGTCGCTTCAGATGTTAACGACCAGAATCGCTGTATATCGATTCGCTTCGATGATGTTCTTGATTTGCATAAGTGGGCGCTAACAAAACTGTATAAAACGCCTTCCCTTAGTCAACAAGGAAGAAAATCAAAAGCTAAGCCGACCAACAAAATCCGACTTTCTAGTAGTAATGATTTCGATGATGGGCCGTTGTGAGTGGGGCGGCTTTTATTGCTTTAATATTTCTCCCGGATGCAGTATAAATCGCAGTTTAATCGCTCCGGGATGACGGCACTCGCGCTACGTACCGCTTATTAATTTATTTCTGTTTTGTCGATGGTCTAAGCTTTTTATATGGTTCTACTAGTTGTTGGTCTCTGCGGTTTGGGACGGATGACGACTCGCAAAGGCTTGGCGTGTGATATCATGATTTTAATTTAATTGGTAACTTTGCAAAGGGGCAATGTGTGACAAAACTAGCTGATGATTTCGGTAAGGAGCGTAGTCTTCTTGCGATTAGCAGCATATTGATATTTTTTACCGTTGTTTTGAAAATGGATTTCGATTTCCAATTGCCGTTTGTTAGTGCGAAGTTGGTATCTAAGGATAATTGGTTGTTGTGTTTGTTGGTGTTAAGTTTTTATTTTTCTTTTAGAACTATCTTGGAGTGGCTCAAGTCGGATGGCATTGCTAGAAGCGAATTCTCTAATAAGGCGGATTTTTATTCGTCTCTGGTTTTTGGTGTTGGGGCGATTATTGTAGCTGCCAAAGTTGTTTTTGGGCATTTGGCTGTGTGGGATTTACCATTTTTCCCAAGTATGGCGATACTGATAATTGGTGAGGTGATTTCTGCGACGATATCGGTGGCGCTTGAGTCTTTGGCTTATATCAGAACGCGAAGTAAAGCCTATGCCGCTGGTTTGCCTAGAATACCTATCGCCACTCGTGGGACGCTATTAATTTATATCCCGTTGGGTTTTTTGCTTTTTTTCGTGGCGTATTTTTTAACGAAATTTTTCGGTAACGATGCTCTTCGTGATGTTTGGTTGTGGATAATAGCTACGCCGATTTTAGTGCATGCTGTTTTTTTGGCTAAATTCTTCTTATTTCCTGATAAGATGAAGAGGAAAAAGCTGCAGTTAGTATTCGATCAGCATGATGCCGCGTATCAGGTCTATGGTTATGATCGTCGTGCAAAAGCAAGTTGTACGGATTTGTACCAGGCCACTGAAGAGCGGTCGTTTGATAAGGTTCGCGAGCTTGTTGAGCATGGGGCTGATCCTAACCGTAAGGAGCAGCATGGGTGGACTCCCTTTATGTTAAGCGTTGCAAATGGCGATCGTGAAATAGTTGACTTGTTTTTGCGGTACGGTGCGGATGTTAATGTTGTTAATAATTTGGGGCGATCTGCATTAAATTTTGCTAGTCGATACGGGTTTCTCGATTTGGTAGAGAGGTTGGTGTTTGCAGGTGCAGATATCAATGGATCCGTCGGTGGATATAATGGCTCACCCCTTATGGCTGCTATAGAAAACAGGCATGAAGATGTTGCCATGTTCTTGATTGAGAACGGCGCAGATGTAGGTCTTGTGGGTCCACGAGATAAAACCGCTTTGCGTTGCGCTGAAGAAAATGAGCTAGGTCAAATAGCTAGCATGATAAGAAATAACTTAAATCGTGGTTAAGGGATGTGAAACGAAAATCGGGGACAGTTCACGACTAATTTAGCGTGGTCTGTCCCAAAATTACGACCAAATTACGCTCGAGGCCTTCAATGCTGCCGCCCGCGCTGACCGGGCAAACCATGAACACCGCAATGTCTTGGCCTCGCTGGCGAACATCAGCCGAGTGATGAACGCAAGGGCGTTGAGCCCTTGAGTACGGAGCGGCCATGAAGACGCTCCGTATTGCCAATCAGGCTTGCAGTCCGTGAAGCAATTACTGGATGTTTTGCTTACGCCAGTTATCTACCGCAACCGACAGTCGCTTGTCTTTGACCGGCTTTTGCCATTCATCCCAGAAATTGACCGTGCCGCTATTCGGTTTGTTTTTCGGTTCATCGATTCTGATTCTGCTTGGCAGCAAGCTCGCATCGCCAACAACCAAGGCCTCGCCTGTATCGAGGGTCGGCAGGATATCGCTGAACCCACCAAGGCTATCGGGAAGAAGTCTCTTGATAACGCCCTGATCCTCGGCGTTGGTCAGCCGCATGGATACGAAGTTGCTGCACTGGCTGAGCATCGTCTTATTCACTTCGGACGGACGCTGGCTTATCACGACAAGACTGACACCGTACTTACGGCCTTCTTTGGCGATGCGCTCGAAAATGTCCAGGGAAATATCGTCAGCTGATTCCGCCATGCTTCGTTGGGGCATGTAGAGATGCGCTTCGTCACATAGAAGCGCAATAGGATGACGCAGCTCAGATGGCGTCCACTGTTGGACGGAGAATGTAACCCGCGCGACAAGGGAAACGATCAGCGGGAGAACGTCTGATGGAACCTCGGAAAAGTTGATGATCTTGATACCAGCTTTGCCATTTTCTCCAGAGCTGCCGAGCACGGCAGTGGTGAACTTGTCAAGCCAGGAAAAATCCAGAACGTCTCCACCGCCATTGAACATAAAGCCAAGGCGCCGATCAGAAATTTTGTTCTCAAGGCGGGAAATCATGCGGGAAAGCTTTCCGTTGAAATCGCCTTGCTTTTCACCGCGAGCGCCGGGAACCATCTCAACGTTGATCTCATTCAACCTACCCATGAGGAAATCGAGATCGAACGGAACTGGGCTGTCGACAGTGAAGTGTTTCAATATATCTGTCTGGTCATTATCTTCCAGGTACTTTTGCTTCGCCTGGTTGATCTCACGCGCCATAATCATGGCTTGGTTGGGAGCATTCTGGTCACTCCGGTCAACAAACATTGATACGAGTGCTTCATACGAAAGTAACCAGTAAGGCAGGTAAAGCACACCGTCATCAATGGTACGCTGAGCCTCAACATCTGCGGGGCCGGCCACCTTGAAGTGCTGAATGCCTTGGCCCACCAATGGCGAGTATTCACCATGAAGATCAAAAACAATGGCGTTAGCCGTAGAGAGCCCTGCCATCTGCTCAATGATCTTGGCTGTCGTCCAGGATTTACCTGACCCGGTGCTGCCGCCGATGAAGGCGTGGCGCTGGAAAAACTTGTTACCGTTGAGATAGGCAACAGCGTGTTCGTCCAGTGTGTATTTGCCCAGTGTCAGGGCATTGCCATCTGCTGAGACGCTAGAGAGCGTACGCATAAAGCCGGTAAGGTTTTCGCCCTCTAGCGAAAAGCAATTCGCGTCAATTTCTGGAACGCTTTCCAGAGTGCGGCGAAAGACGTTTTCTCTTTCTCCATCACGATCCAGCATCGTGCCAATCAGGGCGATTTTGCACAGGTTCAGTTCTGAGGTCTGCTCGCTGATGCCATCATTGGCAATGTCCTCGATGCCACGCTTGCGGGTCACCTGGGTGATGAGGCCGATGAGATGCTGTCCAGGCCTGCTGCTTTGGAGCACGGCCAGATGGTTGACTTGCAACCTTTTGAGTTGGTCGACATTTTCCACGTCCACGATAACGTTTGTCGTATCGACGGAGGCCACCTTTCCAAGCGCGTCTTCATCCCTAAAATTAAATATCGGCATCTCTTCTTCCTACATGATGAGTGACAGGTAACCCTCAAGACTCCATATGTTTTTTTCAACGGTCACTGGAGTCTTATCCAAAGAGGAGTAGACGATGGACTGGTCGTCTGTTGCTCCCCGCTCTATTGCCAGGTAATTCTGCGCCTTGCCGTCAGTAATTAGCTTCCTGGCCGCGTCTGAAAGCGCATAGGTAATAATCGTGATCGGGGTATTCTGACGCTGACATCTCGCCATGAGTTTCGGCTGAATATGCTCGTCATTAAAGCCGTAGCCAATGCACAGGTAAGAGTTCGCCGCAGTAATGGCTTGGTCAGCATTGTTGATGATTGAGCGGTACGGCTCTAAATGCGTCGTTTGATATTTCTGAGTGCCCGGAGTCACGATTTCCGGCTTGTAATTGACAGGTATCCCTTGAATATTTGAAAGGGCCACAATGTCTTCGAGCGGCGATTTAAACCAATCCAGCGAGCCGTGAACCTTCCAGATATTGACTCTGCGGGCAGAATTAATCTCATTCGGCGCGGCCAGTTGCCGGAAAAACCCGTGCGTGAAGCCCGTGTAATGGTGAATCCGCTCCTGATCGCAGGCATATTCGGCGAGCCTGTCGTAATTCGTAGTAACGATGTTTAATTTGGTGAGGCTGCTTTTGAACATGTGGCGCAGCAGTCGGCTCAGCGGGAACATCGCCTGGTCCTGAAGGCTTTCGTTGAAAATGTGAATGTCTTCAGCGTTGATAAGCGACCAGGTTGCTTTGATAATTCTGGAAGTTAGCTCGTCCGTAACAGCCACCCGGTGCAGCGCCGACTCCAGATCAACCCCAGCATCTAAGACCTGGCAGAATTTCTCCCAGGCTTCTATCTCGCCAGCGGATAATCCTGAAATGTCGGTATTTGCGACCAGGTGCTTCGCAAGCGCCCACATGCCAGACATGCCATGGGCAGCCGATGCACCGCTGCCTAGGATGATAAGGGGAGCCTTGTTGTAATAGTCTTGCGC
Organism: Pseudomonas sp. GW822-FHT07A10; assembly: GCF_058798795.1. Taxonomy (NCBI): domain Bacteria; kingdom Pseudomonadati; phylum Pseudomonadota; class Gammaproteobacteria; order Pseudomonadales; family Pseudomonadaceae; genus Pseudomonas; species Pseudomonas sp. GW822-FHT07A10. The sequence goes on from NZ_JBXAKV010000008.1 coordinate 202,625, forward strand.
TTGTTTTTCAAAATTCAGGTCTGACAAAATTCTATCCTTGCCGTTTGTGTCGATCCGAAAAAACTACGCCTGCAGCCTATCAGCCTACAAGGCTCAATACCCTTGAGATAATCACCTTACACAATCCTCTGTCAATTTGTGAAAATCCGGGAAATACCACGATTAATTTGGCCTATGCATATTCATTTAAGCTAGGAATCGTGGTATGCCCCCGAAAATCGACAATTTTGAAGATCTTTCAGGCCTTATCGCAGGCTGGCGTCAGCTCTCTTGCAGGGGCTGTAGCCGTTGGATTTTCTGAATGCTAGAAACAACAAGGGCCTGCATTTCTGCGCGCCTTCGTTTTGTATGGTGCGGCACCAGACGAACGGTAGTTTTCGGCGAGACTAGGTTTCTCGCGGGTCTAGATGTTGGTGGAAAATTTGGCTTCCTCAACCGGTAACTATAAATAAATCAGCTGGTTATGGTTTTTATTGGAGTCGAATAAGAATTGCTCCTATCCGATAATTAATATCTTTAATGCTCAGATAACGCTTCCTGAAGTCATGTAATTTCAGCCTTCCAGATTTGCGCTGGAAGCGTTGTCTTATTTCTGTTCGAGATTTCTAGGCTGGCACAAGGCCATTTGGTATGATTGTGGCCTTGCGACTAACAAGGAAGTATGCAGATGGATTTCACGAATGTTTATCTTGGGAAAAGCGCACAGTTCTATAAAATTAAGAAAAAAATAACAAAAAAGAAAATATCTGAAGTATTTAAAGATATATCTTCTGAGAAAATAGGTGGGTTCTTAATAAGAATTATCAAGGAAGAGGTGGTTGTTAATCAAGAAGTTGTTTTATGTTCTGCGGTCGCCTACAAAATTGTTAGTGAACCCTCATTTTTGGATCAGACCGATATTCGTGAGGAGAAGTACGCGTTTGCCTTAATCGTAGAGTACGATTCAGCTGTAGCTATAATAAAGAAGCATGTTTCCTCGCTGGAGAAGAAGTTTTCCGAGTTCTTAGATGAGTTCGAGTATGAGAAATTTACAAATTTCCAAGGGCGAAACGACCCGGAGTATGAAAAAGTTACAATGAGTAACATGGCGATTTCGGATGCTGTCATTAGAAGCCGAGCGTATGAAGCCCGACGGCTAAATGGAATACTTTCGTCGAACTCATCAAGCCGTTCTATACCACAAAGTTTTAGAATAAAGGTGCAAGGGGATACGATTACTTTGACACCTAACGCGTCTAGAGTAACCCTGAGAGATAAACGATCTAATTTAAATGAAGTCGTAAGGTGGGTAATGGCCACGGTGCAGGAAATTAAAAATCTTGCAAACAAAAGCGAGTTCATTAATGGCTTTGCCTCACCTATTACGCTTGAGGAAATTGTCCAAAAAGGTTTCGAGCCTATCGCATTGTTTATTAATCTTGACGAATTAGATGAGCTAATCAGGTCCGGAAACTCCGCATCGGAAATAAAGGTTTTACGCGGTGGAGGTGAGGAGGCGATGTCCCCGCTTCAAATGAAGCGTCTATTCGATTGTTTCAAAACGCCGGCTAAGGTTGTGGCGGGAGGGACGATGGTTTTTAAAGGGAAAGAAGTTTCAGGCGCTGTAACTTTGCAAAAGCGGGTGGCTTCATTCAAATCAAAAATCACAGATAATATTTTGCTGTATATTGAAAATGAACAGAGCATGTCATTGACGAAATATATCAATACCCACAAGCCGTTTTCGATCATGTTTAATACTCCGAAGTATGCCTACTTCGGAAGAGACTGTTTCGAAGACAAGAAATTATTAAATAATTTGCCGGCGGTCTTATCTATATTTAATCCTAACTACGATTTTTCTGGAGTTCGTAGTGAAAAGGAAAAGAATGAGGATAGAAGGTATCCACCAGGTATCGATAAATTTCCTGAGTTATCGTTGTTTCGGAAGGTTGAAGATTTAGTATGCCTGCCTGATGGGGTCACTGTATGTGACGATATGAATGACGAATGGGCTGACCATATTTTCTTTGAACCCAATGCTAATCCTCCGGCGATATCGTTCATACATTCAAAATTTGTTAAAGGTGAAAGTTACGGTGCAAGTAGCTTTCATGAAGTGGTTGCTCAAGGCCTAAAAAATATTGGACGCACATTCGCTGATACCATTGAATTTAGAGAAAAACATGATCGTGATTGGATAGGTTTCTACGAAAACACTCAAATCACTAGAGTCAGAGGCGGAAAAAATTGGACAGATATTGAAAACGCATTAAACGCGATTACATCCAATCAAAACTCAGTGAGAAAAATAGTGTTGGCAACACCATTTTTAAAAAAGAGTGTATTGGAAACTCAATTTAATGAGTTGGCGCAAACAGGGACGTGTCGGCCGCATTATATTCAGTTGATCTGGCTGATCAATACTTTCATTGGTGCTTGTAAGGAATATGGTGTTCAACCTCATATTCTATGTAATCCATGAAATAAAAATATCTGAGAAGGATGCAGGTATGAAATATCAGTATAGTGAATTATCCCCGACGCAATTTGAGACTCTGGTAATTCACGTTTGTTATCGGCTGTTAGGTTTGGGCACTGAAACATTTTCTGATGGGCCAGATGGTGGGCGCGATTCCCGTTTTCACGGAGAAGCAGAATTGTTTCCAAGCAGATCAAAGCCGTGGAAAGGTTTAACTGTGATTCAAGCAAAACATACGCTGGCATACAATAAGAAATTTTCAGACCCTGACTTCTTTGGAGTCGCCTCGTCGGCTGTCAATGGTGAGATTTTAAAGATTAAGGGACTGATCGATAACGATGGTTTAAGTAACTATTTGCTTTTTTCAAATAGAAAGCTTCCAGGCAATGCGAATGAGGCCATCAAGAACTTTATCTCTTTTGAGACTGGCCTCGACAAACAGAATATTGGATTGGTTGGTATCGAGAGTTTTGAAAATTATTTGAAATTCTACCCCGACATTCCAGCTGCTGTCGGTTTAAACCCATTCGAGATGCCTTTGAACATAGAGCCAGATGACCTAGCTAGTATTATAGTAGGGCTTAGTAATGGCTTAGGAGGTATAACTAAACGCGACATATCTACCCGAATATTTAGAACTGATTTTGAAAGAAAGAATGAGATAAATAGTCTTTCTGATCAATATTCTAAGCTCATAAAAAGAAAAATTGAAGACATGTATCTCATCCAGGACTTCCTCGCGATGCCTGAAAACGATGATTTGCAGAGGCTATACTTAGGCGTATCTGAAGAACTGGCTGCGAAAATTATCGCTCTTCGAATCCCTGGTCAGAGTTTTGATGTTGTGCTAGAGAAGTTGATCGAACTGCTGTTGGAACGGGATGTTGAACTAAAAGGGAACAAACAGTTAACCAGATCTATGATGTATTATATGTATTATCATTGCGACATTGGAGATGATGATGTTGCTAATGCCTAATAAGAACTCTCATCCCGATCTCACTGTTCTGGCAGTGTCTGGTTTTTTATTGGGCTCCATTAAGAAGTCTAAATTTGAGAGCTATTCTGATTTGCTAGAAAAGCTTAATTCTTACGATGCTAGGGCAAATATTTTATTTAAACCGAGCTTGCAGTTGCTTTTTCTTTTGGGGTTGGTTGATTATCACCGTAAGAATGATCTTATCGAGTATGTCGGACCATGAAAATTTCTAGAATATATTCAAATTTCGAAAGCGAATTTTCTACTGTTGATTTCCATGATGGTTTTAATGTCATACTTGGTAGGGTTTTTAATAAGACCTTGAAATCGACAGATGCCCATAATTTAGGTAAAAGCAAACTGGCAGAACTTATTGATTTTTGTTTGTTGAAAGGGCGGCACAAGACTTTCTTCTTGTTTGAATTTTTTCCTGTGTTTGAAAAATATGAATTTTACATTGAGCTTAAGCTGAACTCCGGTGAGTTTTTAACTGTAAAGCGCGGAGTATCAAAAAACACTCGAATTTTTTTAAGGAAACACTCAAAAGCTAAACAATGCTTTCGAGGTTTAGAAGATGCGCTCTGGGATTATAGTGATCTTGCAATCGACAAAGCACGCCTTGTTCTTGACTCTTACCTTAATCTCTTGGTTATTGATCCATGGAGTTATCGTGATGCTATCGCTTACTGTCTAAGAGGTCAGGATGATTACACGGATGTTTTTCAATTGGATAAGCATAGAGGGCAACATGTCTATTGGAAACCATATGTTGGACACCTTCTGGGATTTGACTCGCATTCGTTGAAGAGAAATTACTTGCTAAAGAGCGAGGTTGAGGCTCTGCGGGAGGAAATCGCTAAGCTAAAATCCGCTATAGGCTTGACTGCAGGCGATCAAGAAGAAACGATATTGAACCTGCTTGACGTGAAAAAGAATCAAGTTTCTGATTTGGAATGGCAGTTGGAGAATTTTAATTTTGATAGCACTGATGTGCTTTATATTGAAGAACTCGCGGAGGGTATAAATTCACAGATAAGTGATCTTAATAATTTAAGATACTATCTTTCTGCACGGTTAAAGAAACTCAATAAGTCCTTGGCATCGAGCGATGTTAAAATCGAGTTGGACAGTTTGTCTCAGCTTTTCGAGGAGTCGGGTGTTATATTTGATGGTCAGCTTAAGCGAACATTTGGGGAGCTGGTAGAGTTTAATCGTAAAATAACTATTGAGCGTCAAGGGTTTATTTTTCAGCAAATAGGGGAGCTGGAAAGCGAACTTGTTGAAATAGCTAGCTCTATTTCTGAGCTTAGTGAAGAACGCTCAAAGAAATTGGGGTATCTACGCTCGCAAGATGTTTTTTTAAAGTATCAAGAAGTGTCAGATCTTCTTTCTGAACAGAAGTCCTACATTTACGAGCTGAATCGAAGGTTGGAAGTGAACTCTTCTGTGAAAAGTATGGAGGCTGATTGTAGAAAGCTGATTCGAGAAAAAGATGAGGTTGTAGAGAAGATTAGGATGAATCGCGATTCGGTCATCCGGTCGAATGATGGAATCTATAAAGGGATCAAAGAGCATTTTGCGAACTTTGTAACGGAAGTATTAAATAAGGACGGAGTATTAATAACTGAGCAAAATGCTGAAGGAAATTTGGAATATTCGGCTGGTCTTTTAAATGGTCTAGGACGAATAACTGGAGAGAGTGATGGGCATAGCTACAGAAAAATGCTGTGTATAGGCTTTGATATCGCTGTCGCAATGGCGTATTCAAAAATGGAATTTGTGCGGTTCTTATATCATGATGGTGGGTTGGAGACACTTGACGATAGAAAGAAAATTGAGTTTATTGAGTACGTCCGAACAGCATCGAGTCTCTCTGGGATTCAGTATATTTTGACTACAATCGACTCCGACGTGCCAGATGGCGTTGTATTCTCGGAGTATGAACTAGCCCGCGTGCTACATGACGAAGGTAGTTCTGGCAGATTGTTTAATATACCTACTTGGTAGTTTGAGTTAGAGTTTTTTTGTATTATGGCCATTAAGGTCATTGATGCGATAATTTTTTCTGTCAGGGGGGTTAGTGTTTAAGACCCATTTTTTTCCTAGTCGACGAACTATCAGCCTCGAGGTTAGAAGGTAATAGTAATGGGAGCCGGCTGTTTGTTGATTTAGAAACCAGGTGAGATGCTTGTGCTGCTACGTCCATGGATTATCTCGGTACCAGCGATCAGAGATCGCGGCTTGAATGGTCTTTGCTTGGCGTAGATGGCGCTGGCGTGTGGCATGCGACCCTGTCAGGACCCCCACCAGGAACAGCTCCATATCGAATAGTCTGATCATTGTCGACCACCAATGTAGGCCGATACCACGTCGATTCGACCATGCCCCAGTTCATAACTGATTTGTGAGCGTGCCTCTCGATCGAGTTGCAGATCTAGGTGGCTGCATCTGCCGCCGTTGATAGGCGCTAGGTGACAGGTGATCTGCTCATAGCGTTCGCATGCGTAAGCCGCGCGCAGTTCGTGGAAGCCTTTGAGGTTGTTCGTATATAGGAAGTCTCGGACGGGTCGCACGACTCTCCGTTGGAAGTCGAAGTAGCTTTCGTTCGGTGCCAGCAGGTTGCAACTACCGTTGGGAGAGACCTGCTCGGCATAGCTGAGTGCTTCGTGGATTTGAACATTTACCTGAATCCAGCGAGGCGCAGATGCCCCCGAGCGTCCACCCTTGGTACCATCCTGGATATTGATCTTGCCGTAATGTTTGGCTTCGCGCTTGAGGCGTGGTAGGTCGGCCAGAATCGCCTCGCGCAATCGCATGCCAGTGGCGCGTGCCAACTGCATAACGGCTGCGGCACGGGGATTCTGTTCGCAGAGCGCGTCGATGATCCGCTTCACCTGTTCGCGGTCTTGGCCTTGCGGCACTGAGCGACGAACACTGGCCCGCTGCATTCCCAACGCCTTGCTTGGGCTCGGTACTTTCACGGACTGATCACCGCGAAGCGCGGCCATGGTTCGGTTCACGCTGGACAATCGGTTTTGCGCGGTCGCGATGCAGATAGCTCTTTGTGCAACCTGCTGGCGTAAGTGTCCTGCGTAATCCAGTAAGGTCTGCCGATCAATCTGCTGCGCATCGTTAAATCCTGGTCCATCCTCCGACCGACACCACCGAACAAACGCCTGCCAGCGATCACTGTGCGCTTTGACCGTCCCGTAATGCCCACCGCCAAACAGATCTTTCAGCGCTTGCGGCCCCGCATAACTCAGTTGCCGTCCATAGCCAAAATTGCGCCCATCCCGTCTACCGACCAATGCCATGATCGAACTCCTCTCGAAGCCAAAACTTTTAAAACCTTCCCCACGTCATCCCGCCAAGAATGTTGAGTGTTATCAGGGATCAAGGCCCCTGCGACCTGTGAGGGTTGTCCACTAACGCGGGACTGGCGGCTCTTTACGACCGGGAGCTTGGGCATCTCATGATCTGGCCTCCTGAGCACTTCCGAGGAAGTGGGCGGGTGGAGGCAGCACTGGCTGACGAGACCGGTGCTGCGAGATCCTGAGTCGGGTGAAAGCAGTGATGCGATGATCGGGGCATGCCTGACTGTCAGTCAGGTGCAGTCCATTCCGTGGGCTGCGGCACCATCATCTGCATCGCTGTTGCTGGTGACTTCGGTGTTTGTCACGCCGATTGTCACGAGGGGGAATGCCGCAAAGCCTTGTACGAGATGGGCTGCAGCAGCGGTAGGAGCGCCCGTCTCTTTCCGGGAGAAAGAGACGGGCGCAGGTTGGCGCAGTGAAATGGCCAAGCGGAAAGGTTGCTGCAGGGCAGCTGGGTAGGGGGATGTATTTGCCGCAATGGCAACGATCTGAAGTAGGCATCCATCACTCAGTGAGTGACCGTGCGAGCCGCCGGACGCTAATCGCACTTTGGGAGAACCGCCACTGTGTGGCGTAGCCTTAAAGGTTCTGGCTACCTGGGTTGCTGTCAACGACAGCGCTTTGCCCGATCTTTTCTACGCTTGTGGATAATTCGGGTCAAGGCTCGAATTTTCGGGAACTCTGCGGCTGTGGATGAAATTATCCACCGGTGGAAATCCGTGGTTTTCCACAGACAGTTGCGTGAGCTTTAATTTTTTAAGTGAGGTCCATCCAAGCAGGGCGGCTTTGCAGCCCTGTTTGGATGGACCCGCGTGGAAGGGCGGACTGCGGTGATCTCACAGGCTTACCCACGTTTGAATGCGCCACGGCTTTTTTGCAGGGCGGTGATGTTGTCACCGACCGGGTGAGCGAATTCGTGAGGCGTCACATGCCCATGGCGGTTGGCGTCGATGTAGTTGCTCCACCACGCCATGATCAGCCGGCGCTGCTCCAGAAATTCAGCTTTGTGGATATACGCGGCGCGCACGCGGTTGCGTTCCTTATGGCTCATTTGTCTTTCGATGGCTGCGTCGGTCCATAACCCGGACTCCAGTAGGGCGCTACAGGCCATGGTCCTGAAGCCGTGGCCGCACACATCCTTGCTGGTGTCATAGCCGACGTTGCGGAGCATGGTGTTCACCGTGTTCTCGGACATGGGCTTCCAGTACTTGTGGTCGCCCGGTAGCACTAACTCTGAAAAACGACTGAGGCTGCGCAGGCGCTCCAGTATTTCGATGACCTGCGGCGATAGCGGAACCATTTGAATGTCGCCGTTCATCTTGGTCCCACGTGTGGAGTTGCGTACCCCTTCAATCGTTGCGCGCGTGTCGGGGATTTCCCACATGGCACGTTGGAAATCGAACTCACTCCATCGTGCGAAGCGCAGTTCGCTGGAGCGGACGAATACGTGCAGCGTCAACAGGACGGCAAGGCGCGTCAGCTCGCGGCCGTTGTAGTTGTCGATGCGGTGTAGCAGTTCGGGTAGGCGGTTGAGGGAAAGGGCCGGGCGATGGACTGTGCGCGGCGCGTGGATCGAGCCTGCCAGATCCAGCGCGGGATTCATGGTGATCTGCCGAGCCCTTTTGGCCCCGCGCATGATGGTGGATAAGTAGTTCTGTACCCTTAACGCCACATCCATAGTGCCGCGTTCCTTGATGCGCTGGATGATCTCTAGCAGGTCGTGGGTATCGAGTTCGGCGATGGGCCGTTGGCCGATCAGCGGGAAGACGTGGGTACGCAGTCGGCTCATCACGGTTTTTGCGTGTCCTTCGGTCCAGCGACGGGACATGTCGGCGTGCCACTCCAGAGCAACGGTTTCGAAAAGCAGTGCCGCCCGCTGGGCTACGATCTTGGCCTTTTTCTTTTCTTCCATTGGGTCGAGGTTGTCGAGCAGCAACGCTTTGGCTTCGTCTCGCTTACGTCGTGCGACGGAAAGGGTAACGATGGGGTAATTGCCGATGATGAGCGTGCCTTCCTTGCCGCTGGGCTTGGTGTACTTTAAGCGCCAGGTCTTCACGCCATTGGGTTTGACGAAAAGGTACATGCCTCCGCCGTCGAACAGTTTGTAGGCGCGTTCGCGGGTTTTGGCCGTGCGGCATTGCAGGTCGCTGAGGGGGATCGCTAGACGTGGCATAGGGGTACGCGCTCCTGACCGGGAAATCGCAGTACCCCTAACATACCCTCGGGGAAGGGGGATTTTGTTGGATCCCGACAGAGGGTCCTGGAACGAAAAAACCCGCCAAAGGGCGGGTTTTCGGGGCTTCCAGAGCATTCGGTGGAATGCAATGGAGCCTAATGTGGTGCCGGCACCAGGAATCGAACCCGGGACCTACTGATTACAAGTCAGTTGCTCTACCATCTGAGCTATACCGGCGTGTCAGGGCGACGATTATAGCGATTGGGTTGGTTCTGTAAACCCCTGAATTCAGACTATTTTTGCGCAGGCTTTCGGTCAGGCGCGATGCAGTACTTTCTTGAGTTTCTGCAGGGTGCGCCAGGCTCGGCTGTTTTGCATCGCCCGCAGTTGCGCTTCGGCGTGTTCAGCGCGTTGCAGGGCGGCGGGGAGGTGGTTTTTGGTGTTGGTGACGGGGTGGCTGAATTGATGGCCTCTGCAGAACGTCACGGTCGAAGATTTTTCTTGTTCATGGCCGCACTGTCGGCGCCCTCGTATGCGTGTATAGCAAGAGGGATTACAAGGCGCAATTTCCCGCCCGTGATGTCCGGAATTCGGCGGTTATGTCGTTTTGATTGAATGCTTATGCACAACGGGCTGGCGGAATCTGCTTGATCATTGCGCTTTTGTGGACTCGTTCTCATTTGTCCGCAAATGCCTGTTTTACGGGTTTTTTATTTTTGTGAACAAAAAATGACCAGTAGTGTTTTAGGCGTAAAACAGCGTGGATATTGGATCCACGATAATTCCATCAACAGAGTTATCCACAGGTTGCAGCTGTTTAAGGGCGCTCTGCCAGGAGCAGGAAATTGCGTGGTGTGAGCGGGGATTCGCAGAAGGTGCCGAGACGAACGACATAACCCTGCTCAATGAGAAAGAGTGCCCGATCGAGTACCAGCCACAGCTCCAGCGGCCGTCGGAAAAGGCCTCGCAGCAGCTCCAGGTTGCGCACTTCGGCCAGTCGCTGCCAACCGGCGGCTTCCAGTGCGGCCCAATCTGGCGTGCGGACTGTGGATAAGTCTTTGAGTGCGGCCAGATCGCGGCAGTAATCGGCGAAAGGTTTGTCCAGCCAGGCGCTGGGCAGGGAAGGGGTGGGCAGGTATTCGTCGACGCCGCGCAATTGCCGTTGCAACAGGTCGAACCCCAGGCGCCGGGCCATGGAGGTGTCGCGCTGGCGTCGGACGCGTGCGCCGGCGGTGACGGTTTCGCTCATCGGCAGCGCAAGATCATCGAGGGAAAGGTGTAGGTCGGAGCGCTCAGCCACGCAGGAAAGTGGCCGATAGGTGTTCAGACTGATCCGGTTGTAGCAGCACGGTGCGATGGCCAGTTGTTTGCAACCGGCGGCGCTGGCGAGCTGGATCAGTCGCACATGCAGATCCCCGCAGGCGTGTAGTGCTACGGGTGTGTGATCGGCATTCACATAAAGAGGCTGCGCCAGGCGCGAGTACATCCTGTTCGACATGCAGCGCATGCATTTGATGGCGCTGGCTGAGTGCCTCGCCGCTGGCGACCAGTGCCGGGTCGTATTCCAGGCAGGTCAGTTGTTGACCAGTTTGCAGCAGGCGTCGCCCCAAATGGCCCTTGCCCGAACACCAGTCCAGCCAATGCGTCGGTGCACGGGCAAACTGCAAGCAGCCGGCGAACGCTTCAATCTGCTGCCACTTGCGCCCCGGTACATCGACATTCAGCCGATGGCCCGCCGCTTCGAGTGCACGAGCCGGCAATTCACCTACCGCACTCAGCTCAAGAGACATCGCTGCCAATGAAGTAAACGGCTCCGGTGCATCGAGCCAGCCAGGCTGGTTATGACTGTTTTCCGCATCTTCCAGCGACCGCCCGCGTAGCCACAACGCCAGTTCCGGGTAGGACGCTTCCCAGGGTAGTTGCAGATGGGTAAACGGTCGGGGCTTCCACAGCGCCTGATGCTCGATCAGAAAAGCATCCAGCGCAGCGAAGCGGGCGAGTAGGGGCTCGCCCGTCAGCACGCAGGCATCAACGCCCTTGGCAGGCATCGACGCGCAACCAGCGCTCCAGCAGCTTGAAGCCGCGCACCAGCACGTAAGCCATCAGCAGATAGAACATGCCCGCGGCGAAGAAGATCTCAACCGGCAGGTAGGTGCGAGCAATGATGGTGCGGGCCATGCCGGTCAGCTCCAGCAGGGTCACTGTACTGGCCAGGGCACTGGCCTTGAGCATCAGGATCACTTCGTTGCTGTACGCCGGCAGGCCGATACGCGCAGCACGTGGCAGCATGATGTAGAACAACGCCTTGGCCCGGGACATGCCCAGCGCCCGCGCCGCTTCGATCTCGCCCGGTGGAATCGCCTGGATCGCGCCACGCAGGATCTCGGCGATGTAGGCCGCGGTGTGCAAGGTCATGGTCGCGGTGGCGCACCAGAACGGATCGCGCAGGTACGGCCACATCGAGCTGTTACGCACCGCATCGAATTGCGCCAGGCCGTAGTAGACCAGGAACAGCTGAACCAGCAACGGCGTGCCACGGAAAAAGAAGATGTAGCCGTAGGGGAATGCCCGCACATACCAGAGTCGCGATGAGCGAGCGATGCCCAGCGGAATTGCCAGCAGCAACCCGGCAATCACGGCGATGGCCACCAGTTCCAGGGTCAGCGTCGCGCCCTGAGCCAGTTTTGGCAGCCACTTGATGATGACTTCCCAATTCATTGGGTGCTCCTCGCGAAGCCGCGAGCGGCACGTCGTTCCATAAAGTGCATGCCGGTCATGGCCAGAATGGTCAGGCTCAGGTACATGAAGGCAGCCACCATATAGAAGGTGAACGGTTGCTTGGATACGGTCACGCCGATTTGCGCGTGACGCATGATTTCTTCCAGGCCGATGACCGATACCAGCGCAGTGTCTTTCATCAGAATCATGAACAGATTGCCCAGGCCCGGCAGGGCGATGCGCCACATCTGCGGCATGATCAACTTGGTGAAGATGCGGAATTTCGACAGGCCCAGGGCCACACCGGCTTCACGGTGACCTTTGGGAATCGCCAGAATCGCCCCGCGAAACACTTCCGTGGCATAGGCGCCGAAACACAGCCCCAGCGCAATCACACCGGCGGCAAAGGCGTTGAGTTCGAGCTCGGGGTTGCCGAAGAACTCACCCAGCGCACGCATCAGGTTGACTGTGCCAAAGTAGATCAACAGCACCCAGAGCAATTCCGGGATGCCGCGAACCAGCGTTGAATAAGTGCCGCCAAGCCATTGCAGCGGCTTGTACGGGGAAGTCTTGGCCAAGGCGCCGAGCAGACCGAGCACCAGCCCCAGGCACAAGGCCGAGAGTGCCAGTTTCACAGTCATCAGCGCGCCAGCGGCGAGCGCCGGGCCGAATCCGTAGAGGTCGATAATCATGGATTTCTTTTCAAATCGCGGCAGGCAATGCCAAGGACTGGCGCCGTCAGCGAACGGCGCCGGTCAGGCAGGTCAGAATCAATAGATGCTGAACGGGAAGTACTTGTCGTTGATCTTTTTGTAGGTGCCGTCAGCGACGATTTCTTTCAGCGCAGCGTTCAGCTTTTCGCGGATCGGGTCGTTCTTGCGAACGGCGATACCGATCTTGTCGCTTTCTTCTACCGGGTCGCCCTTGAATTCGTAAGCGCGGCCTGCGTCGCTTTTCAGCCATTCATAGTTGACGTACTTGTCGGCCAGGATGCCGTCCAGACGACCGGAAGTCAGGTCCAGGTAAGCGTTTTCCTGGGTGTCGTAGAGTTTGACTTCGACGCCTTCCATGTTGTCTTCCAGCCAGGTGCCGGCCAGGGTCGCGCGTTGGGCGCCGATCACCTTGCCTTGCAGCGAAGCCTTGTCGGTCTTGAAGTCGACGTCTTTTTTGGCAATGAACTGCAGTTTGTTGGAGTAGTACGGTGCGGTGAAGTCCACCGCTTGCTTGCGCTCATCGGTGATCGACATAGAGGAGATCAGGAAGTCGAACTTCTTCGCGTTCAGGGCCGGGATGATGCCGTCCCAATCGGAGGTGACCACGGTGCACTCGACTTTCATCTTGGCGCACAAGGCGTCGCCGATGTCTTTGTCGAAGCCGACGACATTGCCACTGGCATCTTTATTGTTGAACGGCGGGTAGGCCGCTTCGATGCCCATCTTCAAGGTCTCGGCGGCGGCACCGGCGCTGAAGGCCAGGGTGACGGCCGCAGCCAGGAAGATTTTTTTGTAGTTCTGCATGCGGGTAGCTCCGTTAGCGGTTGCTGGACATGAATTGTTTGCAGCGCGCCGAAAGCGGGTTATCGAACACCTGCTGCGGCGATCCTTGTTCTTCTACCAAGCCCTGGTGGAGGAACACCACTTCGCTGGAAACCTGACGGGCGAAGCCCATTTCATGGGTCACGAGCAGCATGGTGCGGCCTTCTTCGGCCAGCGCGCGGATGACATTAAGTACTTCCTGGACCATTTCCGGGTCAAGGGCGGAGGTGGGTTCGTCGAATAGGATCACCTTGGGTTGCATCGCCAAAGTGCGGGCGATGGCTGCGCGTTGCTGCTGGCCGCCGGAGAGTTGTGCGGGGTAGGCGTGGCGCTTGTCAGCGATGCCGACCTTGGCCAGCAGGGCTTCGGCGACTTCGATGGCCTCGGCCTTGCTCTGACCGAGTACGCGGCGCGGGGCCTCGATGATGTTGTCGAGCACGGTCATGTGCGGCCAGAGATTAAAGTTTTGAAATACAAAACCGATCTCGCTGCGCAGGCGATTGATCTGTTTGCCGTCTGCAGCGACCAGTTCGCCGTTCTTGGCGGACTTGAGCTTGAGTTCTTCGCCGGCCACCAGGATCTGGCCCTGGTGCGGGTTTTCCAGCAGGTTGATGCAACGCAGGAACGTGGACTTGCCGGAACCGGAGGAGCCCAGGATCGAGATCACGTCGCCGTCGCGGGCGGTCAGCGAGATGCCTTTGAGCACCTCAAGCTGTCCGTAGCGTTTGTGCAAGTTGCGGATTTCAAGCGCGGGCGTGGCCTCAGCCATGTGCGTTCCTCATAGTGTGTTGCGCTCCTGCTGTTGGTCGCCTTCCTGGCGAGGCGGCCAAGCTAGCATAGCGTTCGAATGGCAGCCAACAGCGCTCGGGACGGTAAACGGATGGCATGTGGCAGGTTGTCGCATCGGTACAGCAGACTGTCGCGCTGCTATCAACCGAACAGCCGTTTGAACCCGATGGGGTGCGGCTGTCCCGTAAAAAAAGGCGCGATGTTGCCAGCTTTGGCGGGGTGTTGGAAGCGCTAACCGGCCAAACGTTCCTGATCTGCACTTTTATTGTGCGCGCCTGCCTTTTTGGGTGTGTTTCCGGTGCATGGATTCGTTCCTGAAGTGGGTGGCAAGGTAACGCTCTGGCTAAATGCCATTAATCTCAATGACTTGCGATAAGCACTCCATCGGCGCACAGGCCGCGTATACCGGGGGCGTGAAACATTTTGGCGCAATTATTGCGTGCAGAATAAGGAACACTCTGTTGGATTCTTTTTACGACAAGGGATTTTCAGGCAGGGTGGACTGAATCGATTTCCAGGCAAAGGTAGTTTCAATGAGCAGTACGCAAAGCTCCAATGGCCTCGAACAGGGGCTTAAACCGCGTCATGTGACCATGCTGTCGATCGCCGGTGTTATCGGCGCCGGGCTGTTCGTCGGCTCCGGCCACGCCATCGCCGCTGCAGGCCCGGCCGTGCTGTTGGCCTACGCTGCCGCCGGTGCGCTGGTGGTTCTGGTCATGCGCATGCTCGGCGAGATGGCCGTTGCATCGCCAGATACAGGCTCCTTCTCGACGTATGCCGATCGTGCGATCGGTCACTGGGCCGGTTTCACCATCGGCTGGCTCTACTGGTGGTTCTGGGTTTTGGTCATCCCGCTGGAAGCTAACGCTGCGGCGACCATTCTGCATGCCTGGTTCCCGAACGTGGCGATCTGGGCCTTCACCTTGGTCATCACGTTACTGCTGACGGTGACTAACCTGTTCAGCGTGAAGAACTACGGCGAGTTCGAGTTCTGGTTCGCCCTGGTCAAAGTCGTGGCGATCATTGGCTTTATCGGTCTGGGCATTCTGGCGATCTTCGGCCTCCTGCCCACCAGCCAGGTCAGCGGCGTGTCGCACCTGTTTGACACTCAAGGCTTCCTGCCAAACGGCATGGGCGCGGTGCTCGGCGCGATTCTGACCACCATGTTTTCCTTCATGGGTACTGAGATCGTGACCATCGCGGCCGCGGAATCGAAGAACCCTGGCCAGCAGATTTCCAAGGCGACCAACTCGGTCATCTGGCGGATTGGCTTGTTCTACCTCGTCTCCATCTTCATCGTTGTGGCCTTGGTGCCATGGAACGACCCGATTCTGGCCAGTGTTGGTTCTTACCAGACCGTGCTTGAGCGCATGGGGATCCCGAATGCCAAGCTGATCGTTGATATCGTGGTTCTGGTTGCGGTCACCAGCTGCCTGAACTCCGCGCTCTACACCGCTTCGCGGATGATGTTCTCGTTGGGTAAACGCGGCGACGCGCCGGCCATTTCCCAGCGCACCAACAACAGCGGCACGCCTTATTGGGCCGTGATGTTGTCGACCGCTGCGGCATTTCTCGCAGTCTTCGCCAACTACGTGGCCCCGGCTGCCGTGTTCGAATTCCTGCTGGCCAGCTCTGGCGCCATCGCGTTGCTGGTGTACCTGGTGATCGCGTTTTCGCAACTGCGTATGCGCAAACAGCGCATGGCTCGCGGTGAAAAAATAGCCTTCAGCATGTGGTTGTTCCCGGGTCTGACCTACGCGGTGATCGTATTCATCATCGCCGCCCTGACCATCATGCTGTTCCAGGAAGCGCATCGCGTGGAGATCCTCGCGACGGGTCTGTTGAGTGTGTTGGTGGTGGCTGCCGGTTTGATTGTGGCGCGTCGTCGCAAGCTGCAGAAACTGGGCGCGGTGGTGCTGAGCTGATCCGTACCGCGTAACGCAAAACGGCCGCTGTCAGTGATGACACGCGGCCGTTTTTAGTTCTGAAGAGAAGGCGTGTTTACTCGCTCTTTTCTTCCTGCGCATCCAGCGACTGACGATAGCTGTCCAGCGCATCGCCAAAGTCAGTGATGAATTGTGGATCGGTCAGCCAGGCCTGAGCGGTATCGCGGTCCATGCCGTCGGCCCACATGCGGTAGTCGATCAGCATGTCGGCGGCCAGGTGCGTGGCGGCCATGGCTTCGTTGTCGGCGTTTTCCATGTCCAGCAGTTCTGGATGGTCGCTGATGATCCCGGCGAGGTTCGACAGCAGGGTCAGCAGCATGTCGTTGCGGCTGGTGGCTTCGGCGTCACGCATTTTGCTGAACATCGCCAGGGTGTATTCCGGGATCGGCTCCCCGATCTCACCCAGGTCATCGTTCAGATCGGCAGGCTTTCTGCCGACCATGCGGATCTGTTTGGCTTTGGCCTTTGCACGTTTGGCGCGTTTCTGTTGCTTATTCAGGGATGCCATGGGAACTCAGTGGGTTTTCTGTTGGGTTTGGGCCGCGATGGCGTCGGACGCCGCCACGTAATCAGCCTGGAAGGCCGGTGATTCGATCCACGCCAGCGCACCGGCCTCGTCGGTCTCGGTGGACCATTGGCGGTATTCGATCAGCGCTGCGAGGATGAAGTCCATCGCGCCTTCTTCGCCTTCCTGTTCGTACACCAGCTCCAGCAGTGGGTCTTCAAGGAAGGCTGTGCACATGGCCTGCTGGCTGGACTTTTCGGCGTCGATCATTTTTTTGAACAGTTCGGTCAGGTCCACCGATTCGAAGTCGATGCGATCGTCGTTCGGGTCCAGCTCGACCGGCGCGGCGGCCCGCTGGGTGCGGTTCTGCTTGGCCTTGGCTTTGGCGCGGGAGGCGCGTTTGTTCTGCTTGTTGGCGGAGGCCATGGGCGTCGTTCCGTAATTCGTTGAGAGGGCGCATCAAATCAGTTGCGTGGCATTCGCCGCCCGGGTGTATCGGGGGCCAGCTCGCCGGTCTGCAGCCAGGACAATGCAATGGGCCATAGTGTGGCTTGGTATGCGCTGCGAAAAAAGGCGAAATGTCCGACTTCTTCTTCGCCGATGTCCTCAGGCGCGATTCTCAGGTGGGTATTTGTACTATTGGTGAAGTAGCCGAGCAGGCGCTCGATAGCGGGTGTCGTGCCGTAGGGATCGTCACTGAGGCTGATGGCCAGGGTTTGTGCGCTGACGTTGGCGAAGGGGAGCCGACCGGTTCTGGCGTGGATGAGACGACCGCTGGGGCGCTTCTCATATCGGTCGCTGGGTGTGCTCCAGTCGCGAACCACGCCGGCGGGGGTGTCTTCGAGCCAACCCAGGCGTTTGCCGGGGAAGTAGCCGCAAAGCGTCGTCATCAACGGCATCACCACGTGCCACTTGGCGAACATCCGCCAGCGATGAGCGGGGGCGTAGTCGCGCCAGTAAGCGAACTGCGCGCCCACTGTCACCAGGCGTCGGATCAAATGCCCGGAGGCCCCCAGTCCCGCAGCACAGCCGCCGAAGCTGTGGCCGACGACATTGATGGGTTGTCCCGCAAATTCGCGTTGCGCTTTTTGCAGCATCGCCTCGAAATCCAGCGCGCCCCAGTCGGACCATGTGGCCTCAAGCCCTTTCAGCGATGCGGGACGCGACTCGCCGATGCCACGGTAGTCATAAGTGATCACATCAAAGCCGTTGGCGAACAGGTAATCGGCGAAGCGCGAATAGTGCCGGCAACGGACAGAGGTGGCGGCGTTGATGATCACCACCGGGCGGGACGGGTCTTGAAGGGCGTGCCGCCAGGTGAAGCCGCCAAGGAGGAAGCCGTCGGCGGCGGGCTCCTTGAAGGATTCGCCGGGTGTGCGGGTGGGCAACGGCAACTCGAATTGAGTCGGGGCCAGTGAGGGCATGTCCTGTAAGTTCATCGGATTTGAACCTTGGCGGCGAGCTACTCACCATAGTCGTCATGCCGTTTATGAACAATCTGCCCGCGCTTATCGGGGGCGTTTGAGTAACCGTTCCTCAAGCACCGCCCATTCCCGATCCAGTTCTGTGCGAAGTTCCTCCTCACTCGGCAGCACCAGTCTGTAGGTACTTGCGAACAGCTGTTCATTGCCTTGCAGTACTGAATAGCGCGCCACCGATTCATCTTTCTGTGCGCAGAGAATGATGCCGACGGTGGGGCCATCCTCCTCTCCGCGTTTGAGGTCGTCGTACATGCGCACGTACATGTCCATCTGGCCGACATCCTGGTGGGTCAGTACGCCACGCTTGAGGTCGAAGATGACGAAGCACTTGAGCAGGTAGTTGTAGAACACCAGATCGATGTAGAAGTCTTTGCTCTCGGTACTGATGCGTTGCTGGCGAGCGATGAAGGCGAAGCCTTTGCCCAGTTCGAGCAGAAAACCCTGAAGTTGATCGATCAGTGCTTGTTCAAGTTCGCTTTCCTGAACCAGGCCCGCATTGGGCAGGCCGAGAAACTCCAGTAGCACGGGGTCCCGGATGAAATCCCGAGGGCTGGCGTTCATTTGCTGGATGTTGATGGCGGCTTCCTGTTTGACGGCAGACCGGTCGCGACTCGCCAGCAGGCGCTCGTAGTAGAGGGTGTTGATCTGACGCTCGAGGGCGCGACTTGACCAGTTCTGGAGCGCTGATTCGTTCATGTACCAGTGGCGAGCGTTGTCGTTGTCGACTCGCAGCAGCCTGCGGTAGTGGGTCCAGCTCAATTCGGAACGCACTGCGTTCCAAATTGGAAAGGTCTGATAAAAGTCCCGCATGTATCGCAGATTGCGTTCGTCAAAACCTTTTCCAAACTCGGAAGTCAGGACTTTGGCCAGCGTCGATAGCAGCTGCTTGCCATAAGCCGCCCGCCGAGCGCCTTCCTGTTCGAATTCCACAATATGCCGGCCGATCTGCCAACAGGTTTGCACCTGAACGGTATCGACCGCTCTCAGCACCTTTTGACGCGCTTCACGGATCAGTTCGCCAAGACTGCCGAGCAGTGAAGCCATTTGTGGATCTTGAGTGTTATCGGGTTTGAGGTGGCTCATGACATCTTCCGCAGCTGGAGGGAACAGGCGCAAGAGGATGGCAAGAGAGTGATAGTCGGGGATGCCGGGCGCTGCTGGTAAATCGGAAGGAAATACCGGATTCGTCTTGCAGGACACCACCGACTACAGCTCGTACTTGAGGAGTAAATCGTGTAGTCCGATTCGCAGTGAGCTCAATTCCGAATCGTTCTAAAACTTGAGTATTCGGCGATAAATCTAAAAGGAGTAACGAGTGGGTTCTACGTAACCCGGGAGTCGCCATCATGAAGTACGTCCATTCATTCATGCTGCCCATCGCCGCTGTCGGCCTACTGCTGTTGCCAGTCGCGCTTAACGCCGCCAGCCTTGAGCCAATTGACAGCTCGGCCGTGCAAGTCCAGCAGCAACAACAAAACGGGATTACCTACCTGTCCGGGGGGATTGGAGAGGACGAGGCTAAAGCCATTCAGCAAACCAAGGGCTACAACCTGCACATGACATTCTCCACCGGGCCTCAGGACGAATACGTTCCCGATGTGGATCTGGTTATTCAGAAAGCCGCAGGGCAGACCGTGCTGACACTGAGTGAGGCTGGACCGTTGGTTTACGTTCAGCTGCCTGCCGGCAAGTACACCGTTATCGCCACGCATAAAGGTGAGGTGCGGCGTGATACAGCGGATGTGGGCAGTGGTGCCGCTCGCAATCTGGTTTTCCACTGGGGCGGTCAAAACTAGTCAGGAGAGCTGGCTTGCGTGATGTCCGATTAAATCGCAGGCATAAAAAAACCCTGAATCTTGCGATTCAGGGTTTTCGGTATTTGGTGCCCAGAGACGGAATCGAACCGCCGACACGGGGATTTTCAATCCCCTGCTCTACCGACTGAGCTATCTGGGCAACGGGGCGCATTAAACGGGTTTTTCAGGGGGTCGTCAAGCAAGTTTTCAAAAAATATTTAATTATTACCGTCGCTTACGTGCCGACCCCGGATTTTGATCAATTATTGAGCAGGCGGAACGTAGCCTTCGACCTTGGCGTATTCCTCACCGGAAAAGAACTTGTCCATCTCGCCCTGAAGAAATTTACGGTCTTCGGCGTTCATCATGTTCAGGCGTTTTTCGTTGATCAGCTTGGTCTGGTGGTCCTGCCAGTCGGCCCAGGCCTTTTGCGATATGTGCTCAAAAATATCCTGACCCTTGGCGCCCGGGTACGGTGGGCGCTCAAGGCCTGGCAGTTCTTCTTTGTACATGCGGCACATTACGGTGCGGGTCATTGCAACTCTCCTGCGTTCAATACGGCGGCCGCGCGCTCGAGCAAGGTTTTGACCGGGGCGGCAAGGCCCAGGCGCGGCGGGGTGGCGAGGTTATACCAGAGCCAGTCGGCCTCGGCCACGTGATGACCGGCCTCCTGGACCTGCACCAGCCAGGGTTCGATGGATAACTGAAAGTGGCTGAAGGTGTGCACCAGGCTCGGCAGTGCCTGCTGGCTGCCCAGTTCCAGCGAGTGCTGCGAAGCCAGATGTTGCAGGTCGTCGAGGTCATCGAGTTCCGGCAGGCTCCAGAGACCGCCCCACAGGCCCGTGGAAGGGCGTCGGTAAAGCAGAATCGCGCCATCGCCGTTGGCGAGCATCGGCATCAGCGTGCGCTTCTGTGGCACGGCTTTGCGTGGCTTGGGGATCGGGTAGCGGGTTTCCAGGCCGAGCATGTGTGCTTCGCAGCCCTTTTCCAGCGGGCAGAGCAGGCAGCTCGGTTTGCTGCGGGTGCAGAGCGTGGCGCCCAGATCCATCATCGCCTGGGTGTAGGCGTTGACCCGATCATGTGGCGTGAAGCGCTCAGCGTTCGCCCACAGCTGTTTGGCGACCTTCGGCTCGCCCGGATAACCCTCTTGCGCAGTAAAACGCGCCAGCACCCGTTTGACGTTGCCGTCGAGGATCGGCGCGCGGATACCCATGCTCAGGCTGGCAATCGCCCCGGCGGTGGACAGGCCGATACCCGGCAGCTCGGTGAGTTTTTCCACATCACGGGGAAACTCGCCGCCATATTCGGCGACCACAATCTTCGCGGTCTTTTGCAGGTTGCGCGCGCGAGTGTAGTAACCGAGGCCGGTCCACAGGTGCAGTACTTCGTCTTCCGGTGCTGCGGCCAGGGCTTCGACGGTTGGCAGCGAGGCCATGAACCGGTCGAAGTAGTTCAGCACCGTGCTGACCTGGGTCTGCTGCAACATGATTTCCGAGACCCACACCCGATAAGGGGTGATGCCCTGTTGCCAAGGCAAATCGTGGCGGCCATGGCGGTCGTACCAATCCAGCACGGCCGTTGAAAACTGCTCGGCTCTCATCGCTTGAACAGCCCCTTGAGCGCGTTTTTCAGTTCCGGGCTGACTTTATCGCCAAGCTTCTCGTCGATTTTTTCGCTGATGCGCTCGCCGGCCAGCTTGCTGGCGACCTGGCTCATGCGTTCGCTGTCGAGGCGGCAAGCCTTGGCGCCCAACTCCAGCGGGCCACGGCAGCGCAGCGGCCATTCAATGCCGACGAATTTCTCGCCGACCTGACAAGCCGGGTCTGGCATGTCGCTCTTGTCGCCTTCGACGATGATGCCCAGGCGGTAATCCATGCCCAGCACCCGCAGGTCGATGTCGCCGTTACCGTTCACGGTCATGCCTGGGACGCGCACTTTCAGGTCCGGGTTATTGGCCACGCCATTGCGCAAAGTCAGGTTGCCCTTGAGCTCCTCGAAGGGAGTGTCCTTGCCCCGTGGTTCGCCACTGAGGGTTTTGCGATTCAGGGTGGCGATGCCTTTGCACAGTTGTTGCTCAAGGTTGGCATTGAGCAGCATGCCGTTGTTGATGACGAAGCTGGCGTTGCCGTTGAGGCTGTCGATCAGCGCGCTCTCGCTATTGCCACTGCCAGTCAGGGTGCTGTTGAGCGTGACCTGGCCTTTGACCGGTGGATTTTTCCCCTGGCCCTCGAGGATTTTCTCCACCGGCACGTTGTTGATGCGCGTCTGCATGTTCAGTGTCGGCACTTGCTGGCGCACATCCAGGGTGCCCTTGGCTTCGAAGTTACCGTCGTACAGATCGCCGCGCAGGTTCTCCAGGGTCAGCAAGCCGCCCTGGCCGTTGGCCTTGAGCGCCGCGTTCTGAATCGGCAGTTTGTCGAGGGTCAGTTGGCCGAAGGTCAGGTCGGCGTCCACGTCGAGTTTGCTCAGGCGCTCCACCGGGAACAGGCGGTCGCTGCTCCACGGGCCTTTGGTTGGTGATGGCGGCAGCGGTGTGCTGCCAGGGCCGGCCAGGGCATCGGCCTCGGTGCTGGCCACTTCGGCCTTGCGCACCTGAGTTGCGCTGTTGGCTTCGGCGGATTTCGGCGGCAGGTAACGGTCGACGTTGAAGGTGTCAGCCTTGAGGGTTGCCCGCAGCGATTGCTTGGCGAAGTCTTCAATGGCGATGCGGCCGCTGAAGTTGCTGTCGTCGAGTTTCAGGTTGATGTTATCGAGCGACAGGCTGGTCGGCGTGCCGGCAACCTGGCTGACCAGTTCAACTTTGCTCAGGCTACCTTCGGCCATCGCCGGGAGTTTCTGGCCGATGCTGTCGACGAATTTCGCCAGATCGAATTGGGCAATCGACAGGCCACCGCTGATTTGCGGGGTCTTGTCGAGGTCGTTGGCTTTCAGTTCACCCAAGGCGCGCAACTGGTTGGCGGAGATCTTGATGCCAGTCCATTCGGCGACGTTGGCGGCCTTGTCCAGCAGCAATTGACCTTGAGCGGCGAAGGTCATGGTCTTGCCTTGCAGCGGATCGCCAGAGACTTCGCCGGAGAGTTTCATGTCTTCGAACTTGTAGCGTTGCAGCGCTCGCTCGAAGCGCAGCTCGCCGGCCAGCTCGGTCCGCACCCGCAGAACCGGTTGGTTGGTACCCAGGAACGCCGTGAGTTTGACCGGGATGTTGGTCGAGTCATGAACCGGGCCGGTACTCAGCTGGATGCTTTCGGCGCTGAACTGCTTGCCGGTTTTCTCATCGCTGTACTCAACGCGGGCGTTGTTGACGGTCAGGCTGTCGATGTCCAGACGGACCGGTTGAGCCGGTTTTTCGGCCTGGGCGGTGGTCGTTGGCGCGGGTTCGCCGGTAGTGGCGGGCGTTGTGGTCGAGGTCGTCGCAGCCGCAGGCGCCGGCACCTTGCCGATGTCTTCCCAGTTGCCGTGGCCGTCCTTGTCACGGTTCAGGCGCAGGTTCAGGCCTTCGACGCGCACATCGCTCATCTGCACTTCGCGGCGCAGCAGCGGAATCACACGGACCGACAGACCGAGCATCTGCAGGTCAGCAAACGGCTCGGTGGGCTTGGCCAGGGTCGCCACACTGGCTTCGTGCAATTCCAGGCCCAGCCAGGGGAACAGGCTCCAGCCGATATCGCCATTGAGCGTCAGCTCGATGTGGGCCTTGTCGCGGGCTATCTGGCGAATCTCGTCTTTGTAGTCGTTGGGATCGAAGAAGTGGGTCAGGGCAAAGCCCAGCGCCACAATGATCAGCAACAGCCCGAGAAGTACCAGACCCAGGATTTTGCCGAACGCTTTCATGGGCGAGTCCTTGTATTAGTCGAATTCGAAATTTAGCCGGGGAGTATAGCGCCCCGAAGTGGCCGCCCGGTCAGCGATCATGTCGGGAGCGCATCCAGCGGCACTTTCAGCTTAGCCGCCAGCGCCTGGGCTTCTAGGTGCCCGGCGGGCGCGAGCAGGCGCAATGTCGCGCCCGATTGCACCGCCATTTTCTGCGCTTCGCTTACCAGGCGCTCGGCAACACCACGGCGGCGGGTGATTTTTCGTACACATAAATGGGACAAATGCCAGGTGTCATGGTGCCGTTGCAGACGTGCTGCGCCCAGCAACCGATCGTTGAAGCGTCCGGCGACCAGCGAGCCGTCCCGCAAGCAGCTTTCGATCAGCTCAGCATCCCCTGTAAACGGCGCAAACAGCCAGCTCGGGGCATCGCGGTAGATCTTCTGCAGATCTTGCTGATCCTGATAAGTGACCTGGTTCAGCAGCTCGACAATGATCGGCATGGAAATTCCTGTGAAGTTAAACGGAGCCATTCCCCGTGAAAACAATGTTCATCCAGTGGTACGAGATCGGATGACATACAAAACGTGATATCAGTTTGGTTTTTCTGTCACGTGCAAATGGTAACCTCTGCCCGTTCGTCCGTCCTTCTGCGACGTGATGTCGCACTAAAATGAAGCTTCACCTAAAAACAGTCATGTCTGCGTGCATAAAGGCTGGGGGTGAGGAGCGGCTGGCGAACCCTACTAATAATTGGGGGAAACACCATGACTACGAGCATTACGGCGGACGGCTTTGCCGACCGGCCCGCGTTCCTGTCCAAGGAACGCATCATCGCCAAGCCCGGTTTTAACCGTTGGCTTGTACCACCGGCCGCTCTGGCCATCCACCTCTGCATCGGCATGGCCTATGGCTTTTCGGTGTTCTGGCTGCCGCTGTCCAAAGCCCTGGGCGTCACCAAAGCCGTGGCTTGCGCGCCGGACATGAGCTTCATCGCTCAGGTCTTTTCGTCGCAATGCGACTGGCCGATCTCGATGCTCGGCTGGATCTACACCCTGTTCTTCATCTTCCTGGGTTGCTCGGCAGCGATCTGGGGCGGTTGGCTCGAACACGCAGGCCCACGCAAGGCAGGTGTTGTATCGGCACTGTGCTGGTGTGGCGGTCTGCTGATTTCGGCGCTGGGGGTCTATACCCACCAGATCTGGCTGATGTGGATCGGCTCCGGGGTCATTGGCGGTATCGGCCTGGGGCTGGGCTACATCTCGCCGGTCTCGACCCTGATCAAGTGGTTCCCGGACAAGCGCGGCATGGCGACCGGCATGGCGATCATGGGTTTCGGTGGTGGCGCGATGGTCGGTGCTCCACTGGCTGCGGCCCTGATGGGCCACTTTGCTTCGCCAACCAGTGTGGGCGTATGGCAGAGCTTCCTGGTGATGGCCGCTATCTACTTCGTGTTCATGATCGGTGGCGCACTGTCCTACCGCGTTCCGCCAACCGGCTGGAAGCCTGAGGGCTGGACGGCTCCGGCGAAAAAAGCTTCGAACGCGATGATCACTCACCGGCACGTCCACGTGAATGTGGCGTGGAAAACCCCGCAATTCCGTCTGGTATGGCTGGTGCTGTGCCTGAACGTTTCGGCGGGTATCGGCATCCTCGGCATGGCTTCGCCGCTGTTGCAGGAAGTGTTCGCCGGCAAATTGCTTGGCAACGACCTGACGTTCGGTCAACTGGACGCTTCGCAACTGGCCTCGATCGCCGCCATTGCTGCCGGTTTCACCGGTCTGCTGAGCCTGTTCAACATCGGTGGCCGGTTTTTCTGGGCTTCGTTCTCGGACTACCTGGGTCGCAAAAACACCTATTTTGTGTTCTTCGCCCTGGGTTTCGCCCTGTACGCGCTGATCCCGAACCTCGGTCACTTGGGCAGCGTTGCGCTGTTCGTGGCGGCGTTCTGCATCATCCTGTCGATGTACGGCGGTGGTTTTGCGACTGTTCCTGCCTATCTCGCGGACTTGTTCGGTACGCAAATGGTCGGCGCGATCCACGGTCGTCTGCTGACAGCCTGGGCGGCGGCGGGTGTGTTGGGGCCGGTGTTGGTGAACTACCTGCGTGAATATCAGCTGAGCATCGGTGTTGAACGTGCCGCAGCGTACGACATCACCTTGTACATCCTTGCGGGCCTGCTGGTGCTGGGTTTCATCTGCAACCTGCTGGTGCGCCCGGTGGCGGACAAGTACTTCATGACCGACGCCGAACTGGCCGCCGAACAGGCGCTGGGCCACGACAAGGGTGCTGACGCCAGCACCGTGCTGGAGTGGAAAGCGGATGCGGGCACCAAACCATTGGCGGTGGCTGCGTGGCTGGTGGTAGGGATTCCGTTGGCGTGGGGTGTTTGGGTGACCCTGCAGAAAACGGCTGTCCTCTTCCACTAAGTAAACACATCGCCCCTGTAACTGATCGCTCACACGCTCTGCGTGTGAGCGATCAGTGGTCCTGAGATGCTTGTACGGACATGTCTATCCCCGACAACACGGGGTTCACTCCGTCAGTGATATCACCTCCCGTGTTTCTGTTTAGCGCCCGCGACCCTATAATGGCTGCCTTTTTCGCCCCAATGATTTTTTGCGGAGCTGGTGATGGCCGAACGTATGGCGTCTGTCGAGCGCGACACTCTGGAAACCCAGATCAAAGCCTCGATCAACCTGGATGGCACCGGAAAGGCCCGATTTGATATCGGTGTGCCTTTTCTTGAGCACATGCTGGACCAGATCGCCCGTCACGGGCTGATCGACCTGGATATTGTCAGCAAGGGCGACCTGCATATCGACGACCACCATACGGTGGAAGACGTCGGTATCACCCTGGGTCAGGCCTTCACCAAAGCCATCGGCGACAAGAAAGGCATCCGTCGCTACGGCCACGCCTACGTGCCGCTCGATGAAGCGCTGTCGCGTGTGGTGATCGATTTCTCCGGCCGTCCTGGCCTGCAGATGCATGTTCCGTATACCCGCGCTACCGTCGGCGGCTTCGACGTTGACCTGTTCCAGGAGTTTTTCCAGGGCTTCGTCAACCACGCCAACGTCACCCTGCACATCGACAATCTGCGTGGGCACAACACCCACCACCAGATCGAGACCGTGTTCAAGGCTTTCGGCCGCGCGCTGCGCATGGCCGTGGAGCTGGATGACCGCATGGCCGGGCAAATGCCTTCGACCAAAGGCGTTCTGTAATGCAGACGGTCGCGGTTATCGATTACGGCATGGGCAACCTGCACTCGGTGGCCAAGGCCCTCGAGCACGTCGGTGCCGGCAAGGTCTTGATCACCAGCGATGCCGACGTGATTCGCGAAGCCGACCGGGTGGTATTCCCCGGCGTTGGTGCGATTCGTGATTGCATGGCGGAGATCCGTCGCCTGGGCTTCGATTCGCTGGTACGTGAAGTCAGCCAGGACCGTCCGTTCCTTGGCATTTGCGTGGGCATGCAAGCCTTGCTCGACAGCAGCGAAGAGAACGATGGCGTCGACTGCATCGGCCTGTTTCCAGGCCAGGTGAAGTTCTTCGGCAAGGATCTGCACGAAGACGGCGAACATTTGAAAGTGCCGCACATGGGCTGGAACGAAGTGAAGCAGACGGTGATTCACCCGCTGTGGCACAACATTCCGGACCTGGCGCGCTTCTACTTCGTGCACAGCTACTACATCGCTGCCGGCAATGCGCGGCAGGTGGTCGGTAGCGGTCATTACGGGGTCGATTTCGCCGCCGCGCTGGCCGATGGCTCGCGTTTCGCCGTGCAGTTCCACCCGGAGAAGAGCCACACCCATGGCCTGCAATTGCTGCAGAATTTCGCCGCGTGGGATGGCCGCTGGTAAATGGCTGCCAAGAAGAAGCCGCCGATCCTGACCCTCACTCCCGAGCAGGAGAGCGAGGCCAATCACAAGATCAAGCGCTTCATGGAGGACCGCTTCGAACTGGACCTGGGTTCGTTCGAAGCGGCTGAAATCCTTGAGCTGTTTACCCGCGAAATTGCTCCGCACTATTACAACAGGGCGATTTTCGATGTGCAGACGCACCTCAAAGAGAGGTTCGAAAGCATCGAAAGCGACCTGTGGGCGCTCGAGAAAAACTGATTTCCGAGCGAAGCTGAACACTCGAATTTGAAGGTTTGCCAGATGCTGATTATTCCCGCTATCGATCTCAAAGACGGTGCCTGTGTTCGTCTGCGCCAGGGCCGCATGGAAGATTCCACAGTGTTCTCCGATGACCCGGTGAGCATGGCTGCCAAGTGGGTGGAGGGCGGTTGCCGTCGTCTGCATCTGGTCGACCTGAACGGTGCCTTCGAAGGCCAGCCGGTCAACGGCGAAGTGGTCACCGCCATCGCCAAGCGCTACCCGAACCTGCCGATTCAGATCGGCGGCGGTATCCGTTCCCTGGAAACCATCGAACACTACGTGAAAGCGGGTGTGAGCTACGTGATCATCGGCACCAAGGCCGTGAAAGATCCGGCCTTCGTCGCCGAAGCGTGCCGCGCGTTCCCGGGCAAAGTGATTGTCGGCCTGGATGCCAAAGACGGTTTTGTCGCCACCGACGGCTGGGCTGAAATCAGCACCGTGCAGGTCATCGACCTGGCCAAGCAATTCGAGGCCGA
The DNA here is from genome assembly GCF_058798795.1 of Pseudomonas sp. GW822-FHT07A10. Classification (NCBI taxonomy): domain Bacteria; kingdom Pseudomonadati; phylum Pseudomonadota; class Gammaproteobacteria; order Pseudomonadales; family Pseudomonadaceae; genus Pseudomonas; species Pseudomonas sp. GW822-FHT07A10. The sequence goes on from NZ_JBXAKV010000008.1 coordinate 230,836, forward strand.
CGGCGTGTCCGCGATCGTTTATACCGACATCGCCAAAGACGGCATGATGCAGGGCTGCAACGTCTCTTACACCGCTGCTCTGGCTGCTGCGACGAAGATCCCGGTCATTGCATCCGGCGGTATCCACAATCTGGGTGACATCAAGTCGCTGCTCGACGCCAAGGCACCAGGCATCATCGGCGCCATCACCGGCCGGGCGATCTACGAAGGCACCCTCGATGTCGCTGAAGCGCAAGCTTTCTGCGATTCGTACAAAGGCTGAGGACTCACCATGGCGCTGGCCAAACGCATCATCCCTTGCCTGGACGTGGATAACGGCCGGGTGGTCAAGGGCGTCAAGTTCGAGAACATTCGCGATGCCGGCGACCCGGTGGAAATCGCCCGTCGCTACGACGAGCAGGGTGCCGACGAGATTACCTTTCTCGACATCACTGCCAGCGTCGACGGCCGCGACACCACGCTGCACACCGTCGAGCGCATGGCCAGCCAGGTGTTTATCCCGCTGACTGTGGGCGGTGGCGTGCGTACCGTGCAGGACATTCGCAATCTGCTGAACGCCGGTGCGGACAAGGTCTCGATCAACACCGCTGCAGTGTTCAACCCGGAATTCGTCGGCGAAGCGGCGCAGCATTTCGGTTCGCAGTGCATTGTCGTCGCGATCGACGCCAAGAAAGTTTCCGGTCCGGGTGAACCCCCGCGCTGGGAAATCTTCACCCACGGTGGTCGCAAGCCAACCGGCCTCGACGCCGTTGAGTGGGCGAAGAAAATGGAAGGTCTCGGTGCCGGCGAAATCCTGCTGACCAGCATGGACCAGGACGGCATGAAAAACGGCTTCGATCTGGGTGTCACCCGCGCTATCAGTGATGCGCTGGGGATTCCGGTGATCGCCTCCGGTGGTGTCGGCAACTTGCAGCATTTGGCCGACGGTATTCTTGAAGGCCACGCCAGTGCGGTATTGGCGGCGAGTATTTTCCACTTCGGCGAATACACCGTTCAGGAAGCCAAGGCCTATATGGCCCATCGCGGAATCGTGATGCGATGAAGGCCCGCGGCCCGGAGAAAACGCTCCGGGCCGATGTTATGGGGCAGCTTGAGCGTTGGATGACGCAGCCTTATGAGTTCCAGTCACCGGGCTCAGTAAGTCGATCCTCGGTTCGGACGCCTGTCCCGATTTGTCGTAGGCAATGACGCAAAGCTTTCCCGGAAGTTTCTCGCTCGGAATAAAGAAGTCCATTGTCATGTTTTCAATGTATTTTTCGGGTTGATGACAGTCCGTTGTTTCTACAGGACCAAACTTGATGGAGTAGGTCCGATACGGCTCTTCTGCTTTCGCCAGTGTTACAAACACGTCGCTTTCAATGGACAAGTTGGCCTGCGCGGTTGGTGTGTTATCCAATATCTCTACGGGTAAAGACAACGCGTTTTTCAAGAGGCCTCTTGAGGCGTGCTGTTCAGCTGATTCCAGACCTAAAATGCATAGAAAATAGAATCCAGGTTTCGTACCTATCTCAGAATTGATTTGTGCATCTGTTGAACTTGTTGGATCGCTGTAATTTTCGGCTTCCTCGCATTTCATTGCGGAGGAAACGGTTTTATGACGGTAGAAGGGAGTGCTGATCGAAAATCGATAGTTCCAGGTCGGGATGACTATGGAACCATTATTGAGCTGTTTAACTCTCTTGTATCTGTCCAGCTCGGCTGCGCCACCGTCAACGGTAAAAGCCGGGTAGAGTTGGCAGGACGATGGCGGATTTGGAGCGATACGGCCTTGTGAGAAACACCCGTTGAGAAGCGCCGTGGGGTTGCCATACACATTTTCGTGTACCGCCACATAGTCATTTCCAACGCGCGTGCAGGGCGCATGATCGCGGCATGGGACAATATCCGCCTCGAAATTTCCTGTTCCCACTACCCCTACGATCTCGTTTGAATAGCGATCCAGCACGGGGCTTCCGGAGCTGCCGCCTCGAATGTCCTTGCAGCGAGTCATAAAGGTGTTCCGCCACACCCATGGTCCTTCAACAAGGTCCAGGGTGGGCTGCAAAGTACAAGCCGCCATGCGCAATGTGATTTGGTCGAAACCTGTTGGTGCCCCCACGATCAAGACATCGCTGCCATTCGTTGGTGTCTCACTCGCCAGTTTTAACGGTTGTATGCCATCCGCAATGAGCTTTTGAAGGCTGACATCCAATTCAACTATAGCCATATCAATGCCTTGCATGCTCCGCCATATCGTCGTCTTCAGCGGATAGGCCTTGAGCTTGGAGGTGTCGGTGAAATAATTGAATGTGATGGTGCCGCTGACCGGGCTGTCGGTCACGATGTTGCCATTGGTCAATTCAATGCAGTGTCCCGCAGTAAGTACGTAAGCGGGGGTTTCCGGCAACTCGATTTCATCGCGTGTATCGAGAAGGGCCGCGGTACAGCTACCGCGATTGATCGCCAGACGCCCGATACCTTGCCAGTGGTCGCGGGAACCGTCGGTATTTTCAAGGATTTTGGAAGGGGTCAGGTTCTGCAGGCCTTCGCCATAATCGCTGTTGTTCGCAAAACTGGGTGTGCACAGTGAGCACAATGCACTGGCAAGAAGTATGGGGATCGAATTCATTGAAGGGTGCCTCTGATTAATTGAAGAAACGGCCTGTGGCCGGGTATTTGCAATTAATCAGGTGAGGCTGGGTGGAGGGTGGTAACTATCTACCACAGTGACTGAGATACCCATTATTTTAATGTTGCATATAAGGCCGTTATCAAAAGGCCAGTAGACAGCGTGGCGGGCTCAAGGCACTCTTGGGCACGCCATGGATTCCGGTAGCCCGACATGCTTAAACGTCTTCTTCTTGTCCTCGCCAGCGCTTCTCTGTTGCTCATCAACGGGGCTCGCGCCGAAGAAGGTCCCGGCACCGGCCTGGTATTGCTGACGGAAAACTTTCCCCCGTACAACATGGCGAAGAACGGCAAGAACTTCGCCCAGGACGAGAATATCAATGGCATCGCCGTGGACATCGTCCGCGAGATGTTCAAGCGTGCCGACATCCCCTACAGCCTGACGCTGCGTTTCCCTTGGGAGCGAATCTACAAGCTCGCCCTGGAAAAGCCCGGTTATGGCGTGTTCGTAATGGCGCGGCTGCCGGACCGCGAGAAACTCTTCAAGTGGGTCGGCCCTATCGGCCCGGACGACTGGATCATGCTGGCCAAGGCTGATAGCAAGATCACCCTGGAATCGCTGGATCAGGCGCGTAAATACAAGATTGGTGCCTACAAGGGCGATGCGATTGCCGAGACATTGGCCAAGCAAGGTCTGAAGCCGATTGTGGTGCTGCGCGACCAGGACAATGCGAAGAAGCTGGCTAACGGTCAGATCGATCTGTGGGCTACGGGTGATCCGGCGGGACGTTACCTGGCGCGGCTGGACGGGGTAACCGGGCTCAAGACCGTACTGCGCTTCAACAGCGCCGAGCTGTACCTGGCGCTGAACAAGGACGTACCGGATGAGACCGTGGCCAAGCTGCAGGCTGCGCTGGATCAGTTGCGCAAGGAAGGCGTGGTGGACGACATCATGGCGCGGTATCTCTAAATCCCAACACCGAACCTTGTACCTTACGCAAATCACTGTGGGAGGTGCGGCAAGTTAGCGGTAGACGCCATCCTTGCCATGAGCAGCCGTCGCACGATTGCCGCGCACGCTGATCATCAATTTGATGTCGATCCACTCAATTCCCAGTGCCTTGAGCTTGGGCAACTCACGCTCCAGCACCGCCAGAGTCTGCGGATACGGATGCCCGATCATCACCGCCGAACCCTGCTTGCGCGCCAGGCTGATCGCTGTCTGTAGCTGCGTGAAGATCGCCGCTTCGGTGGGCTCGTCATCCAGAAACACATCCCGCGAAACACTTGCCAAGCCAATCTTCTGCGCCTCGGCGGCGGCCACTGTTTGCGCACTGGTGCGGCTGTCGACGAAGAATTTGTGCCGACGCTGCAAGTCCGCCATCAGCCAGGCCATGGCCGGTTGCTGAGCGGTCATGCGGCTACCCATGTGGTTATTGATGCCGGCGGTATAGGGCACCATGTTGAACGCGGCGTTCAGGCGCTTTTCAAGTTCTTCGATGGGCAACTCGGGATGCCAGGCGAATGGTCCGGTGGCCGGGTCCATGGGCATGTGCAGAATGACGGTCTTGCCGGCGCGATGGGCTTCGCGGGCGAACTCGGTGGCGTGGGGTGTATCGGGCATGATCGCCGTGGTGACCGGGCCGGGCAGGGCCAGCACGCGACGATCCCGGGGCAGGTTCTGCCCCAGGTCATCGATGATCAGGCTCAGATAAGCCTTGTGAGGTGTGGTCGCTGTCGTGGCAGGTGCTGCGTGAGCAACTCCCGCCAGACTGCACAGCAGACCGAGTAGTAACCGCAGGCGCATCTCAGTGGCCGCGGGTGATGCTCAGTCCTTTGAGCAGGCTCAGGGCCTGGGCCAGCTGGTAATCGTCATCCTGCGGCATGGCCTTGGCTTTGCCGCCGGAACCTGTCGGTTTGTCGGCGCCGCCGTTGCCATTGCCCAAGTGACCTTGCAGATCGGCTTCCTTGAAGTAATCGCCGTCCTGCTCGTTGGTGATCTTGGCCTTGCGCACTTCGATGTCCGGGACGATGCCCTGAGCCTGAATCGAGCGGCCGTTCGGCGTGTAGTACAGCGCCGTGGTGATTTTCAGTGCGCGGTCGTTGTTCAGCGGCAACACGGTTTGTACCGAGCCTTTGCCGAAACTGGTGGTGCCCATGACCACCGCACGTTTCTGATCCTGCAGGGCGCCGGCGACAATTTCCGAGGCCGAGGCGCTGCCGCCGTTGATCAGCACGACCATTGGCACAGCTTCGCTTTCGTCCTTGCCGGTAGCGGAGAAGCGCAGTTCAGAGTTGGCGATGCGGCCCTTGGTGTAGACGATCAGGCCCTTGGTGATGAAGTGGTCGACCACTTCCACCGCCGATTGCAGCACGCCGCCCGGGTTGTTACGCAGGTCGAGGACGATGCCGCTGAGCTTCTTGCCGTTGTCCTTGCGCAGCTTGGCCAAGGCCTTGGAGACCTCTTCGCCGGTCTTGACCTGGAACTGGGTGATGCGGATGTAGCCGTAGCCGGATTCCAGCAGCTGGCTCTTGACGCTTTTCACCTGGATGGTGGCGCGGACCAGGGTCACGTCGAACGGAGTGCCGCCGTCGCGGACCAGGGTCAGGGTGATCTTCTGGCCGATCTTGCCGCGCATCTTGTCCACGGCTTCGGTCATGCTCTGGCCGCGAGTCGGCTGGCCGTTGATCTTGACGATGAAGTCGCCGGCCTGGATGCCAGCCTTGGAGGCCGGGGTGTCATCGATAGGCGAAACCACTTTGATGAAACCGTCTTCCGCGCCGACTTCGATGCCCAGGCCGCCAAATTCGCCGCTGGTGCTTTCCTGCAATTCAGTGAAGTCTTCCGGGCCCAGGTAGGCGGAGTGCGGGTCGAGGTTGCTGAGCATGCCTTTGATGGCGTTTTCCAGCAGGGTCTTGTCGTCAACCGGTTCTACATAGGCTGCCTTGATCCGGTCCATGACTTCGGCAAAGGTGCGCAACTCGTCCAGCGGCAATGGCGCCTTGGTGGTCGCAGCAGTGCCGGCAGGCGCGACCGCCGGGGCCGGTTGAGCGGCAAACGCCAGAGGCGCGCCGATCACCAGGGCGATCGTCAGAGCCAGCGAGGTAAGGCGGGACAAATGCAGCATGTCGAACGAACTCCTAATGTAGGTGACTCAACGCCTATCCTTGCGCGCGGCACCATTGCGCCGGGTCACTCGGGTGACCCTGCTGACGAATAGCGAAATACAGCGCTGGTGTGTCCTGCCCGCCACTGTTACCGACAGTGGAGATGGACTCACCGGCTTTTACCACGTCACCCGCAGACTTGAGCAGCGTCTGGTTGTGACCGTAAAGACTCAAAAAGCCGTTGCCGTGGTCGAGAATCACCAGCAGCCCGGCCCCACGCAGCCAGTCGGCAAACACCACGCGACCGCCGTGCACGGCATGCACCTGGCTGCCGGCGGAGGCGCTGATCATCACACCGTCCCACTTGGTGCGGGCGTCGTCGCCACGGGTTTCACCGAAGCGTGCCAGCAGTCGACCATCAACCGGCCATGGAAGTTTGCCGCGAGTCGAAGCAAAAGGACCGCCGAAGGTCTCGCCTGAACTTGAAACCAGGGCACCGGGCGTCGATTTGGCGGGTTTGCGTGGGGCGTCGCTGGCGTCTGCTTCAGCCTGAGCCTCACGTAACCGCTTTTTTTCGGCTTCCTGCTGGGCGATCAGCGCTTTTTGCCGCGCTTCTTCTGCCTCTCGGGCCTGACGAGCCAGGGTTTCTTCAATGGTTTTAAGGACTTTAGACAGGTCTGCCTGATCCTGCTCGCGGGCGGCCAGTTTCTGGTCTCGAGCCTTCACGTCGTCATTGAGCTTGGCCAGAACTTGCTGGCGCTCTTTGCGGACTTTGTCGAGTTCGTCGCGCTGGCTGTCGAGGCTGCTTTTCTGCACCAGCAATTGCGCTTGCTGCATGGAGATGTCTTTTTCGACATTGGCCAGTTGGCGCAGGGTTTCGTTGAAATTCTTCAGCTGCTCCAGGCGGGCCTGGCTCAGGTAGTCGTAATAGGTGAGGGTGCGGGCGAATTTTTCCGGGTTCTGCTGGTTGAGCAGCAGTTTCAGGTACTCCTGGCGGCCATTCTGATAGGCCGCCCGGGCCTGGATGGCGATCAGTCGTTGCTGTTCAACGCGCGCGCTCTGGAGTTTTTTTTTCTCGGCATCGAGTCGCTGCAGCTCGGATTCGCTTTTCTTCAGCTCTTTTTGCAGCGCCTCGACCTGCTTCTCGAGCTTGCCCATCTCGGTTTCGGTGCCTTTGAGGTCTTTCTGCACCCCGGACTTTTCTTCCTGGAGCTTGCCCAGCAGTTTTTTCAGCTCGGCAATGTCCTGACGCGTGGCGTCCAACTGTTGTTGGGTTTGCGTGCGCTCGTCGGCAAAGGCCGGTTGGAGCAGGCATGTCAGAGCGAGGGCTATCAGGACGCGAAGCATAGAGGCGGGCGACACCAGGGAAAGGGACGGGCCTAGTATGCCCGCCAAGCGCAGCAAAAAAAATGCCCAATTGGGGCTGTGTGATAACTGGACAGAAAAACACCGCAAAACCAATGTGGGAGCGAGTAAGCCTGCTCCCACAGGGTTTGGCGGCGTTTGAGCGGCGCGATTACACCAGAATCGAAGTCCCGGTCATTTCCACAGGCTTTTCAAGCCCCAGCAACTTCAGCATGGTCGGTGCCACGTCGGCCAGCACGCCACCTTCGCGAACCTTCAAGTCACGCTTGCCGACATAGATGAACGGCACCGGCTCGGTGGTGTGGGCGGTGTGGGCCTGGCCGGTGGAGGCGTCGGACATTTGCTCGACATTGCCATGGTCGGCGGTAATCAGGGCTTCGCCGCCGACTTTTTCCAGCGCCGTGACGATACGGCCGACGCAGGTGTCCAGGCATTCCACAGCTTTCACCGCCGCCTCGAATACACCACTGTGACCGACCATGTCGCCGTTGGCGTAGTTGACCACGATCACGTCGTAACGCTGGTTTTCAATGGCATCGACGATGCGGTCGGTGACTTCCGGGGCACTCATCTCGGGCTGCAAGTCATAGGTGGCGACTTTCGGCGACGGGATCAGGATGCGTTCTTCGCCCGGGAACGGTTCTTCGCGACCGCCGGAGAAGAAGAAGGTCACGTGGGCATACTTCTCGGTTTCGGCAATGCGCAGCTGTGTCTTGCCGTTTTTCGCCAGGTAATCGCCCAGTACGTTTTCCAGGCTGCCCGCAGCGAAAGCCGACGGCGCGGGGATGCTGGCGGCGTATTGGGTCAGCATGACGAAACCGGCCAGTTTTGGCTGGCGAGCACGTTCGAATTCCTTGAAATCGTCTTCGACGAACACGCGGGTCAGTTCGCGGGCACGGTCGGCACGGAAGTTCATGAAGACCACGGCGTCGCCGTCTTCGACCTTCACCGGCTCACCGATGCTGGTGGCTTTGACGAATTCGTCGCTCTCGCCACGTTCGTACGCAGCTTGCAGGCCTTCCTGAGCGGTGGCGGCGTTGAATTCGCTCGCGCCATCGACAATCAGGTTGTAGGCCTGGGACACGCGATCCCAACGGTTGTCGCGGTCCATGGCGTAATAACGGCCAATGATGCTGGCGATCCGGCCTTTGCCGAGGGCCTGGAAGGTTGCGTCCAGCAACTCGATCGACGACTGGGCGCTTTTCGGCGGCGTGTCGCGGCCGTCGAGGAAGGCGTGCAGGTAGATTTTTTCGGCGCCGCGCTTGAAGGCCAGCTCAGCCATGGCGACCAGGTGGTCCTGGTGGCTGTGAACGCCGCCATCGGACAGCAGCCCCATGAAGTGCACGGCTTTGCCGGCAGCGACGGCTTTATCCACCGCGGCGCAGATGGTCGGGTTCTCGAAGAACTCGCCATCGCGGATCGCTTTGGTCACGCGAGTGAAGTCCTGATACACCACCCGGCCGGCGCCGAGGTTCATGTGGCCAACTTCAGAGTTGCCCATCTGGCCGTCCGGCAAGCCGACGTCCATGCCGCTGCCCGAGATCAGGCCATTCGGCACGGTGGCCCACAGACGGTCCAGTACGGGCTTCTTCGCCGCATAGATGGCGTTGGATTCAGGGCTCTCACTGTGACCGAAGCCGTCGAGAATAATCAGGACCAAAGGTTTAGGCGTGGTAGTCATGGATTCCACTCGTGGCTGAATTAAAAGAGGGCGATGGAAAAGGGAGTAGGAGTTTAAAGCTAAGTTCCGGCGCCGTCACCGCCGGACGGGGTTTGGCCCACCATAGTGGCTGTGTATACTGGCCGACATTTTAACGCCCTGGAACCTCCTTCGATGGTTGATCACCTGATTCAATTCGCCACCAACCACTACATTCTCGTGGGTATCTTCGTTGTACTGGCGGCCCTGCTATTGGCCTATCAGATGCAAGGCGGCGGCCGCAGCCTGAGCACCGGTGAACTGACCGGGCTGGTCAACAAGGACGCAGGCGTAGTGGTCGACATTCGTCCGACCAAGGATTTCGCCGCCGGTCACATCGTTGGCGCGTTGAACATTCCTCAGGACAAACTGACCGCTCGCGTCGGCGAACTGGAAAAGCACAAGGCCAAGACCATTATCCTGGTCGACGCCATGGGCCAGACCGCCGGTACTCATGCCCGTGAACTGGTGAAAGCCGGTTTCACCGCTGCCAAGCTGTCTGGCGGTATTTCCAGCTGGAAAGCCGACAATCTGCCACTGGTGAAGTGATATGAACAACGTCGTCGTCTATTCCAGCGATTACTGCCCTTATTGCTCGCGAGCCAAGTACCTGCTCGAGAACAAAGGCGTGGCCTTCGAAGAGATCAAGGTCGATGGCAAGCCGCAGGTGCGTGCCGCGATGGCTCAGAAGGCCGGGCGTACGTCCGTGCCGCAGATCTGGATCGGCAACACCCACGTTGGCGGCTGTGATGATTTGTTTGCCCTGGAGCGCGCCGGCAAGCTCGACGCCATGCTCAAGGCCTGACTGCGTTACTTAGAAATAGCTAACCCTATAAGACCCGAGATCAGAAAGGATCTGAGATGACTGACCAACAGAACACTGCAGCTAGCGAAGAAGAAAACGCACCGCAATTCTCCTTGCAGCGCATCTACGTACGTGACTTGTCCTTCGAAGCCCCGAAAAGCCCGGCAATCTTCCGCCAGCAGTGGGAACCGAGCGTCGGTCTGGATCTGAACACCCGTCAGAAGGCGCTGGAAGGCGACTTCCACGAAGTCGTACTGACCCTGTCGGTCACCGTGAAAAACGGTGAAGAAGTGGCGTTCATCGCTGAAGTGCAACAGGCCGGGATCTTCCTGATCAAGAACCTGGACGCGGCTTCGATGAGCCACACCCTGGGCGCGTTCTGCCCGAACATCCTGTTCCCGTACGCTCGCGAAACCCTGGATAGCCTGGTGACCCGCGGTTCGTTCCCGGCCCTGATGCTGGCCCCGGTGAACTTCGATGCGCTGTACGCACAAGAGCTGCAACGCATGCAGGCGGCTGGCGAAACTCCGACCGTCCAGTAAAAGAAGCTTCGTTTGCTCCATGAAAAAAGCGCCTTCAAAGGCGCTTTTTTCATGGAGCAAACGAAACCTGTCGTCGGATCGTGCGGTTACTTGAACCCGAGCTGACGCCAGGCTTCGTACACCGCGATGGCCACGGTGTTGGACAGGTTCAGGCTGCGACAGCCTTCGCGCATGGGCAGGCGCAGGCGTTGTTCGCCGGGCAGGGCGTCGAGCACTTCGGCTGGCAAGCCACGGCTTTCCGGACCGAACAGGAAGGCATCGCCCTCGGCGAAGCTGGCATCATGGAACGGTCGCGAACCTTTGGTGGTAAAGGCGAACAGCCGAGGGTGGCCGAGGCTTTCCAGACAGCTGGCGAGGTCTGCGTGGCGTTGCAGGGTGGCATACTCATGGTAATCGAGGCCCGCCCGGCGCAGGCGCTTGTCGTCCATCTCGAAGCCCAGCGGTTCGATCAAATGCAGGTGGCAGCCACTGTTGGCGCACAGCCTGATAACGTTGCCGGTATTCGGCGGAATTTCTGGTTGGAAAAGGATGACGTGAAACATGCACGGCTCCGAAGGTAAAGATGAGCAGCATTCTACGCCGCAAGCCGATCCCCGTTCGAAACTATTCCTGCGGGTGATGGGTTCACTGGCGATTGTCGGAGTGATGGTGGGCCTGATGATCGGTCGTCTGACTGCGCCTGACCCCAGCGTTTTGCAGCAGGTCGAGGTGACCAATGATGGGCTGGTGGTGTGGTTCAACAACGAACCCAAAACCCACGGCGAATTGGTCGACGGCAGTGTCGCGCTATTGTTCGAGGCTGAAGGCCGTGCACAGAAAGGTCAGCTCAAGCTCAACGGTAAAGACGTGAACTGGCGAACGCGATTGAGTGATGGGGGATTGTTGCTGACGGTGGTGGCGGCCCGGCCCCTGCAAGGCGACTGGGCCGGTAGCAAGGTCGATGACCGCTGGCGGCTGGAGATCCATCTCCGAGAGCAATAAAAGAGGGAATCCCCGGCCTGCCTGTACCAAGGTTCCCAAAACGGGAGGGCTCGCGCATGCGTCGTGAGCCCGGTGTAAAGAGGGAATCCCCGGCCTGCCTGTACCAAGGACCCCAAAACGGGTGGGCTCGTCGCTGTTGCGGTATGAGCCCGGTATAAAGAGGGGAATCCCCGGCCTGCCTGTACCAAGGTCCCCGAAACTGGGTAGTGAATCGAATCACTGATTGGACTATTGCAGGGGGCGTGCCAGTTTTTAATATGTTGAAACGAAAAGTCGCTGAGTAGTGCTGAAAGCCCCGTATTCCGGGGCTTTTGTGTTTTTTCGGTATGGTTTTTTCTGCAGGTGAGCACGGGATTTGGGACGGGTTGTTGTGCGCGATTGCGGTTCACGGTGCATTGCTGCGGTGCACGGTGGCCCCAAAAGCATCGCGGGCAAGCCCGCTCCCACAAGGTTCAATGGTGTTCACGCGCCGGTGAAACCATCGAAATTCCTGTGGGAGCGGACTTGCCCGCGATTGGATCCGGTACTCAGTGAGGAGCTGGCGGCTAGTTAACCCTCATCCCCTTCATCATCATCCCCACCATCTACCTTCATCCCCAATTCCTTGATCTTGCGCGTCAAGGTATTACGTCCCCAGCCCAGCAGCACGGCGGCGTCGCGGCGGCGGCCGGCGGTGTGTTTGAGGGCGGTTTCGATCATGATCCGCTCGAAGGCCGGTACGGCGCTGTCGAGCAGGCTCGATTGGCCGCGTGCCAAAGCCTGGTCGGCCCACTGGCGCAGCGCCTGCTCCCAATTGGTCACCGGTGCTGAATCCTGCGGCAGGCTCAGCAGCTCCGGCGGCAGGTCGCTGATGTGCACTTCGCGACCTGAAGCCATCACGGTGATCCAGCGGCAGGTGTTCTCCAGCTGACGCACGTTGCCTGGCCATGGCAGGTTTTTCAGGTATTCCTCGGTTTCGCTTTTCAGCAGTTTCGGTTCCACCGCCAGTTCTTGCGCGGCGCGGCTGAGGAAGTGCTTGGCCAGGGTCGGGATGTCTTCGCGACGGTCCGACAGCCGTGGAATGTGGATGCGGATCACGTTGAGGCGGTGGAACAAGTCCTCACGGAATTTTCCGGCGTGCACCAGGGTTTCCAGATTCTGGTGAGTCGCGGCGATGATGCGTACATCGACCTTCACCGGCACATGACCGCCGACGCGGTAAAACTCGCCGTCCGCCAGTACCCGCAGCAAACGAGTCTGGGTGTCCGCCGGCATGTCGCCGATTTCATCGAGGAACAGCGTGCCGCCGTCGGCCTGTTCAAAACGTCCGCGACGCAGGTTGGCCGCGCCGGTGAACGCGCCTTTTTCGTGGCCGAACAGCTCGGACTCCATCAGGTCTTTGGGGATCGCCGCCATGTTCAGCGCAATGAACGGCGAGGCTGCCCGTGGGCTGTGACGGTGCAGGGCGTGGGCCACCAGCTCTTTACCGGTGCCGGATTCGCCGTTGATCAGCACGGTGATGTTGGAGTGGCTCAAGCGCCCGATGGCGCGAAACACTTCTTGCATCGCCGGCGCTTCGCCGATGATTTCCGGGGTGCGGGTCAGCGTCGGGACGACTTCCAGCCCTTGTTGTTCCTGAGCGTGTTGATTGGCGCGCTTGACCAGGGAAACGGCTTCGTCGACGTCGAACGGCTTGGGCAGGTATTCGAACGCGCCACCCTGATAGGACGCGACAGCGCTGTCCAGGTCGGAGTGGGCAGTCATGATGATGACTGGCAGCCGTGGGTGTTGTTCGCGAATCCGCGCCAGAAGGTCCAGGCCGCTGGCACCCGGCATGCGAATGTCGGAGATGATCACGTCCGGCTGCTGGCGCGCCAGGCGGCTCATCACGCCATCGGCGCTGTCGAAGCTTTGGGTGGTCATGCCTTCCTGTTGCAAGGCTTTTTCCAGGACCCAACGGATAGAACGGTCGTCATCGACGATCCACACGGTTTCACTACGGCTCATGTCGATGTGGCTCCTTGTTCCAGTGGCAGAAAGATCGAGAACGTGGTGTGGCCTGGATGGCTGTCACATTCGATCAAGCCCTGGTGCTGGCTGATAATGTTCTGGGTAATGGCCAGGCCCAGCCCGGTACCGTCCGGGCGGCCGCTGACCATGGGGAAGAAGATGGTTTCCTGCAACTCGGCGGGGATCCCCGGGCCGTTGTCGATGATTTCGATCTTGGTCACCAGGCGATGGCGCACGTGGCCGATGGTGAACTGGCGCATGGCGCGGGTACGCAAGCTGATGCGGCCAAGGCGTAGCTCGTTCTGGCTGCTGATGGCCTGCATCGCGTTGCGCACGATGTTCAGCACGGCTTGAATCATCTGTTCGCGATCAATCAAGACATCCGGAATGCTTGGGTCGTAGTCGCGCACCAAAGTGATGCAGCCCTGACTTTCGGCTTCCACCAACTGACACACACGCTCCAGCACTTCGTGGACGTTGCACATGGCCAGCGACGGCAGCTTGTTAGAGCCGAGCATGCGATCCACCAGATTGCGCAGGCGATCGGCCTCTTCAATGATGACGTTGGTGTAATCGCGCAGGCTTTCTTCCGGCAACTCACGGGCGAGTAACTGAGCCGCGCCACGAATGCCACCGAGAGGGTTCTTGATCTCGTGGGCGAGGCCACGCACCAGCATTTTGCTGGTTTCCTGCTTCGACAGTTGTGCCTCTTCCTTGGTGATCCGCAGGAGGCGGTCGCGAGGATGAACCTCCAGCAGCAGCATCGTGTCGCCATTGCTCAAGATTGGCGTCACGGCGTAGTCGACGGTCAAGGTCTGGCCGGTGAGGGCGGTGAGCATCGCTTCGCGCTTGGTGAACGGGTGTGCCTGCTCGACTGCCTGGCGCAGGGAGTTCAGCGCTTCGGTGGATTCGGTGAACAACTCACTGATGAACTGCCCATGGCTACGCTGGCCGCTGATGGCCAGGAGCATTTCCGCCGCCGGGTTCATGTACTCGAGGCGCAGTTCGGCGTCGAGCAGGATGGTGGCGGTGGTGAGGTTGTCGAGTAGCAAGCGGTGTAGTGCGTCGCTAATGGTCATAGTAGGGCGTGCTCACCGTAAATGGCGAATCGCGTTGGCGCTGTGATCGCGCCAGGCAAGGCGTAGGACGCAGAGAATGGCGTTCCCTTTTCAAGTCCTACAACGCAGCATGGCGCGATCACAGCGCCAACCCGAAGGGCAAAGCCCCACGAGACGCAATCCGTCGTTATTCGTCGTTCATTTGGAGCAACCAAACTTCTCTCCTCATGCCTAGTCTTGCGTCTCGTGGGGCTTTGCGCGATCGCCATTTACGGTGAGCACGCCCTACTCCCTCTTTTGGAGCAGGGCATGCGCATGAATAACGCGCCGGTATAAGGAAAATGCAAAAACCAAACCAAGGCTCCGAAAAGAAGCGTTTAGAGCCTGAAACGGGCGTTTTACGCTCGTTTGCATGGCGTTCTGCCAGTTTTTTCGGGTACTTTCGAACCAAAATGGGTTGAGATGTGGGTATGGTGCAGATGTTTGCACCAATATAGTGCGCAAACCTGAACGAGGTTAGAAGAAGGGCAAGAAGGCGCTTTTTTCTTCTTCAGGCTTGTCTTTAAGGGGGCATTCCGGCCGTTGGCCGTAGTCGGTGAGGGTGCAGGGTTTGACCTGGCGTTTCTGCGCCAGGGAAATGCGCAGCATATGGAACGGTTGATTGGCGGTGCGTTCGACGGTGTGGCCCTGTTCGTCGAGGATTTCCACCGACAGGTTGTGACTGCCGCGGTCGATATTGCTCAGGGCGAACACCGGGCTGGGGCCGGGCTCGGCAGTGGGCTGGCCGTCCAGCAGCAAACGGTAACGATGGCCCCGTTGCAGGCCGGGTTCGCTGGTAATGCTGACGATCAATTCACCGGCACTGCTACGGATCGTGGCATCCGGTTCCGGCACCAGCACCCGAAGCATGTCGTAATGAAACAGTGGCTTGGTCGGGTTTGTTTTCGCAGCGGTCATGGGCGCTGCGCCACTCGGGTTGGCTGACATTCGATTGCTTGTCGCCAACGGCACACGTTTGGCGTTGCGGGCGCCCGGCTGATCGGTGAAGACCCGATTACCCTGAGCGTCGATATAGGTGAAGACCTCGGCCATCGCCGGCAGGCTGACCAGGCACGCGATCAACAGCCAGGCCCTCAAGGTTTATGCACCCGTTGCACGGTGAGCGTCACGGTGGGGCTCTGTTGCACGACGTTTTGCCCGTCGATCACCTGAACCGCAAGGTTATGTTCGCCACGGTCGATGTTCACCAGTTGCAGGGTCGGCACGTTGCTCGGCTGGCCGTAGGGTTGACCGTCCAGTAACAGCCTCAATCGATGAGTGCCTTGCAGGCGTGGATTGATCAATACGCTGACGGTGAACGTGCCGTTGTTGGCGCGCAAGGCTTCTTCGGTGGGCAGGCCGCTCAGCTCCAGCACCTGATAGGCGCTGTGCGCTTGGTCACGGCTACTGGCTTGCGCAGGTGCTACGGGTTCGCTGGGCGACTGACGCTCGACGCTGTTGAGCGGTGGCAATTCGACCGGCCGGGCTTTGACGCCGTCGGGCGGCTGATTGCTGTAGGCGGTGTTGCCATTGGCGTCGGTGTACTTATAGATCTGCGCGGCGACGGGCAGGGCGATCAGTACGAGCAGGCATAACAACAATGAGCGCATTGCAGGCTTCCATTGGCCGTTGGGCAAGTGTCCGGCCCTGTTCCGTTCGTGGCGACTAAGCGCTGAGCATAGAGCACATCAGCGCATGTCGGCAGGCCGGCTCAGCGGCTGGTGCTGCACAACTCAGCGCTGGCGCGTACCTTGGCGAGCTCGCGCAGAGACACTTGGGTGCCGGTTTTATTGGCTTTGGCCAGCCAGGATGGGCACTGCGGGTCGTTGCGATAAGGGCTGAAATCGGCCAGTTGTTGCAGCAGGCGTTTTTGTAACTGATCAAGTTGCGGGCGGATCTGCCCGACGAGGTCGGGGCGAGGATCGTCGGGTGCCTTGCCTTGCGCATGCCAGTCAGACAAATGCGCGTATTGCACCAGTTTGTTGGCCTCGATCTGCGCCGAGAAGAACTGTTCGACGGCTTCGTTACTCAATTTATAAGCAGGTGCCAGGGCCACGGCACCAGCAATTACCTCACGCTCGCGCTGACGGTCCTCGACGGGTTTACCGCTGTCCCATTTGCTCAACGCGACTTGATCGGCAATCGCCAGGCGCTCCTCGATGGTGCCTAGTAGCGGGGCGAGGGCGGCAGGTGCCGGGCTGGCAAAAGCGCTGTTGGCCAGCAGGGCAGTGAGCAAGGCAAGGGATGAGCGTAGGCGCATGGAGGATCTCGACTTTATCGGGTGAAGGCCATGATGCACGCAACCGGGCATCCGATGACAGACGTTCGCCCACAAAAAAGGCCTCCCGAAGGAGGCCTCTCTTTTGTCACGCTGCGTAGTGCAGCGCTACCGGATCAGCAGCTGTAGTACAGCTCATATTCCAGTGGGTGTACGAAGGTACGAACCTTGATTTCTTCTTCGCTTTTCAGAGCGATGTAAGCGTCGATGAAGTCGTCGCTGAAAACGCCGCCTTTGGTCAGGAACGCACGACCTTTGTCCAGCTCTTCCAGGGCTTCTTTCAGGCTGCCGCAAACTTGTGGGATCTCTTTCGCCTCTTCAGGCGGCAGGTCGTACAGGTTTTTGTCAGCTGCATCGCCAGGGTGGATCTTGTTCTGGATGCCGTCCAGGCCAGCCATCAACAGTGCAGCGAAGCCCAGGTATGGGTTGGCTGCTGGATCCGGGAAGCGGGCTTCGATACGGCGAGCGCGAGGGCTGGACACGTAAGGAATACGGATCGAAGCGGAACGGTTGCGAGCCGAGTAGGCCAGCATCACTGGAGCTTCGAAACCTGGGACCAGACGCTTGTAGGAGTTGGTCGACGGGTTGGTGAAGCCGTTCAGAGCCTTACCGTGCTTGATGATGCCGCCGATGAAGTACAGAGCGGTGTCGGACAGGCCGGCATAGCCTTCGCCAGCGAAGGTGTTCTTGCCATCTTTGGCGATGGACAGGTGAACGTGCATACCCGAACCGTTGTCGCCGTACAGCGGCTTAGGCATGAAGGTCGCGGTGCGGCCGTATGCGTCAGCTACGTTGTGTACGCAGTATTTCAGGGTCTGAACTTCGTCAGCCTTGGCAACCAGGGTGTTGAACTTCACGCCGATTTCGTTCTGACCGGCAGTCGCCACTTCGTGGTGGTGAACTTCGATGACCAGGCCCATTTCTTCCATGGCGTTGCACATGGAGGTACGGATTTCGTGGTCGTGGTCGAACGGCGGAACCGGGAAGTAGCCGCCTTTGACGCCTGGACGGTGGCCTTTGTTGCCGCCTTCCACGTCCTGGTCGGACATCCACGAACCTTGTTCGGAGAAGATTTTGAACATCGAGCCGGAGATGTCGGACTTGAACTTCACTTCGTCGAAGATGAAGAACTCAGGCTCTGGACCCACAAATACGGTGTCGCCGATACCGGTCGACTTCAGGTATTCCTCGGCACGCTTGGCGATCGCCCGTGGGTCACGGTCGTAGCCTTGCATGGTCGAAGGCTCGATCACGTCGCAAACCAGGATCAGGGTCGGCTCTTCGGTGAACGGGTCGAGAACGGCAGTGGTGTCGTCCGGCATCAGGATCATGTCGGAAGCTTCGATGCCTTTCCAGCCAGCGATGGAGGAACCGTCGAACATTTTGCCTTCTTCGAAGAAAGCTTCATCCAGCGCATCGCGAGCCGGCATGGTCACGTGGTGCTGAGTGCCTTTGGTGTCCGTGAAGCGCAGATCAATCCACTTGACGTCATGATCTTTGATGAGTTGAACCGACTTCGACATAGTGTCCTCCGGGTGGCTTAGGGCTTGTAATGGATGCCCTTAAATGTGGGTGATGCCGGCGCGAATACTCTGCCATGGCAACCTGCCTCACAAGGGAGCAAATTGCATGCCAGTGCCTCATCATGGGTTTTTTGCCCCAATATCACGCTTGCAAGGGGGCGGCGCACCATAAAGCGCAAAATATCGCCCTGTAATGTAGCGTCGAATTCCATAAATGACCCGTTTTGGTGCATGCAAAACCTTCTGCACATTAACTGGTTAAACCTTGAGCAATTTCCGCTATAATCCGCGCCCCCCTTTTTCGGCTGGCCCTGCGCGCGCTGTTTTCATGAAACTAATCGTAAAAGTCTTCCCCGAGATCACCATCAAGAGCCGCCCGGTACGGATGCGTTTCATCCGCCAGTTGGCCAAAAACATCCGTACCGTGCTCCGCGATCTGGACCCGGCCGTGGTGGTGAACGGTGTGTGGGACAATCTCGAGCTGGAAACCCGCGTCAGCGACCCCAAGGTCCTGAAAGAGATGGGCGAGCGCCTGACTTGCACGCCGGGCATCGCGCACTTTCTGCAGATCGACGAGTACCCGCTGGGCGATTTCGACGACATCGTCGAGAAGTGCAAGCAGCACTACGGCGATGCGCTGGCCGGAAAGATTTTCTCGGTGCGCTGCAAGCGAGCCGGCAAGCACCCATTCAGTTCGATAGACATCGAGAAATATGTCGGCAGCCAGTTGCGCCGTCAGTGTGGTGCCGCCGGGATCGACCTGAAAAAGCCCGAAATCGAAGTCCGTATCGAAGTTCGCGACCAACGGTTGTTCGTGATCCATAGCCAGCACAACGGCATCGGCGGTTATCCGCTCGGGGCCCTGGAACAGACGCTTGTACTGATGTCCGGCGGCTTCGATTCCACCGTTGCGGCCTACCAGATCATGCGCCGCGGGCTGATGAGCCATTTCTGCTTCTTCAATCTGGGCGGACGAGCCCATGAGCTGGGCGTGATGGAAGTCGCGCACTTCATCTGGAAGAAGTACGGCAGCTCCCAACGCGTGTTATTTGTCAGTGTGCCGTTCGAGGAAGTTCTGGGAGAAATTCTCGGGAAAGTCGATAACAGTCATATGGGTGTAGTTTTGAAGCGTATGATGTTGCGCGCTGCTTCCCGAATTGCTGATCGACTGCACATCGAAGCGCTGGTCACTGGCGAGGCGATCTCCCAGGTGTCGAGCCAGACGTTGCCGAACCTGTCCGTGATCGACTGCGTGACCGACAAGCTGGTCTTGCGTCCACTGATCGCCAGTCACAAGCAGGACATCATCGACACGGCCAACGAGATCGGCACCGCCGATTTCGCCCGGCACATGCCGGAGTACTGCGGGGTCATCTCGGTCAATCCGAAGACGGCGGCCAAGCGCTACCGCGTGGAGCACGAAGAGAAAGAATTCGACATGGCAGTCCTTGAGCGCGCGCTCGAGAATGCCAAACTGGTGCCGATCGATCGCGTGATCGACGAATTGGGCCAGGATTTGCAGATTGAAGAAGTCAGCGAAGCGCTGGCGGGCCAGATCATCATCGATATCCGTCACCCGGATGCCGCCGAAGACGACCCGCTGGAGCTTCCTGGTATCGAGGTACAGACGATGCCGTTTTATGCACTGAACGCTCGTTTCAAGGAACTGGACCCTACTCGCCAGTACCTGCTGTATTGCGACAAAGGCGTGATGAGTCGCCTGCATGCCCACCATTTGCTCAGTGAGGGGCATGCCAATGTGCGCGTTTATCGACCGAGCTAAGTGCCCGGGGCTGTTTGCCTGTGGCCTGCGTCACCGGCCCCCCGATGCCACCGTCAAGCTGTAACGGCTTGTCCGGACGCTACTGTTAATCGCTGCCAAGACTTGTCAGCACACCGAATCCTCTGATCGAGATACACAAGTGATCGAAAATCTACGCAACATCGCCATCATTGCCCACGTTGACCATGGTAAAACCACCCTGGTAGACAAACTCTTGCGTCAATCCGGCACCCTGGAACGCAACGAGCTCAACGACGAGCGCGTGATGGACTCCAACGACCAGGAGAAAGAGCGCGGTATTACCATTCTGGCGAAAAACACCGCCATCAACTGGAACGGCTACCACATCAACATCGTGGACACCCCGGGCCACGCCGACTTCGGCGGTGAAGTTGAACGCGTAATGTCGATGGTCGACTCCGTTCTGCTGCTGGTTGACGCTCAAGACGGCCCTATGCCGCAAACCCGTTTCGTGACCAAGAAGGCGTTCGAAGCCGGCCTGCGTCCAATCGTGTGCATCAACAAGGTTGACCGTCCAGGCGCGCGTCCGGACTGGGTTCTGGACCAGATCTTCGACCTGTTCGACAACCTGGGTGCTACCGAAGAACAGCTGGACTTCAAAGTCGTCTACGCCTCGGCCCTGAACGGCATCGCCGGTCTGGACCACACCGACATGGCTGAAGACATGACCCCGTTGTACCAGTCGATCGTCGACAACGTACCGGCTCCTAAAGTTGACCGTGAAGGCCCGTTCCAGATGCAAATCTCGGCACTGGACTACAACAGCTTCCTGGGTGTTATCGGTGTTGGCCGTATCGCTCGTGGTAGCGTCAAGCCGAACACTCCAGTCGTGGCCATTGGCGCCGACGGCAAGAAGCGTAACGGTCGTATCCTGAAGCTGATGGGTCACCACGGCCTGCACCGTATCGACGTTGAAGAAGCGTTTGCCGGTGACATCGTGTGCGTTAGCGGTATGGACTCGCTGTTCATCTCCGACACCCTGTGCCAGCCGGACAACGTCGAGGCGATGAAGCCTCTGACCGTTGACGAGCCAACCGTTTCCATGACCTTCCAGGTAAACGACTCGCCTTTCTGCGGTAAAGAAGGCAAGTTCGTGACTTCCCGTAACATCAAGGAACGTCTGGATAAAGAGCTGCTGTACAACGTTGCACTGCGCGTTGAAGAAGGCGACTCGGCTGACAAGTTCAAGGTTTCCGGCCGTGGTGAGCTGCACCTCTCGGTACTGATCGAAACCATGCGTCGCGAAGGCTTCGAAATGGGCGTTGGTCGTCCGGAAGTGATCATCCGTCAAGTTGACGGCGTGAAGCAGGAACCGTTCGAAAACGTAACCATCGACACCCCTGAAGAATCCCAGGGCAAGGTCATGGAAGAGATGGGCCTGCGTAAAGGCGACCTGACCAACATGGTGCCGGATGGCAAAGGCCGTGTTCGTCTGGAGTACAACATCCCTGCTCGCGGTCTGATCGGTTTCCGTAACCAGTTCCTGACCCTGACCAACGGTGCTGGCATCCTGACCTCGATCTTCGATCGCTACGACACCATGAAGTCCGGCGACATGTCCGGTCGTCAGAACGGTGTTCTGGTATCGGTAGAAACCGGCAAGGCGCTGACCTACTCCCTGGAAACCCTGCAGGCGCGTGGCAAGCTGTTCGTTGAACACGGTCAAGAGATCTACAACGGTCAGATCGTTGGTCTGAACAGCCGTGACAACGACATGGGCGTCAACCCAACCAAAGGCAAGAAGCTCGACAACATGCGTGCTTCGGGTAAAGACGAAACCATCGCTCTGGTTCCACCTGTTCGCTTCACTCTGGAACAGGCCCTGGAATTCATCCAGGATGACGAGCTGTGCGAAGTGACACCTAAGTCGATCCGCCTGCGTAAGAAGATCCTGGACGAAGGCGAGCGTACCCGCGCTGCCAAGAAAGCCAAGAACTGAGTTAACTCAGGCTGAATGAAAACGCCCCCGGTCGAAAGGCCGGGGGCGTTTTTGTTTGTCTGGCTGTAGCAGCTGCCGAGCTTGCGAGGCTGTGTTCGACAGCGCAGCAGTCGTGAAATCAAACGCTGCGGTGCATCATATAAATCGTGTTTTCAGGCCTGCGACTGCTGCGCTGCCGAACGCAGCCTCGCTGGGGCTCGACAGCTGCTACGGGGATCGAGGCGGCTTTAAAACTTTTCGAGGGTGCGGCTGGAGCTGCTGGTCTCGCGCACCACTTCTTTAGGCTTGTACGCGCAATACCCTGGCCGCGGTCCGATCTTCGGGTGGTTGCGGCAGGTGTCCGGGCGCTTATCATAAATAGTGCACAAACGGCTTTTACGATCCAGGTACAGGCAATCGTTGTTGCTCATGCGCTGGAGGGTGAAGATCTCGGACTTCTGGTTGTAGCGCTCGACAATCCCTTCCTTCTGCAAGCGCTTGGCGATGTTCTTGGGTGGATCGCCCAGTTCGAATTCGTCGACGATGCCGATACGGATCAGATCCTTGATCTTGACTTCGACCGGCAGCGTGCAGCAGCTGGACATGCACGAGCCGCACATTGGGGCAGAGTACTTGGCCCAGGTATCGAGGCGATCGATTTCCGCGGCGGCGATCAGGTTGGGCTTCATCATCGGTTGTTACCAGCGTGTGCATCAGGGCGCGCGATCATACCGGGACTGGTGGATTTTTGAACAACCTTTCGCCAGATTTTTTTGCTTGTCGCAAAATAGTCCTGTGTCCGGCACGGCCCCTGCATTGTTTCTGGCACACGACAACGTAATGTCGATCTATCTCGTACTAACAGGAAAAACTGCCGAACCAGAGTCTCTATGGTCTGTCAGACCGACTAGGCTCAGACAACTTCACGCTCGCTCGAGGTCTTATCGATGACTCAAGAACCACTTGTTCGCGAAGCAGAGGTGGCCGCATTCCGCGACGCCGTCTTGACCAAGCTCACTTACGCGGTGGGTAAAGACCCGGATCACGCCTTCGACCATGACTGGTTCGAAGCCATTGCCCTGGCGGCGCGTGATCACATGGTCGAGCACTGGATGGACCACACCCGGCAGATCTACCGCAAAGGCCAGAAGCGCGTTTATTACCTTTCCCTTGAATTTCTTATCGGTCGCTTGCTCTACGACAGCCTGAGCAACCTCGGCTTGCTCGATGTGGCCCGCGAGGCCATGACCGAACTGGGCGTCGACATCGAACGCATCCGTCTGCTGGAGCCCGATGCGGCACTGGGCAACGGTGGCCTCGGGCGTCTGGCGGCATGCTTTATGGAAAGCATGTCGACCCTCGGCATCGCCGGCCATGGTTATGGTATTCGTTATGAACACGGTTTGTTCCGCCAGGCCATCGTCGACGGCTGGCAGCAGGAGCAGACCGAGCACTGGCTGGACTTCGGCAACCCGTGGGAGTTCGAACGGCCAGAGGTGGCCTACCCGATCGGTTTCGGCGGCAGTGTCGAAACCGTGACCGATGAAGCCGGCAAGTCCAGGCAAGTCTGGTCCCCGTCGGAAACCGTGCGGGCCATCGCCTACGACACCCCGGTGGTCGGTTGGCGTGGTGCAAGCGTCAACACCCTGCGGCTGTGGCGCGCCCGGGCTATGGAAGAATTGCATCTGGAGCGCTTCAACGCGGGCGACCACTTGGGCGCGGTCGCGGAAGTGGCCTGGGCAGAAAGTATCTCCCGCGTGCTTTACCCGGCGGACAGCAACGAGGCCGGCCAGGAGTTGCGCCTGCGCCAGGAATATTTCTTCGTCTCCGCGTCCTTGCAGGACTTGTTGCGTCGCCATCGCAACATGCACACCTCGGTGCTGACCCTGGGCGATCACGCGGCCATTCAACTCAACGACACTCACCCCTCGATCGCCGTGGCCGAACTGATGCGTCAGTTGGTCGACGTCTATGACGTGGCGTGGGATGCGGCGTGGCAGATCACGGTCGACACGCTGTCGTACACCAACCACACGCTGTTGCCGGAAGCGCTGGAAACCTGGCCGGTCAGTCTGATGGAACGGATGCTGCCCCGGCACATGCAGATCATTTACTTGATCAACGCCCAGCACATCGACTCGTTGCGAGCCAAAGGTGTTCACGATTTCGACGTGCTGCGTGCGATTTCGCTGATCGAAGAAGACAACGGTCGCCGCGTGCGCATGGGTAACCTGGCATTCCTGGGTTCCCACAGCGTCAATGGCGTGTCCGGCCTGCACACGCAGCTGATGCGCAGCACGGTGTTCTCCGAGCTGCACAAGCTTTACCCGGACCGGATCAACAACAAGACCAATGGCATTACCTTCCGCCGCTGGCTCTATCAGGCCAACCCCGAACTCACCTCCATGCTGGTCGACGCCCTCGGCCCGAGCCTGCTGGACAACCCCGAGGAGCACTTGCTCGCGCTGGAGCCGTTTGCCGAGAAGACTGCATTTCGCAAGCAGTTCGCCGAACAGCGGCTGCACAGCAAGAAAGCCCTGGCGTATCTGATTCATGAGCGGCTGGGGATCGCGGTCAATCCGGCGGCGATGTTCGATGTGCAGGTCAAGCGGATCCACGAATACAAGCGTCAGTTGCTTAACCTGATGCATACCGTTGCGCTGTATCAGGCGATTCGTGCCGAGCCGGAAATCGATTGGGTGCCGCGGGTGAAAATCTTCGCCGGCAAGGCGGCGGCCAGTTATCACCAGGCCAAGCTGATCATCAAGCTGACCAACGACATCGCGCGGGTGGTCAACAACGACCCGACGGTGCGCGGTTTGCTCAAAGTGGTGTTCCTGCCCAACTACAACGTCAGCCTGGCCGAGAGCATCATTCCGGCGGCGGACTTGTCGGAGCAGATTTCCACTGCCGGCTTCGAAGCCTCGGGCACCAGCAACATGAAATTCGGCCTCAACGGCGCGCTGACCATCGGTACCCTGGACGGGGCCAACGTGGAAATGTGCGAGCGCATCGGTGCCGAGCACATGTTTATTTTTGGTCTCAGCGCCCAGCAAGTGGAAGCGCGCAAGCGTAACCATGAATTCAACGCAGCGCCGGACATTGCCGCCTCCCATCGGCTCAACGACGTGCTGCAAGCGATTCGCAGCGGGGTGTTCTCACCGGACGATCCGTCCCGTTATACCGCGCTGATTGATTCGCTGGTGGACTACGACCGCTTCCTGGTCTGCGCCGATTTCGACTCTTACTGGAACGCGCAGATGCGGGTCGAAGCTCACTGGCACGACTCGAAAGAGTGGTGGCGCTCGGCGGTATTGAACACTGCGCGGATGGGCTGGTTCTCGTCCGACCGGACCATTCGCGAGTACGCAACGGATATCTGGAAGGCTTTGGAGTAATTTTTAGCAACAAATGTGCGCAAGGCCCAACGTCCGTTGGGCCTGATCGATATACTAAGCACCAACCTGACCCAGTGTGGGAGCGGCGCACTGCCGCTCCCACACTGGATTCCGGGTGCCTGCTCACTAGACTGAGCCAGAGGCTGTATCGCACGGATCAGCCCCGCCACGGGGCCGCTTAGGGATATCGACCATGCAATGGATGTTCATGCTGATTGGGCTGCTGCTGGGCTGGATGCTTGACGAGTCGTTCAGCGAGGCGCTGTTGGGCGCTTTGCTCGGGCTGGGTCTCGGCCAGGCCATTCGCATTGGCCGCTTGAGTACTCAATCGACCGAGCAGCGACGCTTGCTTGATCAGGCTCAGGTTGCGCTGAATGCGG
Source organism: Pseudomonas sp. GW822-FHT07A10 (assembly GCF_058798795.1). Taxonomy (NCBI): domain Bacteria; kingdom Pseudomonadati; phylum Pseudomonadota; class Gammaproteobacteria; order Pseudomonadales; family Pseudomonadaceae; genus Pseudomonas; species Pseudomonas sp. GW822-FHT07A10. The sequence goes on from NZ_JBXAKV010000008.1 coordinate 256,330, forward strand.
TCGAGCAGCGACTGGCGTTGCTGGAGGTGTCGGGTGCCAAGGCACCTGAACCAGGCGAACCGGTTGTCAGCGAACCTGCTGAGTCGCCTGAAATCATTCTTGAGCAAGCCCCTGTCGCACCCCCGGAGCTGGTCTGGGAGCTACCCCCCGAATTCGAACCCATCACTGTGGCCGCTGCCGAAACCAGTCGTCCGTTGCCCGCCGATGTCTGGCAGCCCGAGCCGGTCGCCCGCGAACCGCAGCAACCGGTGGAGCCGCGCGGCCCGAACTTCATCGAGCGCGCCATCAGCGGCGCACGCAACTGGCTGTTCGGCGGCAATACCGTGTTGCGGGTCGGTGTGGTGCTGTTGTTCCTCGGCCTGGCCTTCCTGTTGCGCTATGCCACAGAAGGCATGGTAGTGCCGATCGAGTTGCGTTACGCCGGCGTTGCGGCGGCGGCCTTGGGCCTGCTCGCGCTGGGCTGGTGGCTGCGACTGCGCAACAGCAACTACGCGCTGATGCTGCAAGGCACCGGGATCGCGGTGTTGTACCTGACGGTATTTGCCGCGATGCGTCTGCATCCGTTGCTTGATCCAAAGGCAGCATTGGGTCTGTTGGTGGTGGTGACGGTGTTCTCGGCGATTCTCGCCATTACCCAAAATGCGTTGGGCCTGGCCGCCGCTGCCGCGTTGGGCGGTTTCGCCGCGCCGATCCTGACCTCCACTGGCGCCGGCAATCACGTCGCGTTGTTCAGCTATTTCGCCCTGCTCAACGCTGGCATCCTCGCCATCGCGTGGTTCAAGGCCTGGCGGCTGCTCAACCTGATCGGGTTTGTCGGCACCTTCGGCATCGGCTTTGCCTGGGGTCTGCGCTCCTATAGACCGGAGTTGCTGTGGAGTACCGAGCCGTTCCTGATTCTGTTCTTCCTGATGTACCTGGCCATCGGTTTGTTGTTCACCCGGCGCAAGTTGCTGGAGATGAGCGACGCGCCCGAGGACGACAGCCGTGAAGCGCTGCTGCGCTGGTCGGCGCACAAGGGCGATTACGTCGACGGCATGATGCTGTTCGCGCCACCGTTGGTGGGCTTCGGTCTGCAGTTCGCACTGGTGGAGCACTTTGAATTTGCCGCGGCCTTCAGCGCCTTGGCCCTGGGCATTATTTACATGAGCCTGGCCCGGTTGCTGATGGGTGGTCGAGCACTGTTGTTGGCCGAAACCTGTCTGGCGCTGGGGGTGATCTTCGCCAGCCTGGCGATCCCTCTGGGGCTTGATGCGCGTTGGACTGCCGCAGCCTGGGCGGTGGAAGGCGCGGGGATTTTCTGGCTCGGCCTGCGTCAACGACGGCCGCTGGCGCGGGCCTTTGCCTTGCTGTTGCAATTGGGCTCGGCGTTGGCCTTTATCAGCGAATTGCGCAGCGGCGAGAGCAGCCTGCTCGACGGTGCGCCGCTGGGGGCGTTGATGCTCGGCGTGGCGCTGCTGTTCAGCTTCTACCAATTACGCAAAGCGTTGCCTGAACAAGCGTTGCCGTGGGAACGCCAGGGGTTGCCGGTGCTGGCCTGCCTGGGCCTGACGTTCCTCTATCTGCTGGCGCCGCTGTTTTTCTTCACTCACGGCACGGCGATCAGTTGGGCGCTGGCCGGGTTGGCGACGCTGTTCGTCGGCCTGCGCCTGCAATCGCGGGCGTTCCTGTTCAGCGCGTTTGCTGTGCAACTGCTTGGCGGTGCGTTGTTCCTGGTGCGGCTGCGAGGGGCGAGCGGAGACTCGGCTGCGGTGTTCAGCGCCGGCTGGAGCGGTTTGCTCAGCGCATCTTTGATCGGGCTGGCACTGATCGCCGGCATGTTGTTGGCGGCCCGGGACGAAATGGTGCGCAGTGACGTACGTTTGCTGCGTGGCTTGTCAGTGGTGCTATTGGCCGGTCTGGTGCTGATCAACCTGGCTGTGCTGTTCGTGTTGCCGTGGCAAACCGCGAGTGCGGTGTGGGCGGCCAGTGGTTTGTTCATCATCTGGCTGAGTCTGTACCTGAAGCAGCGGGTGAGTTTTGTCTTTGGTCTGCTGTTGCAGGTGATCGGCGGCGTAGCGTTCCTGTTCGCCGGGCCGGACCTGCTCGGGCCGCTGCTCAGCGAAGGCTTGCGACCGTTGGCGCATAGCGGGTTCTGGACGCCGCTGGTGCTGGGGCTGGCGGCATTTGTCGGGGCCTGGCGTCTGCAGCTAGGCAACCATGCTTCGGCTTTCGATGTGTTGAGCCTGCAGCGCTTGTCCGAAGTGTTGCTGGTGTGGGGCACGGGTTGGTGGGCACTGGCGTGGATCAGCGAAGTGCTGCGTTTTGCGCCTGTGAACCTGCAAGCGACGTTGTTGCTGGCGGTCGCGGCGGTGAGTGTGGCGCTGTGGGCGGTGCTGGCGCTGCGCCTGAAGTGGTCGTCGCTGGGCTTGCTCTGCACCTTGCTGATTCCCGCCGCCGGTCTGGTGTTGCTCGCGGCCTGGCATTCGCGTTATCACCCGGCCGCCAACTTCGGCTGGCTGGTTTGGGCCGCGGTGTTCGTCGTGCATTTCACCTCGCTGCGGCGGCTAGCGCCAATGTTGCCCGAAAAAGCCCTGAGCACCGCCCATGTGCTCGGTTGCTGGCTATTGATCGGCGTGTTGGCCCTGGAGCTGCGTTATGGCTTGCTGCTGTTGTCGGAGCAGTACAACGCCTGGCGTTGGCTGGGTTGGGCGATTCTGCCGAGCCTGTATCTGGTGCTGATGGCCGCACCGCGTGCGTGGCCATGGCCAGTGTCGGCTTATTCCCGCGAGTACCGGGTCTATGCCGCTGCGCCGTTGGCGGTGTTGATGCTCGGCTGGTTCTGGCTGGCGAACATCGCCAGCGACGGCACCGCCGAGCCATTGCCCTATGTGCCGCTGATCAACCCGCTGGAGCTGGGCCTGTTGTTCGCCCTGTTCGGCGTTTATGTCTGGTCCCGCAACGCAGTCACGCAACTGGCGATCCGCAAGGATTACACCGATAACGCCACGCAGGTGATTGCCGGTGTTGCACTGTTCGCCTTCTTTACCGCGCTGGTGATGCGCGCGGCTCACCACTGGGGTGGCGTGCCGTTCGCGCTGGATCTGCTGCTTGAATCGATGCTGGTGCAGGCCGGCCTGTCCATCGTTTGGACCCTGATGGCCCTGAGCCTGATGATCGGTGGGCATCTGCGTCACCGCCGTGAAGTCTGGCTGATCGGCGCAGGGCTGATCGCGCTGGTGGTCGCCAAGCTGTTCTTCGTTGAATTGAGTAACCGTGGCGGGTTGGCGCGGATCGTGTCGTTTATCGGCGTTGGCGTGTTGCTGTTGGTGGTGGGCTATTTCGCCCCGTTGCCACCCAAGCGTGCCGAAGCCGTGCCGGATGCTGAAAAACCGGCCCCTGAAACCGAAGGAGCGTCATCTTGAGTCAGAAGCTGAACCTGGGCTGGTGGGCTGCTGTTGTGCTGGGTGTGACACTGTCGGCTGGCGCGCAGGAAAAACCTGCGGATTTCGCCACGCAGGTGCCATTGTCTGTGAGCGGCGAGGGCCCGTGGTATCGCCTGGAATTGCCCTTGGGCGTGCAACTGAACGCGCGGCAAACCGATCTCAGCGATGTGCGTGTGTTCAACGCCGCCGGTGAGCCTCAGGCGTACGCTCTGGCCCGAGAGCCTGCGCAGACCCGCGAAAACCGCACGCTGACCGACGTAAAGTGGTTCCCGTTGTACAACTCGGCGGATGCCAGCGAACGCACGCCAAGCGTACGGGTGCAATCGAACACCAACGGCACGTTGATCGAAGTGCAGCCGTCCAGCCAGTTGGAGGCGGGCGAAGAAGAACTGCGCGGCTGGTTACTCGATGCCAGCGGCATCAAGGCGCCGTTGCAGCAATTAATCCTCGACTGGACCAGTGAACGCGACGGCTTCCAGCGTTTCAGCATCGAGGCCAGCAACGATTTGCAGCATTGGCAGTCGTGGGGTGAAGGGCAGGTGGCGCGTCTGACGTTTGCTGACGAACGGGTCGAGCAACATGAAGTCGGCCTGCCGGGGCAATCGGCGCGCTATCTGCGTTTGCTTTGGAATTCGCCTCAGTCGGCGCCAGTGCTGACCTCGGCGCAACTGGAAAGCACCAATCCTCGCACCTTGCCGCTGCCGTTGGTCTGGTCGCAACCCCTGGCCGGCAGCAGCGTGAAGGCCGGTGAGTACATCTGGCAATTGCCGATGGGGTTGAACGTCCAGCGTTTGCAGATCGAGCTGAATCAGCCCAACAGCCTGGCACCGGTAACGTTGTCGGGGCGCCGGGAGACCAGCCTGCCGTGGCAACCGCTGACCAACGGTTTGCTCTATCGCCTGACCCAGAATGGCCAAGACGTGGTGCAGAACGAATTGCAGTTGTCGGGACAGACCGTGCAGCAATTGAAGCTGACGGTAGATGAGCGCGGCGGCGGCCTGGGCGCCGAAGCACCCACCGTGCGGTATGCCGTGCGCTCCACGCAACTGGTGTTCCTGGCACGCGGTGCCGGGCCTTATACGCTGGCGCTGGGAAGTGCGACGGTGAAGGCTGCAAGCTTGCCGCTGTCGACGCTGATTCCCGATTACAGCGCGGCGAAGCTGGCGACGCTGGGCAAGGCGACGGTGGACGGCGGGGCCGTGGTGACCCCGGTGGCGACAGCGCCCACGGTGCTGGGCACGAACTGGAAAAAGATCGGGCTGTGGGCGGTTTTGCTGCTCAGTGTGCTGTTTCTGGGGGGGATGGCATTCAGTTTGCTGCGCAAGCCTGCTGCTAAATCCTGAGGATGGCTGGCGCTGCGCGCCAGATCGCGGGCAAGCCGCTCCTGCAGGGGCGAGGCTTGCCCGCGAAGACGTCCTTCCTGCCACCAAAAATATCGAAACTGGCGCCCAATCCCGGCCCATTTCCAACTACGCTCAACCCCGCGCATGAACTCTATTGGGTGTATCACGTCTGATAGGAGGAAATGCGCCCCGACTCGCGTTAAACTGCGCGGGTTTTTAGCCCCCCATTCCTCCGGAGCCGTCCATGTCCCGCGTTACCCTGAGTCGCTATTTGATTGAGCAGACCCGCAGCAACAACACTCCTGCCGATCTGCGTTTCCTGATCGAAGTGGTGGCGCGTGCCTGTAAGGAAATCAGCCACGCCGTCTCCAAAGGCGCCCTGGGTGGTGTCTTGGGCAGCATGGGCACTGAAAACGTCCAAGGTGAAGTGCAGAAGAAGCTTGATGTGATGTCCAACGACATCCTGCTCGAAGCCAACGAATGGGGCGGTCACCTGGCCGGTATGGCATCCGAAGAAATGGACAATGCCTACCAGATCCCGGGCAAATACCCGAAAGGCGCGTACCTGCTGGTGTTCGACCCGCTGGACGGTTCGTCGAACATCGACATCAACGCGCCGGTCGGTACGATCTTCTCGGTGCTGCGTTGCCCGAACGAATACCTGACCCAGAACGAGCCTTTGAACGAAAAGGCCTTCCTGCAGCCAGGCACTCAGCAGGTTGCCGCCGGTTACGCGATTTACGGTCCACAGACCATGCTGGTGCTGACCCTGGGCAATGGCGTCAAAGGCTTCACCCTGGATCGTGAAATGGGCAGCTTCGTACTGACCCATGAAGACATCACGATTCCGGAGTCCACGCAGGAATTCGCGATCAACGCGTCCAACAAGCGTCACTGGGAAGCGCCGGTACAACGTTACGTCGACGAATTGCTGGCTGGCGATGAAGGCCCGCTGAAGAAGAACTACAACATGCGTTGGGTCGCCGCGATGGTGGCTGACGTGCACCGCATCCTGACCCGCGGCGGTCTGTTCATGTACCCACGCGACAGCCGCGAGCCGTCGAAGCCGGGCAAACTGCGCCTGATGTACGAAGCCAACCCGATGTCGTTCTTGGTGGAGCAAGCGGGTGGCGCATCCACTGACGGCCACCAGCGCATCCTCGACATCCAGCCGGAAGGCCTGCACCAGCGTGTTGCGGTGTTCCTCGGTTCGAAAGAAGAAGTTGCCCGCGTCACGGCTTACCACAAGGAATAAAACATGACCGCGCCCTGGCAGCCGTTACTCGAATGGTGGTTTGGATCTTTCGAATCACCCAACGAAATAGCGGCTGACAAGGGCAAGTTATGGTTCGGCAAGCGTGACAGTCAGGACCTCGAAGCGCGGATGCGTTTCGGGGATCTGGTCGAGCAGGCACTGGCCGGCGGATTGACCGAATGGGCGCAACGCCCCGAAGGTTGGCTGGCCCTGGTGCTGTTACTCGATCAATTGCCGCGAATGATCTTTCGCGACACCCCCAAATCCTTTTCCGGCGACGTCAGGGCCCAGGCACTGGTGGCGCAAGGCATTGCCGCGGATTTCGATCGGCAACTGCGACCGATCCAGCGGGTTTTTATCTATCTGGTGTTCGAGCACTGCGAAAACCTGGCGGTGCAGAACGAAGCGGTTTCGCGGTTTCTCGATCTGGTTGAACAGCAACCCGAGGCGGATCGGGCGGTGTTTGCCAGCAACCTGGATTACGCCGAACGGCATCAGAAGATCATTGCGCGATTTGGGCGGTTTCCCCATCGCAATGCGGTGTTGGGGCGTGAGTCTACGGCTGAGGAGCTGGAGTTTTTGAGTGGGCCGGGGTCACGGTTCTGACTCACGGATTCCCTTGCAGCAGTCGTTTCATCAGCAGTGTCGGCAGGTTTTTTCGCATATCGGCAATGATGTGGACGTAAACCGTTTGCTCCCGCACTTCATAAATGATCCGGTTCATTGCTGAGAGAATTTGTCGATATTGGCTGAGATTGAGCTTCTCGATCTCTTCCGGGACTGGCCCTGCATAGGGCTGACTTCCCAAATGGCGGATGGCTGCCTTTAGATTGGCGTAGGTGTTTTGCCATGTCTGTGCAGAAAACTGTTTGGTGAGATAAGTACGAATTTCTTTGAGGTCTGTTTCGGCGGATTGAAGAATGACGACCTTTAAACTCATTGATGGTCGGCCTTGTCCAAATCCGCGAAGACGTCTTCAGCATCCCGAAACTTGCCCTCTTCAATCTCCCGATTACCCATCGCCAAGAGCTTCAAAAGAGCCATTGTGTCTTCTTGCTCTTCAAAGCTTTTCACATCCATGACCACGAGCTTCGCTTCACCATTTTGGGTGATCACCAAGGGTTCACGGTTCTCTGTGATTGTTTTGACGATTTCCGCAGTGTGGCTTTTCAGGTAACTGATCGGTTTTATTTGAGATGAAAGCTTCATGGAGTGAGCCTCGCCAGATTGAATAGGACTGAGTTTAGTCTTAATTCAGTCCTGCGTCAGGTTCTGCCGACCGGCGTTCTTTTGTAGAGCATGAGCCCAAGGCTTCAGACAATCATTGCGCCTGATACCGCCTTCGCGGGCAAAAGCACTAGATCCGGAAACTCCCCACCAATTGCTTCAACCGCGCCGCTTGCTGCTCAAGATCAGCACAGGCACGCAAAGTCGACTGCAAGTTCTCCACGCCTTCCTGGTTCAGCGTGTTGATCTCGGTGATGTCGACATTGATCGATTCCACCACGGCGGTCTGTTCTTCGGTCGCGGTAGCCACCGACTGGTTCATCCCGTCGATCTCGCCGATGCGCTGCGTCACGCTGCCCAGGCGTTCGCCGGCCTGGTTGGCGATGCCGACGCTGCTTTCGCTCTGGCGCTGGCTGTCGGTCATGGTGCTGACCGCTTCCCGGGCGCCAACTTGCAGCTCCTCGATCATCTTCTGCACTTGCTGCGCCGAATCCTGAGTGCGGTGGGCGAGGTTGCGTACTTCGTCGGCCACCACGGCGAAGCCACGGCCGGCTTCACCGGCGCGCGCCGCTTCGATGGCCGCGTTGAGGGCCAGCAGGTTGGTTTGCTGCGAGATGCTGGTGATCACTTCCAGAATCTGTCCGATGTTCACCGTGTTGCTGTTCAGGGTTTCGATGTTGCCGCACGAATCGCTGATTTTTGCCGAAAGCTGGTGCATCGCGGCGATGGTTTTATCCACTACCTGCTGACCCTCTTCGGCCAGGCTGCGCGCGTCGCTCGAATGTTGCGAGGCGAGGGCGGCGTTCTGGGCGATTTCCTGGGCGGCGGCACCGAGTTGGTTGATCGCTGCCGCGACGCTGCTGGTGCGTGAGGCCTGTTGATCGGAGTTGAACATCGATGAGTTCGAGGCCGCCACTACGCGCAGGGCAACTTCGTTGACCTGGCCGGTGGCCGAAGATACTTCGCGGATCGAGGTGTGGATACGCTCGACGAAACGGTTGAACGAGGTGCCCAGAGCACCGAATTCGTCCTGGCCGTGAATGGTCAGGCGTTTGGTCAGGTCGCCTTCGCCCTCGGCGATGTCATGCATGGCGCGGCCCATGATCAGCAGAGGCTGCATCAGTACGCGGATCAACATGCTCAGTAGCGCGATGATGATCACCACGGCGATGACCATGGCGATGATCGCCGAGGTGCGGAATTCGCTGAGCATCGAGAACGCGGTTTCCTGATCCAGCACCAACGCCACGTACCAGTCCGCCGACGGCACACCGTTAACGTGGGTGAAGGAGATGAACTGGGTTTTGCCGTCCAGTTCGACTTCTTTCAGGCCCGGGCTGACTTTCGGCGCGCCGTTGGGGTAGGCGTCGGCCAGGTTCTTGAGCACCAGTTTGCTGTCCGGGTGGATCAGGATCTTGCCGTCGGCGCTGACAATGAACGCATGGCCATGACCGCCGAAGTTCAGCGAGTTGATGATCGCGCTGACGCTGGACAGGTCGATATCCGCGCCGGCGACGCCAATCATCTGGCTCTGGTACTTCACCGGCGTGGCCACGGTGATCACCAGTTTGCCCGACGACGCCGCGATGTAGGGTTCAGTGACGATGGTCTGTTGCGCGTTGTTGGCTGCCTTGTACCAGCCACGGGCGCGAGGGTCGTAGTCCGCAGCGCGGTTGCCGGCCGGGATCGAGAACATCACGCCATCGGTGCCGCCGAAGTAGCTCAGCTGGAAGTTGCTGGTATAGGCCGGCAGGTCGATAGCGCGTTTGAGATTGGCCGGGGCGCCGCCGTCCACGGCGATCTGCTGGGACAGCGATTGCAGCAATTGGATGCGGCTTTCCAGCCAGGTCTGGATGTTACTGGTGGTCAGGCTGCCGAGTTCCTGCATCGAGGACTCGGTACTGCTGCGCAGGGTTTGACGCTGGCGGTAATCGTTGAACAGGATGAAACAGGCGAATGCAACGGCCACCACGAGAGCGGCTGCCAACAAGATCTTGTGGCTGAATTTCATGTTTCTGGTCATTAAATGATCTACCGCGCAGTGGCTGGTCAGCAAAGGGGCGTCAATTTGCCACAGTCGAGGGCTTGGCGCTGCTTTTATGTCGACTGGCCAGCGCCAAAGATTAGGCGGGTATTGACGAAAACCGACGAAATACCCAATGACCTGAGAAAGGGGCTGATTTATCGGTAAAAGGCTGACGAGTGGCCTAATAAATAGGCGGACGGTCGGGGAACCAGATTAGGGTTTTCTCTTCTAAGCTTCTGGTTGGCAACATGCCACCTCTCTTCCGCTCCAGGAGTTACACCATGTCGCTGCGTTCTATCGCCTTGCTCTCGTTCTGCGTGCTGTTGGCCGCGTGCAGCAAGATCAATCAGGAAAATTATTCGAAGCTGTCGACCGGCATGCCCAAGGCCCAGGTTGAAACCTTGCTGGGCAAACCCACCGACTGCTCGGGCGCACTCGGCATGTCCAGCTGCACCTGGGGCGACAAAAACAGCTTTATCAGCGTGCAGTATGCCGGTGACAAAGTGCTGATGTTTTCGGGCCAAGGCCTGAAGTAAACCGGGGCTTTTCGCCCACGGGAGAAAAAAATAATGAAGCGGTTCCTGATCGTTCTTTTTGCCGGCCTGGTATTGGCCGGCTGCGCCTCTTCTGGCGTAGATCCGTTGGCGCCCAAGACCGTCAATAGTGTCAACCTCAAGCGTTACCAGGGAACCTGGTACGAATTGGCGCGTCTGCCGGTGTATTTCCAGCGTAACTGTGCGCAATCCGAAGCCCATTACAGCCTCAAGCCTGACGGTGAGATGGCGGTGCTGAACCGCTGCCTGACCTCGCAATGGCAATGGGAAGAGGCCAAGGGCAGGGCTTATCCACAGGTACCCGGCAAGGCCGACAAACTGTGGGTCGAGTTCGATACCTGGTTCTCGCGATTGATACCCGGTGTGTCGAAGGGAGAATACTGGGTGTTGTACGTCAGCGATGACTACAAGACCGCGATTGTCGGCGACCCGAGCCGCCATCATCTCTGGCTGCTGTCACGGACCCCGACGGTCAATGGCGTAGTGCGTGAAGAACTGCTGAGCAGGGCGCGTCAGCAGGGCTATGACACGACGCGACTGATCTGGCGTACGTCGGATGCCAAGATGGCCAAGACCTCAAACTAACGGTCACCGAAGAGCAAAAACTGTGGGAGCGAGCAGGCTCGCTCCCACAGTTTTTTTGCGTCAGCCCAAGAGATCGCGCAGGACTTGGGTGAATGCCCGGTTACTCTCTTCCTCGTCGGCATGCCGCCCATCGCGCACGACCCACTGGCCATTGACCAGCACATCCCGGACCTGGCGATCGCCACCGGCAAACAGCCAACGATTGAGAATCCCGTCGCCACTGGCTGTCGCCAGGTATGGATCGTTGCCATCCAGCACCAACCAATCTGCGCGCTTGCCGACTTCCAGGGCGCCGATCGGCTGCCCCAGCGCCTGGGCGCCGCCATCCAGCGCTGCGTCGTACAGCGTGCGGCCGACCATCGGCTGATTCGCGCCATACAACCGATTACGCCGCTGATCGCGCAGACGCTGGCCGTATTCCAGCCAGCGCAATTCTTCAACCACGCTCAACGACACATGGCTGTCGGAACCGATACCCATGCGCCCGCCCTGCGCCAGGAAGTCCACCGCCGGGAAAATCCCGTCGCCGAGGTTGGCTTCAGTGGTCAGGCACAGGCCGGCGATGGCGCGGCTCTTGGCCATGAGCGTGACTTCTTCCGGGTTGGCGTGGGTGGCGTGGACCAGGCACCAGCGTTGATCGACCTCGGTGTTTTCGTACAGCCATTGCAGCGGACGGCGACCGCTCCAGCTCAGGCAGTCGTCGACTTCCTTCTGCTGCTCGGCGATGTGAATGTGCACCGGGCACTGCTTGTCGCTGGCCGCCAACACTTCGCTGATCTGCTGTGGGGTTACCGCGCGTAACGAGTGGAAACACAAACCGAGCGACTGCGCCGGTTGCTGCGCCAGAATCGGCTGCAAACGCGACTGAAGCTTCAGGTAGTTTTCGGTGCTGTTGATAAAGCGGCGCTGGCCTTCGTTCGGGGTCTGGCCGCCAAAACCGGAATGGCTGTAGAGCACCGGCAGCAAGGTCAAACCGATACCGGCGGAGCTGGCCGCCTGGCTGATGCGCAGTGCCAGTTCGGCTGGGTCCGCATACGGCTGGCCATTATTGTCGTGATGGACGTAATGAAATTCAGCGACCGATGTGTAACCGGCCTTGAGCATTTCGATGTACAGCTGACGGGCGATAACGCCGAGTTGGTCCGGGCTGATTTTTCCGACGAGCCGATACATCAGATCGCGCCAGGTCCAGAAACTGTCATTCGGATTACCCGCCACTTCCGCAAGTCCTGCCATGGCCCGCTGGAAGGCGTGGGAGTGTAAATTCGGCATTCCCGGCAGCAGCGGACCGCTCAACCGTTCGGCGCCATCTGCGTGGGAATCGGCCTGGATATGGGTCAGCACGCCATCGGCGTTGACTTCAAGACGTACATTGTTGGCCCATCCACTAGGCAGCAGCGCGCGTTCGGCAAAGAAGGCGGACATGGTTCAGCACCCCATCGTGTGTTATTTGTATATACATATACAGACGTTTGCCTGCTCGGTAAACTCCGGCAAGCTAGCAACCTCTAACAAATGAACAAGGATTAACCGTGCCGACTCCGCCTGCAGTCTCCCCGTTGGCCGCGAACATGGGCGACAGTCCGGCGCCCTTGTACGCCCGCGTAAAACAGATGATCACCCAGCAAATCGACAGTGGAAACTGGCCGCCGCACTACCGCGTTCCGTCGGAAAGCGAACTGGTCAACCAGCTGGGTTTCAGCCGCATGACCATCAACCGCGCCCTGCGCGAGATGACTGCCGACGGCCTGTTGGTGCGTATGCAAGGCGTCGGAACGTTCGTCGCCGAGCCGAAAAGTCAGTCTGCGCTGTTTGAAGTGCACAACATCGCCGACGAGATCGCCTCCCGTGGCCATCGTCACACGTGCAAGGTGATCACCCTCGAAGAAGAGGCCGCCGGTTCCGAGCGGGCCCTGGCCCTGGACATGCGCGAAGGCCAGAAGGTGTTCCACTCGCTGATCGTGCATTTCGAGAACGATATCCCGGTGCAAATCGAAGACCGTTTCGTCAACGCGCTGGTGGCGCCGGACTACCTCAAGCAAGACTTCACCCTGCAAACGCCTTACGCCTATCTGAATCAGGTCGCGCCGTTGACCGAAGGCGAGCATGTGGTCGAAGCGATTCTCGCCGAGCCGTCCGAGTGCAAGTTGCTACAGATTGAAAAGGGCGAACCGTGCCTGCTGATTCGTCGCCGCACCTGGTCCGGCCGTCAGCCAGTGACCGCTGCCCGCTTGATCCACCCCGGTTCCCGTCATCGTCTGGAAGGGCGGTTCCATAAATAAGAGCCATAAGTAGAGAGACATAAATGGGGCAGTTGAAGGTCTTACGCGCAACCGATTACCCGCGCATGCCGTGGAAGAACGGCGGCGGCAGCACTGAAGAAATCACCCGTGATACGGGGGTAGGTCTTGATGGTTTTGGCTGGCGCCTGTCGATTGCCGACATTGGCGAGTCGGGCGGTTTTTCCACCTTTGCCGGTTATGAGCGGGTGATCACCGTACTGCAAGGCGAGGGCATGACCTTGCGCGTCGATGGCCAGGACACGCGGGCGTTGTTACCGCTGGACCCGTTTGCCTTCAGTGGCGAAAGTCATGTGTCCTGCGCGTTGCTCGGTGGACCGATTCGCGACTTCAACCTGATTTATGCGCCGGATCGTTACAGTGCGCGGTTGCAGTGGCTGGAAGGCAAGCAGCGGTTTTTTAGTGAAGCCGGGACTCTGCTGGTGTTCAGTGTCAGTGAAACACTTGAAGTGAAGGTCGGTAACAAAGCATCGCAACTCAGTCGCCATGATTGCCTGCAGCTGGACGGTAACGTCGGTCTGCAGGACGTCGCCATCAATGGTTCGTGCTGCGTCATTGAGCTGACTGCACGCTGATCCAATATCGAGTCGCCTCTATCGCGGGCAAGCCTCGCTCCCACAAGGTCGATGACAATCTTGTGGGAGCGATGCTTGCCCGCGATGCTTTTCGTCCTCGCAAATCCGTTCCCCATCGCGCACCAATTTGTTACCGAACGCCCCAGCGTGGCGCAAAACCATGCTCAAGTAACAACCAGCACGTCCCCGAATAAATCCCCGCGAAAAATTTCACTTACGCCAGAACCCTTGATCCAGGCGCTTTCCAGCCCTGTAAGAAATTTTCTTGGATGCTCATTCAACAAGTTGGCCGCTTGATTGCATATGCTTGTATGTACAAGTAAAGACGTATGTGTATGAGTCACGAAGACTCAACCATCGTCCACTGATTCGCTGATGTGCACTGATGCCCATCGGCTTGCTCGCCCACTGCCTGGGTTGGTTTGGATTGATTGCTGAGGAGTTCTTTTCGTGACTGAGAATAAACCTACGACCGCTTCTTTTACTAAGCACCGTGACGTTGAAATCCGCGCATCGCGTGGTAACAAGCTGACCGCCAAGAGCTGGCTGACTGAAGCGCCGCTGCGCATGCTGATGAACAACCTCGACCCGGAAGTCGCCGAGAACCCTAAAGAACTGGTGGTTTACGGTGGTATCGGTCGTGCGGCACGTAACTGGGAATGCTACGACAAGATCGTCGAAAGCCTGACCAACCTGAACGACGACGAGACCCTGCTGGTGCAATCCGGCAAGCCGGTCGGCGTGTTCAAGACCCACAGCAACGCACCACGCGTTCTGATCGCCAACTCCAACCTGGTACCCCACTGGGCGAACTGGGAGCACTTCAACGAACTCGACGCCAAAGGCCTGGCCATGTACGGCCAGATGACCGCCGGCAGCTGGATCTACATCGGCAGCCAGGGCATCGTTCAAGGCACCTACGAAACCTTCGTCGAAGCCGGTCGCCAGCATTACAACGATGATCTGAAAGGTCGTTGGGTCCTGACCGCAGGCCTCGGCGGCATGGGCGGCGCTCAGCCTCTGGCTGCAACCCTGGCCGGCGCTTGCTCGCTGAACATCGAATGCCAGCAGGTCAGCATCGATTTCCGTCTGAAAAGCCGTTACGTCGACGAGCAAGCCAAAGACCTCGACGACGCCCTGGCCCGTATCGCCAAATACACTGCCGAAGGCAAGGCGATCTCCATCGCCCTGCTGGGCAACGCCGCGGAAATCCTCCCGGAACTGGTCCGTCGTGGCGTGCGCCCGGACATGGTCACCGACCAGACCAGCGCCCACGACCCGCTCAACGGCTACCTGCCGGCCGGCTGGACCTGGGACGAATACCGCGCCCGCGCCAAGACCGAACCTGCTGCCGTGGTCAAAGCCGCCAAGCAATCGATGGCCGTGCACGTTAAAGCGATGCTGGACTTCCAGAAAATGGGGGTTCCGACCTTCGACTACGGCAACAACATCCGTCAGATGGCGCAAGAAGAAGGCGTGGAGAACGCATTCGACTTCCCGGGTTTCGTACCGGCTTACATCCGTCCACTGTTCTGCCGTGGCATCGGCCCGTTCCGTTGGGCTGCGCTGTCGGGTGATCCGCAGGACATCTACAAGACCGACGCTAAAGTCAAAGAACTGATCCCGGACGACGCCCACCTGCACAACTGGCTGGACATGGCTCGCGAGCGCATCAGCTTCCAGGGTCTGCCGGCACGTATCTGCTGGGTTGGCCTGGGTCTGCGCGCCAAGCTCGGTCTGGCGTTCAACGAAATGGTCCGTAGCGGTGAATTGTCCGCGCCAATCGTGATCGGTCGCGACCACCTGGACTCCGGTTCCGTATCCAGCCCGAACCGCGAAACCGAATCGATGCAGGACGGTTCCGACGCCGTGTCCGACTGGCCACTGCTCAACGCTCTGCTGAACACCGCGAGCGGCGCGACCTGGGTTTCCCTGCACCACGGCGGCGGCGTCGGCATGGGCTTTTCCCAGCACTCCGGCATGGTGATTGTCTGCGACGGTACTGACGAAGCGGCCGAGCGTATCGCTCGCGTGCTGCACAACGACCCGGCCACCGGTGTCATGCGTCACGCCGACGCGGGTTACCAGATCGCGATCGACTGCGCCAAGGAACAAGGGCTGAACCTGCCGATGATCACCGGCAAATAAGAGAAAAGACCACTGCAGGAGCTGTCGCGGCAGCTCCTGCAGAGATCACGATGTTGCAGACCCAACAATAAGCGGGGCGGGTCGCGCGTAGCGCAGGCCTGATTGGACGTGGACAGGGCTGGATGCCTCTTGACTGCCGTAAGCCAACTCATGATTAGGAGCGTCACACAATGAAATCGAACAAGACCCTGCTGACCACTTTGCTTTCCATGGGCCTGCTGGCCAGTGCCGGTGCTACCCAGGCGGCTGGCTGGTGCGAATCGGGTAAACCGGTGAAATTCGCCGGCCTGAACTGGGAAAGCGCCATGCTGCTGACCGACGTGCTGCAAGTCGTGTTGGAGAAAGGCTACGACTGCAAGACCGACAGCCTGCCGGGCAACTCCATCACCATGGAAAACGCCCTGAGCAGCAACGACATCCAAGTGTTCGCCGAAGAGTGGGTCGGCCGCAGCGAAGTCTGGAACAAGGCCGAGAAGGCCGGCAAGGTCGTCGGTGTCGGCGCTCCGGTGGTGGGTGCCGTCGAAGGCTGGTACGTGCCGCGCTACGTGATCGAAGGCGACGCCAAGCGCAAACTGGAAGCCAAGGCGCCGGACCTGAAAAACATTGCCGATCTGGCTAAATATTCCGCGGTATTCAAGGACGCCGAAGAGCCATCCAAAGGGCGTTTCTACAACTGCCCGGCCGGCTGGACCTGCGAGCTGGATAACAGCGAAATGCTGAAAAGCTACGGCCTGGAAAACAGCTACACCAACTTCCGTCCAGGCACCGGCCCGGCGCTGGATGCGGCGGTACTGTCGAGCTACAAGCGTGGCGAGCCGATCCTGTTCTACTACTGGTCGCCAACCCCGCTGATGGGCCAGATCGACGTGGTCAAACTGGAAGAAAAACCGGGTGTCGACAAGCGCGTGACCATCAAGGTCGGCCTCTCCAAGACTTTCCACGAGCAGGCCCCGGAACTGGTGACCGTGCTGGAAAAGGTCAACCTGCCGATCGACCTGTTGAATCAGAACCTGGGGCGTATGGCCAAAGAGCGGATCGAGTCGCCAAAACTGGCCAAGATCTTCTTGAAGGAACATCCTGAAGTCTGGCACGCGTGGGTGAGCGAAGACGCAGCCAAGAAAATCGACGCGGCCTTGTAGGTTGAGCCTCTCCGACTGTCGGCAACGGCAGTCGGATGCTTGATCGCAACCCCTTGATTGAGAGTCTCTTATGTTTCCCGAAAGCTTTACCTTTTCCATCGCCGACTGGGTCAACGGTTGGGTCGATACGCTGGTCACCAACTACGGCGACGTGTTCCGCAGCATCTCTGACACCCTGCTGTGGGCCATCGTCAATCTTGAAGGGCTGCTGCGTGCGGCGCCCTGGTGGCTGATGCTGGCGATCGTGGCGGGCGTGGCCTGGCACGCGACCCGCAAAGTCGTGACCACGGCGGTCATCGTCGGCCTGCTGTTCCTGGTGGGCGCGGTCGGTCTCTGGGACAAGCTGATGCAGACCCTGGCGCTGATGATGGTGGCGACGGTCATCTCGGTGCTGATCGGCATTCCGTTGGGCATTCTTTCTGCGCGCAGCAATCGCCTGCGTTCGGTGTTGATGCCGTTGCTGGACATCATGCAAACCATGCCGAGCTTCGTGTACCTGATCCCGGTGCTGATGCTGTTCGGCCTGGGCAAGGTCCCGGCGATTTTCGCTACCGTTATTTACGCTGCGCCGCCGCTGATCCGCCTGACCGATCTGGGTATTCGCCAGGTTGACGGTGAAGTGATGGAAGCGATCAACGCCTTCGGTGCCAACCGCTGGCAGCAACTGTTCGGCGTGCAACTGCCGCTGGCCCTGCCAAGCATCATGGCCGGGATCAATCAGACCACCATGATGGCCCTGTCGATGGTGGTGATCGCCTCGATGATCGGTGCCCGTGGCTTGGGTGAAGACGTATTGGTGGGGATTCAGACCCTCAACGTCGGACGTGGTCTTGAGGCCGGTCTGGCGATCGTGATTCTGGCAGTGGTGATCGACCGCATTACACAGGCGTACGGTCGTGCACGGCATGAGGTGAGCAAATGAGCAACGCAGCCATCAGCAAGATCGAAGTCAAAAACGTCTTCAAGATTTTCGGCAACCGTTCCAAGGATGCGCTGGCCATGATTAGCCAGGGCAAAACCAAAGACCAGGTATTGGCCGAAACCGGTTGCGTGGTCGGCGTGAATGACCTGTCGCTGAGCATCGGCACCGGCGAGATCTTCGTGATCATGGGCCTGTCGGGTTCCGGCAAGTCGACCCTGGTGCGTCACTTCAACCGCCTGATTGACCCGACCAGCGGCGCGATCCTGGTGGACGGCGTGGACATCCTGCAATACGACATGGAAGCCTTGCGCGAATTTCGCCGGCACAAGATCAGCATGGTGTTCCAGAGCTTTGGCCTGCTGCCGCACAAAAGCGTGCTGGATAACGTCGCCTACGGCCTGAAAGTGCGTGGCGAGAGCAAGCAGATGTGCGCCGAGCGCGCGCTGCACTGGATCAACACCGTGGGCCTGAAGGGCTACGAAAACAAATACCCGCATCAGCTTTCCGGCGGTATGCGCCAGCGTGTGGGCCTGGCTCGCGCCCTGGCGGCGGACACTGACATCATCCTGATGGACGAAGCTTTCAGCGCCCTCGACCCGCTGATCCGCGCCGAAATGCAGGACCAGTTGCTGGAACTGCAAAAGACCCTGCACAAGACCATCGTCTTCATCACCCACGACCTCGATGAGGCCGTGCGCATCGGCAACCGCATCGCGATCCTCAAGGATGGCCGGCTGATTCAGGTCGGCACGCCACGAGAGATCCTGCATTCGCCGGCGGATGAGTATGTAGACCGGTTCGTACAGCGGCGGGCTGCGGTGGTTTGAGGTTGATGATTGGCGAGTGGTGAGATCCATTGTGGCGAGGGGGCTTGCCCCCGTTGGGCTGCGGAGCAGCCCCAAAAAATCTGCGACCGCTTCGCGCTCGAACGGGGGCAAGCCCCCTCGCCACAGGGTTTCATTGATCAATAGAATGTGTATGAGGCTCTAGATGTCCCAGGCTGAAAAAATCGTTATCGCCGATGCCCCGTTGCGTTGGCAGGATGTGGTCGCGGTCGCCCGCCACGGCGCGCAGCTTGAGCTGTCGGCCCAAACCTGGACGCGGATCGAGAATGCCCAGGCGATCGTCCAGCGCATCGTCGCCAGCGGCGAGCGCGCCTATGGCGTCAACACCGGCCTGGGCGCCTTGTGCAACGTCTCGCTCAAGGACGAACAACTCAGCCAGCTGTCGCGCAACACCTTGCTCAGCCATGCCTGCGGCGTCGGTGCTCCACTGTCCGACGAGCAGACTCGCGCGATTCTCTGCGCCGCGATCCACAACTACAGCCATGGCAAATCCGGCATTCACCGCCGGGTGGTCGAAGCGTTGCTGGCGCTGCTCAATCGCGGCATCACTCCGCAAGTGCCGTCCCAGGGGTCGGTCGGTTACCTGACCCACATGGCCCACATCGGCATCGCGCTGCTGGGCGTCGGTAATGTCAGCTATCGCGGGCAGATCGTTTCTGCACAACAAGCCTTGGCCGAAGAAGGGCTGCAACCGGTTCAACTGGGTGCCAAAGATGGTTTGTGCCTGGTCAACGGTACACCGTGCATGACCGGCCTCAGCTGCCTGGCCCTGGCCGATGCAACGAACCTGGTGCAGTGGGCCGATGTGATCGGCGCCATGAGCTTCGAAGCCCAGCGCGGCCAGATTGCCGCGTTCGATGCCGAGATCATTGCGCTCAAACCGCATCCGGGCATGCAACAGGTGGGTATCAATCTGCGAGCGTTGCTCGACGGCAGTGAAGTGATCGCCAACAGCAAAGGCATTCGCACTCAGGATGCATTAAGCATCCGCTCGATTCCGCAAGTGCATGGCGCTGCCCGCGATCAGCTGGAGCACGCCAGAAAACAGATCGAAACCGAGCTCAACTCCGCGACCGACAACCCGTTGCTGCTGGGCACGCCGGACAATTTCCGCGTCATGTCCCAGGCCAATCCGCACGGCCAATCAGTTGCTTTGGCGGCTGACTTGCTCGCCATTGCCATGGCCGAAATCGGCTCTATCGCCGAGCGTCGCCTGGACCGCTTGGTCAACCCGCACGTCAGCGGTTTGCCGGCCTTTCTGGTGGCCAATCCGGGCGTGAATTCCGGGATGATGATCGTGCAATACGTCGCCGCGTCGCTGTGTGCGGAAAACCGCCAGTTGGCGCAACCGGCGGTGCTCGATAACTACGTCACTTCGGGCTTGCAGGAAGACCACCTGAGCATGGGCACCAACGCCGCGCTGAAGCTGCATCGCGCGTTGGAAAACTGCACGCAGATCCTCGCCATCGAGTACCTGTTGGCGGCTCAGGCTTTTGAATTCCTGAAAGAACAACGCTTCGGCGCCGGCACCGATGCCGCGTGGCGCCTGCTGCGCGAACGTATTCCGGCCTACGACCAGGACCGCTGGCTGGCGCCGGACATCGCCAGCGCCGCTGCTGTTTTGAAAGACCCGATTTTGCTGCACAAGGCTGTACCGAACCTCAACTGATTTCCACAACCACCAGCGTGCCAAGGCGCGGCCCCTCCAAAAGGCGGGAAGCGACGGACAACGGATATCTCCGGAGCGTCTGGTTAGTTAATAAAAATGCTCTCAAAAGGAGAATGAATGTGACTGCGCTTAATTTGATTCCCGGCCAACTGAGCCTTGCCCAACTGCGTGATGTGTATCAGCAACCGGTCAAAATCACCCTCGACGAAAGCGCTTCGGCGCAAATCGAAGCCAGCGTTGCCTGCGTGGAACAGATCCTCGCCGAGAACCGCACCGCGTATGGCATTAACACCGGTTTCGGCCTGCTGGCCTCGACCCGCATCGCCAGCGAAGACCTGGAAAACCTCCAGCGCTCGCTGGTGCTGTCCCATGCCGCCGGTGTCGGCGAGCCGATCAGCGACGCCCTGGTGCGACTGGTCATGGTGCTCAAGGTCAACAGCCTGAGCCGTGGTTTCTCCGGCATTCGTCGTCAGGTGATCGACGCACTGATCGCGCTGATCAATGCCGAGGTTTACCCGCATATTCCTCTGAAAGGTTCGGTTGGTGCCTCCGGCGATTTGGCGCCGTTGGCGCACATGTCGCTGGTACTGCTGGGTGAAGGCAAGGCGCGCTACAAAGGCGAATGGCTGCCCGCCACCGAAGCGCTGAAAGTCGCCGGTCTGACACCGCTGACCCTGGCAGCGAAAGAAGGTCTGGCGCTGCTCAACGGCACTCAGGTGTCCACCGCCTACGCCCTGCGTGGCCTGTTCGAAGGCGAAGATCTGTTCGCCGGCGCCCTGGCCCTTGGCGGCCTGACGGTCGAAGCGGTACTGGGTTCGCGCTCGCCATTCGACGCGCGTATTCATGCCGCTCGCGGCCAGAAAGGCCAGATCGACGCCGCTGCTGCTTACCGCGATTTGCTGGGCGAGCGCAGTGAAGTGTCCGACTCGCACGAGAACTGCGAAAAGGTCCAGGACCCATACTCCCTGCGCTGCCAGCCGCAAGTCATGGGCGCCTGCCTGACCCAGTTCCGTCAGGCCGCCGAAGTGCTCGCCATCGAAGCCAACGCCGTATCGGACAACCCATTGGTGTTCGCCGCTGAAGGCGACGTGATCTCCGGCGGTAACTTCCACGCCGAGCCGGTAGCCATGGCTGCCGACAACATGGCTCTGGCCATTGCCGAAATCGGTTCCCTGAGCGAACGCCGCATCTCGCTGATGATGGACAAGCACATGTCGCAACTGCCGCCGTTCCTGGTGGCCAATGGCGGCGTGAACTCGGGCTTCATGATCGCTCAAGTAACGGCAGCGGCACTGGCCAGCGAGAACAAGGCGCTGTCCCATCCGCATTCGGTGGACAGCCTGCCGACTTCCGCCAACCAGGAAGACCACGTGTCCATGGCGCCGGCTGCCGGCAAGCGTCTGTGGGAAATGGCCGAGAACACTCGCGGGATTCTTGCGGTGGAATGGTTGGCGGCGGCCCAGGGTCTGGATCTGCGCGACGGTCTGAAAACCTCGCCAAAACTGGAAAAAGCCCGCGCCATTCTGCGTGCTGAAGTGCCGTTCTACGAGAAGGACCGCTTCTTTGCGCCGGACATCAATGCGGCCAGTGAGTTGTTGGCGACGCGTTGCCTGAATGGCCTGGTGACGGCGAAGTTGCTGCCTAGCCTGTAATAGCTCCTTCTCTGATGATCATTCCCACGCGGAGCGTGGGAATGATCATTTAGCGTCGAATAAGAATAATTAAGGACGAGAAATGCAACAGCCAGCAAAAGGTTTGAAACGCGGGCTCTCTGCCCGACATATTCGCTTCATGGCACTGGGGTCGGCGATCGGCACCGGGCTGTTTTACGGTTCTGCCTCGGCCATTCAAATGGCCGGCCCCGCGGTCCTGCTCGCTTACCTGATCGGTGGCGCGGCGGTGTTCATGGTCATGCGCGCCCTTGGCGAGATGGCGGTGCATAACCCGGTGGCCGGTTCTTTCGGCCAGTACGCCAGCACCTATCTGGGGCCAATGGCGGGCTTTATCCTCGGTTGGACCTACGCATTTGAAATGGTCATTGTCGGTATGGCCGACGTGACCGCATTCGGCATTTACATGGGTTTCTGGTTTCCGGAAGTCTCCCGCTGGATCTGGGTGCTGGGCATCGTTTCGGTGGTCGGCGGCTTGAACCTGTGCAACGTCAAAGTCTTCGGCGAAATGGAGTTCTGGTTGTCGCTGCTCAAGGTCGCGGCCATCGTCGCGATGATCCTCGGCGGTTTCGGCATCATGCTGTTCGGCATCAGCAATGCGCCCGGTGCCCAGGCGACCGATATCAGCAATCTCTGGACCCAGGGCGGCTTCATGCCCAATGGCGTGGGCGGCTTGATCGCCTCGTTTGCGGTGGTGATGTTTGCCTTTGGCGGTATTGAAATCATCGGCGTTACCGCCGGTGAAGCCAAAGACCCGCAGCATGTGCTGCCTCGCGCGATCAATGCCGTACCGTTGCGAATCCTGCTGTTCTACGTGCTGACGATGCTGGTGCTGATGTCGATCTTCCCGTGGCAGCAGATCGGCAGCCAAGGCAGCCCGTTCGTGCAGATTTTCGACAACCTGGGGATCAGCTCGGCGGCGACCATCCTCAACATCGTGGTGATCTCGGCGGCGGTGTCGGCCATCAACAGTGACATCTTCGGCGCGGGCCGCATGATGTATGGCCTGGCTCAGCAAGGGCACGCACCGAAAGGCTTCGCTCGCTTGTCGCGCAATGGCGTGCCGTGGTTGACGGTGATGGTGATGAGTTGCGCTCTGCTGCTGGGTGTGTTGCTGAACTACCTGATCCCGGAAAACGTGTTTCTGTTGATCGCCTCCATCGCGACGTTTGCCACGGTGTGGGTCTGGCTGATGATTCTGTTCACCCAGGTGGCCATGCGTCGCTCCATGAGTGCCGAGCAGGTCGCGCAATTGAAATTCCCGGTGCCGTTCTGGCCCTATGCGCCGATGGCGGCGATTGCCTTCATGCTGTTCATCTTCGGCGTGCTGGGTTATTTCCCGGACACCCAGGCGGCGTTGATCGTTGGCGTGGTCTGGATTGCATTGCTGGTGCTGGCCTACCTGACGTGGGTCAAACCGGCGGCAGGCAAGGCGGTGCCGGTGGAACAGGAACCTTCTTTTTCTCATCGATAACCTAACGGAGGCCAAGGATGAAAACGCTCTGGCAACACTGCCACGTCGCAACCATGGCGCAAGGCGTCTACTCGATCATCGAGGATGCGGCCATCGTGACGTCCGGTGCGCACATTGAGTGGGTCGGCCCACGCGCCGAACTGCTGGCCGGCGAGTACCCGGCCGTCAATGACTTGAGCGGGGCCTGGGTCACTCCGGGCCTGATCGACTGCCACACCCACACAGTGTTCGGCGGCAACCGCAGCGGCGAATTCGAGCAGCGCCTGCAAGGCGTCAGCTACGCGGAAATCGCCGCTGCCGGCGGCGGCATTGCCAGCACCGTGCGCGCCACCCGCGCCGCCAGCGAAGATGAGCTGTTCGCCAGCGCCGCCAAGCGTCTGAAAAGCCTGATGCGTGATGGCGTGACCACCGTCGAAATGAAATCCGGCTACGGCCTGGACCTGGCCAGCGAACGCAAGATCCTGCGGGTGATCCGCCGTCTCGGCGCCGAGCTACCCGTCAGCGTGCGCAGCACATGCCTGGCGGCTCACGCCTTGCCGCCGGAATACACCGACCGCGCCGACGCGTACATCGATCACATCTGCAGCGAAATGCTCCCGGCCCTGGCAGCCGAAGGGCTGGTGGATGCGGTAGACGCGTTCTGTGAATACCTGGCGTTTTCGCCAGAGCAGGTCGAGCGGGTGTTCGTCGCCGCGCAGAACCTCGGCTTACCGGTGAAGCTGCACGCCGAGCAATTGTCATCGCTGCACGGTTCGAGCCTGGCGGCGCGTTACCACGCACTGTCCGCCGATCATCTGGAATTCATGACCGAAGACGACGCCATCGCCATGGCCAAGTCCGGCACCGTCGCGGTATTACTGCCCGGCGCGTTTTACTTCCTGCGGGAAACCCAATTGCCACCGATGGAAGCCCTGCGCAAACACGGGGTGAAAATCGCCATCGCCAGCGACCTTAACCCGGGCACTTCGCCGGCGTTGTCGTTGCGCTTGATGCTGAACATGGCCTGCACCTGCTTCCGCATGACCCCGGAAGAGGCGCTGGCGGGCGCGACTATTCATGCCGCCACCGCGTTGGGCATGGGCCAAACCCACGGTTCGCTGGAAGCCGGCAAGGTCGCAGACTTCGTCGCCTGGCAAATCGATCGTCCGGCCGACCTGTCGTACTGGCTGGGCGGCGACCTGGAAAAACGCGTCGTGCGTCACGGCGTTGAATCAAATCTGTAGGAGAGCGGTTGTGGATAAGGTTCTGAACTTCAAACAAGGCCGCGTGCCGCTGCTGATCAGCATGCCCCACGCCGGCCTGCGCCTGACCCCGACGGTGGAAGCGGGGTTGATCCCCGACGCGAAAAGCCTGCCGGACACCGATTGGCATATCCCCAGGCTTTATGAATTCGCCGCCGAACTGGGCGCCAGCACCCTGGCGGCCGAGTACTCGCGGTTTGTCATCGACCTGAACCGGCCGTCCGACGACAAGCCTTTATATGTCGGCGCCACTACCGGTCTGTATCCAGCGACGCTGTTCGATGGCGTGCCGTTGTTCCGCGAAGGGCTGGAGCCGTCGGCTGCAGAGCGGGCGACGTATCTGGAGCAGATCTGGACGCCGTACCACCGCACCTTGCAGGAAGAGCTGGCGCGGCTGAAAGCCGAGTTCGGCTACGCGCTGCTGTTCGACGCGCACTCGATCCGCTCGGTGATCCCGCACCTGTTCGACGGCAAGCTGCCGGACTTCAACCTCGGCACCTTCAACGGCGCCAGCTGCGATCCACAGTTGGCCACACAGCTGGAAGCGATCTGCGCGAAGCACACCGATTACAGCCATGTGCTGAACGGTCGCTTCAAGGGCGGTCACGTCACCCGGCATTATGGCAATCCGGCCGAGAACATTCATGCCGTGCAACTGGAGTTGGGCCAGTGCACGTATATGGAAGAGTTCCAGCCGTTCCGTTATCGCCCGGATCTGGCGGAACCGACTCAGGTGGTGCTCAGGGAGTTGCTGCAAGGGTTGTTGGCGTGGGGCGAAAAGCATTACAGCGCGTAACCCTGTGGCGAACGGGCCTTTGTGGCGAGGGAGCTTGTCGGATCGCCGCACCGTCCCGCTCGGCGGCGAAGCCGTCGTAAACCCGGTTGGTCGGGCGTATCTGATGAAGCTCGGTTGAATGGTTTGGGGGCTGCTTCGCAACCCAGCGGGAGCAAGCTCCCTCGCCACAGATTAGTGTTCGCCTTGGTAACGCATCAGGACAGTCGCCACCGTGCAAAACACGGTCGCCACAGGTCACTTTTGCCGACTCGGCGCTGCGTAACGTTGTGGGCACGGTGCACAAAGACACCGGGCCCACAATAATCTGCTGCCGAGCGAGCCTTCCCGATGAAACGACTGTTCAACCGCTGTCTGTTAATCCTCACCGGCACTGCTCTTCTGAGCACCAGCGTTTTCGCCAACGACCCCGCTTCCTGCAAGACCGTGCGCATGGGCGTGGTCAACTGGACCGACGTCATTGCCACCAGCGGCATGGCCGATGTGCTGCTTAATGGCCTTGGCTATGAAAGCAAGCAAACCAGCGCCGTACAGCAAATCATCTTCGCCGGCATCCGCGACAAACGCCTCGATATCTTCCTCGGTTACTGGAAACCGGCGATGGACAAGAACATCGCCCCGTTCGTCGCTGCCAATCAAGTGAAGGTCATGGATAAACCGAGCCTGGCCGACGCCCAGGCAACGCTCGCGGTACCTGATTACGTCGCTGCCGCCGGCCTGAAAACCTTTGCTGACATCGCCAGGTTCAAGGATCAGTTGGGCGGCAAAATCTACGGCATCGAGCCGGGCAGCGGTGCCAACACCACCATCAAAACCATGATCGAGACCAACCGCTTCGGTTTGAAGGACTTCAAGCTGATCGAGTCCGGTGAGGCCGGGATGCTCGCCGCCGTGCAGCGGGCGGTCAATCGCAAGGAGTTCGTGGTGTTCGTCGGCTGGACCCCGCATCCGATGAACATCAACATGAACATCGCCTACCTGACCGGCAGCGAAGACGTCTATGGCCCGAACGAAGGCGCGGCGACCGTTTCCACCGTGACCGCGCCGGACTATGCGGAGCGTTGCCCGAACGTGAACCGTCTATTGGAAAACCTGACCTTCACCGCTGCCCAGGAAAGCCAGTTGATGGTGCCGATCATGGAGCGCAAGACGCCGCAGGATGTCGCCAAACAGTGGCTGCGTGATCATCCCGAAGACCTTCAGCGCTGGCTGGCGGGTGTCAGCAGTTTCGATGGCAAGGATGGCGTGGCGACCGTTCAGGCCAGTTTGAAACCCTGATGGCCGCGTATCCGATCTCTGCGCAGATGTCGGCATTCGTCGAGAAAACCCTCAGCTTCAACAGCACTGACAGCAGCCTCGCCGGTATGCGTCAGGCCTACAGCGAGATGTGCCGGGCGTTTACCCCGCCACATCCCGCGGGGCTTGAGGTGGTCGATTTCGAGTTGGCGGGAGTCGCGGTGCGCGCCTGGCAACCACCGGTTCCGCCGCCGACCAACGGTTGGCCCTGCATTGTGTATCTGCATGGAGGCGGTTGGGTGGTAGGGGATCTGGATTCCCACGACTTCATCTGCGCCGAACTGGCATCGGTGCTCGGTGTGTTGGTGATCGCCGTCGATTATCGGCTGGCGCCGGAGCATCCGTTTCCAGCGGCGTTCGATGACTGCCTGAGTGTCTGGCGTGCGTTGCGCACGGGGCCGTTTCAACTCGACCCGGCGCGGACGCTGGTGGCCGGCGACAGCGCTGGCGGCAACCTTGCCGCTGCGTTGTGTCTGGCCTTGCGCGATGCCGGCGAACCGGGGCCTTGCGCACAGGTTCTGATTTATCCGGGGCTGGGCGGTGATCACCCATTGCCGTCGCGCAGTGAATGCGCCGACGCGCCATTGCTGGGTAGCAGCGATCTGGATTGTTATCACGCGCTGTACTTGGGGGGGATCCGTCAGCCAACGGCCTATGCGATGCCCTTGCTCGCCGACGACTTCAGCGGCCTGCCGCCGGCGCTGATCGCTGTGGCGCAGTTCGACCCGTTGCGCGATGACGGCGTGCTCTACGCCGGGCGACTCAACGCCGCCGGCGTGAGCGCAATGCTTTATTACGGTCAGGGGCTGGTTCACGGTTGTTTGCGGGCGCGGGGGCAGGTTGCCGAGGTCGACCGACTCTATGAAACCCTGCTCGGCTATTTGGCAGACAAGACGGGCTGAGAAGACGGGCTGACAAACGCTGACGCTGCGAGGGGCATGCTCATTGAAGTAATTCGGGTTTATGATGCCGGACGGCAGAATAATAGAAGTCCCTACAGGGATGACCTCGACCCCTTACGGAGCGCGCAATGCAGACTTTGTACCCGCAGATCAAACCCCACGCCCGGCACGATCTGGCCGTCGATAAAACCCATACGCTGTATGTCGACGAAAGCGGTTCACCGGAAGGTTTGCCGGTAGTGTTCATTCACGGCGGCCCTGGCGCCGGGTGTGATGCGCAGAGCCGCCGGTATTTCGATCCGAACCTGTATCGCATCGTCACCTTCGACCAGCGCGGTTGCGGTCGCTCCACGCCCCACGCCAGCCTTGAGAACAACACCACCTGGGATCTGGTCGCCGACCTCGAGCGGATTCGCAAGCACTTGGGCATCGACAAATGGGTGCTGTTCGGCGGTTCCTGGGGGTCGACCCTGGCCCTGGCTTACGCACAAACCCATCCGGAACGTGTGCACGGTCTGATTCTGCGCGGGATTTTTCTCTGCCGTCCCCAGGAAATCGAGTGGTTCTACCAGTGTGGCGCCAGTCGCCTGTTCCCCGATTACTGGCAGGACTACATCGCGCCGATCCCGCTGGACGAACGCGACGACTTGCTCACGGCATTCCACAAACGCCTGGTCGGCAACGACCAGATCGCCCAGATGCACGCGGCCAAGGCCTGGTCCATCTGGGAAGGCCGCACCGCGACCTTGCGTCCGAACCCGCTGGTGGTCGATCGATTCTCCGAACCCCAGCGTGCGTTGTCCATCGCCCGCATCGAATGCCACTACTTCACCAACAACGCTTTCCTTGAGCCGAACCAGCTGATCCGCGACATGGGCAAGATCGCCCATTTGCCCGGCGTCATCGTCCATGGTCGCTATGACGTGATCTGCCCGCTGGACAACGCCTGGGAACTGCATCAAGCCTGGCCGAACAGCGAATTGCAGGTGATCCGCGACGCCGGCCATGCGGCGTCCGAACCGGGGATCACCGATGCATTGGTACGCGCCGCCGATCAGATGGCCCGTCGCTTGCTCGACCTGTCGCCTGACGAAGCATGAAGGCCCTGCTGCAACGCGTGCGCGGCGCGCGAGTCGAGGTCGCGGGAGAGGTGGTTGGTGCGATAGATCAGGGGTTGCTGGTGCTGGTGGCGGTCGAACCCGACGACACGCAGGCCAGCGCCGACAAACTTCTGCATAAACTGCTTAACTATCGAGTATTCAGTGATGCCGAGGGCAAGATGAATCTGTCCTTGGCTGACGTGGACGGCGGGTTGTTGCTGGTCTCGCAGTTCACCCTGGCCGCCGATACCAAAAACGGGTTGCGTCCGAGTTTTTCGACTGCAGCCCCTCCGGCCTTGGGCGAGGCGCTGTTCGACTATCTATTGGGCAAAGCGAAACAGGTGCATGGCACTGTGGCATCAGGTAGATTCGGCGCGGATATGCAGGTGCACCTGGTCAATGATGGCCCGGTAACCTTCCTGTTACAGACGTGAAAGCGCTTGAAACATGTTTTTAAGGGCATTTCGGCTGAAAACAGAGGCTTTTCCCGATAAATACTTGCTTCCCCCTGATGCGTTGTAACGCGGCCTACTAGATAATCGCGCGCTACGGGGATCAGCGTTCGTTGGTCCATTTTGACTTAGGTAGAGACTTGTCCGCGGCCTGTTGGGGAATCATTTTGCCCCATGGGAGTCGGAACAATGCTCGCCAACTTGGCAAGAGTGGTCCGCAGGGTCGGTTTTTTTCCACCGTACACCGTGCTGGCACTTTAACTGGCCGTTGGTTTTTTGATCTGTTTTCGGCGAGGGTTGCTCGTGATTGTTAGTCCCTGTAATGCACCAAAATTGTCTGCCAAACGGTTTCGAAATGCTCTGGTAGCGGGCTCTGCACTGCTCTGCCTGTTCAGCGCCGGCCAGCTTTGGGCATTCAATCTGGATGACGTATCGGTCAAGGCAAAAGAGCTGGCCGGGCAAAAATACGAAGCCCCGCGCAGTAACCTGCCGAATGAATTTCGTGAGATGAAATTCGCGGATTATCAAAAAATTCGCTTCCTCACCGAAAAAGCCGAGTGGGCTAACCAGAAAACCCCATTCAAGCTGTCGTTCTATCACCAGGGCATGCACTTCGATACGCCGGTGAAAATCAACGAAATCACGGCCAACGCCGTCGAAGAGATCAAATACGACCCAAGTCGTTTCGATTTCGGCGATATGAAGTTCGATCCTAAAGCCACTGAGAAGCTGGGTTATGCCGGTTTCCGTGTGCTCTACCCGATCAACAAGGCCGACAAGCAAGACGAAATCATGACCATGCTCGGCGCGAGTTATTTCCGCGTCGTCGGCAAGGGCCACACCTATGGCCTGTCCGCTCGCGGCATGGCCATCGATACCGCCTTGCCGTCCGGCGAAGAGTTCCCGCGTTTCACCGAGTTCTGGATTCAGCAGCCGAAGCCGGGCGACAAGCACCTGGTGATCTTCGCCCTGCTGGACTCGCCGCGCGCCACCGGTGCCTATCGCCTGACCCTGCGTCCGGGCAGCGACACGGTCGTCGACGTCAAGGCCAAGATGTTCCTGCGTGACAAGGTCACCAAACTTGGCGTTGCGCCGCTGACCAGCATGTTCCTGTTCGGCGCCAACCAGCCGTCGAAAGTGCTGAACTACCGTCGCGAACTGCACGACTCCAGCGGTCTGTCGATCCATGCCGGCAACGGCGAATGGATCTGGCGCCCATTGAACAACCCGAAACACCTGGCCGTGAGCAACTTCTCGATCGAGAACCCGCGCGGTTTCGGCTTGCTGCAGCGTGGTCGTGACTTCAGCCACTACGAAGACCTCGATGACCGCTACGACAAGCGCCCAAGCGCCTGGATCGAGCCGAAAGGCGATTGGGGCAAGGGCTCCGTCGATCTGGTGGAGATTCCTACCGCTGACGAAACCAACGACAATATCGTTGCTTTCTGGAGCCCGGAAAAACTGCCAGAGCCTGGCCAGCCCCTGGACGTCGCCTATCGCATGCACTGGACCATCGACGAAGCCGCCCTGCATTCGGCGGACAGCGCCTGGGTCCAACAGACCCTGCGTTCCACGGGTGATGTGAAGCAGTCGAACCTGATTCGTCAGCCGGACGGCAGCGTGGCCTACCTGGTGGATTTCCAGGGTCCGTCCCTGCAAGACTTGCCGGAAGATGCCGAAGTGCGCAGTCAGGTGAGCGTTGGCGACAACGCGGAACTGGTCGAGAACAGCGTCCGTTACAACCCTGAAACCAAGGGCTGGCGCCTGACCCTGCGGATGAAGATCAAGGATCCGAACAAGTCCACCGAAATGCGTGCAGCACTGGTCAAGACCATCACGCCTGCCGAGACGATCAAGACCACGGCGCCAGCGTCCAGCTCTTCCGTTGCCAAGGCCGACAAGATCGCCGCCAAGCAGCAGGAGAAGAAGGACAAGGAGGCCAAGCAAGCTGAAGCGCAAGCCCAGCAAGTCAAGGACACCAAGGACAAGGACAACAAAGACGCCAAGCAGCCTGTCGCTGCCGAAGCGGCCCCTGCCACACCGGAATCGGCACCGACTGAACAAGTCCTGACCGAGACCTGGAGCTATCAGTTGCCCGCCGATGAGTAATTCACAAGTACAGCCACAAACGCTTGCCGAGTACCTGGCGCATTTGCCGATGACCGACGAGCAGCGCGCGGAACTCGCGGGCTGCAAGTCTTTCAGTGAACTGCACGAACGTCTGTCGTCCCAGGCGTTCGACGCGCCGACCGATGCCGCCCAGGCATCGGTCGGGCGGCGCCTGACCCTGAACACCGCCGAAGAACTGGCGGATGCGCAAATGCTGGGGCTCGACGCCAGTGGTCGGGTTTGCCTCAAGGCAGCCCCGCCGATCCGTCGGACCAAAGTCGTTCCGGAGCCATGGCGCACCAATATTCTGGTGCGTGGCTGGCGTCGGCTGACCGGTCGCACCAACCCGCCGCAGCCGCCGAAAGACGAGAACGTGCTGCCGGCGGCTCGCTGGCGCACCGTCGGTTCGATCCGCCGCTATATTCTGCTGGTGCTGATGCTCGGTCAGACGATCGTCGCCGGCTGGTACATGAAAGGCATCATGCCGTACCAGGGCTGGTCGTTCGTCGATCTTGAAGAAGTCCTGCACCAACCGCTTCTGCAAACCGCGGCCCAGGTGCTGCCTTACGCGTTGCAAACCAGCATCCTGATTCTGTTCGGGATTCTGTTCTGCTGGGTGTCGGCCGGTTTCTGGACCGCGCTGATGGGCTTCCTCGAGTTGATCACGGGTCGCGACAAGTACCGCATTTCCGGCGCCAGCGCCGGCAACGAGCCGATCGCCAAGGACGCACGCACCGCATTGGTGATGCCGATCTGCAACGAAGACGTGCCGCGGGTGTTCGCCGGTTTGCGGGCGACCTTCGAGTCGGTTGCAGCCTCGGGTAACCTGGATCGCTTCGACTTTTTCGTGCTCAGCGACAGTAACGACGCCGATATCTGCGTCGCCGAACAGCAGGCCTGGCTGGACGTCTGCCGTGAAGCCAAGGGCTTCGGCAAGATCTTCTACCGCCGCCGTCGTCGTCGCGTAAAACGTAAAAGCGGCAACCTCGACGACTTCTGCCGTCGTTGGGGCGGTGACTACAAATACATGGTCGTGCTCGACGCCGACAGCGTAATGAGTGGCGAATGCCTGAGCAGCCTGGTGCGCCTGATGGAAGCCACGCCGGACGCCGGGATCATCCAGACCGCGCCGCGTGCGTCGGGCATGGACACCCTTTATGCGCGTATGCAGCAGTTCGCCACCCGTGTGTACGGTCCACTGTTCACCGCTGGCCTGCACTTCTGGCAGTTGGGCGAATCCCACTACTGGGGCCACAACGCGATCATCCGCATGAAGCCGTTCATCGAGCACTGCGCCCTGGCGCCGTTGCCCGGTAAAGGCGCGTTCGCCGGTGCGATTCTGTCCCACGACTTCGTTGAAGCGGCGCTGATGCGCCGTGCCGGCTGGGGCGTGTGGATTGCCTATGACTTGCCGGGCAGCTACGAAGAACTGCCACCGAACCTGCTGGACGAACTCAAGCGTGACCGTCGCTGGTGCCACGGCAACCTGATGAACTTCCGGCTGTTCCTGGTCAAGGGCATGCACCCGGTACACCGCGCGGTGTTCCTGACAGGCGTGATGTCTTACCTGTCGGCGCCGTTGTGGTTCTTCTTCCTCGTGCTGTCGACGGCCCTGCTGGCGACCAACACGCTGATGGAGCCGCAGTACTTCCTGGAGCCGCGCCAGCTCTATCCGCTGTGGCCACAATGGCACCCGGACAAGGCGATTGCGCTGTTCTCGACGACCATCGTGCTGCTGTTCCTGCCGAAGCTGCTGAGCATCATCCTGATCTGGGCCAAGGGCGCGAAAGAGTTCGGTGGCAAGTTCAAGGTGACGCTGTCGATGCTGCTGGAGATGTTGTTCTCCATGCTGCTGGCGCCGGTGCGGATGATTTTCCACACCCGTTTCGTGCTCGCCGCGTTCCTCGGCTGGGCCGCAACCTGGAACTCGCCGCAACGTGACGACGACTCCACGCCTTGGAGCGAGGCGGTCAAGCGCCACGGTCCGCAAACCGTGCTGGGCTTCTTCTGGGCGCTGTTGGTGATCTGGCTGAACCCGAGCTTCCTCTGGTGGCTGGTGCCGATCGTCGGTTCGCTGATGCTGTCGATTCCGGTGTCGGTGATCTCCAGTCGTGTCGGCCTGGGCCTGAAATCCCGTGACGAGAGCCTGTTCCTGATTCCTGAGGAATACAATCCGCCGCAGGCATTGCTGGCGACCGATCAGTACACCCACGAAAACCGCTGGCATGCACTGCACGACGGCTTCGTCCGGTCGGTGGTCGATCCACAGCAGAACGCGTTGGCGTGTGCGCTGGCGACGTCTCGTCACCGTCAGGCCGAGCCGATCGAATGGCTGCGTATCGAGCGGGTTCGCCATGCGATGAAGGTCGGGCCTGAAGGGCTGACCAACAACGAGCGAGTGGCCCTGCTGAGCGATCCGGTGGCACTGGGTCGCTTGCATGAGCAAGTCTGGAGCGAAGGCCATGCCGAGTGGCTGCAGGCCTGGCGCACTTCGGTGGATGCCGATCCTCATGCGCCGCTGTTGCCGCTCAAGCCGTTGAGCGTGCAGCCTCAGTTGGCATAATGAAAAACCCCGCGAGAGCGGGGTTTTTTTTGTGCTGATGATCGTTCCGTGTTCTGCGTGGGAACGATCAAACAAATCTCCTTCAACCCCTTGTGCAAACGGCCGAGTGCGTTAGCATCCGTCCCCGAATTGGTGCGCCCGGACAACTTTCTGTTCGTATCTGCCGGTTTCCCAAAGGAAACCTGCGGTTTGCGTGCCTCACAATGCGATGGGTTTTGGGGACTTGAAGATGAAGAAGTATCTGTCGATGCTGCTGGTCGGCGTCACGGCATTGGTTGCAGTCAGCGCGGCGCAGGCCGGTGCCATCGATGACGCGGTCAAGCGCGGCACGCTGAAAGTCGGCATGGACCCGACCTACATGCCGTTCGAAATGACCAACAAGCGCGGCGAAATCATCGGCTTCGAAGTCGACATCCTCAAAGCCATGGCCAAGGCCATGGGCGTCAAGCTGGAAATGGTATCCACCGGCTACGACGGCATCATCCCGGCCCTGCTGACCGACAAGTTCGACATGATCGGCAGTGGCATGACCCTGACCCAGGAACGCAACCTGCGCCTGAACTTCAGCGAGCCCTTCATCGTGGTCGGCCAGACGCTGCTGATCCGCAAGGAGCTGGAAGGCACCATCAAGTCCTATAAAGACCTGAATACCGCCGACTACCGCATCACCTCCAAGCTCGGCACCACCGGCGAGATGGTCGCCAAAAAACTCATTTCCAAAGCCAAGTACCACGGCTACGACAACGAGCAGGAAGCAGTGCTCGACGTGGTCAACGGCAAGGCTGACGCCTTCATCTACGACGCGCCTTACAACGTCGTGGCGGTGAATAAGGTCGGCAACGGCAAACTGCTGTTCCTCGACAAGCCGTTTACCTATGAGCCTCTGGCTTTCGGCCTGAAGAAGGGCGACTACGACAGCCTCAACTTCATCAACAACTTCCTGCACCAGATCCACGAAGACGGCACCTACGATCGCATCCATGACAAGTGGTTTAAAGACACCGCTTGGCTCAAGGATATGGAGTAACACTCGGTCAGATAGATCGAGTCGCCCCCTTCGCGGGCAAGCCTCGCTCCTACAGGCGGGATTGGAGTAATCCCAATCTTGCGCAAACGCGATCCCTTGTAGGAGCGAGGCTTGCCCGCGAAGGCGTCCTCCCCAGCGACTTAGCATTCGGAACCTGCAAACCCCAATGAAACAGAAAAAAACCCAATGGCCCTGGCACGTATTAACCGTGCTGGTGCTGATCGGCCTGGCTGGCGCGTTGTACTACGCCACCTCGCTGATGTCCTACGAATGGCGCTGGAACCGTGTGCCGCAGTACTTCGCCTACCACGCCGAAGAGTCCCAGCGTGCGGCCGACATCTCCACCGTCAGTGAGCTGGTGCGCAAGGGCGGCAAGGCTGAAGTGACCCTGCGCAATGATGCCGGGGATGAGCAGCACCTGACGGTTGACGACAACAGCCTGCAAGTCGCGCAAGGCGATGATGTGGCCGAAGGCGACGTGATCGGTGTGACCCGGCATTGGGCCGCCGGCCCGCTGCTATGGGGTCTCTGGACCACGTTGTGGTTGTCCCTGGTGTCTGGCGTGCTTGGCCTGCTGATCGGCCTGGCCACCGGGCTGTGCCGTCTGTCGAACAACCCGACGCTGCGCGACCTCTCGACCATCTACGTCGAACTGGTACGCGGTACGCCGCTGTTGGTGCAGATTTTCATTTTCTACTTCTTCATCGGCACCGTGATGAACCTCTCCCGGGAGTTCGCCGGGATCGCCGCGTTGTCGCTGTTCACCGGTGCCTACGTGGCGGAGATCGTCCGCTCTGGCGTGCAGTCCATTGCCCGTGGCCAGAACGAAGCGGCGCGCTCCCTCGGTTTGAGCGGTGGCCAGTCGATGCGCCACGTGGTGCTGCCACAAGCGTTCAAGCGCGTGCTGCCACCGCTGGCCGGGCAGTTCATCAGTCTGGTCAAGGACACATCGCTGGTGTCGGTGATCGCGATTACCGAACTGTTGAAAAGCGGTCGCGAAGTCATCACCACCTCGTTCTCGCCGTTCGAAATCCTGTTCTGCGTGGCTGGGCTGTACCTGTTGATCAACCTGCCGCTGTCGAAAATCGCCAGTCGGCTTGAGCGGAGGCTCGCGCAAAGTGATTGAAGTCCGCGATCTGATTAAAGTCTTCGACACTCGCGGCCAGGTGGTTCGCGCGGTGGACAACGTCACCACCCAAGTGGCGAAGGGCGAAGTATTGGTGGTGATCGGCCCGTCCGGTTCCGGCAAATCGACCTTTCTGCGCTGCCTGAATGGCCTGGAAGCGTTCGACTCCGGTTCGGTGAGCATCGACGGTCTGCAACTGGCCGACCCGAAAACCGACGTCAACGCCTACCGCCGCGAAGTCGGCATGGTGTTTCAGCATTTCAACCTGTTCCCGCACATGACCGTGCTGGAGAACCTCTGCCTGGCCCAGAAAGTCGTGCGCAAGCGAGGCAAGAAGGAGCGCGAGGCCAAGGCCATGGTGTTGCTGGAAAAGGTCGGTATCGCTCAGAAGGCCCACGAGTTTCCATCGCGCCTGTCCGGTGGTCAGCAGCAGCGCGTGGCCATTGCTCGGGCGTTGGCGATGGAGCCGAAGGTCATGCTGTTCGATGAGCCGACGTCGGCGCTCGACCCGGAAATGGTCGGTGAAGTGCTGGATGTGATGAAGACCCTGGCCGTGGAAGGCATGACCATGGTGTGCGTCACCCACGAAATGGGCTTCGCCCGGGAAGTGGCGGATCGGGTGCTGTTCTTCGATCACGGCAAATTGCTGGAAGATGCCTCGCCGGCCGAGTTCTTCGATGCACCGAAGGATCCGCGTGCGCAGGCGTTTTTGCGGCAGGTTCTCTAACTTCGTCGCCTGATCCATCGCATTCGCGGGCAAGCCTCGCTCCTTGTATGTTGGCCGAACACCCGGCGAGAGCAGCTAAGCTCCTCGGTGTTGTCTCAAAGATGTG
>NZ_JBXAKV010000009.1:0-284563 GCF_058798795.1 Pseudomonas sp. GW822-FHT07A10
ATGGTCGGGGTAAGGGGATTCGAACTCCTGACATCCTGCTCCCAAAGCAGGCGCGCTACCGGACTGCGCTATACCCCGGTTTGAAATTGGCTCCGTGACCAGGACTCGAACCTGGGACCCAATGATTAACAGTCATTTGCTCTACCGACTGAGCTATCACGGAACTACATATTTCAATTTACAACTGTGAAGCTTGCTTCACCTCTTCGACCCGTTCGCATCGCTGCGTTCGTGTGTCTGAGGCGCGCTATTCTACAATCTTAAGCACCTCTGTCAACCCCCTAAATTGCTTTCAAGTTAATGATTTGCAACTTATTTCAGATTCCTGCTTGGGGAGCAGAAACCCTTTCGGGGTGACTTACTGCGGGGCGCACTTTACAAGCATTTTCCTTTGAGTTCAACAGCCTATCGAAAAAAAGGCCTCGCAATGCGAGGCCTCTTTCATTTTGTTGCCACCGAGGATCAGGCAAAGACGATTTCGTCGTGCTCCACCACACCTTTGGCGGTCTCTCCGGGCATGAAACGACCCGATAGAATCAGCTGTGCCAGCGGGTTCTCGATCCAGCGCTGGATCGCCCGTTTGAGCGGCCGTGCGCCATAGA
Source organism: Pseudomonas sp. GW822-FHT07A10 (assembly GCF_058798795.1). Classification (NCBI taxonomy): domain Bacteria; kingdom Pseudomonadati; phylum Pseudomonadota; class Gammaproteobacteria; order Pseudomonadales; family Pseudomonadaceae; genus Pseudomonas; species Pseudomonas sp. GW822-FHT07A10. The sequence continues at coordinate 603 of NZ_JBXAKV010000009.1, forward strand.
CCGGGTCGTAACCGACGGCGATCAGCTTATCCATCGCTTCCGGACTCAGCTCAAGCTTCAGCTCGCGCTCGGTCAGACGGCTACGCAGGCGACCCAACTGGATCTCGGTAATGCCCGCGATCTGATCCCGAGCCAGCGGCTCGAAGATCACCACTTCGTCGACCCGGTTGATGAACTCCGGCCGGAAGTGCGTGGAAATCGCATCCATCACCGCTGCACGCTGCGCTTCGCGATCGCCTATCAGTTCCTGGATCTGTACCGAGCCCAGGTTGGAGGTCATGACGATCACGGTATTTTTGAAATCCACCGTGCGGCCATGGCTGTCGGTCAAACGGCCATCTTCGAGCACTTGCAGCAAGATGTTGAACACATCCGGGTGGGCCTTCTCGACCTCATCCAGGAGGATCACCGAGTAAGGCTTGCGACGCACCGCCTCGGTCAGGTAACCGCCCTCCTCATAGCCCACGTAGCCTGGTGGCGCGCCGATCAGACGAGCCACGGAATGTTTCTCCATGAACTCAGACATGTCGATCCGTACCATCGCCTCTTCAGTATCAAAGAGGAACTCGGCTAACGCCTTGCACAACTCGGTTTTACCGACACCGGTCGGGCCGAGGAACATGAACGAACCGCTCGGGCGATTCGGATCGGACAACCCCGCACGGGAACGCCGCACTGCGTTGGAGACGGCGATCACTGCTTCGTCCTGACCGATCACACGTTGGTGCAACAGGCTTTCCATCTTCATCAGTTTTTCGCGCTCGCCCTCGAGCATTTTCGCCACTGGGATGCCGGTCCACTTCGACACGACTTCAGCGATCTCTTCTTCAGTCACCTTGCTGCGCAACAACTGGTTTTCGCTTTTGCCGTGCTGGTCGACCATTTGCAGGCTGCGCTCCAGGTCCGGGATCACCCCGTATTGCAGCTCGGCCATGCGGTTCAGGTCGCCTTTACGGCGTGCGGCTTCCAGTTCCTGACGGGACTGTTCGATTTTCTGCTGGATTTGCGCCGAACCCTGGACCTCGGCTTTTTCCGAGTTCCAGATTTCTTCGAGGTCCGAATACTCACGCTCGTGACGGGCGATTTCTTCCTGCAGCTTTTCCAGACGTTTCTTCGCCGCGTCGTCGCTTTCTTTCTTCAGCGCCTGGGATTCCACCTTCAGCTGAATCAGGCGACGTTCCAGACGGTCCAGCACTTCCGGCTTGGAGTCGATTTCCATGCGGATGCGGCTGGCGGCTTCGTCGATCAGGTCGATCGCCTTGTCCGGCAACTGGCGGTCAGTGATGTAGCGATGACTGAGCTTGGCCGCGGCGATGATTGCACCGTCAGTGATTGCCACCTTGTGGTGAACTTCGTAGCGCTCTTTCAGACCACGCAGGATGGCGATGGTGTCTTCTTCGCTCGGCTCGTCCACCAAGACCTTCTGGAAACGCCGCTCGAGGGCCGCGTCCTTCTCTATATATTGGCGATACTCGTTGAGCGTGGTCGCACCGACGCAATGCAGCTCACCGCGAGCCAATGCCGGTTTGAGCATGTTGCCCGCATCCATCGAGCCTTCGCCCTTGCCCGCGCCGACCATGGTGTGCAATTCGTCGATGAACAGAATGATCTGCCCTTCCTGCTTCGACAGTTCATTGAGCAGGGACTTGAGGCGTTCTTCGAACTCGCCGCGGTATTTAGCGCCGGCAATCAATGCCCCCATGTCCAGGGACAAAAGGCGCCTGCCTTTGAGACCGTCCGGCACCTCACCGTTGATGATGCGCTGAGCCAGGCCTTCGGCGATGGCGGTTTTACCCACGCCAGGTTCACCGATCAGCACCGGGTTGTTCTTGGTGCGGCGTTGCAGAACCTGAATGGTGCGGCGAATTTCATCGTCACGGCCGATCACCGGATCGAGCTTGCCCTCTTCGGCGCGCTTGGTCAGGTCGATGGTGTATTTATCCAGCGCCTGGCGTGATTCTTCCTGGTTGGCGTCATTGACCGCCTCACCGCCGCGCAGATTGTTGATCGCGTTTTCCAGCGCCTTTTTGCTCACTCCCTGGCCGAGCAGCAATTTGCCGAGCTTGCTGTTCTCGTCCATCGCGGCGAGCAGCACCAGTTCGCTGGAGATGAATTGGTCACCCTTCTGCTGGGCCAGGCGATCGGCCTGGTTGAGCAGGCGTGCCAGATCCTGCGACATGTTCACGTCGCCGGTCGGGTTCTGGATTTTCGGCAGCTGATCGAGCGCTTTGGTCAGTTCTTTACGCAGGCTGTTGACGTCGAAACCCACCTGCATCAGCAGGGGTTTGATCGAACCACCCTGCTGTTCAAGCATGGCCTGCATCAAATGCGCCGGTTCAATGGCCGGATGATCGAGGCCGACAGCCAGGGACTGGGCGTCGGACAAGGCTAACTGTAGCTTGCTGGTTAAACGGTCTATACGCATGGGTTCACCTTCCTTTTGAGCAGGCCGGACCTATAAACATCCCGAATAAAGAAACCTGCCAGATACCGCTATAGATGTGGTCGATTCTGGGAGATTCAAGCGTCGTGGAGTTGATGCAGATCAGAGAAGTCTAGCGTTCGAGCCAGATCAGAGAGGCAAACCGGCCGGTGCGAGGACTGCGGCGGTAAGAAAAGAAACGTGGATCGGTCACTGTGCAGAAACCACCGCCATAAACAGCAGTGACACCGCGAGCGGCCAGACGCAAACGCGCCAGCTCATAGATATCAGCCATGAATTTGCCAGCATTGTGGCTCGGCACAAAGGCGTTAGCGGTTTCAGGCAATTGCTGGACGAAGGTTTCGCGCACTTCCGGGCCGACTTCAAAGGCTTGAGGGCCAATGGCCGGGCCGAGCCAGACCAGTACGTCTTCGGGCGGTACAGCCAGACTGTCGAGGGTCGCCTCCAGCACACCCGCCGCCAGCCCGCGCCAACCGGCATGGGCGGCAGCGACGCGGGTGCCGGCACGGTCGCAAAACAGCGCAGGAAGGCAGTCGGCGGTCATCGCTGTGCAAGCGATACCGGGTGTTGCCGTCCAGCTGGCGTCGGCAGTGGCTACCAGGTTCGGGTCCGCTTGGGCCACGACAATGCCGTGAACCTGTTGCAACCAGGCCGGCTGAATCGAGAAACGATCGGTGAGACGACGGCGGTTTTCGGCGACGGCTTCAGGGCTGTCGTCGACGTGATCGCCGAGGTTGAGGCTGTCGAACGGCGCCAGACTGACGCCGCCCGCACGGGTGGTAACGCAGGCTTTGACGCTGGCCGGCGCGGGCCAGTCAGGCGTCAGCCAGGTCATCCGATGAACGCCTCGCGGTCTTGCTTGAGCAGCGACAGCAACCAGACGAAGTCATCCGGCAGTGGCGATTCCCAGCTCATGCGTTTACCGGTGGTCGGATGATCCAGCTCCAGGAACCGCGCATGCAGCGCCTGACGCGGGAAATTCTTCAGGGATTCGACCATGGTCACGCTGGCGGCCGGTGGAATACGGAAACGACCGCCGTAGGCAGGATCTCCGACCAACGGGTAGTTGATGTGCGCCATGTGCACGCGAATCTGGTGCGTACGACCGGTTTCCAGCTTCACTCGCACATGAGTGTGGGAGCGGAAACGCTCGAGCACGCGGTAGTGACTGACGGCTTGCTTGCCACCTTCCATCACCGCCATGCGCTGGCGCTGCTGGCCGTGACGACCGATCGGTGCATTGATCTTGCCGCCGGCCGTCACCACACCGATTACGATGCACTCGTAGATCCGGCTGACGCTGCGGCTCTGCAATTGAGTGACCAGCTGTGTCTGCGCCTGAATGGTCTTGGCCACCACCATCAGACCGGTGGTGTCCTTGTCCAGGCGATGCACGATACCGGCGCGGGGCACATTGATGATGTCCGGCACGTGGTGCAGCAAGGCGTTGAGCAAGGTGCCGTCGGCGTGACCAGCGGCCGGATGCACCACCAGGCCCGCAGGCTTGTTGATCACCAGGATGTCGTCGTCTTCATAGACGATGTCCAGCTCAATGTCTTGAGCGATCCATTCGCCCTGAGCTTCCTGCTCGGCAGTCAGTTCAAGAATGGCGCCACCGTGAACGATGTCTCGCGGGCGGATAACCGCCCCATCCACAGTCAGGCGGCCGTCTTTGATCCAGGCGGAAAGGCGCGAGCGCGAGTGCTCAGCGAATAATTGTGCGGCGACTTGATCGAGGCGTTGGCCGCCCAATTCGGACGGCACCTCTGCGCGAAGTTCAATTTTATCGGACATGCTCAGACTAGGCGTCGGCACAGCCTTTGGTTTCGGCTGCGCGCTTGTGGTTAAATACGGCGTCTTTTGCCCCGAGGCTTTTCAACGGGGCACTCATCATAACAGGACGGCCCCGCCCAAGACAGCGGCCGTCATAGGGACGCAAGCCGCCATGCAAGTGAAACACCTGCTGCTGATCGCCATCCTCGCATTGACCGCTGCTTGCTCATCGAAGGAAGTCGTAGACGAAAACCTGAGCGAAGTCGAGCTGTACCAGCAGGCTCAGCACGATCTGGACAACAATAGCTACACCGCCGCCACAGCCAAGCTGAAGGCCCTGGAGTCGCGTTATCCGTTCGGTCGCTATGCCGATCAGGCTCAACTCGAGCTCATCTACGCCAACTACAAGAACTCCGAGCCTGAGGCTGCGAAGTCCGCCGCCGAGCGATTCATTCGCCTGCACCCGCAGCACCCGAACGTCGATTACGCCTACTACCTCAAGGGTCTGACCTCTTTTGACCAGGACGTCGGCCTGCTGGCGCGCTTCCTGCCACTGGACATGACCAAGCGTGACCCGGGCGCTGCCCGCGACTCCTACAACGAGTTCGCCCAGCTGACCAGCCGCTACCCGAACAGCCGCTACGCGCCGGACGCCAAGCAGCGCATGATTTACCTGCGCAACCTGCTGGCGGCCTATGAAATCCACGTTGCCGACTACTACCTTACCCGTCAGGCCTACGTTGCCGCCGCCAACCGTGGCCGTTATGTAGTGGAAAACTTCCAGGAAACCCCATCGGTCGGCGACGGCCTGGCGGTGATGACCGAAGCCTACCAGCGTCTGCACCTGGACGAACTGGCTGCGACCACCCTCGAAACCCTGAAACTCAACTACCCGAACCACCCGAGCCTGGTGGACGGTCAGTTCGTGCCATCGGTAGCCGAAGCCGACAACCGTTCGTGGCTGAGCAAGGCCACCCTGGGCCTGATCGAATCCCGTCCGCCACTGCCGCCGGGCGAAACCCGCGCCAACCAGGACGTGCAGAAGCAGTTCCAGGATGCCAAGGACGCGATTCCGAACGAGCTCAAGCCTAAAGATGAAAACGGCGATGTGATCGAAGAACCGGAACCCGAGTCCAGCAACACCGACCGTTCCTGGTTCAGTCACATGACCTTCGGTCTGTTCGACTGACGCGGGGATGTTGTACCGGGAAGGCGCCTTTCGAGGCGCCTTTTTTATTGCCGGACTTTAGGGTGAGTGTATTGCGCTGTGCGCTTGACCCGTCCTTGGCTAAACTGCCAATTCATTAATCAAAAAGCAGCTCACCATGCTTCGTCTATTGTTCTGGATCGCCCTGATTGCCGCTGCCGTATGGTTCTGGCGCAAGTTCAAGGGCCCGACGTCGGTCGCCAATATGCCGCGCGAGCAAGATGCTCCGCCCATGGTTCGCTGTGCTCATTGCGGCGTACACCTGCCCCGCGACCGCGCGTTGAAACTCGAACAACAGTGGTATTGCAGCCAGGCTCACCTTGAGCAAGGCCCGGGCCCCAGTGATCGCTGAGACGCCCAGCCCAGGCAACAAACAGGCCCAGCGACTGCTGCGCCTCTATCACCTCTACCGCTTAAGCGTCGGCATCACCCTGGTGCTGTTGATCTCCAGCAACATGGACAACCAGTTGCTGAAGTTCGCCAATGACGACCTGCTGCGCAACGGCAGCTGGTTGTACCTGGTGCTGAATATCCTGCTGGTGGTCTTTCTGGGGAACACCCAGCGCCCCGCGCAGCTGTTCGGCCTGGCGCTGGTCGATGTCCTGCTGCTGTGCGGCTTGTTCTATGCCGCAGGCGGCATGGCCAGCGCCATCGGCAATTTGCTGATCGTCTCAGTGGCCATCAGCAATACCTTGCTGCGCGGGCGTATCGGTCTGCTGATCGCAGCGGTCGGTGCCCTTGGCATCGTGGGTTTTAGCTTCATCCTGAGCTTCAACCACCCCGCCAGCCCCAGTGATTACCTGCAAATCGGCACCCTCGGCGCCCTGTGTTTTGCCGCGGCGCTGCTGGTGCAGGGCTTGACCCGACGACTGGAGGTCAGTGAAACCCTGGCCGAACAGCGGGCCAGTGAAGTGCTCGGTCTCGAAGCCCTCAACGCACTGATCCTGCAACGCATGCGCACGGGCATTCTGGTGCTCGACGACCAGCGGCGGGTGCAACTGGCCAATCACAGCGCCTTGACCTTGCTGGGGCAGGAAAAACTGGACGGCCAGTTGATCGACGATTACTCGATGCCGTTGGTCGAGCGGCTCCAACTGTGGCTCAACAATCCAACATTGCGCCCGCAAAGCCTGCAGATCGCCAGCAACGGCCTCGAGCTGCAACCAAGCTTCATTGCCCTGGACCAAAGCCCGCACCACCAGACGCTGGTTTTTCTCGAAGACCTCGCCCAAATCGCCCAACAGGCCCAACAACTGAAACTCGCCGCCCTAGGTCGCCTGACCGCCGGGATTGCCCATGAGATCCGCAATCCACTGGGCGCCATTAGTCATGCCGCGCAGTTACTGCAGGAATCCGAGGAACTGAACGGTGCGGACCGGCGTCTGACGCAGATTATTCAAAACCACTCTCAGCGCATGAATCGGGTAATCGAAAACGTCCTGCAACTATCCCGTCGTCAGCAAACCGTGCCGCAACGGCTCGATTTGAAGCCGTGGCTGGAGCATTTCGTCGCCGAAACCCGCGAGGGCTCGAAAGAACATCAGCAGATTCACCTGCGCATCGGCTTGGGAAACTTCAAAACCCTGATGGATCCGAATCAGCTGACCCAGATTCTCGATAACCTGTTGCGCAATGCCTGGCGCCATAGCGCCCTCAAGCATGATCAGGCACAGGCCTGGCTCGAGTTGTTTATCGACCCGGACAGCCAGTTGCCGACCCTTGAAGTGCTCGATGATGGCCCCGGCGTCGAGCCGGAGCAGCGCACGCACTTGTTCGAACCGTTCTTCACCACCAGCAGCCAGGGTACTGGCCTGGGGCTTTATCTGTCCCGTGAGCTGTGCGAAAGCAATCAAGCCCGCCTAGACTTCAAATCACGCCAAGGCGGCGGCTGCTTTCGCATCACCTTTGCTCACGGACGGAAACAAAGTTGAACACGAGCCCACGGCAAAAAATCCTCATCGTCGACGACGAGCCGGATATCCGCGAACTCCTGGAAATCACCCTGGGACGGATGAAACTCGACACCTTCAGCGCACGCAACCTCGCGGAAGCGCAGGCGCTGCTGGCACAGGATACGTTCGACCTGTGCCTGACCGACATGCGCCTGCCTGACGGCACCGGACTGGCGCTGGTACAACACATCCAGCAGCGCTATGCGCAAGTGCCGGTGGCGATGATCACCGCCTACGGCAGCCTGGAGACCGCTATAAATGCCCTCAAGGCCGGCGCCTTCGACTTTCTGACCAAACCGGTCGACCTCACCCGCCTGCGTGAGCTGGTCATCAGCGCCCTGAGCTTGCCAGCGCCAGGCGGCGCCAGCAGCGCCATCGACCGTCGGCTGCTGGGCGACTCGCTGCCAATGCGCAACCTGCGCAAACAAATCGACAAACTGGCCCGCAGCCAAGCCCCGGTCTACATCAGTGGCGAGTCCGGCAGCGGCAAGGAACTGGTCGCTCGACTTATCCACGACCAAGGCCCGCGCGCCAGCCGACCGTTCGTCCCGGTGAACTGTGGGGCAATCCCGTCGGAATTGATGGAAAGCGAGTTTTTCGGCCATCGCAAAGGCAGTTTCAGCGGCGCCATCGAAGACAAGCCTGGGCTGTTCCAGGCTGCCCATGGCGGTACTTTGTTCCTCGACGAAGTGGCTGACCTACCGCTGGCAATGCAGGTCAAACTGCTGCGGGCCATACAGGAGAAAGCCGTTCGCAGCATCGGTGGCCAGCAGGAAACCGTGGTCGATGTGCGCATCCTCTGCGCCACTCACAAAGACCTCGATGCCGAAGTCGCCGCCGAACGCTTTCGCCAGGACCTGTACTACCGCCTGAACGTGATCGAGCTGCGAGTACCGTCCTTGCGCGAACGCCGCGACGACATTGAGCTTCTGGCCAACAATATGCTCAAGCGACTGGCGGCCAGCACTGGCCAGCCCCCCGCAAAACTCCACCCACAAGCCCTCGAAGCGCTGAAAAACTATCGCTTTCCTGGAAACGTGCGGGAATTGGAGAACATGCTCGAACGGGCTCACACCTTGTGCGAGAACAAACAGATCGAAGCCAGCGACCTGCGCCTGGCGGAAGGCAACTGCAATCCGGACGGCGGCGTGCCAGACCTGACACAGATCGACAATCTGGAAGCCTATCTGGAAAACGTCGAACGCAAACTCATCCTCCAGGCCCTGGAAGAAACCCGCTGGAACCGCACGGCGGCGGCCCAGCGATTGAATCTGTCATTTCGGTCGATGCGTTACAGGCTGAAGAAATTGGGGCTGGATTGAACCGTTAACAGCTCTTCTGTCAGATTCGTCCGGCTGGCACATACGGCGCAGGGTCAATAATCGGCGCCCGCCCCAGCATCACATCGGCAAACAACTGACACGACGCCGGCGCCAGCACCAGCCCGTTACGGTAATGCCCGCAGTTGAGCCAGAGCCCGTCATATCCCGGCACCCGACCGATATAGGGGATTCCTTCAGGCGACCCGGGCCGCAACCCCGCCCAATGCCCCACCACCTCGGCATCCGCCAATGCCGGAATCAACTCCACCGCCGATGCCTTCAGGCTTTCCAGCGCCGTGTCGGTTGGCGTCTTGTCGAAGCCCTCATGCTCCAGCGTACTGCCGATCAGGATGTGCCCGTCGCGCCGAGGAATGGCATAACGCCCCTTGGCCAGGACCATGCTCGGAAGGAAGTCCGCCGCGCACTTGTAGAGAATCATCTGTCCCTTGACCGGTTCGACCGGCAGCTCCAGGCCCAGCTTTTTCAGCAAGTCACCGCTCCAGGCCCCCGCTGTCAAAACCACCTCATCACCCCGAATGGCCCCCATCGAGGTCCGTACCCCGACCACCGCAGAACCTTCCCGGATAAATTCGCTGACCTCGCATTGTTCATGGATCGTCACGTTCGGCAACGCCAGCAAGGCGGCCTTGAGGGATTTCACCAGCCGTGGATTACGCACATTGGCCACATCGGCCATGTAGATCGCCCGCGAAAAACCGGCGCCCAATACCGGCACCGCATCGTGCGCCGCAGAGATATCCACAGCCCGCAGCGGACGGTTCTCCCGTTCGGCCCAGGCGAGCGCTTCGGCCTCGTCATCCAGGTCCAGCCAGTACAACCCGGTGGTGTGCACTTCAGGATCGACACCGGTGGCAGCGAACAAACGCTGGGCCAGTTGTGGATAAAAATCCTGGGACCAATGAGCCAGTGCAGTGACCGCCGGGCTGTAGCGCCATGGGTAGAGCGGCGAAACGATCCCGCCACCGGCCCAGGAAGACTCCTGACCGACGCTCGAGCGGTCCAGCAGCACCACGCTCTGCACTTCGGACGCGAGATTGAACGCCGTCAGCAGGCCTATCACCCCGCCACCGACAATCACCACTTGCTGTTGACTGCTCATGTTCTGATCCAACCGTTCAATAGACAGAGGGCGCAAAAGGCGCCCGAAAAGGAACTCAGCGACCCCAGCAATCCTTGGTGGCCAGGCCGGACGCGGCATTGACCATACTCCTGACACCGGTATTGGTGAGAGTGAAATCACCGCACTTGTCGCTGGCCATGGTCGAACCGGCCTTGCGTGTTGCCGTCAGCAGGAAGGTCTGATCGGTCAGGGTCGGGGTGATGGTGTAGAAATCATTGCCAGCGCTGAGGCCAGTGGCATTGGTGTAGACATTATTCTTCGAATAGAAACGCTCGAGGATCTGCGCCTGCTCGGAAAGCAACCCGGCGACTTCAGTACGGCGGCCCTTTTTTACGTACTCGGTGAGGCTCGGATAGCCAATGGTGATGACGATCCCAATGATCGCAATCACGATCATGATTTCGATCAGGGTAAAACCTCGGTTGGATCTGCGCATGCCTCACTCTCACTTACTGTATTTGTCGCCACATGATGCGACGGCCGCTGCCGCCACCGGATTTTTCCACCAGAGTGGTCACGCCACCACCGGAGTCGTTCACAATCTTGCGGGTTGCGTCATTGACGACCGCGTTCAGGGTCGGGATACCACCGGTGAAGATCACCCCGCTGGAAATCGTGTCGTTGCCGTCGACCACCCCGTCGGCATTGGTGTCGAGTACCGCGTAATTGAGCATCTTACCGCTGAACGCATCGAGTTCGACCAGTTTGCCGGTGCCGAAGCTGGCACAGGGGTCCACGGTATCCACACTGAGCGTGGTAAAAATGATCCGCCCCGACACCAGGCTGGCCTGATAGATCACTCGCTCCCCCGTCAGCACGTTGTTGTATACCAGGGGCAAGTACCAGCCTTTCTTGGCCGGGTAGGTCACCTCGTTCTGGCTGGTGGTGATGAATTGCCCGGTACTGCCCGAAAACACGCCGGTCACCGCCTGCGCCTGCAAACTGGAAACGGTGATTTGTCCTGCGCCCCCCTCGGCATCCCATACCGCGTAGAACGCCTGCAGATCCTTGTTGGTCTTGTCGGCAACCTCATTGAATTTGCCGGTGCCGAAAAACACCTCCTTGCCGCCCAACACGTGATCCGCCAGCAACGGTTGCGCGGTAATCGGCTGGGTCGCGCCACCTGCTGTGGTGAACAACGGCTTGCCGGAAAACGCCACGCCCCAGGTGTCAGGGGTGGTGCCACTCAAATCGAACTTCCACAACCGCCCTTTCAGATCGCCCCCATAGGCAGCCTGCACCACATTCTGCGAGTTGACCCTGAGCTTCACCGACGACAGGCCGTTGGTGGTTTCGGTACTGTCGATCACGATTTTCTTGATCAGCGAGCCGTCGCGAATATCCACCACATACAACGCCGCCACCCCGGAGTTGCTGCCATAGCCGTTGGAGATAAACGCGGCCCAGCGACCATCGGCCAAGCGTGCCACTTCGGGGCGCGCATAGGCATAACCCAGATCATTGAAAACGTTCGCTGTACTGGCCGTGGCCGGTGCACTGATTTCCCACAGCGCTTTAGTTTCGTTACCGGCCGATGCGTCGAACAACTGCAGCGCATAGAAGGTTTTGCCGCCCGCCCCCGTGCCGCCAATCGCCAGGGTTTTCCAGGCGCTATTGAGCTGGGCATCGAACACGCCGACCTGGCCATCGACCAGAAACTTGTGGCTCACACCGTTGATGTAAGTGGGATCAGCGATGTCGTTCAGCGATGGCAGCACGCTGGAGGGCATGTAGGCATAACGCCTGACACCATTGGCCGAGTTGATGATGTTTACAAAACCGTCGTTGGCATTCACCACCAGGCTGGCATTCATGTTGGCGGCTTTGGTGGTCAGGTAAGTGCTGTAGCTGGTGTCTGCCACCAGATCGGACGCGGTTTTGTCCGTGGGTGAGGCCAGCACGAGTGGCGAATTGATGATGTCGCCGAGCAATACACTGCGAACTTTCAACCCGGTTTTGTTGATGCCCTTGCTCCACTCCACCAGATCGTTGCCGTTGATGCCAGTGGGCAGCCCCTGGTTGAGGGCGGTCTGCTGCGCCGCAGAGAAATTGCTGTAAGCCAGGATGACCGCCGCGTTGGTTTGCGTGTTCCAGGACTGGTAGGTCGGCGCAGTGGCGCCGGGCACGATGGTGGTGTCGGTCGTCCACAGCACGGCGGCGGTGTTAACCGCGCCCGCCGACGTGAAACCAAAGGACTTGATCGTACCCCGCCAGTCCTTGGGATCGTAACTGGTCTGGAAATAGCTCGAGTTGCTGGTCAGGGTTGTGCCGCTGGCCACGCCACTGCCACCTGAACCGGCCTTGGAAGTGATGTCGCTCAGGGCTGCAGACAGTGCATTGTTAAGTCCCGCACTGTCGCTCGCCTGGTAATACTTGCCCTGCCCATAGGTCGCGGCATCCACCAACATCTGGTTTGCAGCGGTGAAACCCACGGTATAGGTGTTCATGTTCTGCTTGGGAAAATCCAGGGCGTTCCAGCTTTTGCCTGTGGCATCGGTTCCCGTGGAACGCATGTCGATGTCGAAAGCGAACTTGGCAATGTCATCCAGGTACAGGGTGTCGCCTTCATCGTCGCCTGAGGGGTCGGTACCATCGTTACTGCTGATCCCGTCCCAGTTCGGTAACTGGCTGCCACCCAGCGGATCATCGGTCGGAAAGGTTCGATCGTAGGTCGGCAGACCATCGGTGATCACCACCCCGTAATTTTTCTGGCAACGGTACTGAATCGGACTGGTATAGGTGTCGGGCGTCGAGTTGTTGTACGGCGCCATGCCACGGAAATAACGAGTGATCTCGTAATAGGCTTCCGCCAGTGGCGTATTGGCTTGCGCGCTCAACTCGTCGATCCCGGCGATCAGTGAGGCGTAATTGGTATCGGCCTGAGCTTGGGTCACAGTGCCGCTGACCGCCGACAAATCACTGATCGAGCGAGCGATGTAACCACCGTCATCCTTATGGTTGCCGACCGCCAGGTTGAACGTCGACAGGCCGATGCGCAGCGAACGGTTATTGGCCACCAACGTCTTGGAAACGTTGCGCGCCACGTTCATCCGGTAATCGTTGGGGATCGAGCCGTCGGTGAAGTCCCGGTCAGTATTGTTGGCCAGGCTGATCAGGTAGGACAAATAATTCGCCGTATACCGTGTGTCCTCGTTTCCCACCGGATCGGGAAGCTTCAGGCAAAGCGAATCCAGACCGAGAAGGCTGTTTTTATAAAAACCGTACCATCCGGCCTTCGAGCATGTTCCATGATTCAAACTCGACAAGGCGATATTGTTATCGGTCATGTCCAGGTCGCGGCCTTTGTTGCACGATCCATTGGAGAGGCAAATCGTCACAGGGGTGCGTACGACCGTCGGGTCGAAGCCGGCTGCCCAGATAATGTTGTTCATACTCCCCGAGTCATCGAGCAGCAGCATCACATTGGGAGGCACGGCGGCGGCGCTCAACAGCGGAGAATCCGAGGGCGTGAAGGCGTAGGTCGGCGCGGCCAGGTAAAGGCTCAAGGCCGCGCCGCAGAGCAGCTGCAGTAACCAACGGCGCCAGCCTGTGCGGGTCTCAGTACTTCGCATAAATACTCTCCACCACACTGCGCGAACTGCCCGCGATACCCACGGCGGTCACCCGGTAAAGTGTTGCCGATGTGTTACTCGGCACGTTCACGGCCGTCAGGGTGGTACCGATGTTCTGCACTCCGTAAAAGCCGTTGCCGACGGCGATCCAGCTCACCCCCGAGGTGGAGTTGAACCCGGCGGCGGTAATGACCGACGCCTCGGCCGGTGGTGCGCACTGGCTGGTGCCACTGCAGACCGGCAATGAGTAGGAGTTCAGTTGCACCGCGCTTTCACCGACCCGCAACGCCGCTTCCGCGCCCTGGAACGACTGGTTGCGCAGGATCACGCTGCTGGTCATTTTCTCCTGCAACGTGGCGCTCTGCATCGACGAGAGACCGATCAATGTCAGCACCAGGAGAAACACCAGGCTGACCAGCAGCGCCATGCCGCGCTGGGCGTGAGATGTCATGGGCGCACGACTCATCGGCCCTCCCCTCATTGCAACCGGTTGCGCAAGGCGGCAACTACGTTGAAGGTTTGATTGCGGACCCGGTTGTTCGGGTCGGTGAGGGTCAGCGTCAGCCGCACACTGCGGATTCGCGCCGGATCGGACGGATTACTGCTGTAACTGGAGGCGGCTGTATCCGTGGCTGAACTGGCGATGCCGAAGCTCACGCCAAAGGCACTGACGTTGTTTACCAGCACCGCCTGAGTCGGCGTGCCAGTGCCGGAGCCCATCAGCAGTTGGTTGTTGCTGAAGCTGTAGACCAGCCGCCGGATCGGAAACGCCAACTGCCCCGATGCCGGCGTGCGTAAACCGGTGTAGGCCGTCGCAGTATTTCGGCAGTCGGAAACCACCGTCCAAGTCGGCACTCCGCCACTGCCGCCGACATCTGCGGTGACCAGCGTTAATTTGAGATTGGCATTGTCCCAACTGATCGGCGTGAGCAGGCTGGCATTGAAATCCCCCGCCGAGCTGGCGTCGGTAATCGTACCCAGGCAACCGAACATGCCGACCATGCGAATTTCCTGAATCATCTTGCTCAGGACGAACCGCGCATCTTCCTGCATCCCGGCGGCGGTGTTCTGGCTGACGTAGGTGTTTTTGGCGGCGATGAAAATCTGCGCCACGCCCAGGACCACGATCAGGCTCAACGCCAGGGCGATCAGCAATTCGATCAGGCCGAAACCTCTGCTGTTTCTGTTCATGGTGTCGTCACCGGATCAACGGTGGCACGGCTGGTGAGGACGAAACTGCGGCGCGAATCGGCGACATTGGCAGCCCGGGAGTCGTCCCAGGTAATGGTGATGGTGTACACCCGCTGGTAGCGGACAATGCTGCCGGTGGCCGTGGCGCCGCCGAAATTGACGATATTGGTGGTGAAGTCGTAGAGGTCCTGATCCCGGGCCACGCTCAGGTTGCCCGAGGTCGGTGGCGTGACGGTGTAATCGGCGCCGGAGTTGGCGCGAATGCGGTCCATCATGTCGTAGGCGATAAAACTCGCCTGGCTGGTCATCCGTGAGCTGTCGGTGTACTTCAGCGCATTGAGCTGAATCGCCGCCGCGCCCAACAGACCCACAGCCAGCACCAACAACGCGACCAGTACCTCGATCAGCGTCATGCCCTCCTGTGCACGCTTGCTCCAACCCCTCATCCGCAACTTCCACCCAATAGAATTCGTCCGTTCAAACACACATTCAGCGTCCTGCTTTGCGCCCCCAGCACATAACTGATCACCACCGCCGTGGACGGCGCTGCCAAGCCGCCGAGATTGTTGAAATCAATCGCGGTCACTCCTGAGGTTAGCGTCAGAGTTGCTCCGCTGCTCATCGCTGGAACAACCCGCAATACATTGGCCGGATTGCCAGTACTGTCATAAACGCTCAGCTCACCGGTCCAGACACTGCCGCCGGCCGTCGGGCGAACCCGAGTGGTGAGGCCCCGATCAATCGCCTCAAGCCGTGCGTAATTGAGTGCCCGTTGCAAATCGCCGACCTCGGTGTCGGCCTTGTTGCTTTGCACCGAGCGGGTGAACGCCGGAACGGCCAGTGTAATCAGGATCAGAAACACCGCGAGCGTGACCAGCAACTCGATCAGCGTGAAACCTTTTGTACGATGATCCATCAGTGCCCTCCGTTGCCGTCGGCTATACCTGCTTCTACACGCTAGAACATTCGACCGACAGATGTACGGTTGTTTTGCCATTACTCGCGCAAGGATCGCGCGGGCCGCAGCACTCCATGGAGGGAGATGACATGCATCAGCAAGGTTTCAGCCTGATCGGACTGCTCATGGGACTGACGATTGTCGGGATTGTTCTGCACTTGGTCAGTCCGGCGTTCGCTGCACTGACGGAATCGAATCATCGGGAGCAGGCGGCCGAGTCGCTGATCAGCGGGATCCGGCAGGCCAGAACCCTGGCCATAACCCGCAACCAGAGCGTGGTCATTCATGGCATCAACGGCGATTGGAGCCAGGGCTGGCGGATCATTCTGGACATCAGCGGCAAAGGGCCAGAGGACAGCAGCAATCCGCTACTGGTCGAGCGCGCAGGTGATGCGCGAACGCCGATTGTCGGCAATTGGTGGGTCAGGCGTTTCGTGCGTTTCAGCAGTCTGGGCCAACCGCTGATGCCCGGGCGGGCATTTCAGGCAGGGACGCTACATATTTGCTCGGCTCGCGAGCCGGTCAGCCAGCTCCAGGTGGTGCTGGCGGCGAGCGGTCGAGTGCGCCTGGCCAACCGTAAGGCTGAGCAGGCGCTGTGTCGAAAGGCGGAAAGTATTACAGCAGCGAACGCACGCGCAGCTCTTTAGGCATGGAGAAGGTGATGTTCTCCTCGCGGCCGGCCAGTTCATCGGCCCCCGTGGCACCCCAGGCCTGCAGTTGCTGGATCACGCCACGCACCAGCACTTCCGGAGCGGAGGCACCGGCCGTGATGCCAATGCGCTCGACACCGTCGAACCAGCTCTTTTGCAGGTCTTCGGCGCCATCGATCAGATAGGCCGGAGTGGCCATGCGTTCGGCCAGTTCACGCAGACGATTGGAGTTGGAGCTGTTCGGGCTGCCGACCACCAGCACCACGTCGCACTCGTCCGCCAGTTGCTTGACAGCGTCCTGACGGTTTTGCGTGGCGTAGCAGATGTCGTCCTTGCGCGGACCACCGATCGCCGGAAAACGCGTACGCAGGGCGTCGATCACGCGACTGGTGTCGTCCATGGACAGGGTGGTCTGGGTAACGAAAGCCAGTTTTTCAGGGTTGTTCACCTGCAACTCGGCGACATCTTTCTCGTCTTCGACCAGATAGATCGCGCCACCATTGCTGCCATCGTACTGGCCCATGGTGCCTTCGACTTCCGGATGGCCGGCATGACCGATAAGGATGCATTCACGGCCGTCACGGCTGTAACGCGCGACTTCGATGTGCACCTTGGTCACCAGCGGGCAGGTCGCGTCGAACACCTTCAGGCCACGACCTGTGGCTTCGGTACGCACGGCCTGGGAAACGCCGTGAGCGCTGAAGATCACGATCACGTCGTCCGGCACCTGATCCAGTTCCTCGACGAAGATCGCCCCACGGGCACGCAGGTCTTCGACGACGAATTTGTTGTGGACCACTTCGTGGCGCACATAGATCGGCGGCCCGAAGACTTCCAGGGCGCGGTTGACGATTTCGATCGCCCGGTCCACACCGGCGCAGAAGCCACGGGGGTTGGCGAGTTTGATTTGCATGCTGTGCCTCGTGTCTTGCGCGCAAGAAGTTAGATCATTGTAGGAGCAGAGCTTGCTCGCGAAAGCGGTGTGTCAGTCAACATTGATGCTGAATGTGATGACGCCTTCGCGAGCAAGCTCTGCTCCTACAGGTGACCGTATTCGGTCAGTTACAACGCTTTGACGTTGATGATCTCGACGTCAAAGGTCAAGGTCTTACCGGCGAGCGGGTGGTTGAAGTCGATGGTCACTTGCGCGTCATCGAATTCCTTCACCACGCCCGGCAGCTCGGTATTGGCGGCATCATTGAAGATCACCAGCAATCCTGGCGACAGTTCCATGTCCTGGAACTGCGAGCGCGGGATGACCTGCACGTTTTGCGGGTTAGGCTGGCCAAAAGCGTTTTCCGGCTCGATGGACAGGCTGCGTTTGTCGCCGGCCTTGAAGCCGAACAGCGCGGCCTCGAAGCCTGGCAACAGGTTGCCGTCGCCGACCTTGAAGGTCGCCGGGGCTTTGTCGAAAGTGCTGTCGACGGTGTCGCCGTTCTCCAGGCGCAATGCAAAGTGCAAGGTGACTTCCGTGTTCTGGCCGATACGTTGTTCAGCCAATACCTGTTCAGTCATGAACGGTTTCTCCGGTCTTCTTACTTTTGAACATATCCAGCGCGAGCATTACGGCACCGACAGAAATGGCGCTGTCAGCAAAGTTGAACGCCGGGAAATACCAGCGGTTCTGCCAGTGCACCAGAATGAAATCGATCACATGGCCCAAGGCAATGCGGTCGTACAGATTGCCCAGCGCGCCACCCAGCACCAGGGCCAGCGCAATCGCCAGCCAGGTGTCGTTGCGCCCCAGGCGCTTGAGCCAGATCACCAGCACCGCACTGACCACCACCGCGATCAACGCAAACAACCAGCGCTGCCAGCCGGAGCTGTCAGCCAGGAAGCTGAACGCCGCCCCGGTGTTGTAGGCCAGGGTCCAGCTGAACAAATCGGGGATCACCACGATTTGCTGGTACATCTCGAGCTTGCCTTCGAAGTAGAACTTGCTGGCCTGGTCAATGACCAGGACCAGCAAACTCAACCAGAGCCAGCTCAGCCGTCCGAAACGGCCAGCCGCATTAGGCATAGTGACGAACCTCGCCCGCGCCGCTGATGTTGTCGACGCAACGACCGCAGATTTCCGGATGTTCCGGGTTCACGCCGACGTCTTCACGGCAGTGCCAGCAACGGGCGCACTTGGCGTGAGCCGACTTGACGATCTTGAGCTTCAGGCCGCTGACTTCGGTGACCACGGCATCGGCCGGTGCCTGCACCAATGGCGCGACACTGGCGGTCGAAGTAATCAGCACGAAACGCAGCTCGTTGCTCAGCTTGGCCAGGTCGGCGCTCAGCGCGTCTTCGGCGAACAGCGTCACTTCGGCTTGCAGGTTGCCACCGACGGCCTTGGCTGCACGCTGGATTTCCATTTCCTTGTTGACCGCCACCTTGACCGCCATGATCCGGTCCCAGTAAGCGCGATCCAGCTCGAAGCCTTCCGGCAGTTCGCTCAGGCCTTCGTACCAAGTGTTGAGCATCACAGACTCGTTACGCTCGCCCGGCAGGTATTGCCACAGCTCGTCGGCGGTGAACGCCAGGATCGGCGCGATCCAGCGCACCAGCGCTTCGCTGATGTGGAACAGCGCGGTCTGGCACGAACGACGGGCCTTGCTGTCGGCGCCAGTGGTGTACTGGCGGTCCTTGATGATGTCCAGGTAGAAACCGCCCAGCTCCTGCACGCAGAAGTTGTGGATCTTGGAATAGACGTTCCAGAAGCGGTATTCGCCGTAGTGCTCCTGCAGCTCGCGTTGCAGCAACAGCGTGCGATCCACGGCCCAACGGTCCAGGGCGAGCATTTCTTCGGCCGGCAGGAGGTCGGTGGCCGGGTTGAAACCGGTCAGGTTGGAAAGCAGGAAGCGCGCGGTGTTACGGATGCGCCGGTAGGCGTCCGCACTGCGTTGCAGGATCTGCTCGGAAACCGCCATCTCACCCGAGTAGTCGGTAGACGCTACCCACAGACGCATGATGTCGGCGCCCAGGGTGTCGTTGACCTTCTGCGGCGCGATCACGTTGCCCAGGGACTTGGACATTTTGCGACCGGATTCGTCGACGGTGAAACCGTGGGTCAGCAGTTCGCGGTACGGTGCGTGGTCGTCGATGGCGCAACCGGTCAGCAACGACGAGTGGAACCAGCCGCGGTGCTGGTCCGAACCTTCCAGGTACAGGTCGGCGCGTGGGCCGGTCTCGTGACCCATCGGGTGCGAACCGCGCAGGACGTGCCAGTGCGTGGTGCCCGAGTCGAACCAGACGTCCAGGGTGTCGCTGATCTTGTCGTACAGCGGCGCTTCGTCACCGAGCAACTCGGCGGCGTCCATCTTGAACCAGGCTTCGATGCCTTCGACTTCGACGCGCTGGGCGACGATTTCCATCAGTTCGACGGTGCGTGGGTGCAGTTCGCCGCTTTCCTTGTTCAGGAAGAACGGGATCGGCACGCCCCAGTTGCGCTGACGGGAGATGCACCAGTCCGGACGGTTGGCGATCATCGAGTGCAGGCGCGCCTGGCCCCAGGCCGGGACGAATTTGGTGTCTTCGATGGCTTTGATCGCGCGTTTGCGCAGGGTGTCGCCCGCTGCTGGCTCTTTGTCCATGCCGATGAACCACTGCGCGGTGGCGCGGTAGATCAGCGGGGTCTTGTGACGCCAGCAATGCATGTAGCTGTGTTCGATGGTGGTGGTGTGCAGCAGCGCGCCGACTTCGGTCAGTTTATCGACGATGGCCGGATTGGCCTTCCAGATGAACTGGCCGCCGAAGAACTCCAGCGATGGCACATACACGCCATTGCTTTGCACCGGATTGATGATGTCATCGTTGACCATGCCGTACTTCTTGCAGGTCACGAAGTCGTCTACGCCGTAGGCTGGCGAGGAGTGAACCACGCCGGTGCCCGCGCCCAGCTCAACGTAGTCGGCCAGGTAAACCGGCGACAGGCGATCGTAGAACGGGTGACGGAAGTTGATCAGTTCCAGTGCTTTACCAGTGGTGGTGGCGATCACCGAACCTTCCAGGCTGTAGCGGGCCAGGCAGGATTCGACCAGCTCTTCAGCCAGTACCAGCAGCTTGTCGCCGACGTCGACCAGGGCGTAGTTGAACTCCGGGTGAACGTTCAGCGCCTGGTTGGCCGGGATGGTCCACGGCGTGGTGGTCCAGATCACGATCGAAGCAGGCTTGGCCAACGATGGCAGACCGAACGCGGCAGCCAGTTTGGCCTCATCAGCGATCGGGAAGGCCACGTCGATGGTCGCGGACTTTTTGTTCTCGTACTCAACTTCCGCTTCAGCCAGGGCCGAACCGCAGTCAAAGCACCAGTTCACAGGCTTCAGGCCCTTGAACACGAAGCCACCCTTGACGATTTCCGCCAGGGCGCGGATTTCACCGGCCTCGTTTTTGAAGTCCATGGTCTTGTAGGGGTTGGCGAAGTCGCCCAACACGCCCAGACGGATGAATTCGGACTTCTGGCCTTCGATCTGCTCGGTGGCGTAGGCACGGCACAGTTCGCGGGTCTTGTCGGCGCCCAGGTTCTTGCCATGGGTCACTTCGACTTTGTGCTCGATTGGCAGACCGTGGCAGTCCCAGCCCGGAACATAAGGTGCGTCGAAACCCGACAGGGTTTTCGAGCGGATGATCATGTCCTTGAGAATCTTGTTCAGCGCATGACCGATGTGAATCGTGCCGTTGGCGTACGGAGGACCGTCGTGCAGTACGAACTTCGGACGATCCTTGCCAATCTCGCGCAACTTACCGTACAGGCCAATGCTGTCCCAGCGCTGCAGAATCTGCGGTTCGCGCTGAGGCAGGCCGGCCTTCATTGGGAAGGCGGTGTCCGGAAGGTTTAGCGTGGCTTTATAGTCGGTCATTTAAGGCTCTTCATTAGCGATTGGCGCTAGGTGCGACAGGGCACGGGCGGCGGCGATATCCGCATTGATCGCCGTCTTAAGCGCCTCCAGAGAGGCGAAACGCTGCTCTTCACGCAGCTTGTGGTGGAAAACCACCGTCAAACGCCGGTCATACAGATCGCCGGCAAAATCTAAAAGGTGCACTTCGAGGTGGGCTTTGCCATCCCCTTCGACCGTTGGCCGCACACCAATATTGGCGACGCCTGGCCAGGTCTTGCCATCGATGTCGACGCTGACCAGGTAAACCCCGCTCAACGGCACACGACGACGCTTGAGTTGCACGTTGGCCGTGGGCGTACCCAACTGGCGCGCCAGCTTCTGGCCATGCAGGACCCGACCGGCAATCCGGTACGGGCGACCGAGCAGTTGTTCGGCCAAGGCGAAATCGGCAGCGGCCAGGGCATTGCGGACCTGAGTGCTGCTGACACGAATGCCGTCCAGCTCGACGGTCTGCGCCGCTTCGACGGTAAAGCCCTGAAGGACGCCGGCCTGTTGCAAGTAGTCGAAATCCCCCAGCCGGTCGCAGCCAAACCGGAAATCGTCACCAACTTCCAGATGCTGCACGCCGAGGCCGTCCACCAGAATGGTATCGACGAACTCCCTGGCGCTGAGTTTGCTCAGGCGATGGTTGAAAGCCAGGCACAACACCCGGTCGACACCTTCTTCGGCCAGCAGCTGCAGTTTGTCCCGCAGGCGGGCCAGACGGGCCGGGGCGGTGTCCGGAGCGAAGAACTCCCGCGGCTGCGGCTCGAAAATCACCACGCAGCTGGGCACGCCCAACTCGAGCGCACGCTCTCGCAGCCGGACCAGGATAGCCTGGTGGCCACGGTGAACACCGTCAAAGTTGCCAATAGTGGCGACACAGCCCCGATGCTGGGGGCGCAGGTTGTGGAGACCTCGAACCAGCTGCATAACGCGCTTCTTGCTCATAAAGTGGTCGATTATAACCACACCCGGCGGCCGACGACAGGCAACACCGTAACCCAAAGTAATCGAGCCGACAAAACTGCCGGTTCGCCCATGATTATCGAGATAACGTCTTCAGCTCAAGGCCTTGCGATTGAAGTCGCGCAAACGGAAGCCCATCAACAGCAACATGCCGAAATACGCCACGACGCCTGCGATCACCAATGCCCCCAGACGCAGCAGCCGCTCAAGCATAGGCCCCTGCCCCCAGGCCGGCATAAAGTGCATCGCACCCAGCAATACTGCAGACATCACCGCTACCGCCACCAGCAATTTGAGCCCGAACTTCGCCCAGCCCGGTTGCGGCTGATACATCTGCTGCTTGCGCAGTTGATAAAACAGCAAACCGGCGTTGATGCAGGCACCCGCGCTGATGGCCAGGGCCAGGCCGGCATGCGCCAGCGGACCGATCAGCACCAGGTTGAACAGCTGAGTGACGATCAGGGTGAAAATCGCGATTTTCACTGGAGTGCGGATGTTTTGTTGCGCATAGAAACCCGGCGCCAGCACTTTAATCACGATAATCCCCAGCAAGCCGACGGAATAAGCGATCAACGCGCGCTGAGTCATGGCCGCATCGAAAGCGCTGAACTGGCCATACTGGAACAGCGAAGCCGTCAGTGGCTCAGACAGAATCCCCAGCGCCAGGGAGCACGGCAACACCAGCATGAAGCACAGGCGCAGCCCCCAATCGAGGATTCGCGAGTATTCGTGGCGATCCTGGCTGGCATAGGTCTTGGCCAGGGTCGGCAACAAAATCGTGCCCAGCGCCACACCCAGCACGCCGGATGGCAATTCCATCAGGCGGTCGGCGTAATACATCCAGGACACGGAGCCGGCCACCAGAAACGAGGCAAAAATGGTATTGATGATCAGCGAAATCTGACTCACCGAAACGCCGATGATCGCGGGCAGCATCTGTTTCATGACCCGCCAGACACCGCTATCGCGCAGGTTCAAACGCGGCAGTACCAGCATGCCGATTTTTTTCAGATGCGGCAGTTGATAAAGCAGCTGCGCCAGCCCACCCACCAGAACGGCCCAGCCCAGCGCCATCACCGGCGGATCGAAATACGGCGTCAGGAACACCGCAAAGATGATCATGCTGACATTGAGCAGGGTCGGCACAAAGGCTGGCACCGAGAAGCGGTTCCAGGTGTTGAGGATCGCCCCGGCCAGCGATGACAGGGAGATCAGCAATATATAAGGGAAAGTGACCCGCAGCAGATCGGTCGTCAGCTGGAATTTTTCCGGAGAATCGACGAAACCCGGTGCCGTGGCCCAGATAACCCAGGGGGCGGCGAGCATGCCCAACGCAGTGACCAGCGCCAGTACCAGTGTCAGCAGGCCTGAGACGTAGGCAATGAAGGTCCGCGTCGCCTCCTCGCCCTTCTGGCTTTTGTATTCGGCAAGAATCGGCACAAAGGCCTGGGAAAACGCCCCTTCGGCGAAGATCCGCCGCAGCAGATTGGGCAGCTTGAAGGCGATAAAGAAGGCGTCGGTCGCCATTCCGGCACCAAATGCACGGGCGATTAGAGTGTCACGAACAAACCCCAACACCCGGGAAAGCATCGTGATAGAGCTGACAGCGGCCAACGATTTGAGCAGATTCATTGAAAGAGTTTGTGCCTGTCGATAAACAGCAGGCGAACAACGCGCCCACTTATGCGATACTCCGCGCCGCAACAGCACAGAGCCAAAGCTCGCGAGTTTACAGGTCGCGCGCCGGAAAGAAATATCCAGCGCACCGTCCCCTTGAAAACGTAGCGAGCGAAGGCAAGACAAGGCGAAAGCAGGCGAGAAAGCGGAGTTGACTTTAGTCAATGAGCATTTCGAGTCTGCTTTCAACGCTGTATTGCCGAGCGCAGTAGTTTTCATGGGGTCGGAACCGGCCACTTAGCGGAACGTCTCTCCCGCCCTTGACAAGCCATCAACTCATCGGCATGATTCGCGGCCTATTTTGTTTGCTATTTCCTAAAAAGTCTTTCGAGGAGCTCGACGGTGGCCAACACACCTTCCGCCAAAAAACGTGCAAAACAGGCTGAGAAGCGTCGCAGCCACAACGCCAGCCTGCGTTCCATGGTTCGTACCTACATCAAGAATGTAGTTAAAGCCATCGACGCAAAAGACGCTGCTAAAGCTCAAGCTGCTTACGTTCTGGCCGTGCCAGTTATCGACCGTATGGCCGATAAAGGCATCATCCACAAGAACAAAGCTGCTCGCCATAAGAGCCGTCTGAATGGCCACGTCAAGGCCCTGAACGTTGCCGCTGCTGCCTAAGCGACGCGCTCGTTAAAAAACCGACCTCAGGGTCGGTTTTTTATTGCCTGCGATTTATCAAATACAATGCAAAAAAAATGTGGGGGCAAGCAGGCTCGCCCCCACACTTGGACCTTCGCTATCTTACTGAGCGTGCGTCCACGGCAGAATCGGAATCGCCGTCACCGCATTCTGCGGACTACCCTCGATCAAACGATCGCTGTAGACCAGATACACCAGGGTATTGCGCTTCTTGTCGAGGAATCGCACCACCTGCATAGTCTTGAATACCAGCGAGGTGCGCTCTTTGAACACCTCCTCGCCATCCTTGAGCTCACCCTTGAAGTTGATCGGCCCGACCTGACGGCATGCAATAGACGCTTCAGCGCGATCCTCCGCCAACCCCAGACCACCCTTCACGCCGCCGGTCTTGGCGCGCGACAGGTAACAGGTCACGCCCTCCACTTTCGGATCATCAAACGCCTCGACAACAATACGGTCGTTCGGGCCGACAAATTTGAACACCGTCGACACCTGGCCGATTTCCTCGGCCGAGGCCAGCAATGGCATCGCCAACAATAAGCCCAATAATCCTTTTGCCACACGCATTCAGGTATTCCTTCAGACCAGAATCAGGTTATCGCGATGAACCAGTTCCGGCTCAGCCATGTAACCCAACAGACCGACGATCGCCTCAGACGACTGACCGATGATTTTTTGTGCTTCCAGAGCGCTGTAGTTGGCCAGGCCACGGGCAATTTCACGACCGTCCGGCGCCACGCAGACCACCATTTCGCCACGACGGAAGCTGCCCTGGACCAGCTTGACTCCTACCGGCAGCAAACTTTTGTTGCCTTGAGACAATGCCGTCACCGCCCCCGCATCCAGCACCAGAGTGCCGCGAGTTTGCAGATGCCCGGCCAACCACTGCTTGCGGGCCGCCAGCATGCCGCGCTCAGGCGACAGCAAAGTGCCGATGCGCTCGCCCGCCTTGAGGCGATCCAGCACTCGCTCAATACGCCCACCAACGATGATGGTGTGCGCACCGGAGCGCGCCGCCAGACGCGCTGCGCGCAGCTTGGTCTGCATGCCGCCACGCCCCAACGCACCGCCAGTGCCACCGGCTACCGCATCGAGCGCCGGATCGTCGGCCCGCGCCTCGTAAATCAGCTTGGCGTCGGGATTGTTGCGTGGATCAGCATCGAACATGCCATCGCGATCGGTGAGGATCACCAGCAAATCGGCTTCGACCAGATTCGCCACCAGCGCCGCCAACGTGTCGTTGTCGCCGAAACGGATTTCGTCAGTGACCACGGTGTCGTTTTCGTTGATCACCGGGATCACTTTCAACTCGACCAGCGCACGCAGGGTGCTACGAGCATTCAGGTAGCGCTTGCGGTCGGACAAGTCGTCGTGAGTCAGGAGAATCTGTGCGGTATGCCGACCATGCTCAGCGAAGCTCGACTCCCAGGCCTGCACCAACCCCATCTGACCGATGGCGGCAGCCGCCTGCAACTCGTGCATCGCACTGGGTCGTGAAGTCCAACCCAGACGGCTCATGCCCGCCGCCACCGCCCCGGAGGACACCAGCACCAGCTCAACGCCCGCCTCATGCAGGGCAACCATCTGCTCGACCCAGACACCCATTGCTGCGCGATCCAGGCCCTTGCCGTCCGCCGTCAGCAAAGCGCTGCCGATCTTCACGACCCAACGCTGCGCACCTGTCACCTTGCTCCGCATCATCTTCAACCTTAGCTTGAGGGCAGCGCGACCTGGCACTGCCCGTGACGTTATTCGTGGTTCTTCGTGACCAACAGTCGATTTCCAGATACTAAAACGCCGCTCCAGTGAGCGGCGCTTAAGTTTATCGCAACGAATCAGTCACGCACGTAAATGATTTCCGGACCGTCTTCGTCATCCACATCTTCTTCATCCCAATCGTCGTCACCGATGTCATGGACCGACTTCACGCCGCTGCGGCGCAGAGCACGCTGATCGTCCAGCGCCTGCAACTGAGCGCGAGCTTCATCTTCGATGCGCTGATCGAGTTCAGCCAGCTCTTCCTTGTAGGCCGGGTCGTTAGCCAGGCGATCGGCGCGATCTTCCAGGTAACGCATGATGTCGTGACACAGGCGCTCGGTGCCTTGCTTGGCGATCGCCGAGATCACATAGACCGGACCGGTCCACTCCAGACGATCAACGATCTCCTTGACGCGAGCATCGTGCTCTTCCTCAAGGATCTGGTCGCACTTGTTCAGCACCAGCCAGCGATCACGCTCAGCCAGGGACGGGCTGAACTTGGTCAGCTCGCTGACGATCACTTCAGCGGCATCCGGCGCACTGGTGTCATCCAGCGGCGCCATGTCGACGAGGTGCAGCAGCAGACGCGTACGCGACAAGTGCT
The DNA here is from genome assembly GCF_058798795.1 of Pseudomonas sp. GW822-FHT07A10. NCBI lineage: Bacteria > Pseudomonadati > Pseudomonadota > Gammaproteobacteria > Pseudomonadales > Pseudomonadaceae > Pseudomonas > Pseudomonas sp. GW822-FHT07A10. The sequence goes on from NZ_JBXAKV010000009.1 coordinate 27,324, forward strand.
TGAGGAAGCGAATCCCCAGGCCTGCGCCGTCGGAAGCACCTTCGATCAGGCCCGGAATATCCGCGACCACGAAGCTCTTCCAGCGATCGACACTGACCACACCCAGGTTCGGCACCAACGTGGTGAACGGGTAGTCGGCGACTTTCGGCTTGGCAGCCGACACCGAGCGAATGAAGGTACTTTTGCCGGCGTTCGGCAAACCGAGCAGACCGACGTCCGCCAACACCTTCATTTCCAGTTTCAGGTCGCGCTGCTCACCCGGCTTGCCCGGCGTAGTCTGGCGCGGCGCACGGTTGGTGCTGGATTTGAAACGAGTGTTACCCAGACCGTGCCAGCCGCCCTGAACCACCATCAGCTTCTGGCCGGCTTTGGTCAGGTCGCCGATGACTTCCTGGGTGGCAGAGTCGATCACTGTGGTACCGACCGGCACCCGCAGGATCAGATCCTCACCTTTTTTGCCGGTGCAGTCGGTGCTGCCACCGTTGGAACCGCGCTCGGCATCGAAGTGCCGGGTGTAACGGTAGTCGACCAGGGTGTTCAGGTTCTCGTCGGCCATCATGTAGATGGAACCGCCATCACCACCGTCGCCGCCGTTCGGGCCGCCGTTTTCAATGAATTTTTCTCGACGGAAACTCATGCAACCGTTGCCACCGTCGCCGGCCTTTACTCGAATCGATACTTCATCAACAAACTTCATAACAAAACGCCTCTCGCCATACGGACGAGCCGAAAAACAACCAAGACATAAGACTCTTGCAAAAATGAGCGCAGCGACCTCAATCAACGACCGCCAATACAGCGCTGGAGCCCATCACAAACAGCTTTGCAAGAGACTCACCCCACAAACGAAAAAGCCCCGTCGCAAGACAGGGCTTTTCCAGCGATCGCGCAATTAAGCTGCGACGACGCTCACGTAACGACGACCGAAGGCGCCTTTTACTTCAAATTTGATCACGCCTTCGATTTTCGCGAAGAGGGTGTGATCCTTACCCATGCCAACGCCGTAGCCAGCGTGGAATTGGGTGCCGCGCTGACGCACGATGATGTTACCGGCCTTGATGACCTGGCCGCCATACATCTTCACGCCAAGGCGTTTGGCTTCTGAGTCGCGACCGTTACGGGTACTACCACCAGCTTTTTTGTGTGCCATGAGTTCAATTCTCCTAGTGAGGAATTAGGCTGATTAAGCCTGAATACCGGTGATTTTGATCTCGGTGTACCACTGGCGGTGGCCCATACGCTTCATGTGGTGCTTACGGCGACGGAACTTGATGATGCGGACTTTATCGTGACGACCTTGGGAGATCACTTCAGCCACAACGGTAGCGCCAGGAACAACTGGAGCGCCGATATTCACGTCGTCGCCATTGGCAACCAACAGAACGCGATCAAAAGTTACGGATTCGCCGGTAGCGATTTCCAGTTTTTCGATCTTCAGGTATTCACCTGGAGCAACTTTGTACTGCTTGCCACCAGTAACGATTACTGCATAAGACATGGTATTTCTCCGATAATCCTGCTCACCCAGCTCTTTATAAGAAGAGGTATTGGCTGGCATGGCTGCATAAGGCTGGAAGGCCAGTTTGCAATTGCGTAAGGCAGGTGCTGCCCAGGAAGTTCAGGGTGCGCGATTGTACGCAAGCTACTCTGGCGTTGCAAGTGGCCGTCCATCGCGCCTTGACAGGCCCGGACGTGGGTCCTAGCATGCCGCGCAACCCTTCTGGAGCAACTGTCGCTGATGCAACCCCAAGCTTTCTACCGCGCGGTGGCGGACGATTTTAACGCCGTCGACGGCATCATCAAGAAGCAGCTGACTTCCCGAGTGCCGCTGGTATCGAAAATCGGCGACTACATTACCTCGGCTGGCGGTAAACGCCTGCGTCCCTTGCTCGTGCTGCTGTGCGGCAAGGCACTGGGCCGCGAAGGCGATGACCTGCGCCTGCTGGCCGCGACCATCGAGTTCCTGCACACCGCCACCCTGCTGCACGACGACGTCGTCGACATGTCCGGCATGCGCCGTGGTCGTTCGACCGCCAATGCCATGTGGGGCAACGCGCCGAGCGTGCTGGTGGGCGACTTCCTGTATTCGCGTTCTTTCGAAATGATGGTCGAACTGGGCTCCATGCCGGTAATGAAGATCCTTTCGCAAGCCACGCGCATCATCGCTGAAGGCGAGGTGCTACAGCTGTCGAAGGTCCGCGACGCCAGCACCACCGAAGAAACCTACATGGAAGTCATTCGCGGCAAAACCGCGATGCTCTTCGAGGCTTCGACCCACAGCGCCGCAGCCCTGGCCGGCGCCTCGCTGGAACAGAGCGAAGCGCTGCGCACCTTTGGCGATCACCTGGGCGTGGCCTTCCAACTGGTTGATGACCTGCTGGACTACCGTGGCGATGCCGAGACCCTGGGCAAGAACGTCGGTGACGACCTGGCCGAGGGCAAGCCGACGCTGCCGCTGATCTACACCATGCGCGAAGGCACTCCGGAGCAGGCCGCACTGGTTCGTCAGGCGATCCAGAAAGGTGGCATCGAAGACCTGGAAAGCATTCGCGAAGCGGTCGAAGCTTCCGGCTCGCTGGATTACACCGCGCAACTGGCCCGCGACTACGTGGCCCGTGCGATCAAGTGCCTCGACGCCCTGCCCGCCAGCGAATACCGCGATGCGCTGGTGGAATTGAGTGAGTTTGCGGTCGCTCGCACGCACTGATATTCACAGCAAAATCAAAAGATCGCAGCCTTCGGCAGCTCCACATGGGTACACCAAGGAGCTGCCGAAGGCTGCGATCTTTTGCTGTTCGCTCCCTCCTGCGATAAATCCCTATATAATGTGCGCTTTCTTTTTAGCCATCCTGGATCCAAGGAGCTTTAGTGAGCACGTTGCCACCCTGCCCGAAATGCAATTCCGAATACACCTACGAAGACGGCGCACAGCTGATCTGCCCGGAGTGCGCCCATGAGTGGTCCGCCAACGGCGAAGCCGAAGTAGCGTCCGACGATACCGTGAAAAAGGACTCGGTCGGCAACGTCCTGCAGGACGGCGATACCATCACCGTGATCAAGGACCTCAAGGTCAAAGGCACTTCCCTGGTGGTCAAGGTCGGCACCAAGGTCAAGAACATCCGCCTGTGTGATGGCGACCACGACATCGACTGCAAGATCGACGGCATCGGCCCGATGAAACTCAAATCCGAGTTCGTCAGAAAAGTCTGAGCCCGCTGTATTCCATCCCGCGCCCTGCGTGGGATGGTGCTTTGCCCTTCCCCGCCTCACCCAGCACTCCTCGCAATAGCCAAACGCCAGCCGCTTTGACCTTACGCAATCCTTACCCGATAAAAAACGCAAACCGCCAATAGGCCCTTGCTATTTAATGAATAGGAATTATTCTCATTGAACCCAATCAATGGAGATGAGACCCATGACTTATTTGATCGATGCCTGGCTGGACCGCCCACATCCCTACCTCAGAATCCTGCATCGGGAAACCGGGGAAGTCTGTGCGGTGCTTGAAGAAGAAGCCTTGAACGAGCTGCAGGATCAGGGTGATCTGGACGTCAACGGCCTGAGTTCCAGCGAGCCGGTGGTGCTCAAGGAACTGGTGCGCAATCTGTTTCTGTTTTGCTATGCCCGGGCGTTGCGCCCGAGTCATGATCTGAATACCAAGTTCGAGGTATGAAGATCATTTGTAAAAATGCCGGAGCTGGCCCTGCAGGAGCGGGCCAGCTCCAACACCGGGATTACAGAACGTCGAGCAGTTCGACATCGAATACCAGTACGCTGTGCGGCGGAATGCTGCCAACGCCTTGAGCGCCGTAAGCCAGTTCGCTCGGCACGTACAGACGCCATTTGCTGCCCGCGTTCATCAGTTGCAGGGCTTCGGTCCAGCCAGCGATAACGCCGCCTACCGGGAATTCTGCAGGCTGGCCGCGCTCGTAGGAGCTGTCGAACACAGTGCCGTCGATCAGAGTGCCATGGTAGTGCGTGCGCACTTGATCTTCACGGGTTGGCTTGGCGCCTTCACCTTGAGTCAGCACTTCAAATTGCAGGCCCGAAGCCAGAGTAGTGATGCCTTCACGCTTGGCGTTTTCAGCCAGGAAAGCCAGGCCTTCGCCAGCAGCAGCTTCAGCCTTGGCAGCCGCTTCAGCTTGCATGATCTCGCGGATCACTTTGAAGCTGGCGGACATTTCTTCCTGACCCACACGGCTTGGCTTGCCGGCGAACGCGTCGGTCAGACCCGCCAGGATTGCGTCCAGGCTCACGCCCGGTGGCGGATTGTCACGCAGCTGGTCGCCCAACTGACGGCCAATGCCGTAGCTGACGCGGGTTTCATCGGTGGACAGATTTACTTCGGACATGACACTGCTCCGCTGTGCGGACGGCCCTGGAACTTGCCGTGCGTGCACAGCGCATCCCGGAGCGCCCGGAATCAAAAGGGCGAGCAGACTAGCACAGATGCCGCCACGTTGATGAGCGGCGTCAGCCCTGTTACGCAGAACGGAAGGTGCTCGGTAATTTCGGACTTTCCTCGGCGCTGGTACCGCACATTTCATCATGGGCCGAGGTATATACAACGTTGAATGGCTTAGGACAGGCGTGAAGCACTTCACGCGCATGCTCGACCGACCGCAGCTGCAATGTCTCACCATGAGCATCGAGCACTGGATGCGCCGCACCATGCATCCGAGCCTCCAGCACGTAGAACACGCCTTCCATCGAGATCAGATTCAACTCATCGATCTTTCCGGCGATGGCATACGCATTCAACTCTTGCAGGTTCATGAGCGCACCTCACGCAGTGGAGAGCCAGGGTTCTTACAGGGATATGCCTCGACGCGCCAAAGTACAAGCCACAAACGACACCGCCCGTCTGTTTCGCAACAGACGGGCGGTGCGGTGGAGCAAGTAAGGGCGGATCAGTGCTTGGTCAGCTTGTCCAGATAACCCATGGCAAACGCCGACACCACGAAGGTCATGTGGATGATCACGTACCACTGCAAATGCTCCGGATCGACGTTCTTGGCGTCCATGAAAATCCGCAGCAAGTGGATCGACGAAATTGCCACGATGGAAGCCGCGACCTTCATCTTCAACGAAGACGAATCCATGGTGCCCAACCAGTTGAGCTTCTCCTTGCTGTCGTCGATATCCAGTTCGGAAACGAAGTTCTCGTAACCGGAGATCATCACCATTACCAGCAAGCCGCCTACCAGCGCCATGTCGATCAGCGACAACAACACCAGAATCAGATCCGACTCGGCCATCGAGAACACGTTAGGGATGACGTGGATGACTTCCTGGAAGAATTTCAGTGCCAACGCCAGCAAGCCCAGCGACAAACCGAAATAGATCGGCGCCAGCAACCAGCGGGAGGCGTACATTGTATTTTCGATAAAGCGTTCCATTGAATCTCACACAAGGGGCTGGAAATGGCGGCGAGTATAACAGCCGCCTGTTACACCCAGAAACCGCCGGAAAATCCGCAACCTGCGTGTGTGTGACAAAGTTTTTCTGCTAGTGTCCAGATCAATGACAGGTCAGCGACATCGGACAGGAAAACTGGAAATGGATGTGCGATTGCCTTTAACGAGTGCCGGACTTTGCCTCGCATTGCTGCTCGGTGGTTGTTCACCCAGCGATGAGAAACGCCAGGTCAGCCTCGAAGAAAAGACCGCGCAGTTCGAAAAGTCTCTGGAGGCGATCAAGGATCCGAAACTCAAGGACGTCGTGACCGAACTCGGCGGTTCACTGCTGCTGCTCGAGCGTGCGCAACTCAAGCTCGACAGTAAACCGGTGGTCACCGAATACGGCGAAGATGCCCTCGCCGTATTCAAGCACTACCCCACGCCCCCGGCGCTGGTCGACACTTACATCAACGGGCTGTTCGTGCTGCACAAGGAGTCCAGCTCGGATTACCTGACCGATCTGCAACCGGTATTCCCCCTCCACTTCAACACCCCTGGCGCATTCCTTTTCCCTCATGACCTGGAATGGCAATCGGTGACCCTCAGCAACAAGCGCGTCATCGCGTTTCAGCCGGAATGGTCGGAAACCGATCCAGGAATCCAGCTGAGCCCGTCGAGCTCCAACCTGACCAACCCCGATGATTTGACGGTGACCTACCCCTTCATCGAAGGCCTGGGTGTGGACAAGAAGAACCTGCCACAACCGGTGAGTTTGCAAGGCAAGGTGGAGGTCATCGCCCCACGCCGAATCTACAGCTTCGACCTGACAAAAAAGGACGTCGGCCAGACGCGCACCAATGACAACCTCAGTGTCACGCTGCTGAAGCTTGAAAAAAACCATGCCGAAATCGAATTCAGTAACAGCGCACCACCGGCCCCCGAGGTTCGCGATACACCGCCCAACCCGCTGATCGTTCAGGCCAGGGACACCACCGGACAATTCCTCTCGCGCTCGGGCGCGATCCATGAAACCGCCGCGCAAATTGCGTTCTATCAAAAACAACTGGCGCAAATGCAACAGCAGAAAGCCTGGAGCGAAGCGTTCGAAAAACAGCTCGAGGACAACCAGCGTGCCTTTGAAAAACAACAAACCCGACAGTACGCCAAGGTGTACTTCAACGGACCGATCGACACGCTCGAAGTCAGCTTGCTGGACTTCTCGGCGGTCACGGTGACCCGCAAGAACCTGGACCTGCCAGTACGCCGCTTCGACCCGCACACGACGGAAAAAGCCATCCAGCCACTGACCTTGCCCGTGGTGGTATACGACGACCAGGCTGCGACCTGGCTCAAGGGTGCGACGCTGGACGAGAACCAACTGAAAAAAAGCATCAGTATCAGCCAGTCGATCGAAGACCCGAGCGCCGCGCGCATCGATTTCGATCACCCCAGAAGTTTCAATGATGAACTGCTCGGCACCTCGTTCAATCCCGGCGAAAGTCCCGTGACGTTCTTTACCCAAGACAGCAATGGCCGGCGCGACGGGCCGATCGAGCTGCCACCGGAGGCGTATCAGGTCGACCCGCTACGCGGCAGCATCACCTACGATCTGAATCTGTTTGCAGAAACTCCGGCCTACGCAGTGGGCTCCATGCCGCTGTTCCTGGCGACTGTCGACAAGCAAACCTACGACGCCCACCAACTGCCCAAGGGCCTGGCGCTCAAAGGGAATGAGTTGGTGGTTGATCTGAAGCTGTTCCCCGACCAAGACTGGCGCTTTTTCGCCAAGGACGACAGTGGCAACTATCTGAAGGAGATTCTTTCGGTCAGTCACGACGCGAACGCGCAAGGTCCGGGGTTATTCGCAGTGCATTACTTCTACGGCCAGCCCACACGTCTGGAAACTTATCAGCGAACCAACCTCACCACCGTGCAATACGGTTTCGAGGTCAAACTCGACAAGACCGAGCCAGGTAACCTGGATCAATAGCCTGGATCAGCCTTCAGGTCGAAACCCGGGACCGGCAAGGTTGTGGAAACGGCCACCGTTGATCTCTCGCAACTGGGCTTGCAGGTGCAGGCACCAGATTTGCGGGTCATCGGCCAGCTCGTAGCCATGCAGAGTCAGACTTTCGACGATGGTGTCGAGGATCGATTCAGCCACGACCGGCCCACGGAACGGGCCTTGAGCCTTGATGGCTGAAGGTTGCTCGCCGGCCATTCCGGCGGCAAAAAGCAAGGTCCACATGCCCGTATCTCCCGCCAGCGGGCGGATAGCACATTCGATACGGGTCACAAGGCCCAGGCATTGACGGGTGAGGCAGAGGTTGCGCGACATGGCGGCGACCCTCGGTAGATCCGGTATTCAGCCTCCACGGGAAGGCTGTCTCGATCCAGTGATAACTGTCGATATCCTTGAGCAGAGAATAGAAGAAAAGTTCAGCTCGCACGCGGCCCGCAGCCAGAAGGCGCCGAGTGGTCGCCGTGCAAATATTGACGCCAGAGATGTGGCGAGGGGGCTTGCCCCGTTGGGCTGCGAAGCGGCCCCGAAATTTATCAGACAGACCTCATCGCCGATGTGACGACTGCTACGCAGCCGAACGGGGCGGTGCGGCGGTCCGACAAGCTCCCTCGCCACAGGGAGCCTCCTCAGTTTCGAGATTGACTCAGGCCGGTTTGACTTCCAGCAATGCTTCCTGCGCCAACTCCTTTTCGGCCTCCTTGAGGTCTTCGTCGCTGACCATTTCCGCGATCACCCGCAAGCGTTCCACCACCCGCGCGTTGACGCTGCCCTCGGGAAACTCGCCATTCTCATCCGGCGTACCGGCCGGCTCGCCGACCAGCAGGCTCAGGGCTTCGTCGGCCTGGCGCACCGCGTAGACATGGAACTGCCCCGCGCGCACCGCCGCCAGCACCTTCTCGTCAAGCATCAGCGTGGCGACGTTAGCCTGAGGAATGATCGCTCCCTGCTCGCCCGTCAGGCCGCGAGCCTCGCAGAGCCGGAAGAAGCCTTCGATCTTCTCGTTGACCCCGCCTACCGCCTGCACTTCACCGAATTGGTTGATCGAACCGGTAATCGCAAAGCACTGCTTGAGTGGAGTTTTCGACAAGGCCGAGATCAGCGTACAGGCCTCGCCCAACGATGCGCTGTCACCGTCGACATAACCGTAGGACTGCTCCAGGGCGATGCTCGCGGAAATCGCCAACGGGAATTCCTGGGCGTAACGGCTGCCCAGGTACCCGGTGAGGATCATCACGCCTTTGGAGTGAATCGGCTGGCCGAGGTTGACCTCGCGCTCGATGTCGACGATGCCGCTGCCGCCCGGATACACCGTGGCGGAAATCCGCGCCGGTATCCCGAAGGCCGAATCGCCGACTTCCAGTACCGTCAGCCCGTTGCACTTGCCGACCGCCGCGCCATCGGTGTCGATCAGAATGATCCCGGCCAGCATGTCATCGAGAATCCGCGCCGAAACGCGCCCGGTACGGGTGGCCTTGGCCTTGAGCGCACGCTCGATGTGCCCGGCGTCGGTCATGTCATCACCCGCCAGGTCGCGAATGAAATCTGCCTCGCTGACCAGTTGGAACAGATCGCCGATCCGTGCCGACAAACGTCCCTGGTGCTCGGCCAGACGTGCGCTGTAAGTCGCCAGACGCGCCACCGCATCGGCGGTCAGCGGCGCCATGCCTTCTTCCGAGGTACGGGTTTTGAGCAACTGGGCGAACTGCTCCAGGCTTTCGTCAACCATCGGAATGTCTTCATCGAAATCCACCAGGACGCGGAACATCTCCTGGAAGTCCGGATCGAGGTCTTGCAGCGTGTAGTAGAGCTGCCGGGCGCCGATGATCACGACTTTGACCTGTAACGGAATGTGTTGCGGCGTCAGCGTCACGGTGGCCAGACGGCCCAGCTCACCCAGTGGCGATTCCATTTTCAGCTTGCGCGATTGCAAGGCACGCTTGAGCGCATCCCAGACGAATGGCTCGCTGAGCATTTTTTCCGCTTCGAGGATCAGGAAACCGCCGTTGGCCCGGTGCAAAGCACCCGGTCGCAACTGGCGATAGGTGGTGTAGAGCGCGCCCTGATCGGTGCTGTATTCGATACGGCCAAACAGGTTGTCGTAGGTCGGGTGCGGCTCGAACACCACCGGCGCACCGCCGCTGTGCGGATGCCCGACCACCAGGCTCGGGGCGTATTGCTCTTCAAGCAATTTGCGGGCGATGGCGTCGGTCTTGCTGTCGTCCACCAGTTGCTCGACCACCGTTTTGAGCAGGTACACCTGCATCGCTTGCAAGTAACCGCAAACGCCTGCGTTTTCCGCGTACTTTTCCGACAGCGGCGCCAGCAATGGCTGCAAGGCCAGGGTGATGGTTTCTTCGTTGAGCTGGCGCAGCTGATTGCTCGACTCGCGCTTCCATTGCGGCAGGCTGGCGAGTTCTTCGTTCAACCGCTCTTCGAGCCCGGAAATGTCATCATGAAAGCGCTCGCGCTCGGCTTCCGGCAACTGGGCGAATTCCGCCTCATCCAGGGCCTTGCCTTCGCTCATCGGGGTGAAGGCAATGTTGCTGCTGTCGCGGTAGAGCGCGACGTCTTTCTCCAGCGCCAGACGCTCGATCACATCCAGCGCGCGGTCATAACGCTGGTTGAAGGCGCGATCGATGGCGCTTTTCTTCTGCTGGTAGGACGGGTGCTCGAACACCGCCGGAAAGGTCGCCAGCAGGTTGTCGATCAAGCCATTGATGTCACCGATAAAGGCGCCAGCGGTACCCGACGGCAACTCCAGGGCGCGAGGCTCGCGCGGCTCATCGAAATTATTGACGTAGACCCAGTCCGCCGGGGTCTGCATGCGCTTTCCTTCGGCCTTGAGATAGCGCTTGACGAACGAAAACCGGCCAGTGCCGGGCTCGCCCATGACAAATACGTTGTAACCGGGGCGTGGCATGGCCACACCGAACTGCAAGGCTTCGACCGCACGTTCCTGGCCAAGCACACCGCGGAAAGGCTCCAGATCATTGGTGGTAGAGAAGCTGAACTGTTCAGCGGAAAACGGACGGGTCAGCGCTTCAGGCGCTAGACGCAAGCTGGCAGCAACAGGATCAGGCATCGGGCTTCCTTACATCAGGCGGGGCAGATAACGGCATTCTGGCGCTGCCCGTACCCACTGGCAAGGCGCACCTCAAGCCAAAGCTTAGACAAGCCCCCATCCTCGGGCCGCGCGGGTCAAAATCAAGGTTTTCAGGGAATGTTTCGCAAAAAATCACGGAACCCCTGGAACCTGCCTAAACTCCAAACTGCGCGGCTGGAACGAATAACCGGCCCACTGGCACCATTAGGGGCCAGCACCCTGTCCATTGGTATGCACACAAAGAGAACATAGCTATGAAACGGATTCTTCTTGGTACTCTCTTCACCGTTGTATCCATCAACGCCATGGCTCAGGCGCCAGGCGGTCCGGACTGCGGTTGGGGCAACATGCTGTTCGAAGGTCAGCGTGGCACCCCGGCACACTTCCTGGCATCCACCACCAACGGCACTTCCGGTAACGCAACTTTCGGCATGACCTCCGGTACCAACGGTTGCTCGACCAATGCGGCGCTGACCTATGGCGGCAAATCCTGGATCGCCATGAATGGCATGATGAACGAGCTGTCCGAAGACATGGCCAAAGGTCAGGGCGAAGCGCTGACCACTTACGCCGTGGTACTGGGCGTGGCGCCGGAAGACCGTGCGCATTTCGCCGCCGTGACTCATCAACACTTCCAGCAAATTTTCAGCAAAGCTGACGTGACCGCTGAGGATGTGCATACCAACACCCTGGCCGTATTGAAGAACGATCCTCGTCTGGCCAAGTACGCCACTCAAGCTTAAGCTCGACCCGTCCCGCTCTCTTTGGGGAGCGGGTTTTATTTTTTGACCCGGGCCCTTTTTCGCCTGCCTCTTTGGGTCTTTGTTTCTTTCGACTTAAGTTGCTCACTATGCTCAAACGCCTTGCCTGGCTGGCGCTCTGTGTCTGCGCCCCGCTGTCCGCCGCGCCCCACATCGACAATCAACGTTTGCAGCAACTGGCCAACGACCCCTTCTGGATTTCCCTGGGGCATTACGAAACCGCCAAGCTCGGTGGCTGGCGCAGCTATGTCAGCGACAAAAAATTCTTTCTCGCCTCCGACGGCAACGAACACCCCGACCGCGAACTGGCGGCGACCGTACAGGCGCTATATGCCCCGGCCAGTGCCGGCGAGCAGCATGCGCAATGCGTCTATCCGGCCCGTACTCGCTGGCTCAAGGCGCAACTCGACCTGACGGACCTGCCGTCGCTGGACTGTGCTGAATTCAAGCAATGGTTCAAGGACGTTGCCCCCCACAGCGCGGTGATGATTTTCCCGGCCGCCTACCTGAACAGCCCGTCGTCGATGTTCGGCCATACCTTGCTGCGCATCGATCAGGCCGATGTGCAGCGCGACAAGACCTCGCTGCTCAGTTACGCGATCAATTTCGGCGCCTACATCGAAGGGTCGGACAACAGCATTTTGTACGCGTGGAAAGGCCTGATGGGTGGTTATCCCGGGCTGTTTGCACTGGTGCCCTATCAGGAAAAACTCTCGGAATACCGTAGCCTCGAAAACCGCGACCTGTGGGAATACCGCCTGAACCTGACCCAGCAGGAAACCGAGCGCATGGTCGAACACGTCTGGGAGCTCAAGCAGATCCAGTTCGACTACTTCTTCTTCGATGAAAACTGCTCCTATCGCCTGCTTGAGCTGCTCCAGGTGGCGCGGCCGGGCCTGAAGCTGACCGATCAGTTCCCGTTGACCGCCATTCCCACCGACACCGTCAAAGCGGTGAAACAGGCCGGACTCGTGGAGTCGATCGAATATCGCCCGTCCCGCGAGCGTGAACTGCTGAGCCGCGCGCAGCCGTTGACCGATGAAGAGCAGCAGTGGGCGCTGAAAATCAGCGCCGATCAGAAGCAATTGCAGGAACCGGCGTTCAAGGCGCAACCGCGCGAGCGACAGGCGTTGATCATCGATGCGGCCTATCGTCTGGAGCGTTATCGCGCCAACGGCCAGGAACGTGACCCGCAACGAGCTCAGCGCAGTTTCGAATTACTGCGCGCGATCAATCAGAACCCGCCTCCTGAACTGGACATTGCGCGACCTGGCTTGCCCGAGGATGGCCACGAGTCCCGCACCTGGCAGGCCGGCATCGGCACCCGGGATGACAAAGCCTTCGGCGAATATGGCCTGCGCATGGCCTACCACGACCTCAACGACAACGCCGAAAGCTTCCCTCTTGGCGCGCAGATCGAAATCCTGCAGATGAAGCTGCGCCAATACGAAGGCAATCACTGGCAGTTGCAGCAACTGGACCTGGCGACCATCCGCTCCCTGACCCCGCGCAACGCGCTGTTGCAGCCGCTGTCGTGGCAAGTCACCGGCGGCCTGGAGCGTGTGCCGGGCAAGCACGATGACGAAACCCTGGTCAGTCATGTCAACGGTGGCGGCGGCGGGACCTGGCAACTGAGCGACGACATGCTCGGGTTCGCCTTGGGCACCGTGCGCGTGGAGCACAACAACGACTTCGCGGGCTTCATTGCCCCGGCAGCGGGCTTCAACAGCGGTCTGCTGTGGAAAAACCCGCTGGGGAATTTCAGCCTGGAAGCCAAGGGCGATTACTTCACCAACGGCGAAGTGCGCCGGAACATGAGCCTGAATCAGCAGTGGGAGTTGTCGCGCAACCTCGGGCTGCGCCTGAGTGCCCAGCGCGAATTCAGCCACCTGGCGTCACCCGAAAACGAAGTGATGCTTGAAGTGAAGTGGTATCACTATTGATCTTTTGACCTTTCTTTCACTCCCATCCGACAAATCCGCTTCTAGACTTCCCCTATAGGCCGTTGAACGGCCCTGGAGTCCGAGATGTGGCGTTGCGTGGGAGTATTGGGGTTATTGGTCCTGATCACAGGGTGTCAGTCGACCCACGAGGACCTGATCGCCAAGGGTTATCCGCCAGCGTTCGCCGATGGCTTCGATGACGGTTGCAGCAGTGGCCGGCAAGCCGCCGGGGCAATCACCGGTGAGTTTCGCAAAAATGTCCCACGCTACCTCAAGGACAAGCAATACGCCGAAGGCTGGACCGATGGCTTCCGTCAGTGCCAGGCCATGCGCGAAAACGAGGATCGAAACGAGTACAGGGAACGCCATTGGGACGAGCGCGAACGGGCCTGGCAACAGCAGAAAGACCGGGACGCCGCGCGAGCCTATCGCTCGCAATAAGTCGTTTACAGACATTCGTCGAAACTTAAAGCACGCGACCATGGCCCAAACCCTATAACGGGAGAACAACATGAGTCGCGCCTTCGTCAATGAAGATAACGCTGCCGCGCAAGCCGACCTGCCAGTCGAACGACAGGTCAGCGCGCAGCCCAATTACGTCACACCCGCCGGGCTCGCGCAGCTTCAGGCGAAAGTCGCCGCGCTGCAAAGCCTGCTCGACGAGGAAAGCGCCAAAGGTGACCTGGCCGACAAGCAGCGCCAGGCTGACCTCGATCGCGACTGGCGCTACTTCAAGCAGCGCCTGCAAAGTGCGCAGGTGGTTGCACCAGCCTCCTCCACCGACAAAGTGCAGATTGGCAATTGGGTAACTTTTGCCGACGAACACGATCAAGAGCAGCGCGTGCAATTGGTTGGAGAAGACCAGGCGGATGCCGCCCATGGGTTGATCAATTGGAGTTCGCCGCTGGGACGGGCGTTGCTGGGTGCGCACGTGGGCGATGAAGTGTCGTGGAAACGCCCGGCGGGGGATTTGGTGATTGAGGTGCTGGCCATAGAGATCGGGTAAGTTCGATGACGCCTTTGCCGGCAAGCCTCGGTCTTACTGAGCGCAAAAAAAACGGAGCCCCGAAGGCTCCGTTTTTTTTTCGACCAACCTGAAATCAGGCCAGTTTCTTGTGCCGTACCCGGTGCGGCTGGGAGGCCGCTTCGCCGAGGCGTTTCTTGCGATCGGCTTCGTACTCGGTGTAGTTGCCTTCGAAGAACACCGCTTGCGAGTCGTCTTCGTACGCCAGGATGTGAGTCGCGACGCGGTCAAGGAACCACCGATCGTGAGAGATCACAATGGCGGCGCCCGGGAAGTCCAGCAAGGCTTCTTCCAGGGAACGCAGGGTTTCAACGTCGAGGTCGTTGGACGGTTCGTCGAGCAGCAGGACGTTGCCGCCCTCTTTCAGGGTCAGGGCCAGGTGCAAGCGACCACGCTCACCACCGGACAGGTCCTTGACGAACTTCTGCTGATCGCCACCCTTGAAGTTGAAACGACCGACGTAGGTACGCGACGGGATCTCGTAGTTGCCGATGCGAATCTGGTCGGAACCGTCGGAGATCTGCTGGAACACAGTCTTGCTGCCATCCAGGTCTTCGCGGCTCTGGTCGACGCACGCCAGTTGCACGGTTTCGCCGACTTCGATGCTGCCCGAATCCGGCGTTTCCTTGCCCATCAACATGCGGAACAGGGTCGATTTACCGGCACCGTTACCGCCGATCACGCCAACGATGGCGCCTTTAGGCATGGAAAACGACAGGTTGTCGATCAACACGCGATCGCCGTAGCCCTTGGTGACGTTCTTGAACTCGATGACCTTGTCGCCCAGGCGTGGACCGGCCGGGATGTAGATCTCGTTGGTTTCGCTGCGCTTCTGGAATTCCTGTGACTGCATTTCTTCGAAGCGTTGCAGACGAGCCTTGGACTTGGACTGGCGGGCCTTGGCGCCTTTGCGCACCCACTCCAGTTCTTCCTTCATGGCCTTTTCGTGAGCCGATTGCTGCTTGGATTCGGCCGCCAGACGATCGGACTTGGCTTCGAGCCAACCCGAATAGTTGCCTTCGTACGGGATACCGGCGCCGCGGTCGAGTTCGAGGATCCAGCCGGCAACGTTGTCCAGGAAGTAACGGTCGTGCGTGATCGCAACCACGGTGCCCGGGAAATCGTGCAGGAAGTGCTCCAGCCAGGCGACGGAGTCGGCGTCCAGGTGGTTGGTTGGTTCGTCGAGCAGCAGCATGTCCGGGGCGGACAGCAGCAGGCGGCACAGGGCCACACGACGCTTTTCACCACCGGAAAGATGTTCAACCCTGGCATCCCAGGCCGGCAGACGCAGCGCATCGGCAGCGACTTCCAGTTGGCGATCCAGGTTGTGGCCATCGCTGGCCTGCAGGATGGCTTCAAGTTTGGCTTGCTCTGCAGCCAGCTTGTCGAAGTCGGCATCCGGATCGGCGTAGGCCGCGTAGACCTCGTCCAGACGCGCCTGGGCGTCCTTGATCACGCTGACCGCTTCCTCGACCACTTCACGCACGGTCTTGGTCGGGTCCAGGATCGGTTCTTGCGGCAGGTAGCCGATGTTCAGGTCCGGCATCGGACGGGCTTCACCGTCGAACTCGGTGTCGACGCCTGCCATGATTTTCAGCAGCGTGGACTTACCCGAACCGTTGAGACCGAGGACGCCGATTTTGGCGCCGGGGAAGAACGACAGCGAAATGTTTTTCAGGATTTCCCGCTTCGGCGGAACAACTTTGCCCAGCCGATGCATGGTGAAGACGTATTGAGCCATGGAGAACCTAGGGTCAGTGACTGATGAATGATTGGAGCGCAGGCGATGCCCGGCCAGGCCATGCGCGTCGTTCGTTTGATGGGTATCAAGGCGTGCGCGCTGAAAAAAACCTGAGTCTAGGAGCTGGAACGCTCCCGCGTAACCGGCAAAGCTACCTCATTGACAGAAGGCAGTCCAGCCGAGCGGGGCTGGCACTTCGCCACAACTCAAGGCATGCTAGCCGCCCTTCGGGCGTCCGGCTTATAGTGCACGCCGCGCCAGTCCAGCCAAACCGCAGGATTACAGTTTGTCTAATGTCACTCCGCCACCGTCCGCGAGCGTGCTCAACCCTGGGCTCGGCTCGCCCCTGCGCGGAAGCTTGAAGGGCGCGCTGGCGACTCTCGTGCTGTTGCTGCTCGCATTGCTGTTCTGGCAGTTGCTGGATCAACTGCGCGAAACCCAGAAAAACCAGCGCCAGTACACCATCGACTACACCGCCGACCTGGCTTCGCAAGTCAGCCTCAACATGGCGCTCAACGCCCAGATCGCCCTTAATCTGCTACCGATCGTCGAACAACCGCAAAGCGCCGACGAACAGCAGGCATTGCTGCGCAAGCTGCAACAGTCGCTGCCCGACCTGCGCAGCCTGGCGCTGCTCAGCCCCTCCGGGAAAATCCTGAGTGACAGCGCCGTCGACAGCCAGGACGCCAACTACCTGAGCGAACTGGTCCAGCGCAGCCGCGCCCAGGCCCACTATTTCAGCAATGCCGATGACGGCTCGGTGGTGCACCTGCTCCTGCACCAGGCCAGCGGCAGCACTCGCGGCTACTGGGCCCTGCGCCTGACACCGACATTTTTTTCTTCATTGACCAAACAGGGCGACGCCGGCCTTCGCCCCCTGTGGCTGGTGGAAAACCGCATCAATCATCAGATCATCAGTCGCGATGACGCCCTGCCTTCAGCCAAACCCGCGGCGCTGACACCCGACGAACTGACCAACAGCGTATTGATCGTCCCCCTGAGCAGCAGCGACTGGCAACTGCGCGGGCTGTTTGACCGGCAACGGGTGATCGAACAAATGCTGCCGGCGTTCATCGGCAAATGCCTTCTGGGCCTGGCGTTCTCGCTGTTACCGTTCATCGCTTTGCTGAACATTCGTCGCCGCCAACGCCAACTGCATGAAGGCCGCCGACGCTATCAGGACATCTTCGAAGGCACCGGCGTTGCCCTGTGCGTGCTGGACCTGTCCGGACTCAAAAGTTTTTTCGACAAGGCGCAACTCACCAACAGCGAGCAGCTGAGAACCTGGCTCGAGATACCGGAGCAACGCCAGCAATTGTTGCAGGAACTGCGCATCACCGAAGTCAACCAGGTCGCCCTGCAACTGCTCAACGTCAATTCCTGCGATCAGGCCTGGAAACTGCTGATCAACGGCTGCCCACTGGACTGCACGGCCATCGGCAATCAAGTGCTCGAAGCGGTGCTCCACCAGCAGAAACAACTTGAACTGGAAATCAAGCTTCAGGACGCCAATGGCCGCGACCAGCACTTGTGGCTCGTGCTGCGCCTGCCGGAAGATCAGCCCGACTATAGAGCGGTGATCCTGAGCATCAGCGACATCACCAGCCGCAAACTCATCGAGCTTTCGCTGCTGGAGCGCGAAGGATTCTGGTCCGATGTGGTGCGTACCGTGCCGGATCACCTGTATGTGCAAGACGTGATCAGCCAGCGGATGATCTTCAGCAACCATCACCTTGGGCAGACGCTGGGTTACAACCGCACCGAGCTGCACCAGATGGGCGAGTACTTCTGGGAAATCCTCTTGCACCCGGAAGATGCCGACTACTACCACCGCTCTCGCCAGTCTCAGCGTCAGGCGGGTTACACCCAATTACTGCAGTGCCAGCTGCGCTTCCGTCATCGCGATGGCAAATGGCGGCGTTTCGATATTCGCGAACAGGCCCTGGCGCGGGACAAGCACGATCAGGTCACGCGCATCATCGGCGTGGCCAAGGACATCACCGAGCAGATCGAAGCCAGTGAATCCCTGCGCGACAGCGAGCAGCGCTACCGGATGCTCGCTGAAAGTATCAGCGACGTGATTTTCTCCACTGACAGCAAGATGGCGCTCAATTACGTCAGCCCTTCGGTACAAGCGGTGCTGGGCTTCGACGCCGACTGGATATTCCAGAACGGCTGGCAATCGACCATCGCCAACCCGCAACAACTGAGCGGCATCTACAGCCTGATGGACCGGGTCAGCAAAGCGCTGGATAAACCCGATCAACTGACACTGCTGCGCAGTCAGGTGCAGACCCAACTGTTTTTGTTCGACTGCCTGCGGGCCGATGGACGCAAGATCCCTATCGAGTTGCGTCTGGTGCTGGTCTGGGACGAACACGGCGCCTTCGAAGGTGTGCTCGGGGTCGGTCGCGACATCAGCCAGCAACGCCGGGCCGAGAAGGACCTGCGCATGGCGGCCACGGTATTCGAGCACTCGACCTCGGCGATTCTGATCACTGACCCGGCCGGCTACATCGTCCAGGCCAACGAGGCCTTCAGTCGCGTCAGCGGCTATGCGGTGTCCCAGGTGCTCGATCAGTTGCCGAACATGCTCACCGTCGACGAGCAGCAGGAAACTCATCTGCGCTACGTGCTCAAGCAATTGCATCAGCACAGCACCTGGGAAGGCGAAGTCTGGCTCAAGCGTCGCAACGGCGAGCACTACCCGGCCTGGGTCGGGATTACGGCGGTGCTCGACGACGAAGGCGATCTGGCCAGTTATGTGTGTTTCTTCAGCGACATCAGCGAACGCAAGGCCAGTGAGCAACGGATTCACCGCCTCGCCTATTACGACGCCCTGACCCACCTGCCCAACCGCACGCTGTTCCAGGATCGCCTGCACACCGCACTGCAATCGGCCGAACGGCAGAAGTCCTGGGTGGTGCTGATGTTCCTCGACCTGGACCGCTTCAAGCCGATCAACGACTCCCTGGGCCATGCCGCCGGCGACCGCATGCTCAAGGAAATGGCCACGCGCCTGCTCGGCTGCGTCGACGATGACGACACCGTGGCGCGCATGGGCGGTGATGAGTTCACATTGCTGCTGCAACCCCGGGTCAACCGCGAGATCGCGCTGAACCGAGCCATTCACGTGGCCGAACAGATCCTCGCCAGCCTGGTGAAGCCGTTCGTGCTCGAAGGTCGCGAGTTCTTCGTCACCGCCAGTATCGGCATCGCCCTGAGTCCTCAGGACGGTAGCGAACTCAGTCAGCTGATGAAGAACGCCGACACCGCGATGTACCACGCCAAGGAGCGCGGCAAGAACAACTTCCAGTTCTACCAGGCCGACATGAACGCCAGCGCCCTGGAGCGTCTGGAACTGGAAAGCGACTTGCGCCACGCCCTGGAACAAAACGAATTCGTGCTGTACTACCAGCCGCAATTCAGCGGCGACGGCAAACGCCTGACCGGCGCCGAAGCCCTGCTGCGCTGGCGCCATCCGCGCCGCGGTCTGGTGCCGCCGGGAGATTTCATTCCGGTGCTCGAAGAGCTCGGGCTGGTGGTGGATGTCGGCGACTGGGTGATCGGTGAGGCTTGCCGTCAGCTCAAGACCTGGCACCAGGCCAAGGTGCGGGTGCCGAAGGTCTCGGTGAATATTTCGGCCCGGCAGTTCTCCGACGGGCAGCTCGGCACGCGGATCGCCACCATCCTCAGGGAAACCGGCCTGCCGCCGGCGTGCCTGGAGCTGGAGCTGACCGAAAGTATCCTGATGCGCGAAGTCAGCGAGGCGATGCAAATCCTCGCCGGACTGAAAAACCTCGGCCTGAGCATTGCGGTCGACGACTTCGGCACCGGTTATTCATCGCTCAACTACCTCAAGCAATTCCCGATCGATGTGCTGAAAATCGACCGCACCTTCGTTGATGGCCTGCCGTCGGGCGAGCAGGATGCGCAGATTGCCCGGGCGATCATCGCCATGGCCCACAGCCTCAATCTGGCGGTAATCGCCGAGGGTGTAGAAACCCACGAACAGCTCGACTTCCTGCGCGAGCATGGTTGCGATGAGGTTCAGGGCTACCTGTTCGGCCGCCCGATGCCGGCCGGCCGGTTCGAAGCGCAGTTCAGCAATGATGCGTTGTTCATGTTCGACTGAGTTTCAGAGTGCTGCGGACGGCCCCATCGCGGGCAAGCCCGCTCCCACAGTTTTTTGGGTGAACCCAAGATTTTTGACCACTGAAGATCCCTGTGGGAGCGGGTTTGCCCGCGATGAGGCCCGCACGATCACCGCTGATCCCGTCATGAAGCCCACTTGTCTGCGACATGATGTCCTTTCATATGCCATCTAAAAGCGGTTGGGTTAGAATGCCTCCCTTTTCTGCCCCCGATCCTTGAGGACCGCCATGTTCAGCCGTGATTTGACTATTGCCAAGTACGACGCCGATCTCTTTGCCGCCATGGAGCAAGAAGCTCAGCGTCAGGAAGAACACATTGAGCTGATCGCTTCGGAAAACTACACCAGCCCTGCGGTGATGGAAGCTCAAGGCTCGGTATTGACCAACAAGTACGCCGAAGGTTACCCAGGCAAGCGCTACTACGGTGGTTGCGAGTTCGTCGACATCGTCGAGCAGCTTGCAATTGATCGAGCCAAGGAACTGTTCGGCGCCGATTACGCCAACGTTCAGCCGCACGCCGGTTCGCAAGCCAACAGCGCCGTTTACCTGGCCCTGCTGCAAGCGGGCGACACCATTCTGGGCATGAGCCTGGCTCACGGCGGTCACCTGACCCACGGTGCCAGCGTTTCGTCCTCCGGCAAGCTGTACAACGCCGTGCAGTACGGCATCGACAGCAACGGCCTGATCGACTACGACGAAGTCGAGCGTCTGGCGGTCGAGCACAAGCCGAAAATGATCGTGGCCGGTTTCTCGGCTTACTCGCAGATCCTGGACTTCCCACGCTTCCGCGCTATCGCTGACAAGGTTGGTGCTTACCTGTTCGTCGACATGGCCCACGTGGCCGGTCTGGTCGCCGCTGGCGTCTACCCGAACCCGGTGCCTTTCGCTGACGTGGTGACCACCACCACCCACAAGACCCTGCGCGGTCCACGTGGCGGCCTGATCCTGGCTCGCGCCAACGCCGACATCGAGAAGAAGCTGAACTCCGCAGTATTCCCGGGTGCCCAGGGCGGCCCGCTGGAGCACGTGATCGCTGCCAAGGCGATCTGCTTCAAGGAAGCGCTGCAGCCTGAGTTCAAGGCCTACCAGCAACAAGTGGTGAAAAACGCCCAGGCCATGGCCGGCGTGTTCATCGAGCGCGGTTTCGACGTGGTGTCGGGCGGTACTCAGAACCACCTGTTCCTGCTGTCGCTGATCAAGCAGGAAATCTCCGGTAAAGACGCCGACGCTGCACTGGGCAAAGCGTTCATCACCGTGAACAAGAACTCGGTACCGAACGATCCACGCTCCCCGTTCGTCACCTCCGGCCTGCGTTTCGGTACCCCGGCTGTGACCACTCGCGGCTTCAAGGAAGCAGAGTGCAAAGAGCTGGCCGGCTGGATCTGCGACATCCTGGCTGACCTGAACAACGAAGCGGTGATCGACGCCGTTCGTGAGAAGGTCAAGGCCATCTGCAAGAAACTGCCGGTGTACGGCGCTTAATTGCCCCGCTAAACCGCAGCAATGAAAAAACCGGCCAGTGATGGCCGGTTTTTTTTCGTCCGCCATAAAGATCAATGGGGGTTGGCACCACTGGTCAGACCGGTCATGCCAATTTTGCTGCGTCCCCTTGTAATCCTGAAAAAATCCAGCGTAGACTGCGCCTGCACTGGACATACCGGTAAGACCACAATAATTAAGTCCTGAATCTGATGCGCTTGGCGCACGGCAGCCAGGACACCGACCAGGATTCCTCCCATGCTCAGATGGTGCTCGCGTTCAATCTTCCTTCAAGTGGTTCTCGGACTGGTGCTCGGCATCGTCTGCGGGCTGACCCTTCCCGAATACTCCGCCCAACTCAAACCCCTTGGCGACGGCTTCATCAAACTGATCAAGATGCTCATTGGCCTGATCGTGTTTTGCGTAGTGGTCAGCGGCATCAGCGGTGCCGGTGACCTGAAGAAGGTCGGACGCATCGGCCTCAAATCGGTCATCTACTTCGAAATACTGACCACCATCGCCCTGGTGATCGGCCTGGTGTTCGCCTTCACCACCGGTATAGGCAGCGGCGCGAACATTCATCTGGAGCAACTCTCCGCCGCCGACATGGGCGACATCGCCCAGCGCGGTCAGCACATGCACACCACCACGCAGTTCTTGATGGACCTGATTCCGACGTCGGTGATCGGTGCCTTCGCCGACAACAACATCCTGCAAGTCCTGCTGTTTTCGGTGCTGTTCGGCAGCGCGTTGAATCTGGTGGGTGAAGCGGCGTCGGGTATTTCCCGGCTGATCAACGAGCTGAGCCATGTGATCTTCCGCATCATGGGCATGATCGTGCGCCTGGCACCGATTGGCGTCTTCGGCGCCATCGCCTTCACCACCAGCAAATATGGCCTGGACTCGCTGCAACACCTGGGTAGCCTGGTCGGCCTGTTTTACCTGACCTGCGCAGCATTCGTGGCGCTGATTCTCGGCCTGGTGATGCGCCTCTCGGGTCTGCGGATGTGGCCACTGCTCAAGTACCTGCGTGAAGAACTGCTGATCGTCATGGGCACCGCTTCTTCCGACGCCGTGCTGCCACAAATCATGCGCAAGCTTGAGCATCTGGGCATCGGCAGCTCTACGGTCGGGCTGGTGATTCCGACCGGGTATTCGTTCAACCTTGATGGTTTTTCGATCTACCTGACCCTGGCCATTGTGTTCATCGCCAATGCCACCGGCACGCCGCTGGCCATGACTGACCTGCTGACGATTCTGCTGGTGTCACTGATCACCTCCAAAGGTGCCCACGGGATTCCCGGCTCGGCGCTGGTGATTCTCGCCGCCACCCTGACGGCGATCCCGGCAATTCCGGTGGTGGGCCTGGTGCTGGTGCTGGCGGTGGACTGGTTCATGGGCATCGGCCGGGCACTGACCAATCTGATTGGTAACTGCGTCGCCACGGTGGCCATTGCCCGCTGGGAAAAGGACATCGATATCCAACGGGCAAACAAAGTGCTGTCCGGCCAGGTGGGTTATACCTTCCAGCCGAGAAAACCGGTGGTCCCGGCACATCAGCAGGAATTTTAAACAACGTGTGCCTGCCCACAGGCAGGCACATTTATCGCGATTTGGAGCGAACAGTGATTACCTCGTCAACCGTCGTAAATTCAGTGGTAGAAAAACTTCGGGCCGCGCTGGCCCGCGGTCAGTGGCGTTCCGGCGACATGCTGCCGGGCCAGCGTGAACTGGCCGAACAACTGGGCATCAGCCGCCCAAGCCTGCGCGAAGCGGTGATCGTGCTGGAAACCCTCGGGCTGGTGCGCTCGATGCCGGGCAAAGGCGTGGTGGTGCTGGAGGCCAATCTCAGCGACAGCCAAAGCCACGACAGCGCGGTCGCCGGGGCCAGCCTGGAAGACGTGCTGCAACTGCGCTACACCCTCGAACCGTTCATCGTCGGCCTGGTGGCACAGTCCATCAGCAGCAAGGAAGTCGGGCAACTGCGCCTGACCCTGATGGACATGCGCGAAGCCCTGGAAGCCAATGACAGCGAAGCCGGTGTGAACGCCTACATCGCGTTCCACGAAGAGTTGTTCACCCTGACCTCGAACCCGATTTTCCAGAGCGTGGTGCAGCAGACCAGCAATGCCCTCAAGCAAAGCGCCGACGTGCTGCGCAATTCTCCGGAGCACTTGGCTGAGCGCCTTGAAGAAAGCGAAGCCATGGTACGAGCGATCCGCAGCAAAAACAGCGCCCAGGCCAGCGCCGAAATGCGTCGGCACATCCTTCGGGAAAGCCAACGGATGGGCATCGAATTGAACATCCCGGACGACCATATGCACAACTGAACCTCTTTCACTTTCATTTCGGCAACCGGACTGGAGACAGGCCATGGCCAGCTGCGCCTTGAATTCACAGCACCTCACTTTCCCCGTGACCCTACGCCGTCGCCGAGCAGAGGAGAAAACCCATCTGGTGGACAACATCTACCCGCGGGTTTTCGACGCGATTCTTGAACGGCGTATCGACACTGACAGTCGTTTTACCGAAGCGAGCCTGGGCCAGATGTTCGGCGTGAATCGCAACATCATTCGCCAGGTACTTGCGAGATTGTCTCAGCAGCAGGTGATCTTGCTGCTGCCCAATCATCGACCTCAAGTGGCGGCGCCAGATGCTGAGCGGACCCGCCAGACGCTCCATGCTCGACGCCTGACCGAATCCACCTTGATCCGGCTGGCTTGCCAACAACCACAATCAACACAGTTGCGACATTTACGTGACCTGGTTGCCAGAGAGCGCGAATCCGCCGAGCGTGGGTTGCGTGGACCGACGCTTCGCCTGTCCGGTGAATTTCACCTGCTATTGGCTGAATTCGTCGGCAACGTTCCACTGGCCTGGTTTCTCGGAAGCCTGGTACCACCGATTTCCCTGGCAATCGCGCAGTGTGAAGTTCCGTGGAATGATCACGATGCATGGCAATCACACGGGGCGATAGTCGATGCGGTTGAGCGCCGCGATGTGTCGGCTGCGGTCAGGCTGATGAACACGCACCTCGATAAATTGGAGAAACAACTATTCCAGACATGATAAAGATCGGGGCTGACACGTAGTTATTAATGTTTCGCCCCAGTCATGACGCGAAACAATCATACTATTTGTTGCGAATTCGATATAAACAAACTCATATTTTCTTCAGCCAGTTATTCAGACCACTTGAATATCACCCTGAAATCATTACAGCACGACACCCAACACGCCCTGAAAATTACAACCTGACAATCAACAACTGAAATATGAGGTTATAAGCTACGTATTGGTGTCCCGCCCGGAGCATGTTAACTTTTTTCGCACACCATACCGGTGGTTAATAAAAAGAGGAACATGATGAGCGAGATACTTATGGCCATGTCCGGCGACTTCGATAGCGAGTTCGAAGCCTATCAACAAGTCAGCCGAAACGGCATTGAATCGGCAGCACTGACAATCGTCGAGTGTGGCACCGAAAACTGCACCGCCATTCTGTGCTAAAACTGTGGCAGAGCCTGTCTAAAGCCAGAAATACGCCTCCGCGTAAATCTTCTTTTAGATAAAAGCAGCTCAGCCCTATAAAAACTCTGAATACAATGTAGCCAAAGGTAATTACCGGTATCCGGCTGACCGTTGCTCACTGCATTTAGTACCTGACCAACAATGAGAATAACACTATGAACGAGCAGATTCTAAATATGTCCGGCGATTTTGATCGCGACTTTGAAGCGTACCAGTCTTGCGACAAAGACAACATTGAAGCAATGGGCACCACCATTCTTGACTGTGGCACCTTGCAATGCACAGGCCTGGGTTGTTCGATTCCTTGATCATTGGCCGTTATACCGACGACCGACCTGGATAAATTACCAGCCAGTCAGTCTGTCAAGTGATCAACAATAAAAAGATCGAGCAGGCAACGCCTGCTCGATCCATACAGGGAGTTTCGGCATGTTGGCTAATTTCTTGACGTTGCGTCAGCGAGGTAAACGCAGATTTTCTTCTGAAAATGAACTTATCAACTTCAGAAATAACATGATCCGCCTGCATGAAATTGACGACCAGGCCGTCCTGCATTATTTTGGAATGGACCGGAAGGAATTGGCTTCGCTTGTGGAAGAACCCACCAATACGCACCTGCTGCCCAGCAGCAGTGAAGCATCACTAAATTCTTTGCAAAAAAAAATAACTGCACTAGACGCCATAAATACCGACGAGAAGCCAGCCCCAAAAAACAGTGAAAATTTCTATTGGTTCGCCTACCGCTTTTACCTTTATTTTATAGATGCTTTCAAAACAGACGAACGCTACTTGAGTGCGTCGACACACATCTGTGAGCAAACGTTACTTTCAAGTGTTGAAAATTTTATATTAGACAGAATCAGCCGCACCTCCGAACAGAGCCTTGTTCACTATTTGAACACTCAGATTGCCCAAGGCAACAACGTTGAATTGCCTGAACTCAGCCAGCAACTGAGAACTCTTTCACTCAGCACATTTTTTGAAGCCTACCCGGTGTTGGCGAGCTTATTGTTTGGGCTGCTGGAGGATGCAATTGACTATTTGTATACCGTCATTCTCGACTTCGCTGCCGACGTTGAATCTCTGCGAAACGAGTTTTCAATCCCCTGCGATAAAATAAGCGCTATCGAATTTGGTCTGGGAGACCCGCATGGCCGCGGTGAAACGGTTTGTCGGGTTGAGGTCGGTGCAATGCCCCTGGTATACAAACCAAGGGCGAGCCAGGAGGCACTGTTTTTCAATCGTCTCCTTGGTGAACTGCACGAGCAGACAGGCGCTGAGTGTTTTTCTATTTATTCGCCCAGAATTGTCAGTCGTGGAAAACATAGCTGGATAGAGGTAATCGAGAACCTACCCTGTGCAAACCTGGCGGAGGTTGAACTGTTCTACCGAAAAATGGGAGCACAAATCGCCGTTATCCATGCTTTGAACGGTATCGACTTTCATCACGAAAACATTATTGCGCATGGAAGCAACCCGGTCATGATTGACCTGGAATGTTTGTTTACGGCTTCTATCAGCGACCTGCTTTATGACTTGCCGGCTGACTCTGCTCTGTTCAAGGCATTTACGTCGACTCGGCATTCAGTTTTTTCCAGCGGCTTTGTACCTTTCGCGCAAGGTTCAGGTAACGACTTGAGCGGGTTGACACGACAAGAGCGATTCCTCTCCACTGGCAAATCGCTCGTTCATGAAAACGGCTTTTACCATTTGCGCAAAATCAATACAGAACATTGCCTTCAGCAAAAACACCTGCCTCTGCTGGCCGATGAACGAAAAGGGCTGGAGCATTATAAAGAAGCTTTCTTAGAGAGCTTTGAACTTTCCTATGATGCGTTAATGACCCATCGGCAAACCGTTATTCGAATGCTTGAACTATCTGCAGAACAGCTCTCAACCCGTGTACTGGTGAAAAACACCCAACGTTATGCCGACTTTATCGGACTGAGCCGTCATCCACGCTTTATGCAAAACATGCTCGATAGAGAACTCTTACTCGCCACCCTGTGGAAAGATTTGAAAGATGCCTACATTACAATAGGCATTCCCCGGCACGAAATAATGGACCTGCAAAGGTTAAGCATTCCGTGTTTTACCATGCCCCTCACCTCCCGTTATCTAGTGAGTGCACACGGTGAAAAAATCGAAACACCTCAAGTAAGACCGCCGTACGAAAGCTGCTTGAAAAAAATGGACAGCTTGTCTCTAGCGGATAAAGCCTTGCAACGCACTATTCTCGAAACATGTCTGTTTCCAAAGCCAAATGACCTTCAGCCTCTTAATCTCACGCATACTCATACGAAAACTGAACGTTCGGCACCGACTGATCGTCTTGAAAACATCATCAAAATCGCTTCCCGCGTCGAGGAGCTCGCGGTGACGAAAGCGGGCGCGGACATTAGATGGCTATCCTTCCATACACACCCCACGACACATAAAAAATATCTTTCCCCAATGGGTAATGGCCTGTATTCCGGGATCGCCGGGGTTGGACTGTTTTATCTGAGTCTATTCAAAGTAAGCCGGACACCTCATTATTTGACCTGCGCTGATCGAGTGCTGCACTCACTGGCCGAATCATTCGGTTATTTCAAGAGCGACTCGAGTGTCAGTGCATTTCATGGGTTGGGCTCTTATATCTACCTCCTCTTGAGCCGCCAGCAGATCACCGGCGATCAAAAATATAACGATACACTGGAAGACTTACTGACCAGAATAATAGAAGTCCCCCCCAAGGATTATGACTTTGATTTTCTGTCGGGCTGCTGTGGCGCGGTGACGCTAATGGCAAATGTCTATGTATTGAATCCGCGAGAAGATCTGCTATCAGCCATCAGGCGTATGGTCGATTACATAAAAAGTGAGCTCATCATTGAAGAGGGCCGTTTTTTCCGACGCAACGATCAGCCTGTCATTTTGACAGGCCTGTCCCACGGGCTCTCGGGAGTGCTCCATGCCTTGTGCAAAGCCTATGACGTGACTTACGACAGGTCTCTGGTGCCCTTGGCCATTGAGGTGTTCGAGAGCGAAAACCGCTTGACTCGTGACGGGTTCTGGCTGGACTTGAGAGACAAGGAGAATCCGGGGCATTTGACCAAGTGGTGCCACGGGGATGGTGGAATTCTGATTGCCAGGCGACAACTCTTGAAGTCGATGGGAGAGGTCCTAGAGACATCAACCAGACAGAAAGTGGATGAGGATATTTCCAGGTGCGAGAGCAATCTCTGGCGTCATGGCCTTGGGAGCGGTTATAGCTTGTGTCATGGTGACTTTGGCAATCTGATCTGCTTGTACGATTGGTACCGGGATTCAGGCAATCACGAGGGCGTCACCAGAGTTGAAAAAGCATTTGAACAAGTCGCCCATAACTTTTTCGAGGGCAATTTTCTCAGCAGCGATCAGGTTCCCGACATCAGTCTACTGACGGGGATATCAGGTGTCGGGTATGCCTTGCTATATTCCGTTGACCCGACGATTCCCAACATACTGTCGCTCGACTTCAGCGTGCCGGCATAGGCACACCTGACAACGGCAGCTCAAAAAACCGGCGATCACTCAGGCCGGTTTTTTGTGCGAAAACCTGGCGGATCAAAGCATGGAAAACCCTGCCCGAATCTTCTCTTCCGGCAAGTCATCGGCAATAAACACCATCACACTATCGCGCCTCTCCCCCTCGGCCCATTCGGTGTCCCAATCAAAACCATAGAGTTTCAAAACTCCCTGAAACACCAGACGCCGGTCCTCGCCGGCAATGTTCAGCACGCCCTTGTAACGCAGCAGTTGCTTGCCATGCTCTTCGAGCAGTTCGTTCATGAACTCGCTGAGCTTGTCGATATCCAGCGGCTTGTCGGTACGCAGCACCAGGCTGGAAATACGGTCGATGGAGGGCGCCTTGCTCACCGGGCGTAAACTCACACCACCACCGAGGTCGGCATTGAGGTTGAAGCCACGCACATCGAGCAGCTCGGCCAGATCAATCTTGCCGTGGTCAACCACACGAATCGGTGCACGACGGTTGATGCGGGTCAGGCGTTCGCTGAGGGCAGTGAAGGTCGGCTCATCCACCAGGTCGCGTTTGCTCACCAGCAAGCGGTCGGCAAAACCGATCTGCGCCTGGGCAATGGTCTGGGTCAGGTGCAGTTCGGCATGAGCCGCGTCCACCAGGGTGATGATGCCGTCGAGGATGTAGCGCTCGCGCAGCTCTTCATCGATAAAAAAGGTTTGTGCCACCGGGGCCGGGTCGGCCAGACCGGTGCATTCGATCACCAGGCGGTCAAAGGCGATTTCGCCACTGTCCAGGCGCTCCAGTAGCAGGTACAGCGCTTTGGTCAAATCGGTGTGGATGGTGCAGCAGACGCAGCCGTTGGACAGCGTCATCACTTGCACGGGCTCGTCGCCCAATAGTTGGGTGTCGATGCCGGCGTCACTGAACTCGTTTTCGATCACGGCGATTTTCAGGCCGTGCTCGGCTTTGAGCAGGTGGCGCAACAAGGTGGTTTTACCAGCGCCGAGAAAGCCGCTGAGGATCGTGACAGGGATTGGCGCTAACAAAATAAGATCTCCCGGACGCAAAAAAACTGTAGGAGCCAGGTTTGCCGGCGAAAGCATCTTGAAGATCGCCTTCGCCGACAAGCCGTGCTCCTACAGTGGTGTGTTACCTAAACCGCATACATCAACAGCACTTCGGTCCACCCTTGCCGCCGTAACGAGCCTCCTGGCGCTCCCGAAAGAACGCCTCGTAACTCATCACCGGTTTGTCCGGGTGTTTGGTTTGCATATGCTCGACGTAGTTGTCGTAGTCGGGCATGCCGACCATCAGGCGTGCGGCCTGACCGAGGTATTTACCGAGGCGACTCAGGTCATTGAACATGGTGCAATCCTCAGGTTACGCATCCGGCTGAGCCTGGAATGGCGACTCTTTATCCGTGCGTTCTTTGGTGCCCCAGGCGGCAATGCCGACCTTGAGCGCATAGAACAGGATGCTGAACACCACGAACAGGAACAGTGCGGTCAGCGTTGCGTTGGTATAAGCGTTGTAGATCACGTGCTGCATCTGCTCGATGCTCTTGGCAGGCGCAAGGATCTGCCCTCCGGCCAGGGCATCGCTGTACTTCTTCGCCAGCGACAGGAAACCGATCGCCGGGTTGGCGTCGAACAGCTTGATGAAGCCTGCGGTAGTGGTGCAGATCAGCAGCCACACGGCTGGCAGCATGGTGACCCAGATGTAGCGTTGGCGTTTCATTTTGATCAGCACGACAGTTGCCAGCATCAACGCGATACCAGCCAGCATCTGGTTGGAGATACCGAACAGCGGCCACAAGGTGTTGATGCCACCCAACGGGTCGATCACGCCTTGGTACAGCAGGTAGCCCCACATCGCCACACAACCGGCGGTGGCGATCAGGTTGGCGGTCCAGGATTCGGTGCGTCTCAGCGCCGGTACGAAGGAGCCGAGTAAGTCCTGCAGCATGAAACGTCCGGCACGGGTACCGGCGTCGACGGCAGTCAGGATGAACAATGCTTCGAACAGGATCGCAAAGTGGTACCAGAACGCCATGGTGTTTTCACCCGGCAGCACGCTGTGCAGAATCTGTGCGATACCGACCGCCAGGGTCGGCGCACCGCCGGCACGGGCCAGGACGGTGGTTTCACCGATGTCCTTGGCTACCGCTTGCAACGCTTCCGGCGTGATGGCAAAGCCCCAGTTGCTGACCGCTGTCGCTACCGCCACCACATCACCGCCGACGACCGCGGCCGGGCTGTTCATGGCGAAGTACACGCCCGGTTCGATCACCGAAGCGGCAACCATCGCCATGATCGCCACGAAGGATTCCATCAGCATGCCGCCGTAACCGATGTAGCGAGCGTTGACTTCGTTATCCAGCAGCTTCGGCGTGGTGCCGGAGGAGATCAGCGCATGGAAACCCGACACTGCGCCACAGGCGATGGTGATGAACAGGAACGGGAACAGCCCACCCTTCCACACCGGCCCGGTGCCGTCGATGAACTGGGTCAATGCCGGCATTTTCAGCTCGGGCATGGTGATCAGAATACCGATCGCCAGTGCGACGATGGTGCCGATTTTGAGGAAAGTCGACAGGTAGTCACGTGGCGCCAGAATCAGCCACACCGGCAACACGGCTGCCACGAAACCGTAGCCGATCAGCATCCAGGTGATCTGGACCCCGGTAAAGCTGAACGCCTTGGCCCAGACCGGGTCAGCGGCGATCTGCCCGCCGAGCCAGATCGAACCCAGCAGCAACGCCACGCCGATCACCGAGATTTCACCGATGCGGCCCGGGCGGATGTAGCGCATGTAGATGCCCATGAACATCGCGATCGGAATGGTCGCCATCACCGTGAAAATGCCCCAAGGGCTTTCGGCCAGGGCCTTGACCACGATCAGCGCCAGCACCGCGAGGATGATGATCATGATCAGGAAGCAGCCGAACAGCGCGATGGTTCCGGGGATGCGGCCCATTTCTTCACGGACCATGTCGCCCAGGGAACGGCCGTTGCGGCGGGTGGACATGAACAGGACCATGAAGTCCTGAACCGCACCGGCCAGCACCACACCGGCAATCAGCCACAGCGTACCGGGCAGGTACCCCATCTGCGCCGCCAACACCGGACCGACCAGCGGCCCCGCGCCGGCGATGGCCGCGAAGTGGTGGCCGAAAAGAATGTGTTTGTTGGTCGGCACGTAGTCCAGACCGTCATTGTTGATCACGGCAGGTGTAGCCCGACGCGAATCGAGTTGCATCACATTGTTAGCGATGAACAAGCTGTAGTAGCGATATGCGACAAGATAGATAGCGACGGCTGCGACAACGATCCACAAGGCGTTGATCGCCTCGCCTCGGCGCAATGCCACTACGCCCAGGGCGCACGCTCCTACGACTGCCAGCAGCAGCCAGGGTAAGTGGCGTAGCGGGCTATTATTATTTTTCATTTTATGATTCCAGCCAGAGTGGACAAGAAAGACAGCCATCTCGAGTTTAGCGCTACTGGCGGCAAAGACCATAGTTCGACATCAGTCTAGAGCCATCACTGTGCTGGCAGCCTTCGGCAATGCAGGTCTATAGTCAGCGAACCTTTACGAGGATTGCGCCATGAGCGAACAACCTGCCGATCGCCGCCGCTTCAGACGTATTGCGTTCGATGCCCGAACCGAACTGAGCCAAGGGGAATTCACCTGGCCGGTGCGGCTGATTGACCTGTCGCTCAAGGGACTGCTGGTCGAGAAGCCCGAGCCATGGCTGGGTAATCGGGAATGGCATTTCCTGGTCGACATTCATCTCAACGATGACGTCGCCATCAAGATGGATGTGCAACTGACCCACGATGACCATGGCCAGCTCGGGTTCGTCTGCAAACACATCGGCCTGGAATCCATCGAGCGCCTGCGGCGGTTGATTGAGTTCAACCTGGGCGATCCCCGGGAACTAGAGCGCGAATTGGCTGCCCTGATCGAAGTCTGAAAGCCTCCCGCCTTCCATTGTGGGAGCCTGCTCGCTCCCACAGGGTTTGGGTCCCATTTACGGTTTATTCGAACAGTGCGTCGAGGGCCTGTTCCAGGCGCGTCACGGCGATAATCTGCAACCCCGGTGGCGGCTCTTTCGGCGCGTTGCCCTTGGGTACGATGGCGCGTTTGAAGCCGTGCTTGGCCGCCTCTTTCAAACGCTCCTGGCCACTCGGCACCGGGCGCACTTCACCCGACAACCCGACTTCGCCAAACACCAGCAAATCATGGGGCAGCGGCCGGTTGCGCAAACTGGACATGACTGCCGCCATCAAGGCCAGGTCGGAAGCGGTTTCCAGGACCTTCACACCGCCGACCACGTTGAGGAACACGTCCTGATCGTGAGTCGGGATGCCGCCGTGGCGGTGCAAAACCGCCAACAACATGGCCAGGCGATTCTGATCCAGACCGAGCGTCACCCGGCGCGGGTTGGCCAGGTGGCTGTCGTCCACCAGCGCCTGAACTTCCACCAGCATCGGCCGGGTGCCTTCCCACGTGGCCATGACCACACTGCCCGGGACTTCCTCCTGAGCGCGTGTCAGGAAAATCGCCGAAGGGTTGGAGACTTCTTTCAGGCCTTTGTCGGTCATGCCGAACACGCCCAGTTCATTCACCGCGCCGAACCGGTTTTTCACCGCCCGCAGCAAACGCAGGCGCCCATCGGATTCGCCTTCGAAATACAGAACGGTGTCGACCATGTGCTCCAGCACTCGGGGGCCGGCCAGCGCACCTTCTTTAGTGACATGGCCCACGAGGAAAATCGCCGTGCCGCTTTGCTTGGCGTAACGCACCAGCAATGCCGCACTTTCGCGCACCTGGGAGACACCGCCCGGTGCCGACTGCAGTTGCTCGGTGAAGATCGTCTGAATCGAGTCGATCACCATCACCTTGGGCTTTTCCTGCCGGGCGGTGGCAATGATGGTTTCAATGCAGGTTTCAGTCATCACCCGCAGTTGATCCTGAGGCAAGCCCAGCCGTCGGGCACGCATGGCCACTTGTTGCTGGGACTCTTCGCCGGTGACATACAGCGCCGGCATGCTCTTGGCGAGGTTGCACAAGGTTTGCAACAGAATGGTCGACTTGCCGATACCGGGGTCACCACCGATCAACACCACCGAGCCATCCACCAGACCACCGCCCAAAACACGATCGAGCTCACTGGACGCCGTGGAGAACCGCGGAATTTCTTCGACGCTGACTTCGGCCAGGGTCTTGATCTGAGCCTGCTGGCCGGTCCAACCGGTGCGACCGCTGGGGGCTGCGGCGCCGCCACTCTCCACCATGGTTTCGGTCAGCGTGTTCCAGGCCCCGCATTCGCCGCACTGGCCGGCCCACTTGGGGAAGGTTGAGCCACACTCGGTGCAGCCGTACATGCGCTTGGCCTTGGCCATCTGAACTCCCGGCAAAAACCGCGATGATAGCTCAGCTGACGCGGATCAGCGCGGCGCCGCCGTGCGGATTTCACCGCTGGCCAGACGCGCGGCACTGTTGCCCAGCGGATCCTCGGCGTTCAGGTCCGCCCCTTTGGCCTTGAGTGCGTCGAGCAACTCGACGCGCTTGAACAATCCGGCATACATCGCGGCAGTCTGCCCGGCGCCGTTGCGTTGGTCGGGGCTGCAATTGGCGGCCAGCAGGGTTCGAGCGATCTGCACTTCGCCTTTGAAAATCGCGCCCATCAGCGCGGTATTGCCGCGTTGATCCTGAGCGCAGGCGTCCGCCCCGGCCGCCAACAAACGCTCCACGGCGGCACCCTGACCGTGATAGGCAGCCAGGATCAACGCGGTGTAACCCTTGCTGTCGCGGGTGTCGAGGGAATAGCCGGCCTCGATGAAGGTCTCGAGCACCGGCACATCCCCCCTTCGGGCGGCATCGAAATAGTAATCCTGTAATTGCGCTTTCAGCGCCTCGGGGTCCTTCGAGACTTGCGCGTCAGGACCGGCGAATACACCGAACGACACGCACGCCAGAAACACAGACAGATAAACACGCATGGCGGGACTCCTTGGTCAGACGGGACCTCGTACGAGGCCCCGCTTCAGGCAGATAGATCAGTCGACCAGTTTGGCCGCCAACGCCTTGACCCGGGCCAGATCACCCTTGGCCACTTTGGTTACGCCTGTCCCGTATTCCGGGTCGGCCTTGTACAGGAAGGACAGAATGATGTGCTTGCTCTCCTCATCGGTGGTGGCCAGTGAGCCGCCGAAGCTGTCGATCAGGTCCTGACGTTCCTTCTGGTTGAACGAGCGATACAGATCGCCGGCCTGCTTGAAATTCTGCTCACGTTGAATCTTCGCCTGCTGCGTGCTACCCGACAGGGTCGACTGGCTGTAACGCGCGGTTTGCGGCTCCTCACGGGGCAGCAGACGGCTCGGTTGGTAATTCACCCCCGTGCTGCTGGCGCCGATGTTCATCGCACCATCCTGATTACCGTTGTTCACGGCGACTTTCGGTGCGTTGATCGGCAACTGCAGAGCATTGGCCCCCAGGCGATACAGTTGGGTATCGGCATACGAAAACACTCGCCCCTGCAATAAACGATCTTCCGAAGGCTCGATACCCGGAACCAAGTTGGCCGGTGCCATCGCCACTTGTTCGGTTTCCTGGAATACATTCGCCGGATTACGGTTCAATACCATCTGTCCAACTTTTCGCTCAGGAACACCAGGCCAAATCTTGGTGGCGTCCAATGGATCGAAATCAAACTTGGACAAATCTTGAGGTTTTAGAACCTGGACGTACAAGTCCCACTTCGGAAAGTCCCCCTTGTTGATATGGACAACCAAGTCGTTGGTCATATGACTGTAATCTTGACCTTGAACATTGGCGACTTCTTTAGGAGTGAGATTTTTTATTCCCTGCAAACTTTTCCAGTGAAACTTTACATAGTTAACTTCGCCCTTAGCGTTAACCAACTTGTAGGCATGTACACCGTTGCCGTCCATCTCCCGATAGCTGGCCGGGGTGCCGGAGTTGGAGTACAACTCGGTCAAGGTGCGAGTGGCTTCCGGAACATGAGAGAAGAAATCGAAACGACGGGAGTCATCGTCAAGATTGGTGCGCGGGTCCGGCTTGAAGGCATGGACCATGTCCGGAAACTTGATGGCGTCCCTGATGAAGAAGGTCGGGAAATTGTTGCCAACCAGGTCCCAGTTACCGTCTGCGGTGTAGAACTTGGTGGCGAACCCCCGTGGGTCACGCAGCGTTTCCGGTGAGTGGTTGCCATGGACCACTGCGGAGAAACGCACAAATACCGGCGTGCTCTGGCCACCGGCGAATACCTTGGCCTTGGTCAAGTCACTGAGGTCGTCAGTCACGGTGAACGTGCCATGGGCGCCGGTGCCACGGGCATGCACCACACGCTCAGGAATGCGTTCACGGTCGAAACGCTGCAGCTTCTGAATCAACTGTACATCTTGCAACAGCACCGGCCCGGTCGCGCCGGCGGTTTGCGAGTTCTGGTTGTCGCCGACAGCGGCACCATTATCACGGGTCAACGTCGCAGCGTTGATGGAGAAGGACAGCAGGCTGACGGTCAGAACGCCGAAGGTACGACGGAGGGGAAAAGCCCCGAGGCCAAGGGGAGTTGTCATGGAAGTTTCCTCTGGTTTTATTAAGCGCATCCTGGTGCGCACCACAGAGGCTAGTGACCCAAAGGCCAAAACATAAATAGAAATCCCGTACCGGGCCGATAGCAAGAAGGTTCTGGAAAGCCCGGTCTAGAGCGGGTAAACGCGCGCGAATAGTGGCGTTTTGTAAACTAATTACCAGAAGATGTGTCGATAGAAACGGGCATTGTAAGAAGGCGTTTCAAGCAAGGGACGCTTTGCTGATTTACACTGCGCTCACCAACCTCATCTGTAACAAGGAAATAACCTATGGGCGTGATAAGTGAGTTCAAGGCCTTCGCGGTCAAAGGTAATGTGGTCGACATGGCCGTCGGTATCATCATCGGCGCTGCTTTCGGCAAAATCGTTTCTTCGTTTGTCGGCGATGTGGTGATGCCGCCAATCGGCTTGCTGATCGGTGGGGTGGACTTCAGTGATCTGGCCATTACGCTCAAGGCCGCTAACGGTAATGTCCCGGCAGTGGTGCTGGCGTATGGCAAGTTCATCCAGAGCATGATCGACTTCATCATCGTTGCCTTCGCGATCTTCATGGGCGTCAAGGCTATCAACCGTCTGAAACGCGAAGAGGCCGTTGCGCCAACCCTGCCGCCGGTTCCGACCAAGGAAGAAGAACTGCTGAGCGAGATCCGCGATCTGCTCAAGGCTCAGAACAATCGGCCCTGATCGCTGATTGCCCAGAGAAACGGCGCCTTCGGGGCGCCGTTTGTTTACCAGTAGGTTTCCACCGCCACTTGGCCAGGTCGGCGACTGAGGCTCAAGTGCATATTCCGTTGTTTGAGCAGCTTGCGCGTGTCATCGATCATCTGCGGGTTACCGCAGAGCATCACCCGTGAATGCTCCGCGGTCAGTGCTACACCAGCCGTCTGTTCCAGTTCACCATTCTCAATGAGACTGGTGATCCGCCCGTTCAAGGCACCCGAATGCTGTTCGCGGGTGACGGTGGCGATGAATTGCAGTTTGTGCGCGTACTCGGCCAGGTAGTCACGTTGCGCCAGCTCCGTAATCAATGCCTGGTACGCCAGCTCCCGCGCTTCGCGCACGCTGTAGACCAGGATGATTCGTTCGAATTTCTCCCAAACTTCGAAGTCCTGAAGGATCGACAGAAACGGCGCTACGCCCGTGCCGGTGGATAACAACCAGAGGTCACGGCCATCGACGAAGCGATCCAGGGTCAGATAACCAAAGGCCTGACGGTCGACCAGCAGCGTATCGCCAACTTCCAGCCGACTCAGCTCACTGGTGAACTCCCCTCCCGGCACAACAATGGAGAAAAATTCAAGGAACTCGTCATAGGGTGACGAAACCATGGAATAGGCCCGCCATACTATGTTGCCGTCTGCCTTGGTCACTCCCAGCCGGGCGAATTGCCCTGCGCGAAAACGAAAGCCCGGATCCCTGGTGGTCCGCAGAGTAAACAGATTGGGAGTCAATGGCTGGACGTTAAACAGCGTCTGGCGAGTGAATTTTTCTGCACTGGCAGTCATGGGTCGCTCCATTCAACAGATGACCCCAGTGTCCCGCAAAGCGGGCTGTGTAAACACCGATGATTTGTAATGTCTTTCATCCGGGTAACAAAACAGTACAACAATAAAAACAAATACATGAGCGTCGGATTTTGTCTTTCCATAAAGAATAGCTAAGAACCAGTTATGCCGCTCCACGCTTTTTTAAAGAGCAAAATAGTTCAGCATGTTTGTAAGAATCCTCCTACACTCTGGGACGTGCCGGATCTTGGATCCAATTGGCACCCCCAAGAAAGTCCGCATGGAGTTACCAAATGAAAGTGTGGAAGGAGTCACAGTTAACACAGCTTTCTGGCGCTCAAGAAATAAAGTCTGCATATGAGATGTCGCTTAATCTCGTCAAAAATATGGGCTTTAATTTCTGTGCATTTTCAATAACATCCCCAACAACAGGGACACACCACCATAAGATAAATTTGAATAATTACCCTAGAGAATGGAACACGAAATATGAAAACGAGCATTACGATGCGGTTGATCCAATACTAGCCCACTGCCATGATTCCGAAGTGCCGATTCTCTGGCAAGAAGAGTGCTATTCAAAAACACCAAGGCTGTGGCAAGCGAAAAAAAACCAGGGGTTGAACTACGGCTGGTCCCAATCCGTTCATGATAGGAACGGGCTTTGCAGCATGCTGAGCGTGGCCAGAACCCATTGCCCGATTACCGCATATGAACTGTACAAAAATCTGGGCTACGCGATATTTATTAGCCGTCACCTGCACGGGCTTGTCGCGAAAGACCTGCATGTCTCCTCGCTGAAGCCGGCCACGGTGCATTTATCATGCAGAGAAATTGAAGTACTGAAATATTCAGCCGACGGCAAGACGGCCTGCGAGATCGCAATCATCCTCAGACTGAGTGAAAGCACAGTAAATTTCCATATAAAGGGCGCTATCCGCAAATTTGGCGTCAACAACAAGATTGCAGCGGTGATCAGCGCAGCAAGGTCGGGGGTTATCTGAAACTGTTCGAATCTGGTAATCCCTGCGAGTAATCCGGACGAAAAAAACGTACCATTGCGATCCGTTCTGAGTGATGCCGTGGAAAGTTCCACGACGCCGTCCGCTCGGATGGTTCCGCCCGCTACAACGCCCCGAAGCGGCGGCCCCCGTTGATTATCAGAGCCCCGCCTCATGCCCTTGCTCGAAACCCCCTTCGCTCAACTCAATCTGATCCGCCAGCCAGAACAGCAGAACGAACCGCTGCAAGCGTTCGATGCCGCAGACGAATACCTGCTCAATCATCTGGCCGGGCAACAACCGACAGCAGATACTCGCGTACTGGTACTCAACGACAGCTTCGGCGCATTGGCCGTTAGCCTGGCGGGCAAGGTCCGGGTCACCAGCAGCGGCGATTCATTTCTGGCCTTTCAGGGGCTCGAAAAAAACCTCATGCGCAACGGCCAGGCGTTTGATTCGGTGCCGAGCGTACCTGCCAGCGAAGCCTTCGTCGGGCCGTTTGACCGGGTATTGATCCGGGTACCGAAAACCCTGGCCTTGCTGGAAGAGCAACTGATCCGGCTACAGGGTCAATTGGCTCCCGGCGCTCAAGTGATTGCCGCCGCGATGGTCAAGCATCTGCCACGTGCCGCGGGCGATCTGCTGGAGCGCTATATCGGCCCGGTGCAAGCCTCGCTGGCCATGAAGAAGGCTCGGTTGCTGATCGCCACGCCCGAAGCCAAAGCCCCCGCTGTCTCTCCATACCCGACGCGCTATCGACTCGACACGCCTGCAATCGAACTGCTCAATCACGCCAATGTGTTCTGTCGCGAAGGGCTGGATATCGGCACGCGGGCCTTTCTGCCGCACTTGCCGAACAACCTCGGCACAGCGCGGGTCGCCGATCTGGGGTGTGGCAACGGCGTGCTGGCGATCGCCAGCGCCCTGCAAAACCCCGAGGCCCATTACACATTGGTGGACGAGTCATTCATGGCCGTGCAATCGGCCGCTGAAAACTGGCGCGCGGCGCTGGGTGATCGTGACGTGATCGTACGTGCCGGCGATGGGTTGGCGGGGCAGGAACCCCAATCCCTCGACGTGGTGCTGTGCAATCCGCCATTCCACCAACAGCAAGTGGTCGGCGATTTCCTGGCCTGGCGGATGTTCCAGCAGGCGCGCGAAGCGCTGGTGGTGGGCGGCGCGCTGCACATCGTCGGCAACCGTCATCTGGGCTATCACAGCAAGCTTGCGCGGTTGTTCCGCGGCGTGGAGCAAGTAGCGGCCACACCCAAGTTCGTAATTCTCAAGGCACGCAAATAACAGCAGGCAAAAAAAACCCTCCGTCGCAGGAGGGTTATAAATCCGTGCCGCAAGGCAACGGGATGGGAATTTCAGTGGGTACTCAGGCCCGCGGCATTCATGAACATGCGCATCAGCGTGGCCACGATGAACAGTGCCCCAACGCTGCCTGCCCAGATCAACGCCAGCCAGCCGAGTCGTTGCCAAAGCGGCTTTTTCTCTGCGGCTTCGATTTCCTGCAAATCAGGTTTGCCAGCCATCATCGCGTTCTCCTCTGCAACGGCGCAGGTATCAACCTTGCGCCGTATTCGTATGGGCTAGTGGTAACCGTCTTCGTGGGTGACCTTGCCGCGGAACACGTAGTAGCTCCAGAAGGTGTAACCCAGGATGAACGGGATGATGAACAGCGTGCCCACCAGCATGAAGCCCTGGCTCTGCGGCGGTGCGGCAGCGTCCCAGATCGAAATCGACGGTGGCACGATGTTCGGCCACAGGCTGATACCCAGACCGCTGTAGCCGAGAAAAATCAGCACCAGGGTCAGCAGGAATGGCGTGTAGTGCGCATTGCGGGCCACCGCGCGAATCAGACCGTACAGGGTCACCAGCACCAGAATCGGCACTGGCAGGAACCAGAACAGATTCGGCAGGGTGAACCAGCGTGCGGCGATCTCGGCGTGGGCCAACGGCGTCCAGATGCTGACGACGCCAATCACCGCCAGCAACACGAAGGCCAATGGTCGCGCCAGATCATGCATCTGCTCCTGCAGCTTGCCTTCGGTCTTCATGATCAACCAGGTGCAACCGAGCAGCGCATAAGCCACTACCAGCGCCGCGCCACAGAACATCGTGAACGGTGTCAGCCAGTCGAGTGAACCACCGGCAAACTGACGATTGACCACCGGCAGCCCATCGATGAACGCACCCAATGCCACGCCCTGGAAGAAGGTCGCGGTGATCGAACCACCGATGAATGCCTTGTCCCATAGATGGCGCTTGGCGTCCTTGGCCTTGAAGCGAAACTCGAAGGCCACGCCACGGAAAATCAACC
Source organism: Pseudomonas sp. GW822-FHT07A10 (assembly GCF_058798795.1). Classification (NCBI taxonomy): domain Bacteria; kingdom Pseudomonadati; phylum Pseudomonadota; class Gammaproteobacteria; order Pseudomonadales; family Pseudomonadaceae; genus Pseudomonas; species Pseudomonas sp. GW822-FHT07A10. Next base: position 68,441 of record NZ_JBXAKV010000009.1, read on the forward strand.
CGATCAGCATGAAAATCAGCGGCAAGTACAACGCCGAGAGCACCACCGAATAGGCCAACGGGAAGGCGCCGAACAATGCCGCACCACCCAATACCAACCAGGTTTCGTTGCCGTCCCAGACCGGGGCGACGGTGTTCATCATCACGTCACGGTCGGTCTTGCCCTTGATGAACGGAAAAAGAATCCCGATCCCCAGGTCGAAGCCGTCCATGACCACGTACATCATGATGCCGAAGATGATGATCACGGCCCAGATCAGCGGAAGATCAATACCCATGATTCAAATCTCCTTGGTCAGGCTGTGGTTGTGATCGCCGTCACCGTTGTCGTCGTCGGCGGCGGACAGCGGACGGGCCGGCGTGCGTTTCTGGCCAGGACCACCCTCGTTGGTTTCCTTGCCTTCGTCGATCTTCGGCCCTTTGCGCACCAGGCGCATCATGTAGCCAAGACCGGCACCGAACAGCGCGAAATACACCACAACGAACATGACCAGGGTGATGCTCATCTGCACGAAGCTGTGCCCGGAGGACGCATCCGCCGTGCGCATCAAGCCGTAGACCACCCACGGCTGACGGCCGATTTCAGTGGTGAACCAGCCAGCGAGAATCGCGATCAGGCCGGATGGGCCCATCCACAGCGCCAGGTACAGGAACGGACGCGAGGTATACAGCGTGTCGCGCTTGCGCAGCCACAGGCTCCACAAACCGGTGAAGATCATCAGGAAACCCAGGCCGACCATAACCCGGAACGACCAGAACACGATGGTCGAATTCGGCCGGTCTTCAGGCGGGAACTCCTTGAGCGCCGGCACTTGTTTGTCCAGGGTGTGGGTCAGGATCAAGCTGCCCAGGTACGGAATCTCGACCGCGAATTTGGTCTTTTCGGCTTTCATGTCCGGCCAGCCGAACAGGATCAATGGGGTCGGTTCATCGCCGACATTTTCCCAGTGACCTTCAATCGCAGCGATTTTCGCCGGCTGGTGCTCGAGGGTATTGAGGCCGTGGAAGTCACCGATGACGGCTTGGATCGGCGCCACGATCAGCGCCATCCACATGGCCATCGAGAGCATGGTGCGGATGGCCGGGTTGTCCTTGCCGCGCAACAAATGCCAGGCCGCCGACGAACCGACGAAGAAGGCGGTAGCGACGAACGCCGCCGTAGCCATGTGCATCAGCCGGTAGGGGAACGACGGGTTGAAGATAATCGCCAACCAGTCCACCGGAATGACCTGGCCGTTGACGATTTCGTAGCCCTGCGGGGTCTGCATCCAGCTGTTGGAGGCGAGAATCCAGAAGGTCGAGATCAGGGTACCGATGGCGACCATGACCGTGGCGAAGAAGTGCAGCTTGCGCCCGACCCTGTTCCAGCCGAACAGCATGACGCCGAGGAAACCGGCTTCGAGGAAGAACGCGGTGAGTACCTCGTAGGTCAGCAACGGCCCGGTCACGGAACCGGCGAAATCCGAGAAGCGGCTCCAGTTGGTGCCGAACTGATAGGCCATGACCAGGCCGGACACCACACCCATGCCGAAGTTGACGGCAAAGATCTTCGACCAGAAATGGTACAGATCGCGGTAAGTGTCGTTGTGCGTCTTCAGCCACAGGCCTTCGAGTACCGCCAGGTAACTCGCCAGACCAATGGTGATGGCCGGGAACAGGATGTGGAACGAAATGGTGAACGCGAACTGAATCCGGGCGAGATCAAGTGCCTCCAAACCGAACATAAGTCTTCCTCTGTCAGGTAATACTGGCTGAAGGCTTGCGGCCTGCACCCACTGCCCCCACGGTTATGGAGTGTGGCGAATTTGAACTCGTTCTTTTTCTACCATCATCACAACGTAGGGAATCTGGCCATCTGGCCACCGGATCATTTCCACGAAGGGTCTTGATCTGGATCAAGCAACGTTGAAAGAGTAGTCGCATTTTTGCCGATGGACGGTGTGGTCTATTGCCGCGTGACAGGTTGCCTCACGGGTTTGGTCATGCGTTGCAATGCATTCCCTGTGGCGAGGGAGCTTGCTCCCTCGCCACAGGGAATTTGTATGTTCTGTGGGATCGGTGTCTAGCTAACTAAATTTTCCGCGCTCGCAACCTCTGGTTACAGGTTGATGATAATCTCGCCCTTCCCCTCACCCAGACTTGCCTTCAGATGCCCAGCCAAGCGCCCCTGCTGTTACGTCATCACCGCCCTTTTATCGCGTTCTGGCTGGCTCGGGTATTTACCGCCAGCGGTTTTCAAATGCTGACCGTGGCCATCGGCTGGAATCTGTATCAACTGACAGGCAACGTGCTCGATCTGGGTCTGGTGGGTCTGGTGGAATTTGCCCCGCGGGTGTTGTTCATGCTGCACACCGGGCATGTGGCGGATCGCTATGACCGGCGCAAGGTCGCGGCGATCTGTCAGTCCGTGCAAGCGCTGATCGCCCTGTCGCTGGCCATCGGCAGCGCGACGGACCATGTCACCCGGGAGATGATCTTCATCCTCGCATTCCTGCTCGGCGCCGCCCGCTCCTTCGAGATGCCAACCACCCAGGCCTTGCTGCCGAGCATCGTGCCCAGTGCTTTATTCCCGCGCGCGGTTGCTGCCGCGCAATCTGCGCAGCAATCGGCCACCATCGTTGCCCCGGCGCTGGGCGGTTTGCTTTACGCCTTCGGCAGCGTCTGGGTGTATGGCCCGACGGTGATCCTCTACCTCATCGCCTGTGCGCTGATGCTTAACCTACCGGCTCGGCAGACACCGTTGAACAAGGGCAAGGCGACCCTGGATTCGCTGCTCGCAGGCATCCGCTTCATTCGCAGCCGTCCGGATATTCTCGGGGCGATTTCCCTGGATCTGTTTGCCGTCTTGCTGGGTGGCGCGACTGCGCTGCTGCCGGTGTTCGCCAAAGATATTCTGCTGACCGGCCCTTGGGGTCTGGGCCTGCTGCGTTCGGCCCCGGCGGTGGGCGCACTGCTGATGTCGCTGTTTCTGGCGCGATTTGCCGTGGAACGCAACGTCGGACGGGTGATGTTTACCGCCGTGGGTGTATTCGGCGTGGCAACCATCGCTTTCGGCCTGTCGACTTCGTTCTGGTTCTCTCTCGCTGTGTTGGTGGTTTTAGGCGCGGCAGACATGATCAGCATGGTGATCCGCGCCTCGTTCGTGCAGCTGGAAACCCCGGACGAGATGCGCGGCCGGGTCAGTGCCGTGAATGGCTTGTTCATCGGTGCTTCGAATCAGCTCGGCGAATTCGAGTCTGGCTTGACGGCCCACTGGTTCGGCACCGTACCGGCCGTGGTGATGGGCGGCATCGGCACACTGATGGTGACCGGGGCCTGGGTCAAACTGTTCCCGACCCTGGCCAACCGCGACCGTATGCATGTACCGGGACCGGTGGAAGAAGTCAGGGCCTGAAGCTGATCAGGGGGGACAGGAATGTCCCACACCTGCATCCAAAAAAGGCCGGCAATCAGCACCAAGCATAAATTCTCCGACCAAGTGCAATACATAGATAGTGCATCAAGTGTAATGTATCGCCTTACACTCTGAGCATGATCAAATCCTTTCAGCACAAAGGCCTTCGTGGCTTCTACGAAACCGGTTCGACTCGTGGGATTCGAGCAGATCATGCGAAGCGTCTGGCTCGCATGCTGCAGTTTATGGATCGCGCAGCGACTCCCGACGACCTCGACCTTCCGGGGTGGCGATTACATCCGCTCAAGGGCGATCTGGTCGAATATTGGTCACTCAGTGTTTCGGGGAACTGGCGGGTTATTTTTCGTTTTATTGGTTCGGATATCGAACTGGTCGACTATCTGGACTATCACTGACAGGAGGCAGGACCATGCCCATGCACAACCCGCCACACCCTGGCGAAACACTTTTGATGGATGTATTGCCCGAGCTTGGCATCAGCGTCACCGAACTGGCCCGACACCTTGGATTCGCCCGCCCGCATCTTTCGCGAGTGCTGCACGGCCATGCGCCCATCAGTCCGGATCTGGCGGTACGCCTGGAGCGGGCTGGAATCGGTAAGGCTCGTATGTGGTTAGGCGTTCAGACCGACTACGATCTCTGGCAGGCGGAGCAGCGTGAGCAACCGCTCATCGAGCCGATTGCTGTCCACGCCTGATATTTCTAAACAAGCAATTCCCCCGCCACCGCCGACCGCGTGGTTTTGCCGCAGAGTTGCTCCACCAGCGTCAGCGCAAACTCCAGCGCGGCGCCCGAACCCTGGGCGGTGATGCAGTTGCCATCGACCACCACCGGTTGATCGACGAAGTTGCAGCCCGACAATTGATGGCTGACGGAAGGCAGGCACGTCATGCGCCGCTGACGCAGCACGCCAAAAGTCTGCAGCGCCAGCGCCGGCGCTTCGGCAATGCCGGCGAACAAGCGTCCGGCGGCGACCTGGTCCTTGATCAATTGTTGCAGAGGTTGATGGGCCGCCAAATGCTGCGTCCCCACGGCGCCGCCGGGCAAAACGATCAAGTCGAAGGGTTGGGCCAGCAAATCGACCAGCATCGCATCGGCGGTCAGGCGGGTGCCGCGCGCGCAGGTCAGCATGCGCCGCGACTCGATACTGGCCACCACCACTTCAACCTTGGCGCGGCGCAGTACATCGATCAGGGTCACGGTTTGCAGATCGTCGATGCCCTCGGCGAGGGTAATCAGGGCTCTAAAGGTCATGGGCGCGGTCCAGAGAATGATCTTTAAAGCGTAGTCAGCTTTCCTGACCCTTGTTCGAGCCTGGCCGTTACTTGATGTAAAGCTGCGTCGACATCGTGTTGCCCGGCGCGTTGATCGAGGTGTTGCTGAACGTGAAGATGCCGTCCTGCTTGCCTGCCAGGTTGAAGATGTACAGATAGCCGACAGTTTTTTTCCCGACTGAGCACTCGGTCAGGTTGCCGGTATCAAAAGCACAGACTGGGGTCCGGGTGCCATCCACCTCGAAACCGTCCAGGGCAACATGGGCTTCGCGACCGTAGCCGACTTCCAGCACATACACCTTGATGTTCGGCCCCTGGTGATCGCAACGAGTCTGCTCCTGCTTGTCCGCAATATCTTCAAAGCCACAGTTGGGCGACTCGACCTTGAGCACCTTGACCTGACTCAGAGGTGGAGCCGTCGCTGCCGAGGCGGTTTGGGCACCCAGGAACAACGCGATCAACATTGCGAATGCGACAACCACGCGCGTGCTCATGTACTTCATATTCCGCCCTTCCCTGCCCTAAAAAAACAGCGCGCAGTATGGCGCAGTTCCCTTTTTGGCAAAACATCGACGACGATCGCAGCCATAAGCAGCCATAGCCCCACGCTGCTGGTATGATGCGCGGCTTTTTCCGACCCACAGAAAATTCCCAGGCGCCTACGGCGGTCTGTGCTTTGCTGTTGAGGTCGATACATTCACGGCGCCGGGCGCGCCACGGGGAGCAGACATGCTGGAAAGGCTGTTTCAACTCAAGGCACACAACACCAACGTGCGGACCGAGATTCTGGCGGGCGTCACGACCTTTTTGGCCATGGCCTACATTCTGTTCGTCAACCCGAGCATCCTCGGCGAGACCGGCATGGACAAGGGCGCGGTGTTTGTCGCCACCTGTCTGGCAGCCGCCATCGGCTCGACGACCATGGGCCTGATCGCCAATTACCCGATCGCCCTGGCACCGGGCATGGGCCTGAACGCCTTCTTCACCTACACCGTGGTCCTGCACATGGGCCACACCTGGCAAGTGGCGCTGGGTGCGGTGTTCCTCTCGGCGGTGATGTTTTTCCTGCTGTCGATCTTCCGCATCCGTGAATGGATCATCAACAGCATCCCGTTGGCGCTACGTTCGGCGATTGCCGCCGGCATCGGCCTGTTCCTGGCACTGATCGCCCTGCACAACGCTGGCATCGTCGTCAGCAACCCGGCGACCATGGTCGGCCTTGGCGACCTGAAGCAACCGGCGCCGATCCTCGCAACCCTGGGCTTTGCCCTGATCGTTGCCCTGGAGGCCCTGAAAGTGCGCGGTGCGGTGCTGATCGGCATTCTGTCGGTGACCATCGTTTCCATCCTGCTGGGCTTCAGCCCGTTCGGCGGCGTGATGTCGATGCCACCGTCGCTGGCGCCAACCTTCCTGCAACTGGACATCAAAGGCGCACTGGACATTGGTCTGGTCAGCGTGATCTTCGCGTTCCTGTTCGTCGATCTGTTCGATAACTCCGGCACCCTGATCGGCGTCGCCAAGCGCGCCGGCCTGATGGGCAAGGACGGCCACATGCCGAAAATGGGTCGTGCCCTGATCGCCGACAGCACCGCGGCCATGGCCGGTTCGTTGCTGGGCACCTCGACCACCACCAGCTATATCGAATCCGCAGCCGGCGTGAGTGCCGGTGGCCGCACCGGCCTGACCGCCGTCGTGGTGGCGATTCTGTTCCTGCTGGCGCTGTTCTTCGCACCACTGGCCGCCAGCGTACCGGCCTTCGCCACCGCACCTGCCTTACTGTTCGTCGCCGTATTGATGACCTCGGGGCTGGCGGAAATAGACTGGGACGACATCACCGTTGCAGCGCCAGTGGTAGTCACCGCTCTGGCTATGCCATTCACTTACTCCATCGCCAACGGTATCGCGTTCGGATTCATTTCCTGGACCGCCATCAAGTTGCTGTCCGGCCGTGGCCGTGAGCTGAACTCGGCGTTGGTGGTTCTGTCGATTCTGTTCGTGATCAAGTTAGGTTGGTTCAACGCATGACTTTTGATTCCCAGGCCTACGCCGTTCAGCTCGAAGAAAAGGTCACGCGCCTGCGTGATCTGCTGGCCCCGTTCGGTGCGCCCGAGCCTGCGGTGTTCGATTCGCCGCTGAAAAACTTCCGCCTGCGTGCCGAATTCCGCCTGTGGCGTGAAGCCGGCGAGCGCCACTACGCAATGTTTTCCCAGGAAGACAAACGCACGCCGATCCTGATCGAAGAGTTCCCGATCGCAAGCCTGCGCATCAACCAGTTGATGCCGCAGCTCAAGGCGGCGTGGCAAGCGAGTGCAGCCCTGAGCCACAAGCTGTTCCAAGTGGAGTTCCTGACCACGCTGGCCGGCGATGCGATGATCACCCTGTGCTACCACCGCCCGCTGGACGAGCACTGGCACGCGGCGGCGTCGAAGCTGGCAGCCGACCTGAACGTCAGCATCATCGGTCGCTCGAAGGGCAAACGCGAAGTGATCGGTCACGATTACGTGGTCGAGCAACTTGAAGTCGGCGGCCGTACCTTCAGCTATCGCCAGCCGGAAGGCGCGTTCACCCAACCCAACGGCACGGTGAACCAGAAGATGCTCAATTGGGCGTATGGCGCTCTCGGTGATCGCCCGGATGATCTGCTGGAGCTGTATTGCGGCAACGGCAACTTCACCCTGCCACTCGCTACCCGTGTGCGCAAAGTGCTGGCCACCGAAATCAGCAAGACCTCGGTCAACGCGGCACTCAGCAACCTGAGCGAAAACGCGGTGGATAACGTCACGCTGGTGCGTCTGTCTGCCGAAGAATTGACCGAAGCCCTGAACGAAGTTCGCCCGTTCCGTCGCCTGCACGGCATCGACCTCAAGAGCTACGAGTTCGGTAGCGTGTTCGTCGATCCGCCCCGCGCCGGCATGGACCCGGATACTTGCGAACTGACCCGGCGCTTCGACAACATCCTCTACATTTCCTGCAACCCGGAAACCCTCGCGGCCAACATCGCCCAACTGAACGACACTCACCGCATTACTCAATGCGCGATGTTCGACCAGTTCCCGTGGACCCATCACATGGAATCCGGAGTGTTGTTGACCCGTCGTTGATTGCAGCCGTTATACAAATCAGCCGTCCTTGGGACGGCTTTTTTGTGGGCGATTGAAACGCCCTGTATTTGTGCGCCCATCTTTGATAAACACAACCTCAGGCATCCCATTTGATTCTTGGTGTAATCAATCATGCAGCGACATTTCGACGATCTTCAGCTCGGCAGCATCGAACTGTTTTGCCTGGCCGCCGAAGCCGGCAGCTTTACCGCCGCAGCCCTGGTGGCTGGCGTGACGCCGGCTGCGGTCAGCCGCTCGGTGTCGCGGATGGAAGAACGCCTGGGTGTACGGCTGTTCGCGCGGACCACCCGCAGCGTCAAGCTGACCGACAGTGGCCGGCGCTATTTCGAGGAGTGTCGCCTGGCCCTTGCGCAATTGGTCGAGGCTCAGCGCGAAGTCATGGGCCAACAGCAGGAACCCTCCGGCACCTTGCGTATCAGCATTCCCACCACCTATGCCCACCACCGCATCCTGCCGCTGCTGCCGACGTTCCGGGCGCGCTTTCCCGCCGTGAAAGTCGAGGTGCACATCAGCAATCGCAACATCGATTTTGTCGGCGAAGGCTATGACATGGCCATCCGTGTGCGGGCGATTCCCGACTCCGGGCTGATTGCCCGGCCACTGGAGGACGCTGCGCTGGTGATGATTGCCAGCCCTGACTATCTGAAGCGTGCCGGCATGCCACAAACCCTGGACGACCTGGCGCACCACGAATGCATTCAGTTCGAGCTACCCAGCAGCGGGCGGCGGATTGCCTGGCTGTTCAACGATAACGGCGTGCCGCTGGAGATTTTGGCCGAAGGTAATTACTGCTGTTCCGATGATGTATTGGGTGGCGTGACGCTGGCGAAACACGGCGCCGGGCTGTTTCAAACCTATCGCTTCATCGTCGAAAACGAACTGGCGGATGGCTCGCTGGTGGAAGTGCTCAAGCCCTACGGCGGGCGCTCCCGCCCCTTCACTTTGCTGTATCCGCAAAGCCGCCATGTGCCGTTGCGGCTCAGGGCGTTTATCGATTTTCTGGTTGAGCGTCTTCCACGCTGAATGTTCGATCACCGCACAGATAATCCAGGGCCGGCGCCTCTTCAATTGACCTTATTAACCAGTTAGTACAATTTATCTCCACAGGCTGAGACCCTCGGCCAATGCCAAAAATAATAAGTGGAGAGACCCGATGTCCCCTATCGTTCTGGTGCTCAACGGCCCGAACCTGAACCTGCTCGGCACCCGTGAACCGGCGACTTATGGCCACGAAACCCTGGCGGATATTTCAGCGCTGTGCGGTCGCGCCGCCGAAGAGTTCGGCCTGAAGGTGGAGTTTCGCCAGACCAACCATGAAGGCGAACTGCTCGACTGGATTCATGCCGCCCGTGGCCGCTGCGCCGGGATCGTCATCAACCCGGCCGCCTGGACTCACACCTCGGTCGCCATTCGCGATGCCTTGGTCGCCAGCGAACTGCCAGTGATCGAAGTGCATCTGTCCAACGTCCATGCCCGCGAACCCTTCCGGCATCACTCCTTTGTCTCGTCCATCGCCACGGCCGTGATGTGCGGTTTCGGCAGCCACGGCTATCGTTTGGCGCTGGAGCATTTCAGCCAACGTTTGAAAGGTTAAGCGTGATGACACAGAACACCGTGGTATTGGCCGGGCTGATCGGCGCCGGCATTCAGGCTTCCCGCACTCCGGCGCTGCACGAGCACGAAGGCGATGCGCAGGGTCTGCGCTACCTGTATCGACTGATCGATCTGGATCAGCTGAAACTCGACAGCGGCGCCCTGCCCGACCTGCTGATGGCCGCCGAGCGGATGAATTTCACCGGGCTGAACATCACCTTCCCGTGCAAGCAGACAATCATCCCGTTGCTCGACGAATTGTCGCCGGAAGCCCGCGGCATTGGCGCGGTGAACACGGTGGTGTTGAAGGACGGGAAACGCATCGGCCACAACACCGATTGCCTGGGCTTCGCCGAAGGGTTTCGTCGCGGCCTGCCGGACGTTGCCCGTGAGCGTGTGGTGCAAATGGGCGCCGGTGGCGCAGGCGCAGCGGTGGCCCACGCATTATTGAGCGAAGGCGTACAACTGCTGAGCATTTTCGATGTGGATCACAGCCGGGCTCAGTCTTTGGCGGACAACCTCAATCAGCATTTCGGTTTTGGCCGCGCCGTGGCCGGTCATGACTTGCCGGGCACGCTGGGTCAGGCTGATGGACTGGTGAATACCACGCCCATGGGCATGAAAAAGCTGCCTGGCATGCCGGTGCCGGTAGAGCTGCTTCGGCCGCAGTTGTGGGTGGCGGAGATCGTTTACTTCCCGCTGGAAACCGAACTGCTGCGCAACGCTCGCGCGCTGGGTTGCCGAACCCTGGACGGCGGCAACATGGCGGTGTTTCAGGCGGTGAAGGCGTTTGAATTATTCAGCGGCGTGGTGCCGGATGCCCAGCGGATGCTGGCGCATTTTCAAAGCATGAATGGTTGAAATGCAAAAGATCGCAGCCTCGTTTCACTCGACAGCTCCTACAGGGGTATGGGTACTTGTAGGAGCTGTCGAGTGAAACGAGGCTGCGATCTTTTAAGGACCCTGCAAATCAGGCCTGCAGATACCGCAACACCGACTCGCAGATCATTTCCCGATGACGCTGCTTGATACTTTCGTCCGGCAAGTCGATCTGAAAGATCTCACCAAAGGTATGACGGTTCGACACGCGATAGAAGCAAAACGAACTGATCAGCAGGTGCACATCCAGCGGATCGAGGCCGGCGCGGAATACACCCTCTGCGGCCCCGCGACGCAAAATCTCGCCCAGTGAATCGAGGATGGTGTTGTTCATCGCCTTGATCGCATCGGAGCGCTTCACATACTCGGCGTTGTGAATGTTCTCGATGCAGACGATACGCACGAAATCAACGTTGCGGTCATGGTGGTCGAAGGTGAATTCCACCAACCGCCGAATCGCCTCCACCGGCGCCAGCTCGGCCAGGTGCAAGCGACTTTCGGTGCTGCGGATATCCCCGTAGAGTTTTTCCAGCACCTCGACGTAGAGCTGCTCCTTACTGCCGAAGTAGTAATAGATCATGCGTTTGGAGGTGTGGATGCGCTCGGCGATCGCATCGACGCGCGCACCGGAAAGCCCCTGCTGGACGAACTCGACGATAGCCTCTTGAAGGATGTTCTCGCGGGTTTTTTCCGGGTTGTTCTTGCGACTCTTGCGAGGCTCGGCAATTGGCTTTTCGGGCGCTACGGGGAGTTCTGAAATTATTGTCATTGCGGGCTCACGGCCATCACTGCACAAGTAGGCGATTATGGGCCGCTGCGCACAGTGAAGGAAGCCACGCGGCAGCGGTTTTGTACCCGTGTTTACGATTTTCCTACAACTTTGTCTGACGTACGCCACCACTTCGGGATTTGGCCATGGCCGCCAGTCGCACGGCTACGTTGACCGCGCCGTAACCCGCATAGCCGTTTTTGCGCTGGATGATTTCAAAGAAAAACCGCCCTTCGAACGGCTCGGTGTACACGTGAAACAGCTCGCCACCCTGGGCATCACGGTCGTAGAGCACGTTGAAATACGCCAACTCGCTGAGGAACTCATCGTCGAAATCGAAGCGCGCGGCGAGGTCATCGTAGTAGTTGAGCGGGATATCCAGCAGCGGCACGCCCGCCTCCTTGGCGCGGCTGACTTCGGTAAAGATGTCATCACAATCGAAAGCAATGTGATGTACACCGGAACCGCGATAACTCGACAACGCGTGTGAGATTGCGGTGTTGCGGTTCTCGGAAATGTTCAGCGGCAGGCGGATCGAACTGCAACGGCTGCGCAAGGCACGGCTCTTCACCAGACCATACGGGTCGGGCAGCACCACTTCATCGTCGGCTTCGAAATCCAGCAGGCTTTTATAGAACAACACCCAGCTGTCGAGGCTGTCGGCGGGCAGCGCCATGGCCATGTGGTCGATGCGCTTGAGGCCACCGCTGGCCACGGCCGCCGGTTGCAGATTGAAGTCGGTGCCATAGACGTCGGCGTCCTGGTCTACCAGGTAAATCAGACTGCCGTCCGGCGCACGCACGGCGGCGAGTTCCAGCTCATTGGGGCCTACCAGCCCGCGATACGGCTGGCCATTGTAAGCCACGGCTCGGGCCAACGCACTGGCGCTGTCCTTGACCCGCACGGCGGTGGCGCACAGCGATGGCCCATGGGCCTCGAAAAAACTGTGGGCGAAGGAATAAGGTTCGGAGTTGAGGATCAGGTTGATATCGCCCTGACGCAACAGGCTGACACTCTTGGAACGGTGCTGTCCGGCCTTGACGAAACCCAGTCGCTCCAACCAATGGGACAGCTTGGCACCGAGGCTTTCGTCCACGGCGAATTCAAGAAACTCGATGCCGTTGTATTCGCTGGCGCCTGGGGTATCGAACAGAATGTCGCGATTGGCCACAGGCGTGGCTTCCTGCTCCAGACGCTGGCGGGTTTTCTCTTCCAGGTACAGCAACGAACGCAAGCCGTCGGCGGCGTTGGCCCGGGGTGGCGCGGCGCGGAAACCGTCGTTGAAGATCTCCAGCGACAGCGGGCCGGTGTAGCCACTCTTGATGATCGGCGCGAGGAACCCCGGCAGATCGAATTCGCCCTGGCCGGGGAAACAACGGAAATGCCGGCTCCACTCCAGCACGTCCATGGCCAGGATCGGTGCATCGGCCATTTGCACGAAGAAGATCTTGTCACCGGGAATCTCGGCGATCGCCGTCGGGTCACCCTTGAGCGACAGCGTATGGAAACTGTCCAGCAACACGCCAAGGTTCGGATGATCGGCCTGGCGAACGATGTTCCACACCTGTTGGTACGTGTTCACGTGGCGGCCCCAGGCCAGCGCTTCGTAACCGATCCGCAAACCACGAGCGCCGGCCCGTTCGGCGAGCAGACGCAAGTCGTCGACCAGGATCTGCTCATCGCCGATGGAGTCGGCCGAGGCGTTGCTGCACACCAGCACCAGGTCGGTGCCCAGCTCTTGCATCAAATCGAACTTGCGCTCGGCCCGCTCCAGATTGCGCGGCAGGCGATCGCGGCGGCAACCTTCGAAATCCCGAAAGGGTTGGAACAGTGTGATCGCGATCCCGAGATCAGCGCACATCTGCCTGATTTCCCGTGGGCTGCCGTCGTAGTAGAGAAGGTCGTTCTCGAAAATTTCCACCCCGTCAAATCCGGCGGCGGCGATGGCTTCTAGTTTTTCCGGCAGGTTACCGCTCAAGGAAACGGTGGCAATGGAACGCTGCATGTGTCGACTCCCGGTGGTGGGGACATTCTTGTTGGGCAAATTATTGGCTTGACGAATCCGCACAGCAATTCAAAGTGTACTACCCGGTTAGTTTTGCGGGCGATTATCGAACACAATGGCGGTTGGCGAATTGACGATTTTTCGTCCACTGCGCACCATCGACACCACATTGAGTCCGGTCACGACCCCATGGACTCGGTTACCAAAGACCCTGAACACCACATAAAAATTTCAAAAAACGGGTACACGCTCATGCGCTCATTCAACGCCTTGTTTGCTTGCTCCACCGATCTCACGCCAGACCTGGTGTCCATCCGAACCTTGCGCCCACTCGGCCGAACTGCGCCGCTCGCTGAATAAAACGTTGTCGTCGCCTGACGAAAACACCTCAGCCGATCAATCTCACCCGCGCCCGTCGCCATCGATTGATCACGCGCCCTTGAAGTCCCGACAAGCCTCGCTTGTCAGTCATTGAACGGATGGCACACACATGTTTCCTTCTCAAAGCTCTCGCGTGGCTTCGGCCCAAAGCGTCGCCACTGGCGGCATCGGCGACAAAATCCGCGGCGCCATGGCCGTCGGCAAAACCCGCTGGGGAATGCTGGCGCTGGTATTTTTCGCCACCACCCTGAACTACATCGACCGCGCAGCCTTAGGCGTCATGCAGCCGATCCTCGCCAAGGAACTGAGCTGGACGGCGATGGACTACGCCAACATCAACTTCTGGTTCCAGGTCGGCTACGCCGTCGGTTTCGTGCTGCAAGGCCGGTTGATCGACCGGGTCGGCGTGAAGCGCGTGTTCTTCTTCGCGGTACTGCTCTGGAGCCTGGCCACCGGCGCTCATGGCCTGGCCACTTCGGCGGCGGGCTTCATGGTCTGCCGGTTCATTCTCGGCCTGACCGAAGCCGCCAACTACCCGGCCTGCGTGAAAACCACCCGGTTGTGGTTCCCGGCTGGCGAGCGCGCCGTGGCCACCGGTATTTTCAACGCCGGGACCAACGTCGGTGCGATGTTCACACCGATGCTGCTGCCACTGATTCTTCACGCTTGGGGCTGGCAAGCCGCGTTCCTGTGCATGGCGGCGCTGGGCGGCATCTGGTTGCTGTTCTGGGGCCTGAAATACTTCAACCCGGAAGATCACCCGAGCGTTAAACAATCGGAACTGGACTACATCCAGAAGGAAGTCGAACCGGAACAATCCCGCGTACCGTTCTCGCGAATCCTGCGCATGCGTGGCACCTGGGCCTTCGCCCTCGCCTACTCGATCACCGCGCCGGTGTTCTGGTTCTACCTGTACTGGCTGCCGCCGTTCCTCAATCAGCAATACAACCTGGGGATCAACGTGACCCAGATGGGTATTCCGCTGATCATCATCTACCTCACGGCTGACTTCGGCAGCGTCGGCGGCGGGATCCTGTCTTCGTTCCTGATCGGTCGCGGGATCAACCCGATCAAGGCCCGACTGATGTCCATGTTCCTGTTCGCCTGCTGCATCATCGGCGTGGTCATGGCCGCCGGTTCGAGCAGCCTGTGGCTCGCGGTGTTCGCCATCTCCCTGGCCATCGGCGCGCACCAGGCCTGGACCGCGAACATCTGGAGCCTGGTGATGGACTACACGCCTAAACACATGATGAGTACGGTGTTCGGCTTCGGCGGCATGTGCGCGGCGATCGGCGGGATGTTCATGACCCAGTTGGTCGGCCACATTCTGACCATCACCAACAACAACTACACCGTGTTGTTCACCATCATTCCGGCGATGTACTTCATCGCGCTGACCTGGATGTACTTCATGGCACCGCGCAAGATTCCGACCGTAAAAGATTGATACACCACAAACGCAGGCCTGATCCCGGGCCTGCGTTTTTTTATGGCCGCGATTTATCCATTTCACCCTTTTTTTCTCACAGCCACAGAGGCACACCATGTCGCCAGGTAACTTGAGCATCGCCAAGCGTGCCGTGATCAGCTTCGGCGTCATCGCCCTGCTGGTCCTGTTGCAGGGGCTGTTCGCCCTTAAACAGGTCGCGCAAGTCCGCGCCACCGGCCAGCACACTGAAAACGTCTCCCTGCCCAGCATTCGCCACCTGGGTGAAATCCGCGACTACATCCTGAGCATTCGCGTGCTCAGCCTGCGCATGGCGCTCAACCGCGATCCAAAGGTGCTCGATGCCACCGTCACACGTCTGCACCAAGTGCAGGGTTGGCTTGCAGAGACGCTGGAAAAATTCACTCCGCTGGTCGGTGATTACAACCGGGGGCCGTACGAAAAGTTCGTCACCACCGTCACCAGTTACCGCCAGGCGCTGGCGCAATACGAAGCGCTGTCGCGGGAAAACCGCAGCGAAGAAATGACCGCGTTGCTCAATGGAAAAATCCAGGACTACTCGACCCAGACCGGTGACCAGTTCGCCGAGTTGATGGCGCTTTCCGCCAACGAAGTCAGCCTCTCGGCCAACCAGGCTGACTCGCTCTACAATCAGGTAAAAATCACCGTGATCGGTGCGCTGATAGCCGTCGCGCTCCTGACCCTGTGCCTTGCCTGGCTGTTGATACGCAGCATCGTCATGCCGATCCGTCAGGCGGTCGACGTGGCCGAGCAAGTGGCCGCCGGTGACCTGAGTCAACCGATCCGCAGCCACGGCGCCGATGAAACCGCACGCTTGCTCAAGGCCCTGTCGGCCATGCAGACCAGCCTGCGGGAAACCCTGCAACTGATCAGCGGCACGTCGACTCAACTGGCGGCCGCCGCCCTGCAGATGAATCAAAGCACTCAACAGGATTCCAGTCGGCTGCAACAGCAACACAATGAAATCGAGCAAGCCGCCACGGCCGTCAACGAAATGACCGTCGCGGTGGAAGAAGTGGCACGCAACGCGGTGTCGACTTCCGACAGCACCAGACAGTCCACACATCAAGCCAATCAGGGCCAGGCGCGAGTGATTGAAACCCTGGATTCGATTCAGGCGATGAGCAGCAATGCGGGTGTCGCGCTGCAACAGGTTCAGACCCTGGCCGAGCAGTCCCGGGAAATCGGCAAGGTGCTGGACGTGATCCGCGCCATCGCCGAACAGACCAACCTGCTCGCGCTCAATGCCGCCATCGAGGCTGCGCGGGCCGGGGAAGCCGGACGTGGTTTCGCGGTGGTGGCCGATGAAGTTCGGGCGCTGGCGCATCGCACTCAGCAATCAACCCGGGAGATCGAACAGATCATTGGCCGGGTTCAGGGCGATACCAACGGTGTGGTGATGTCGATGCACGACAACAGTCAGCGTGTTGCTGAAACCTTGTCGATTGCTGAACAGGCCGGGCTGGCGCTGGCAGAAATCACCCGGGCGATGGAGCAGATCCATGAACGTAACCTGGTGATCGCCAGTGCCTCGGAAGAACAGGCGCAGGTGGCCCGTGAGGTGGATCGTAATCTGCTGAACATCCGCGACCTGTCGCTGGAAAGCGCCGACGCCGCGACCCGGACCAGCGCCACCAGCCAGGAGTTGTCGCGACTGGCGGCGGGCCTGCAAAACCTGGTGGTGCGTTTCAAATTTTGACCGGGTTCAGCGGCGGCTTTGTTGCCACGCCGCCGCCAACCCGCTGCAGCAAATCACCGCGATCCCGACCACCGTGGTCAGGGTCGGCGTGTGAGAAAACAGCAACCAACCCAGCAAACCGGCAAAGACAATCTGGCAATAGCCGAACGGTGCCAGCAGCGCTGGGGCGGCATGGCGGAACGCCTGGGTCAGAAACAGGTGCGCCGTCATCCCGCAGGCGCCCAGTGCAACCATCATCAATCCATGCCCAAGGCTTGGCACTTTCCAGAAGAACGGCACCAACGCACTCATCACCAGGGTGTTGCACAGGCCGGCGAAGAAGTTACTGGTGGTCGGGCTGTCGATTTCACTGAGCTTGCGGGTGAGCAATTGATAGAAGCAGAAAAACAGCGCCGAGCAGAGTGGCAGCAAGACTGCTGGCGTGAACAGATCACCGCCGGGATGGACGATGATCAATACGCCGACAAATCCGCAAATCACCGCGATCCATTGGCCACGGGTGACCCGCTCACGCAGCAGTGGTACCGACAACGCGGTGACCAGAACCGGAGCGAGAAAGTTGACCGCCGTGGCTTCGGCCAATGGGATGTACTGCAAACCGGTGGTGAAGAACAAACTGGTGCCCAACAGGCACAACGCCCTGAACAACTGCAGCAACGGACGTTTGGTGCGCAGGACTCGCAACCCCGATTGCGGCAGGAAAATCCCGGCCATCAGCAAGGTGTGAACCACATAACGGGCCCAGACCACCATGACGATCGGATAGAACCCCGATAGATATTTCGACAAGGCGTCGTGACTGGAAAACAGAAAGGTCGCGACGACAATCAGCAGAATCCCCTTGAAGGGTTGGTTTACGCCGGAGAGCGGGGTGCTGATGGTCATTAGCGATCCTTTTTTTTGCATCAAAAATCAAAAGCTTCGCGGGCAAGCCTCGTTCCTGCATGAACACCGGATAACCTGTGGGAGCGTGGCTTGCCCGCGATAGGTGCGCAGCACCGCTTACCGCCGCGCCAACAATTCCCGAGTCTTATCCAACGCCATCTGCGCCCGCTGCAACCCGCTCACGCCCTGCTCCAGCAACTTCACGGTGGGAATCTCCAGGCTTAACGGGATATCGGCCGGCAAACACTGCAACAACCCCGCCAGATCACAATCACCATCGCCCGGAAAACGCCGCTCGTTACGCGCCTGACGCAAAATCTCCGCCATGTCCGTTGGCCGTGCCCCCGCGACATCGCATAACTGTGTGTACCGTAACCGTGACGGGGCAACTTTGGCCAGATCTTCCAGCCGCGAACCCGATCGGTCGAAATGGAACGCGTCCACCAACACCGCGCCGTTTTCACGATCAGCGTTTTCGACGACGCGCACCGCTTGTTCGAGATTGCGCGCATCGGTCCACGGCATGAACTCCAGGTGCGGATGCAGCCCGTAAGGTGCCGCCAGATCGCACAACCGGGCGAAGTTCTCGGTGAGTCGTTGTTCGTCAGAATCGTTACCGGCCACCAGCAATTCGCTGGCACCAAATTCCGCTCCGACCGCCAGAATCCTCTCGAAGTCGGCGACGACGGTTTGCGGTTTAAGACGCAGGATTTCAACATCCAGCACACGAATGCCGGTGTCGTGCAGCCGCGCCAGCGTCTCACGCCGTAAACCGACATCGGCTACCAGCGCAAAGTGATGTTCTTCGGGTGTCGCAGGTTCAAGGCGTAGTCCGACATGGCTGTATCCGGCCCGTGCTGCGACTTCGACCATCTCCGGCGGAGACAACTCCAGCACCGTCAGGCTGGCCAGGGAAAAGATCCGCTCACTCATGTTCATTCCTCGATCAACATCGGGGTGCAGGCACGACCGGTTTCGGCGGCCTCGCGAATCGCTTCAACCAGCGCCAGGGTGCGCGCAGCATCGGCAGCGCTCACCAACGGTTCGACTTCCCGGCGCGCCACGCGCACGAAATGCTGCAACTGCAAACGCAATGCTTCATCGGCGCTGAAACTTTCCTGCTCCGCCAGCAACGGCTCATGCCATCCGCCATCGACGTCGGCGTAGTGCCAGCGCTTGAGCTGCGGAATGCTCAATGCACCACCCGTCCCGGCCAGCAAGTAACAGGGCTGATCGGCCTGGCGCGGATAGACCGGGTTCTCCCCGGAATCCAGCTCCCAACTCCAGGGTGCCGCCACCGCGTCGGAACCGGTCAGGCTGCCCAGTGCGCCATTGTCGAATTGCAGCAACACCGCCGCGCAATCTTCGTTGGCAAACCCGCGCACCGCATTGCTGGTGATCGCCTGCACCTGCCGCACTTCGCCGCACAGATGGCGCAGCAGGTCGAGGTCGTGAATCAGGTTGGTCAGCAACATCCCCGCACCGGGCTCGCGGCGCCACGGCGTTTCAAAATAGCTGTCGGGTTTGCGCAGCTGCCAGAGCGCCGTCACCGTCGTCAGCTGCCCCAAAGCGCCACCCTGCACCAGTTCATGGGCGCGGACGATCAACGGATTGTGCCGGCGATGATGGCCGACCAGCACGGGAACACCGGTGGCTTTCGACGCAGCCACCAGTTCGCGCGCTTCATCCAGGTGCACACCCACCGGTTTTTCCAGTAGCACCGGCACACCGGCGGCGAGGCAATCGAGCGCAGTACTGACGTGGAGCATGTTCGGGTTGGCAACGATCACCGCGTCTGGCTTCGCCTGCTCCAGCATCTGACGGTGATCAGCGAAATACCCCACGCCCCATTCGCCCGCGAGGCCTGCCGCTTGTGGCCCGGGATCGGCTACCGCACACAACGTCGCTTGCGTCAGGGTTTGCAGATGCCGGTAATGCTGCTGGCCCATGTTGCCGGCACCGATCAGGGCGATGCGAAGGGGCGAAGTCATGGTGCGGTTCTCTTGTGATTATTGTCGGAAGGATGAATTCCGATAATTTAGAACCAAGTTCCATATTCTTACAGGAGTAACGGCAATTTGTGTTCGAACAACGCACAGATTCGCATAGCCCACATTGGGTCTGTGCGGGCAGAACTAAACGAACAACTCCGAAGCCAGGCTTGCGGCAGACAGCTCTTCAGTGAACTTCAACAACAGCGGCGCCAGTTCATGCAACCGCGCTCCCGGCATCCGCGCGCTAGGCCCGGCAATGCTCAGCACACCGATCACTCGACCATCGCCTGGGTGGCGCACCACCGCCGCAATCGCCGAGGTGCCCACGGCCGAACTCTCTTCGACCCAGGCGTAGCCCTGCTCACGCGCCAGACGCAGGCGTTCCAGTAACTCAATGTTGGAACGCGGCGCGTTCGGCCCCAGGTCTTTCGGCCGTTCGCTCCCCTGACGCTCCACCAGCGACAACGCTTCGGCATCGCTCATGCACGCCAGCCATGCATGGCCCGACGCGGTGTAGAACAACGGCGCATCACGGCCCATGTCCGGGTCGTAGCGCAGGCCCGAGCGGGCGCCCTGAGACTTGGCTATCCAGACCTGGCGTTCACCTTCAATAACGCCAAGGCGCACCAGCTCACCGGTTTCCTCGGCCAGGCGATCGAGCACCGGTTGCACGATATCGGCGCCGCTGCTCGACAAGTAACGGAAACCCATCGCCACCAGTTTGGTCGACAGGTGATAGCGCAGGTTCTCCGGATTCTGTCGCACGTAACCCAGCCGAATCAGCTCGGCGAGCAGGCGGTGGGTCGCGCTTTTGGGGATGTCCAGTTGCTCCGCCAACGTCTGCATCGGCAGGCCGCGAGGGTCACTGGTGAGGCTTTCCAGCACGCTGAAAACACGTTCGATCTGACTGCCGGCCATGGGGGGTTCCACTCGAAATTTTGCCGATTCTAGAAGACAAACCACGTAATGCGAAATCTGGAACCCGCTGTCCGATAACCGCCCTCTTTACACAGTGAATGATTGCCGAGGCCAATCTCATTCTTATATTTTCTGGAATCAAATTCTAAAAATATGCGATGGAGCTTTTAAACGATGCCTGCCGACTCTCCCCTCCTTGCGGACATCGAATGCGATGTGCTGATCGTCGGCTCCGGTGCGGCCGGATTGTCCGCAGCCGTTACCGCGGCCTGGCATGGCTTGAAAGTGATCGTGGTCGAGAAAGACCCGGTGTTCGGCGGCGCCACGGCGTGGTCCGGCGGATGGGCCTGGGTGCCGTGCAATCCTCTGGCGCGTCGTGCCGGCATCGTTGAAGACGTCGAGCAACCGCGCACTTACCTGAAGCACGAATTGGGTGAGCGTTACGATCCAGCGATGATCGACGCGTTCCTTGAGGCTGGCCCGCGAATGGTCGCGTTCTTCGAGCAACACACTGCCCTGCAATTCGCCGATGGCAACGCCATCGCCGACATTCATGGCGACACGCCGGGCGCCGGTACCGGCGGACGGTCGGTGATCGCTGCGCCTTATGACGGACGAAAAGTCGGCAAGCTACTGAAGCGCCTTCGCAAAACCATGCGGGAAACTTCGTTCATGGGCATGCCGATCATGGCGGGAACGGACCTGAGCGCATTTCTCAACCTGACGCGCTCTTTGCCCGCAGCGTGGCACGTGACCCGGCGCTTCACCCGGCACTTGTTCGACCTCGCTGTTCATGGTCGGGCGATGCAACTGGTCAACGGCGTGGCGCTGGTTGCGCGGTTGGCAAAGTCCGCCGAAGACCTGGGCGTCTTGCTCTGGGAATCGGCACCGGTGACCGAGTTGCTTCGCGAAGGCGATCAGGTGCAAGGCGCGATCGTCAGTACCGCCAAAGGCAATATCCGCATCCATGCACGCAAGGCCGTGGTGCTCGCGACCGGAGGTTTCGCCAATGATATCGAGCGGCGCAAGGCGCTGTTCCCCCGCACACCGACCGGCAACGAACACCTGGCGCTGCCGCCTCTGGGCGTCGCCGGTGATGGTTTGCGATTGGGCGAAAGCGCCGGTGCGCGGGTCAACACCGACATGGCATCGCCCGTGGCCTGGGCGCCGGTTTCGCATGTGCCGCACAGTGACGGCAGCATCGGTCACTTCCCGCACATCATCGAACGCGGCAAACCGGGGATCATCGGTGTGCTGAGCAACGGCCAGCGCTTCGTCAACGAAGCCGACGGCTACTACGATTACGTAACGGCCATGGTCGCCGCCGCACCGCAGGGCGAAGAAGTCGCCTCCTGGCTGATCTGCACTCATGGTTTTCAACGGCGTTATGGCCTGGGAATTTCTCGGCCGTTTCCGGTGCCACTGTCATCCTTTATCCGCAGCGGTTATCTGAAAACCGGCAACACTGTCGAGGAATTGGCCCTGGCCTGCGGCATCGACCCAAACGGATTGCGCAGCACGGTGGATGATTACAACCGGCATGCGCGCAACGGCGAAGATCCGTTGTTCGGTCGTGGCTCGACGCCCTACAACCGCAAACAGGGCGATGCGTTGCAGCAACCCAACCCGTGCGTCGCGCCGATTGAACAAGGCCCGTTCTACGCCGTGAAGGTTCAGCCTGGCTGCTTTGGCACCTTCGCCGGGCTCAAGGTCAATGAACATGCCCAGGTTCTTGGCGAGTCGGGGCAGGCCATCGCCGGGTTGTATGCGGCGGGCGGCGACATGGCCAGCATCATGGGCGGTCACTATCCCGCTGGTGGCATCAATCTCGGCCCGGCGCTGACCTTCGGCTACATCGCTGCCCGGCATATCGCCGGCGTGGGACGGACTTGATCTGATAAAAAACCATCGTCTGAGGGAATTCGACGGGCGATCCATGTTCAATACAAGTCTGAAATATTTCGAGCCGAGTAAAAGACAGACGACCGGACTGGCGCCGCTCTCACTGACCAGCAACACTCATCACCATATTCAAACGAGGATTCCCCCCCATGCTATGGAAAAAAGGCCGACGCAGCGACAACGTGGTCGATGCCCGTGGCGATGATGTCGGCGGTGGGGGCAGCGGGATGCGCTTCGGCGGGGGCAAGGGCCTGAGCCTGACGGCGATCCTGTTGATCGTCGGGATCGGCTGGATCACCGGCCAGGACCCGATGCAGATCCTCGGTCAATTGACCGGACAAATGAGCGAGCAATCGGCTCCGGCCACCACCCACACCCGCAAGGCACCGCCGGCCAATGATGAAAACGCCGAATTCGTGCGCTCGATCCTCGGCGACACCGAAGACACCTGGGGCCAGATTTTCCAGCAGGCCGGTCGGCAATATAAAGACCCGACCCTGGTGCTGTTCAGCAATCAGGTGAACTCGGCGTGCGGATTGGCGACGTCGGCGACCGGTCCGTTCTATTGCCCGGCAGACCAGAAGGTCTATCTGGACATGAGTTTCTTCCAGGAAATGTCCCAGCGTTTTTCCGCCGCAGGCGATTTCGCCCAGGCCTACGTGATCGCTCACGAAGTCGGACACCACGTGCAGACCTTGCTCGGCGTTTCGGCGAAGATTCAGACCGCTCGGCAGCAGGGCCGGCAAATGGAGGGCGACGGTGGTTTGCTGGTGCGTCAGGAACTGCAGGCCGATTGCCTGGCCGGGGTCTGGGCCAACATTGCGCAGAAGCGCCTGAACTGGCTGGAACCCGGTGACATCGAAGAAGCCTTGAACGCCGCCAACGCCATCGGCGATGACCGCTTGCAGCAGCAAGGTCAGGGCCGCGTGGTACCGGACTCGTTCACTCATGGTACGTCAGCGCAAAGGGTGCGCTGGTTCAAAGCCGGATTTGCACAAGGCCAGGTTGGCCAGTGCGATACCTTTGCCGCGAAGAATCTGTAATGCACAAGTGGTTGTTAGCTCTGTTGATCACCTGCACAAGCGCCCAGGCTGCCGAGCAGGGGGTCAAGGAGATCAGTTCCGGGCGCCTGCTGTTGAGCGCCGGCGAAATCGCGGTGGGCATCGGCCCGACACCGGCGAAGAACATCGAACGGGTGCTGATCATCATTCATGGTCGTTTGCGCAACGCTGAAACCTACCGCCAGAGCGCCGAGCACGCGGCCCAGCAAGCCGGGCAAAGCGATAACACCTTGGTGCTCGCCCCGCAGTTTCTCAATGAAACCGACATCGCGAGCCACCCGGTGCCTGACAGCGTTTTACGCTGGCACGGCAATGACTGGATGGCCGGCGGCTTATCCACCGCGCCATTTACGCTGAGCTCCTACGCGGCGCTCGACGAAATCATCGCTCGCCTGGGTGATCGGCGACAGTTTCCGGACGTGAAGCAAATCGTCATTGCCGGTCACTCGGGCGGCGCTCAGGTGGTTCAGCGTTACGCCATGTTGAGCCACCCTCAGCCAGCCCTCGACACAGCAGGGGTGAAGGTGCGCTATGTGATCGCCAATCCTTCGTCGTATGCCTATTTCAATGAGCAACGGCCGGTGGCGTTCAGTCATGCGGGGTGTCCGAACTTCAATCGCTGGAAGTATGGACTGGCGGACTTGCCCGCCTATGCCGATGGACAAACGCCTGCGCAGCTGGAAGAAAACTACATCAAACGCGACATCGTTTATTTGCTCGGGCAGCAGGACATCGACCCGAATCACCCGGCGCTGGATAAAAGTTGCGAAGCCAAAGCCCAGGGCGCTTCTCGTTTGATTCGCGGGCGCAATTATTTCAATTATCTGAAACGGCGCCACCCTCAAGGGTTGAGTCAGCAGCTGATTGAAGTGCCCGGGGTTGGACACAATGGCGACGGGATGTTTACCTCGCCCGAGGGGCAAAAGGCGTTGTTCGGGCAGTGAGTTTTGGGGCGTCTGATCGGACGCCCAATCTCTCAAGCCGAAAGCAGCTGCCGCAACTCCACGCAATCGCGCGCATGCCAATCGGTCAATTCCGGCCACGGATTATCCGGCAGGTTCACCAGCACCGTCCGCGTCCCCGCCGCCCGGCCGCAATCCAGGTCGAAGCGGTAATCACCGACCATCACCATTTCACTCGCCGGCACCTTCCAGGCCTCGGCCAGTTTCAGTAAACCACCGGGATGCGGTTTGGGCGGCGCTTCATCCCGGCCCAATACATCCTCCACCGCAAAGCAATCGGCCAGGCCAATCGCCTCCAGCGTGACATGCGCCAGCTCACGGGCATTGCGCGTGAGAATACCCAGGCGATAACCGCGCCCGGCCAACTCCCGCACCAGTTCCACCGCGCCCGGAGCCGGTTTCGAACCCAGCGCCAGATCCCGCTCGTGTTCCAGCAGCCACGCATGTTTGGCCGCCGCTTCTTCGGCCGGCAGCCCAGCGAGGTGAGTGAGGATGTCGTGTTCTGCAGGAATCGCCAACGCCACGCGGATCGCCGCGAAGTCATGCACGGCCACGGTCAGGGTGCCGTCCATGTCGAACACCCAGTGCCGCACCTCGGTCAGGCTCATATCCAGTCCTTGCGATGACGAATCAGGCCTTCCTGAGTGACCGAGGCCACCAGTTGCCCGGCACGGTTGAACACGCTGCCACGGGAGAATCCACGCGAGTTGCCGGCCCACGGGCTGTCCATGGCGTACAACAACCAGTCATCGGCGCGCAGGTCGGCGTGGAACCACAACGCGTGATCAAGGCTGGCGACCTGCATGTCTTTCTGCCAGACCGATTTGCCATGGGGCAGCATCGAGGTGGTCAGCAGGCCGAAGTCCGACGCATAGGCCAGCAGGTATTTGTGCAGCGCTGGAGTGTCAGCCAACGCACCATCGGCGCGGAACCAGACGTATTTGACCGGATCGGCAGGCTGCGGGTTGTAGGGATCTTTCTCGGTCACCGGGCGGAATTCGATCGGTTTCGGGCACAGCAGTTTTTCGCGCATGTGCTCCGGGATCAGGTGTGCGCGCTGCTGAGTGAGCTCCAGCTCCGACGGCAGATTTTCCGGGCCGACCACTTGCGGCATTTCGCTCTGGTGCTGGAAGCCTTCTTCGTCGTACTGGAACGAGGCGCTGCAGGTAAAAATCGGGTTGCCCTTCTGGATCGCCGTCACCCGGCGCGTGCTGAAACTACCGCCATCGCGCACCCGATCGACCTGATACACCACCGGCAACTTCGCATCGCCCGGACGCAGGAAGTAACCGTGCATCGAGTGCACATGGCGCGTCTCTTCGACTGTCTGACTGGCCGCCGACAGGGACTGGCCGAGCACCTGGCCGCCGAACAACTGACGGAAACCCAGGTCCTGGCTGCGGCCACGGAACAGGTTTTCTTCAATCGGTTCCAGGGTCAGCAGGTCTACCAGATCTTCCAACACTTGGCTCATTCAGACTCTCCTCACACAAAGCAATGCCGCGCAGTCTGGGCTGCGGCGGTCGATTCAGTTTATGGCCCGGTTCAACATGAGGGCCATTGTAAACGTCCGTGCCTGCTTATCCATGCAAGGTTTGCAGCCATTGCTCACGGGTGATGCGGTACAACACGTGCGGGCGCAGCGGATGATCCTCTGCAAGCCGCGGGTGCTCGAAGTCATCGGCGGGGGCATGGTGCATGCCGATCGCCTGCATGACTTTTTGCGAAGGCAGGTTGGTTTCGGTGGTGAACGCCACGACCTCTTGCAGTGCCAAGCGATCAAACCCACAGCGCAGAGCGGTCCATGCCGCCTCGCTGGCATAACCCAGGCCCCAGTGCTCGCGCGCCAGGCGCCAGCCGATTTCGATGGCTGGCGTGAACGGTGCGTCAAAGCCGACCACACTCAGCCCGGTAAACCCGATGAACGCTCCGGTGTCCTTGCGCTCCAGTGCCCAGAGGCCGAAGCCATACTCGGCAAAATGCCCGCGAACCCGCCCGATCAGCGCGGCACTTTCCAGCCGACTCAAGGGCGCCGGAAAATAACGCATCACCTGTGGATCGGCGCACATCGCCGCAAACGCCGGCAAATCCTCATCGCGCCACTGCCGCAATGACAGTCGCGCGCTTTCGAGTTCCAGTATCGGCTCCATCGTGCCCCGCCTCTCTGTTTCCATGCCGCAAGTCTACATCGCTGGTAGGATCGTTCACTCATTCCTACATGCTTCCCCGATAAATCAGCCATGCCCCTGCCCCTGATCTACCACGAAGACTACAGTCCCGAGTTCCCGGCGGATCACCGCTTCCCCATGGACAAGTTTCGCCTGCTGCGCGATCACCTGGTGGACAGTGGCCTGACCCGTGACATCGACCTGCTGCGCCCGGAGCTGTGCCCGGCGGATATTCTCGCCCTCGCCCATGACCCTGCGTATATCGAACGCTACATGGATGGCGAGTTGTCCCGCGAAGACCAGCGGCGCCTTGGCCTGCCCTGGAGCGAAGCACTGGCCCGGCGCACAGTGCGGGCGGTCGGCGGTTCGCTGCTGGCGGCCGAACAGGCGCTGGAACATGGCTTGGCTTGTCACCTGGCCGGCGGCACACACCACGCGCATTACGATCACCCTGCCGGGTTCTGCATCTTCAATGACCTGGCGGTGATCAGCCATTACCTGCTGGAAAGTGGCCGGGTGAATCGGGTGTTGATCTTCGATTGCGATGTGCATCAGGGCGACGGGACTGCACGAATCCTGCACAACACCCCGGAAGCGGTGACCGTTTCCCTGCACTGCGAAAAGAATTTTCCTGCACGCAAAGCCGAAAGCGACTGGGACATCCCGTTGCCGATGGGCATGGGCGATGCCGATTACCTGAAGGTGGTGGACGATGCGCTCAACTATTTGCTGCCGCTCTATCAACCGGATCTGGTGCTGTACGACGCCGGTGTCGATGTGCACAAGGATGACGCCCTGGGTTATCTGAAGCTGACCGACGAAGGCGTCGCCGCTCGTGATGAAAGCGTGATGCGCCATTGCCTGGGCCGGGATATTCCGGTGGTCGGCGTGATCGGCGGCGGCTACAGCAAGGACCGCAAGGCCCTGGCGCGCCGTCATGGCATCCTCCATCACAGCGCCCAACGGGTGTGGCAGTCATCAGGTTGTCATTGATGTGTGAGTCTTTACCCACAATGCCTGTGGAACCGCCTGTGGATAACCTGAGTGAAAGGGCCTGCAGCCCATGCGGGGTATAGGCTACAGAGCGGTGGTTGTTTTTTAAACAGCCCTCGAATCCTCCCACAGGGAGCAGGGCTGGTAGAATGCGCGGCTTATTCCGCCACGCCGCAGCTCTCGCCATGACCCAGCCCTCCACTTCCCTCCCCCCTCACGTCGCCATCATCGGCGGCGGCCCCGCCGGCTTGATGGCGGCTGAAGTGTTGAGCCAGGCCGGGATCAAGGTCGATCTGTACGACGGCATGCCTTCAGTGGGGCGAAAATTCCTGCTCGCCGGGGTCGGCGGCATGAACATCACCCACTCCGAGGCCTACCCGGCATTTCTCTCACGCTATGCCGAACGGGCGCCGCAGATTGCCCCGCTGTTACGCTCGTTCGGCGCCGAAGCCTTGTGCCAATGGATTCATGACCTGGGCATCGAAACCTTTGTCGGCAGCTCCGGCCGGGTGTTTCCCACCGACATGAAAGCCGCGCCCCTGTTGCGTGCCTGGCTCAAACGCCTGCGCGATGCCGGCGTAGTTATCCACACCCGCCATCGCTGGCTCGGTTGGGATAACAACGGTGATTTGCTAATCGACAGCCCCGAAGGCGAAAAAACCGTTCACGCGGATGCGAGCCTGCTGGCACTCGGCGGCGGAAGCTGGTCGCGCCTGGGCTCGGACGGTGCCTGGATGCTGCCGCTGGAACAGCGTGGTGTAGGGCTGGCGCCATTGCAACCGAGCAATTGCGGCTTCGAAGTGCAGGCCTGGAGCGAATTGATGGTCAGCAAATTCGCCGGCAGCCCGCTGAAAAACATCGCCATCGGCCTCAATGACGACGTGCCGCGACTCGGCGAGTGCGTGATCACTGCCACGGGAATTGAGGGCAGTTTGATCTACGCCCTGTCGGCAGCGATCCGCGAAGCGATCAATCAACACGGCTCGGCAACCCTTCACCTCGATCTGTTACCAGGCAAGCCTGTGGATAAAATCCAGGCGGCGCTGAGCAAACCGCGCGGCTCACGCTCCATGGCCAAACACCTGCACAATCAGCTTGGGCTTGATGGCGTGAAAGCAGCATTGTTGCGGGAATTGACACCGGCTGACTGTTTTGCCGATCCGGCCCTGCTGGCCAAAGCAATCAAGGCATTGCCGCTGACGCTGGTGAAAACCCGGCCATTGGACGAAGCCATCAGCAGTGCCGGTGGCGTGATGTTCGAGGCGATGGATGAACGTTTGATGCTCAAGCAACTACCCGGCGTGTTCTGCGCAGGGGAAATGCTCGATTGGGAAGCGCCGACCGGCGGCTATCTGCTGACCGCGTGTTTCGCCAGTGGGCGAGCGGCGGGGTTGGGGATGGTGGAGTGGTTGAAGAACCGACGCTGATCGTTCCCACACTGCGTGGGAACGATCTTCAGAGGATCAAGGCTTACGCTTACGCGGCCCGGTATTGAACACTGGCACTTTACGCACCGGCTTGATCGAAGGCTCCGGCGCCGACGCCTCACCGCTCTCGACCCATTTACCCAGGTTGCGCTTGCCGCCACCGGAGGTTTTGGGCTTCTTCGGTTTTTTCGGCTTCTTGATCACCTGACCGCTGGCATCGGTATCCGGCACACGGTGTTCAGGTTCGAAGTCCGGCTCCATCTGGCGAGTCAACGTCTGACGGGTCAGCATCTCGATGGCCGACAGTTGATTCACTTCATCAGCGCAGACCAGCGAAATCGCCTGCCCGGTTGCGCCCGCACGGCCGGTACGACCGATGCGGTGGATGTAGTCCTCGGCCACGATCGGCAGGTCGAAGTTGACCACTAACGGCAAATCTTCGATATCCAGACCACGGGCAGCCACGTCGGTGGCCACAAGGATCTGCACTTCGCTGGCCTTGAAACGATCCAGCGCCCGCTGACGGGTCGCCTGGGGTTTGTCGCCGTGGATGCCGTCGGCATTGACGCCCAGGCCCTGGAGTTTTTCCACCAACGCGTCTACGCCGTTACGGGTCTTGGCGAACACCAGCACCTGCTTCCACTTGCCCTTGCGCATCAAGTGAATGAACAACTCCGGCTTGCGCTTTTTGTCCACCGTCACCACCCATTGCTTGACGGTGTTGGCGGCCACGTTGCGCGGGCTGACTTCGATGCTCAGCGGGTCGTTGAGCATTTGCCCGGCCAGCATGCGGATCGCATCGGAGAAGGTCGCGGAGAACAGCAGCGTCTGACGTCTCGAAGGCAGGGCTTTATAGATATTCCCCAGCTCTTCAGAGAAGCCAAGATCGAGCATGCGATCGGCTTCGTCCAGCACCAGGGTTTGCAGCTGGTTGAACTTGAGCGCGTTCTGACGGAACAGGTCAAGCAAACGGCCCGGGGTCGCCACCAACAGGTCGACGCCTTTGCGCAGCTTCATCATTTGCGGGTTGATGCTGACACCGCCGTACACCGCGTAGGTGCTCAACGGCAGGTTCTCGGCATACTGGCGCACGGCTTCGTGAACCTGCTCGGCCAGTTCGCGGGTCGGCACCAGAATCAGCGCGCGCACGGAGTTGGCGCTGACTTTCGGCCCTTCCATGGCCAGCAATTGCAGCAGCGGCAAGGCGAAACCGGCGGTTTTTCCGGTGCCGGTCTGGGCCGCGGCCATCAGGTCGCGACCGGCCAGCACCGCCGGAATCGCTTGCGCCTGAACCGGCGTCGGGGTCTGGTAGCCGAGCGTCTCAAGGGCGCGCAGCAAGGGTTCGATCAGGCCAAGGGTGGCGAAAGTCATGGGAGTACCGTAGGAAAAATCAGCGCGTTTGTGCGACACAAGTGTGCAATGGCGCGCAGTTTACCCTAATTCGCTCGGGATTCTGTCGGCACCACTACAGCAGGGGCCGACCGATCCGTACCACGGCGCCACTGCGGCATCCCGATCAACACCACGGCACTGATGATTACCGCCATGGCCAGCGCTTCCTCGACACCGATGGTCTCGCCAACGAATACGATCCCTAGCAACACCGCCACCGCCGGGTTGACGTAGGCATAACTGGTGGCTGCGGCCGGCCGCACGTGTTTCAACAGGTACATGTAGGCGTTGAAGGCGATGATCGAGCCGAAAAGGATCAGGTACGCCAGCGCCGCCCAGCCTTCGATCGGCGGCAGACTTTCCAGACGCTCGCCACTCACCGCACTGCCGATCAGCAACACCACGCCACCCACCAGCATCTCCACAGCACTGGCCATCGCGCCCTGAGGCAACGGCAAATGTTTGCTCCACACCGAGCCGAAGGCCCAGGACGCCGCCGCGAACACCAGCAACGCTGCGCCCAACGGGCTCGATTGCAGGTTGGAGCCGAGGTTGAGCATGGCAATACCGATCAGCCCGAGCACAATCCCGGCCCATTCGAGACGGGTATTACGCGCGCCCCAGAAATATCCGCACAACAAGGTAAACAGCGGCACCGTCGCCACCGCCAACGCGGCCACGCCAGAGGCCACGCCCGTGTGTTCGGCGACGCTCACCGCACCGTTACCGCATGTCAGCAGCAAAATCCCGATGATCCCCGCCGCTTTCCACTGCGCCCAGGTCGGCGCCGGCGCCCCGCGCCAGCGTAGGTACGCGTACATCAATGTCCCGGCGAGCACGAAGCGGATACCGGCGAGCAGCAACGGCGGCCAGTACTGCACGCCGATGCGAATCACCAGGTAGGTCGATCCCCAAATCACGTACAACGCGAAAAAAGCAGCGATCAGCGGTAAGGAAAAACGGCGTAGACCAGACATGGGCAGCTCGATGAACAAGACAAGGAGAGCCGCTATTCTAGAAAGGCCAACGCTGGAAAATAAGCTACAAAACCTGTTTATAGCGCCGGTACACTTTTCAAAACACGGAGTTCGACGCTATAAACCGTGCTTTCGAAAGTCAGTCATTTTTCAGGTAGGCCACGATGGACAAATACGACCGCATGCTCCTCAGCGCCCTGTTGGAAAACGGTCGTGCGTCCTACGCCGATCTGGCGCGCAAGGTGAACCTGTCCGCTCCGGCGGTGGCCGAACGCGTTGCCAAACTTGAAGCCTGCGGGGTGATCACCGGTTACCAGGCAAAAATCGACATGTCCAAAATCGGCCTGCCGATCCAGTGCGTCATCGAGCTGCGCCTGAACCAGCACGGTAAACAGAAAACCTACGACGAACTGATCAAAATCCCACAGCTCACCGAATGCCATCGCGTCACCGGCGACCCGTGCGTGATCATGCAAGCGGCGGTAGGCTCGATGCCGGAGCTGGAAGAGTTGATCAACCGGATCGCCACGTTCGGGTTCAGCAAGACCTCGATTGTGCTATCCAGCGCCATTGAGAAGCGGGTGCCGTTGGGGCAGCTGGAGGGGAATGGCAAATAGTTCCCCTGTAGGAGCTGTCCAGCAGTGCTTCCGTCAGAACCCGCGATACCGCTTCAAATGCTCATTGATCTTCGCCGCCGGCACTTTCTGCAGGCTGCACAACAGATCATGGGACAACTCGCGCAATCCATGCTTTTGCCGCAGCTCTTGCGCCAGATGCGCCGTCAGGTTGGCGGCCATTTCCGCATCGGCCATGGCCCGGTGAGCCTTGCCGGTATTGGGCAGGCGGGCGAAGGTGGTGAGGGTGCCGAGTTTGTGGTTCGGCGCGGCAGGCATCAGGCGGCGGGCGAGTAACAGCGAGCAGGCAAAGTTCTGCAGGCGTGTACGTTTGATTCGCCCGAGCTCGTAGTCCCAGAACTTCTGGTCGAACGCAGCGTTGTGCGCCAATAACGGCGTGATGCCGACGAATTCGTTGACCTCGTTCATCACCTGCTCGGCCGAGGGCGCAGTGCGCAGCATGGCGTTGCTGATGCCGGTCAGTTGTTCGATGAACGCCGGCACCCGCACGCCGGCATTCATCAGACTTTGGTAACGCTCGACGATGCGCCCCTGTTCAAGAATCACCACGGCAATTTCCGTGGCCCGGCAGCTGCTGCTCGGGGAGATCCCGGTGGTTTCAAAGTCGATGACTGCTATGCGTTCCAAACCTGTTTCAACTCCGTAAAAATCAATTCTTGAGCAGCAACGCGCCTTCGATCGGCACGTAACGACTGGCGGCGCGGATCAGCGAATTGGCCGTCAGGCCCGGCACGCCGTAGGCCACCGCCTGCACGCCGTGCTTGGCGATGATGCGCTCCAGCAGCATGTCGAAATCACCGTCGCCGGAGGCCAGCACCACTTCGTCGACATGGTCGGCGGCGTCCATGATGTCGAGGGTGATGCCCACGTCCCAGTCGCCTTTGGCCGAACCGTCGCTGCGCTGGATGTAGGGCTTGAGCTTCACGACGAAGCCGAGGTTGCGCAGGATCTGCTGAAACTGCTGCTGTTTGCTGTCGCCACGATCGATCGCATAGGCGTAGGCCTCGACGATCTGCCCCTGCTTGCTGACGTCAGCCCACAAAGCGGCGTAGTTGAAGTGGCAACCATAGGCCTGACGCACGGTGTAGTAGAGGTTCTGGACATCGGCGAACACTGCGATTTTTTTCACCGTACATCCTCTCAGCGCGTTGGCGCGCGGGGTCGTGGCGCACAGACGCGCGGGCTGGATCAGGCTCCAGGCCCGAAAAGTCGCCCAGTATGCCAGCCTGAAGGATTGTTCCGCGAACAATCGGCCCGGAGCGCCATGGCGCTCCGGACGAATGGCAGGTCAGATGAAGGAGTCGTCGTCATCGCCACCGAAGAACGATGAACCGTCATCGTCGTAATTCGCGTCGGTGAAACCGCCCTGATCGCTGGAGTTGTCAGCCACGCGCTGATCGTCGCCCCAACCGCTGCTATCGCTCTGATCGTTGACCTTGGCCGGTTCTTCCTTGATGACTTCAACCACTTCCGGCTGCTGATTGTGATGGAACAGGCTGCTGATGCCTTGCGCCAGCATCACGCCACCAGCCACGCCCGCTGCCGTTTTTAACGCACCGCCGAGGAAACCGCTGCCGACAGGCTGTTGCGGTGCGTAATTCTGTTGAGGTGGCGCTCCGAAGTTCTGCTGAGCAGGCGGTGCACCGAAGTTTTGCTGCGGCTGCGAGTTGAACGACGGCCGTCCTGGTTCACGCCAGCCGCCATTCGAGGGGGTTGCGCTTTGAGTCGGCGCAGGCTGCGGATCACGGGAAGCGCCGCCGAAGATGCTCGACAAAAAGCCGCCGCTGCTCGGTGCCGGTGCCGCTGTCTGGGCCTTGGCCTGTTGCAGTTCGGCCTGCAATTGCTGCACTTGCTGGGTGAGTTGCTTGTTCTGTTCGTCGAGGCTCTTGATGGCTGCCTCTTGCACCAGAATCGCCTGGGTCATGAAATAGCCCGCCGCTGGTTGGCGAGTCAGGTGTTCCTTGATCCGCGCCTCGGCCTGGGCGTCGCGCGGGGCTGAGTCCGTTTCGGCCTGTTGCAGCCGGGAAAACAGTCCATCGATCAGGGTTTGTTCTTCGCTGTTCATGGCGACCTCGTAGATTGCCGGGAATATCATTGCCCTCACCCACAGTGGATAAGGTGCTCACCAGTAATGGGGCTGATACAGGATGTTTCAATGACCTTTACCGAACGTTTACGTTTGCGCCCCGAAGGGGTTGATCGGTTAAAGTGAGGCACTGCTTTCAACCTGCGATACCGACTGATGAATTCGTTCGATGTACTGCGTGACTCTCTGTATTTCTTCAAGCGCAACCTGGGCCAGATTGTGCAGCTATGCCTGCCGCTGGTGATTGTCGAGGCGCTGCTGCAACAAGTGGTCGACCGCTCCACCGGGCCGGACAGTTTCGCCGGCATCAGTGTGATTGTCGGCTTGCTGGTGTATCCGCTGTACACCGCAGCGCTGATCCTGTTCCTCGATGCCCGCAGCCGAGGCGAATCACCGCGTACCCGCGACCTGTTGGCAGCCGCTGCGTCCCTGTGGCCGCGCTTCGCCGTGCTGACCGCCCTCAATACGTTGCTGATCCTGATCGGCCTGTCGCTCTATTTCCTGCCGGGCATCTGGCTGATGGTGACGCTGGCGTTCGGCGAGTACCTGTTGGTGCTGCGCGGCCTGGCACCGCTGGCGGCGATGAAGGAAAGCCTGCGCCTGACCCGCGGGCATTTCATACGCATCCTGGTGTGCATTCTGTGCGTGATGGGCCCGCTGTGGGTGCTCAAGGGAGCGACGCTGGCGGTTTACCCTGACCCGCAGAACCCGGTGATCTCGCTGCTGATCGACAGCGCCCACAGCTTCCTGCAGCTGTTCACCAGCGTGGTGCTGTTCCGTTTGTTCATGCTGATCGCCGATGCGCCCGAGAAATCTGATGAGCGGCTCTGACCGCTCTACCCTTGGGCTTTGGCGCTGCTCTCGGTTATGCTCGGGGTCAATCTTGTAACGCGATAAGCCGAGCGATGCCCCGTCTACTGCGCTACACCCTGCTGTGCCTGCTGATCGCCATCAGCCTGATTGCATTGCTGATCTACAGCCTGACCTGGCGTCCCGACGCCAAGGAAGCGCTGCCGGTCAGTTGCAACGCCCAGGCGCCGACGCTGGTGCCCGGCCAGGCGTTGAAGGTGATGACCTGGAACGTCCAGTATCTGGCCGGCAAGCGCTACGTGTTCTGGAACGACCTGGCCGCAGGAGACGA
Organism: Pseudomonas sp. GW822-FHT07A10; assembly: GCF_058798795.1. Lineage (NCBI taxonomy): Bacteria > Pseudomonadati > Pseudomonadota > Gammaproteobacteria > Pseudomonadales > Pseudomonadaceae > Pseudomonas > Pseudomonas sp. GW822-FHT07A10. The sequence goes on from NZ_JBXAKV010000009.1 coordinate 103,586, forward strand.
CGAAACCCCTACACCTGAAGACATGGCCTTCAGCCTCGACGAAGTGGCGCGGGTGATTCGCGACGAGCAACCGGACATCGTGCTGTTGCAGGAACTCGATGACGGCGCCAAGGCCAGCGACTACCAGAACCAGTTCAAATTACTTCAGGATCGGGTCACCGACCTGTATCCGTGCACCACTCAGGCCTTCGACTGGAAAGCCGACTTCGTACCTGAACTGCACATCTTCGGCAGCGTTGGCCGGCAATTGGCAACCCTGAGCCGCTACCGGATCGAACACGCCGAACGCCTGCAATTGCCGGTCGCGCCGGCCAATGTCATCAGCCGTCAGTTCAAGCCGAAAGACGCCTTGCTGGTCACGTACCTGGCATTGAACGACGGTGGCCAGATGGCCGTGCTCAACACCCATCTGGACCGCGCCAGCCAGCTCGACGATACCTTGCAAACCCAGGTGACGGCTGTGGCCAAGGTGCTCGACAAGTTCGAAAGCCGCGGCACGCCGTGGTTGATCGGTGGTGATTTCAATCTATTGCCACTGGGCCAGTATCAACGCCTGCCCGCCGAGCAACGCACACCCTACTCTGCCGACAGCGCGCTGCATGTGCTGTGGGACAAATACCCGATGATCCCCACCAACAACGAAGCCAGCGGTATCGACCGGGCACAATGGTTGACCCATTACCCGAATGATCCCGGCTTGAACGGGCCGGACCGGACCGTCGACTACCTGTTTTACAGCCCGCGCATCAAACGGGTCGAAGCGCGGGTGCGGCAGGACGATACGTTGCGCATTTCCGATCATTTGCCGGTGATTGCGCGGTTTTTGTTGCCGGCCGCGCCTTAAATTCATCCGGCACATTGCCAGCCTTTGTGGCGAGGGGGCTTGCCCCCTCGCCACAAGTCCCTCGCAATGCGGGGCCGTCGATATTATTTACGGGGTTTGATCCGCGCCGTCGCCTCGGCCACCAGCGGATCATCCGGCCAGTAGTGCTTCGGATACCGACCCTTCAAATCCTTCTTCACCTCGGCATAGGTGCTGCGCCAAAAGTTCGCCAAATCCTGAGTCACCTGCACTGGCCGCCGCGCCGGGGACAACAGATGCAGTTTCACCACTTGCCGACCACCCGCAATGCGCGGGGTCTCGGCCAGGCCGAACAACTCCTGCAACCGCACCGCCAGAATCGGTGGCTGTTCACTGTAATCCAGACGAATCGATGAACCCGACGGCACGCTCAAATGATGCGGCGCCAGCTCTTCGAGCCGTTGCGGCAACGGCCACGGCAGCAAGTTGTGAACGATGCTCGACAGGTCCAGATTGGCGAAGTGACTGAGCCGCGAGACTTTGCCCAGGTACGGCATCAGCCAGTGTTCGAGGCTTTTGAGCAAGGTTGCGTCGCTGACATCCGGCCATTCGCTCTCGCCTTTACCCGCGAGATCCAACTGCCGCAACAACGCCACCCGCGCCTGCCACTGACGCAGCTCTGGCGTCCAGGGCAACAGCTCCAGACCTTTGCGTCGCACCAGATTCACCAATGCCTGACTGCGAGCGCTTTCATCGAGCCCGGTCAGCGGTTCGCGGCTGAGGATCAACTCGCCGACCTTGCGCTGACGCTCGGCCCGCAGCACACCTTCGCGCTCATCCCAATCCAGTTGATCGACACACCGCACCTGTTCGGCCAGCACGGAGTCGAACAGCGCCGGATCAAAATCCGTCGCCAGATAAATCCGTTCTTCACGCTGGCCCTGACGACTGCCCAGATCGGCGATCACCAGCCACGGTTGTTTCATCAAACTGTCGGCTTCGGCGAACAGTGCTGCGCGGCCGTTGGCCAGGCGATATTCAGCGCCACCGGCCCGCCGCTGTTGAGCGACCCGATCAGGATAAGCCAATGCCAGCAACGCACCGAGCCAACGCGGATGCTCGGGATCGCTGACCGGCTCCGACGCTTTGCCGCGCAAATAACCGCGATACTGCCGCGCCAGTTGCCGGGCCCGTTGAACACCGCCCTGCGCACCGCGAGCGGCCCGCTCTTCGCCGGACAGCAGCACCAGTCGGCTGTGCAGGTCCGCGCCAGCACCACGCAAGATATCGCGCTCACCAAGCAGTGCCGCGACATCGCAGGCCATGTCGGCCAGACCGAGCGCCTGGCCACGTAGCAGCAAATGGGCGATCCGAGGGTGGGCCGGTAGTTCGGCCATGGCCTGACCATGACGGGTCAGCGCTTCACCCTCCAGCGCCCCCAAACGCTCAAGCAGATCCTGGGCCTGTGCATAAGCTGCTGCCGGAGGCACATCGAGCCAAACCAACTGCCCCGGCGTCACGCCCCAACGACCGAGTTGCAAGGCCAGCCCGGCAAGGTCCGCCGAGAGGATTTCCGCACTGGCGTAAGCCGCCAGTTGCTCGTGCTGATCCTGCGACCATAAGCGATAACACACGCCGGGCTCCAAACGCCCGGCCCGGCCCGCGCGCTGCGTGGCACTGGCTTTGGAAATGCGTTGGGTGTCCAGGCGAGTCATGCCGCTGCCGGGGTCGAAACGCGGCACCCGCGCCAACCCGGCATCGATCACCACGCGCACGCCATTGATGGTCAGGCTGGTTTCGGCGATGTTGGTGGCCAGCACCACTTTGCGCTTGCCCGCAGGCGCCGGATCAATCGCCGCCCGCTGCGCCGCCAGGTCCAGTTCGCCGTGCAGCGGGCACAGCAACACCGGCGTGCCCTCGCCCAAGGCATCGGCCAATTGTTGATGCACCCGCCGAATTTCCGCCTGCCCCGGCAGGAACACCAGCAGGCTGCCGGTTTCATCGTTCAGCGCGTCGAGGATGGTCTGCACCACCTTTGGCTCGATGAACTCACCGGGCTGAAACGGCCGGCCCCAGCGCATCGCTACCGGGTACATGCGCCCTTCGCTGCGCAGGATTGGCGCGTCATCCAGCAACCCGGCCAGGCGTTCTCCTTCCAGGGTTGCCGACATCAAGAGGATTTTCAGCGGTTGATCGTCGCGGAACAGCTCCCGGCCATTCAGGCTCAGGGCCAGCGCCAGGTCGGCATCGAGGCTGCGCTCGTGGAATTCATCGAAAATCAGCAAGCCCACGCCTTCCAGCGCCGGGTCATCCTGCAAGCGCCGGGTGAGGATGCCTTCGGTGACCACTTCGATGCGGGTATTGGGGCCGACCTTGCTGTCGAGACGAATGCGATAGCCCACGGTTTCGCCGACCTTCTCGCCCAATTCACTGGCCAAGCGCTCCGCCGCAGCCCGCGCTGCCAACCGGCGCGGTTCGAGCATTAGAATGGTCTGCCCGGCCAGCCACGGCTCATCAAGCAAGGCCAACGGTACCCGGGTGGTTTTACCGGCACCGGGCGGTGCTTCGAGCACGGCTTCGTGGCGTGTAGCGAGGGCTTCACGCAGGGCGGGTAAAACTTCATCAATCGGCAAAGAAATCATACTGGCTCCCAAACAGAGCGGCGAGTATAACGGCGTTCAGCGCGGTCCTAATTCATATCGACGATGCTTCGTTCCTAGATAACCCAGGAGATTTCAAATGCGTGCTCCCTTTCGCTTGATCGGCGGTGTATTGATCGCGTCCTTGCTGACCCAAATGACCGCCTGCGGCTCGATTTTCTACCCCGATCGCCGCGGCCAGATTGACGGCAAGATCGACCCGGCCATTGCCGCGCTGGATGCCGTGGGTCTGCTGTTCTATATCATCCCCGGCCTGATCGCCTTTGCAGTCGACTTCGCCACCGGTGCCATTTACTTCGAGCCCGGCCGGACCGCTCAGGTGGCCCCGGAAAAACTCAAGGAAGCGATCGGTGCCGACGGCAAGGTCGATAACCACAAGTTGCAGACTATTCTCGAAAGTGAACTGGGCCGCAGCTTCCCGCTGGACGATCCGCGCCTGATCCAGCACAAGGGCAGCGCCCAGCAACTGGCTATGTTCGGCCTGCAACCGGCTGCATAATTCGTGCATTTGAAGGAACCACAGCACTGATGACTACCCCTACCGACCACGCCCGCCTGCTGCGGTTGGCGACGCGCGCCTCGGTGGCGGTCGCGTGCATATTGATCATCGCCAAAGCCATCGCCTGGTGGCTGAGCGGCTCGGTGAGCATGCTCGCCGGGTTGACCGACTCGGCGCTCGACGGCGTCAGCTCGCTGCTCAATCTGATGGCCGTGCATTACGCCTTGCGCCCGGCCGATGACGATCATCGTTATGGGCACGGCAAGGCTGAATCACTGGCGGGCATGGCTCAGGCGCTGTTCATTGGCGGCAGTGCGGTGCTGATTGCCCTGCAGGCGATCGAACGGTTGAAACATCCGGAACCGATAGGCGCAGCGTGGCTCAGCATCGGGGTGATTGTGTTCTCCCTCGTCCTGACCGTGGCCCTGCTGATGTTGCAGCACCGGGTAATCAAGGCTACCGGCTCAAACGCAGTGAATGCCGACTCCTTGCATTACCGCTCGGACCTGCTGCTCAACGGCGGCATTCTCGTAGCGCTGGTGCTGGCAGGGTTTGGCTGGCAGCAAGTCGACCCGTGGTTCGGCCTGGGGATCGCTGCTTACATCCTCTGGAGCGCGATTCAAATCGCCCGGGAAAGTTTTGCAGTGCTGATGGATGAAGAGTTGCCGACCGATGTCAGCCAGCACATGCTCGAACTGGCCTGCAGCGTACCCGGCGTTCTGGGTGCCCACGACTTGCGCACACGGATTTCCGGCAACCAGTGGTTCGTGCAATTGCATCTGGAATTGCCGGGAGACTTGACCCTGTCAGTCGCCCACGGCATCAGCGATCAAGCCGCCGATGCGATTCATGCCATCTACCCGCGAGCCGAAGTGCTGGTGCACGCCGACCCGCAGGAAGTGGTGAAGGCCGCCAGGGCTCAGTAACTCACCTGATAACCGCGACTGCTCAGGCAGTTGCCCTGAGCCTGTCGGTAAGCTTGCACCACCGACGGATCCGGTTGGTAGGTGGCGGTACGTGGATCGAAACCGCTCTGTTGCACGGCCCAGCGATAACATTCATAAGCGTCCCGGCTGACTTCCTCCGGCGACTGGCCGTTGGCCGGGTACGCCACCACGTCATAACCATTGCTCACCGGTTGCGGCTGCACGGGCGGTTCGACCACGACGTAATCTTGAGTGCTCTCCTGGTAGGCGTAATACGCGCCGGCCGCCAGGAACAGCAGCGTGCCGCCGATCCACACTTCACGGGCGTAATCGGGCAAGTAGCTGACACGAATCCCGCGAGGCGGCTGAACCACCACATAACGCGGGCCTTGCGGGCGATACCAGTAACCACCGGAATAGAAATAATCCTGGCCACGATACGGCACACGGAAGTGACGCTCCTCCGGGAAGCGGTCGATCACGTACCCAGGACGATACTGCGGACCGGGGCCCCAGCCTGTGCCGTGCCCCTCCGGGCGACCGGGCCAGCGACGGTCATCGTGACGTGGCTCCCGCCCCCCGGTCTGCCATGGCTGGTTGCGATTGTTACGCCACGGTTCGTCCTGATAGTAGCCACGCCGCGGTTCCTGGGTCTGGCGCACGGTATCGGGCCGACTCTGGATTGGCAGATTATTACTCGGTTGTTGCGGCGCTCGCTCCTGAACGTTGGAGTCGTGCAGTGTACGGTTCTGCCACTGGCCACCCTGAACGTTTGAATCGTGTAGCGGACGGTTCTGCCACTGGCCGCCCTGAACGCTGGAGTCGTGCGGCGTACGGTTCTGCCACTGACCGCCCTGATTGTTGGACTCGTGCGGCGCCCGGTTCTGCCACTGGCCGCCCTGATTCTGGTCGTGGAGTTCAAACTTGCGGCTGTTGTCGCCACGAATGATTTCGTTGTTCTGCGGGCGTGGCTGATTGCTGCCGCCACGGCCCTGGCCCTGGTCATTGCCACGATGATCAGGCCCATGTTGCCCGCCATCGGGGCCGCGGTTCTGCGGTTCATCGGCAAGCGATTGTGCAGTGACACTCACACACAGCAAACCAACACCGGCCAAACGCCAGATGCGCGATTTCATTCTTTTCCTCACGGCGGGTTAGGGCCTGTACGTAAGACTGGGAAAGCGCAGGCCGGTTCTGCAACAGGTTATCAGTCACGTAACTTTTTTATTGAGCGGCTCTTTATTAAGGGCATGCCAAATTGCGGGCAAGAAAAAAGGGAGACCCGTCGGCCTCCCTTTGAGAACTTCGTCCGTGCTCGACGCTTATGACGTCGGCTCACCTCACGCCGTCTTCTGGACAGTGTGTAGCTCGGGGGCCGACGCATCCCCGGTAGGGGTGGCGACCGCAGCTGGCCTGATTGGGCGAGCCGCACTGGACTGTTTGTCCGAGCAGTGATTCTGGTGATAAGAATAGGCCCGGAGCACCGACAGAGGATTGCGAAGATTGCTCAAATAAACATCACTTGCGCAATTTTTAACTCAGGATAGATAATCTGCCGCAATAGTTATGACAAAGGCCTGATTGATGAGCAAACTCGACCGATACGACCTGAGTATTTTGGCGGAATTACAGCGCGACGCGCGCATCTCCAATCAGGAGCTGGCCGAACGCATCGGCCTGTCGCCTTCGCCTTGCTCGCGGCGGGTCAAGCAACTGGAAGACGACGGCTACATATCCCGCCAGGTCGCCTTGCTCGACCGCAAGATGCTCGGCCTGAGCCTGACCGCCTACGTGCTGATCGGCATGGACCGCCATACTCCCGAGCGTTTCGAGAACTTCGAAGCCGCCATTCGCACGTTACCGCAAGTGCTGGAATGCAGCCTGGTGACCGGGATGGATGCAGATTATCAGCTCAAGGTGGTGGTGCCGGACATGGATCACTATCAGAAGCTGCTGCTGGGTCATCTGACCAGGATTGAAGGGGTGACGAGTGTACGGTCGAGTTTTGTGTTGAACCAGGTGCTTAACAGCACTGAACTGCCTCTAACCCACCTGCGCAGCTGATTGTGGCGAGGGGCTTGTCGGAACGCCGCACCGCCCCGTTCGGCCGCGCAGCGGTCGTAAAATCAAAGAACGCGGTGTGTCAGGTAAAACTCATGGGCTGGCTTTGGGGCTGCTTCGCAACCCAACGGGGGCAAGCCCCCTCGCCACAATCCGACGCAGGTCAATACCTCGCCAATCCCCCTTGGCGTATACTCCTCCGGCCTTTTTAGCCCCACCCGCGCTGGAGATGTTCAATGGATCCTGCAGTTTTCGAAGAGTGGATGATGACTGGCCTGGTCAGCATCCTGATCATTTTCATGGGTTTCATCGTCTGGGATCTGGCAAAAAAATCCAAGGCCGGGCGCTTCGGCTCGTTCATCCTGTTCTTTGTATTGGGACTCGGCGTGGCCGCATTCGTGATCAAAAGCGTGGTCATCGGCCTGATCGAATCCGGCACGCTATAAACGCGCCGGCACTTCCTTCCACTGGCCCTGATCGAGCCCTTCGATCGACCAGTCACCGATTCTGACCCGCACCAGGCGCAACGTCGGCAAGCCGACCGCCGCGGTCATGCGCCGCACCTGACGGTTGCGCCCCTCGCGAATCACCAACTCCAGCCAACTGGTGGGCACGCTTTTGCGAAAACGCACTGGCGGGTTGCGTGGCCACAGCTCAGGTTCTTCAAGCTGCCGCGCCTCGGCGGGCAAGGTCATACCGTCGTTCAGCTCGACGCCCTCGCGCAAACGCTGCAACTGCTCGGCGGTTGGCTCGCCTTCCACTTGCACCCAGTAAGTCTTGGCCAGTTTGTGTTTCGGGTCGGCAATCCGCGCCTGAAGCTGGCCGTCGTTGGTCAGCAGCAACAAGCCTTCGCTGTCACGGTCCAGCCGTCCTGCCGGGTAAATCCCCGGGATCTCGATAAAGTCCTTGAGCGTCGCCCGCCCTTCGCCGTCGCTGAATTGCGTCAGCACATCGAAAGGTTTGTTGAACAGAATCAGCCTCGGCTCGGCCGGTGGCGCTTTGGCGACACGGCGCGGGGCTGAAGAGGATGACACAGGCTTCACGCCAGGGCGGCGGGAAACGGGACGTTGAGGACGGGACATGGCGAGAAGAACATCTAACGGTCAGGGCTGCTAATGCTAGTGCCCCAACCGTCAAATGACCATGAGAACAATCAGCGGAACGGCGGCTCGTCGAAGCTGCGCAGCTTGCGCGAGTGCAACGAGTTGAGCTCGGTGCGCAGCAAATCCACCGCCTCGATACCGATCTTCAGGTGCTGACTGACCGCGCGCTCATAGAACGCGTTGGCCGACCCCGGCAGTTTGATTTCGCTGTGCAGCGGTTTATCCGACACACAGAGCAACGTGCCATAGGGCACCCGCAAGCGATAACCCTGGGCCGCAATCGTACCGCTTTCCATGTCCACCGCCACGGCGCGGGACAGGTTGATCAGCGGACGTTCCTGCGCCCAGCGCAGTTCCCAGTTACGGTCGTCGTAGGTCAACACGGTGCCGGTACGCAGGCGTTTCTTCAGTTCGTCGCCCTTCTCACCGGTGATGTTGGCCGCTGCTTGCTGCAACGCCAACTGCACTTCGGCCAGGGCCGGAATCGGAATGTTCGGCGGCACCACCCGGTCGAGAATCCCATCGCGGCGCATGTAAGCGTGGGCCAGCACGTAATCGCCAATGGTCTGCGACTGACGCAAGCCGCCGCAGTGGCCGATCATCAGCCAGCAGTGCGGCCGCAACACGGCCAAATGATCGGTGATGTTCTTGGCGTTGGACGGGCCGACGCCGATGTTCACCAGGGTTACGCCATGGCCGTCGCTGGCGATCAGGTGATAGGCCGGCATCTGGTAACGATGCCAGACCACGCCCGCCGCAATCGCCGAGGCTTCGCCATGGTCCATGGACTTTTCAATGATCACGTTGCCCGGCAACACCATGCGCACAAAACGCGGGTCTTTGCGCAGTTGCTCCAGGCCATGAACGATGAACTGGTCGACGTAACGGTGGTAGTTGGTCAGCAGAATCCACGGCTGCACATGCCGCCAGTCGCTGCCGGTGTAGTGCACCAGGCGCCGCAGGGAGAAGTCCACCCGCGCGGCATCGAACAGGGCCAGTGGCAGCGGGTCGGTGTTTTCCCAATCGTACAAGCCATCGGCGATGCCATCGGTGGCGGCCGACAGATCCGTACTCGGGAACACCCGCGCCAGTACCGCCGCCGTAACGCCAGAGCCGGCCAGTTCATCGCCCTGCTCGACCACGTAGGGATAAGGAATGTTTTGCTGGCTGACGCCGACTTCCACAGTCACGGTGAAGTCGTGCATCAACGGAACGAGTTGTTCCAGCAGGTATTTGCGAAAGGCTGCCGGATGAGTGACGGTGACGCTGTAGGTCCCCGGCAATTGAACCTTGGCATAGGCGCGAGTGGTCTGTGGGACTTCGCCCTGGCAGAGGTAGGTCAGACGCAACTCGGGATAACGAAACAGGGCACGCTGTTCAGCGTCCGGCTCGACGCGATCCTTGAGATAACGCTTGAGCGCCTGATTCAGCGCTGTGGTTGCACGCTCGTGCAAGACAGCAAGCCGGTCCACGGCTTGCTCGGCGGTTTGAACGACAATAAACGCTTCGGTCACGATCAGCTTCCTGTGTTCTGACTTGCAGACCTTCATCTTGCCTGCATCATCGCTTCACGGGAACAGTGGCGTGTTGGCTGTACATCAATTCTGAGACACAGATAATCCCGGTAGTGTTCATCAAATCATGGTCAAAACCCTTGCGGCGTCGACCGCGCCACAATCGCTTCCACATCCAGCCCACGTGGCAACGTTCCATACACCCGACCGGCCGAACCGAGGCGGCTGGCGATAAACGCATCACTGACCGCCGCATTGCCCGCCTCCAGCAACAGCCTGGCCTGAAGCCCCAAGGCGATATCTTCGGTGAGCTGGCGGGCGCGATATTGAATGTCGTCAGTGTCCTTGAACGCCCTCTGCAACTGGCCGATGTGTGTGGCCAGGCGTTTGTCGCCATGGCCATCGCCCAACTCGTTGAACAGCACATCGAGCACGCCCGGTTCTTTCGACAACGCGCGCAACACGTCGAGGCATTGCACGTTGCCGGAACCTTCCCACGTCGAGTTGACCGGTGCCTCACGGTACAGTCGCGGCAAGATGCTTTCTTCGACGTAACCGGCGCCGCCCATGCATTCGGCCGCTTCGTTGATCATCGCGGGCGCGCGTTTGCAGATCCAGTACTTGCCCACTGCCGTCACCAATCGAGCGAATTTCGCTTCGTGCTCGTCATCCAGATGATCCAGCGCCCGGCCCATGCGCAGGCTCAACGCCAGGGCGGCTTCGCTTTCCAGGGCCAGGTCGGCCAGCACGTTTTGCATCAAGGGTTGTTTGCTGAGCAACTTGCCACCGACCTGGCGGTGGGCGCAGTGATGGCTGGCCTGGGTCAGGGCCTGGCGCATCAGCGCGCTGGAGCCGACCATGCAATCGAAGCGGGTCATGGCGACCATTTCGATAATGGTCGGAACGCCCCGGCCCTCTTCGCCGACCATCCAGGCCAGGGCGCCACGGAACTCCACCTCGCTGGAGGCGTTGGACCAGTTGCCGAGTTTGTTTTTCAGCCGCTGTATGTAGAACTGATTGCGCGTGTCATCCGGGCGATGACGCGGCAGCAGGAAACAGGTCAGCCCTTTGTCGGTCTGGGCCAGGGTCAGGAAGGCGTCGCACATCGGCGCCGAGCAGAACCACTTGTGGCCCACCAGTTCATACGCCTGGCCCGGCCCACCGGCGCCGACCGGATAGGCCTTGGTGGTGTTGGCCCGCACGTCGGTGCCGCCCTGCTTCTCGGTCATCGCCATGCCGATGGTGACCCCGGCCTTGTGGGCCATGCCGACATTGCGCGGGTCGTATTCGGTGGCGAGGATTTTCGGCAACCATTGCCGGGCCAGATCCGGTTGCAGGCGCATCGCCGGGACGCTGGCGAAGGTCATGGTCAACGGGCAACCGCTGCCGGCTTCAGCCTGACTGTGCAAATACGTCATGGACGCGCGGGCAACGTGGGCGCCCGGTTGCGGATCGGTCCAGGGCAACCCTGTCAGGCCATGCTCCACCGCCGTGCGCATCAACTGGTGATAAGCCGGATGAAATTCCACCAGGTCGATGCGATGGCCGTAACGGTCATGGCTGACAAACACCGGTTTGTTTTGATTGGCCGCAAACCCGGCCTCCATCAGCGGCCCGCCGGCCAATGCGCCGTAAGCGTCGATCCGCGACTCGGCCCAACCGGCATCGAACTGCCGCGACCATTCCTGCAAAGGCAGGTCGATGCGATAGAGGTTGGTGCCGTCCAACGACGGTGGCTGGTTGGTGACTTCGTGGGTTTCGGCGAACTGATGCAGGTTCATGACGGGGCTCCTTTGGTCAGCCAAGGGACTTTCAGTTAAGCACCGCCCCGAGGCTGAACAAAGTGGCATATCTGCCTAACTGTCGGCGCTTTCGCCTTGTCCAGAACAGAGCACCCGTCGATAGAGCGCAGCCTGCAGGTCCTCGAATTTCACCGGTTTGTTCAGGTAGTCGACCACGGTGTCGCTCGGGCAGTGCACTCGGTCCACACTCAGGGCAATCATGAACACAGGTAATTCGGCGCAACCCGGCAACGCACGGATCCGGCGGCAGATGGAGGCGCTGTCCGCTGGCGGCAACTGGCAATCGAGCACTACCGCGTCAACCGCTTCACACTGCAATTGATCGAGCGCAGCAAGGCCATTGTCAGCGGTGCGTACCCGGAACCCAAGCTTGAGCAACATGCCGCGCATCACCAATTGATTGATGCTGTTGTCATCGACCAGCAATACCGTGCACTCCTGGGGCAAGCGCAGGCCGGTGGTTTGCCGGGTGATCGAGGAGGCGGGCTCTACCACCGCCAGCTCGAACTCGACGTCGAGCTGGAAGCGGCTTCCACGGCCCAGTTCCGAACGGTGGCTCAGGCGGCCGCCGAGCAATTCGACCAACTGCCGACAGATCGCCAGGCCAACACCCAGACCGCCGTACTCACGGGTCATCGAACCGTCGAGCTGGAAGAAGCGCTGGTACAGCGTCGCCTCTCCCAAATCGGTAAAACCGATGCCGGTGTCGATCACCGCAAAAGACAGCGCCAGCCGACCCGGCTCTGCCGCCGGTTTACCCGTCACCCGCAGCGCCAGACCACCGACTCGGGTAAATTTGATTGCGTTGTCCAACAGGCATTCCAGGCATTGCACCAGCTTGCCGCTGTCGCCGAACAAACGATCCGGCAACCCGGGCGTTACCTCGACCTTGAAGTCCAGCGACTTGCCCGACGCATTGCCATCGAATTGCCCGCGCAAAGACTCGACTGTACTGCGCAAGCTGAACGTGTCCGGATAGACCTTGAGCTTGCCGGCCTGCAACTCGGTCAAGGTGAGGATGCTATTGACCATGCGCATCATGTCCCGCGCCGAACCTGCCGCCGTTTGCTGATATTGCTCCAGCTCTGGGTTCATCTCGACGGTCTGCATCAGCTCCAGCGAACCGATCACACCGTTCATGGGCGTGCGCAGTTCATGGGTCAGGGTGGCGAGGAATTCGTCTTTGAGCCTGTTGCTGTGAGCCAGTTGCTGGTTCAGTACTTCGAGTTTCTGACCGGCATCGAACAACGTCTGCGCCTGTTGTTCGCGCATCGCGTTGATACGATCGGCCAAGGCCAGGGACAGCAGCGCCACTTCGATCGCCGAGCCGATCTGGCTGGCGTACATGGTGAGGAACACGTTGGGCAAATAACCCAGCACCATCATCGTGTTGACGACACCACCGAGCAAAAATGCTGACCAGGCAATGATGAAGTAACGCGCCACCCTCAAGCCACGCCACCAGGCGAAAACCCCGGCAGCGAAAATCACCACGGTAAAGACCAGCGCCAACGCCGTCGCCAGACGCAGGGCCAGGGCGTAACTGGTCATCAAAGACAACCCGACCACCAGCGCACTGAACGCGATCAGCGCCAATAGCACACGGTCCAGCCAGCGGCTGTGGGTGGCCGTCCGCAGGAAGCTGCGGGCAAACTGGCTGCCGAACAACCCCGAACAGCCGATGAAGAACGGCGTGGCGGCGTTGGCCCACCACGGATTGTTCGGCCAGAAATACTCCACGGCCGCGCCGTTCACCGACAGCTGATACAAGCCGAACGAGGCGATGTAAAAGATGTAATAGAGGTAACTGGTATCGCGCACGCTGAGAAAGATGAACAGGTTGTAGACCAGCATCCCCAGCAACACGCCGTAGATCAGCCCCAGCACGTAGAGCCGCACCGGCTGTTCTTCAAGGTAAGCAGTGCTCGACCACAAGGTGACGGGCGCCTGAATCGAGCCTTCGCTTTGCAGACGCAGGTACACGGTTTGCGCCTGCCCGGGCGCAAAGTTCAGATCGAACAGATAGTTGTTCTGACGAATCTCTCGAGTGGCGAACGGCAGTGCATCGCCCGTCTGTCGGGCCAATTGATAGTCACCGCCAGCATCGGGCAAGTACAGATCAAGATGATCGAGGGGCGGATAGGCCAGTTCCAACAGCCAGGTTCGTTGCGCCGACGGATTGGTCGGACGGTATTGCAGGTCGATTTTCAGCCAGAACGCCGAACGCGAATAGCCGGCGTTGAGGGTGGCTTTATCGTGGGGTTTGAAGTGCCCGGCCGCGGCTTGCGCACGGACATCGGCAATGGTCGCTTGACCGCCCGCGTCTTCATAAACCTGCATCGTTCGGCCCAGGGGAAGGCTCTGGGTGAACTCGTCGAACTCGACGGCGCTCGCCAGGAGGGGCAAGCACAACAGCAACATCAACAAATAGCGCATTTAAGCCCCAGCGTGGCCTGTCCGGTTCTGTCAGGAAGCCCCCCATTCCTTTTGAGTAGACGTAAAACCGGTATTACCTGTTATTGGTTTGGATCCACTCTAGCATAGCCGTTGCTGGCCATTGAACACCATTGAAATTTTTCCTACAAAGGCTCTAGAACGGGCGTTCCAGCGCAATGTATTGAGCTAGAGCTGTTGGCTTGATCAGGATGTGACAATGCCCCGATGGGTGATGAACACCTGTGGCGAGGGGGCTTGCCCCCGTTCGGCTGCGAAGCAGTCGTAAATCTGCCGACGCGGTGTACCAGACAGAAGGCAAAGGGGGCGCTTCGCACCCCAACGGGGGCAAGCCCCCTCGCCACAATGTATTGGCCGCGATGGCTGCCACAACACCCGAAAAACATGTTTGGTGGTAAGCTCGCGCACCATGAATATCTACAGCTCTCGCCCCGTTGTCCTCTGTCTCTCCGGCCACGACCCTAGTGGTGGCGCCGGCTTGCAGGCAGATATCGAAGCCCTGCTTGCCCAGGGTTGCCATGCGGCTCCGGCCGTCACCGCCCTGACCGTGCAAGACACGGTCAACGTCACTGACTTCCGCGTACTCGATCGTGAGTGGGTGCTGGCCCAGGCCAATGCCGTGCTCAACGACTCCGAAGTCGCCGCCGTCAAACTGGGCATGCTCGGTTCCCTGGAAATGGTCGACACCGTGGTCGAACTGCTTTCAGCGCACCCGCATTTGCCAGTGGTCTGTGACCCGGTGCTGCGCGCCGGCGGTGGCGGACGACTGGGCAAGGACGAAGTCGGCTACGCCATGCGCGAACGCTTGCTGCCATTGTCGATTATCGCCACCCCTAACCTTCCCGAAGCCCGCATCCTCGCCGAACTGCCCGAAGGCACCGCCGACGAGTGCGCGGAAAAACTCCTGCCATTCGTCAAACACCTGCTGATCACCGGCGGCCATGGCGACGAACACGAAATCCACAACCGCCTGTACAGCCGCGACGGTCGCCGCGAAACCTTTACCTGCCAGCGCCTGCCTGGCAGTTATCACGGTTCCGGTTGCACGCTGGCCAGCGCCCTCGCCGGCCGCCTGGCCCAGGGTGAACACCTCGCCAGTGCCGTACAGAGCGCGCTTGACTACACTTGGCGCACCCTGCGAGATGCGGAACAGCTGGGCAAAGGCCAGTTCGTGCCCCGCCGCCTGCCGCTGGATTTCTGTTCGTAACTTTCGATGCGTAAAGCGCAGAGGCTTGTCCGATGAAACTACGTGGCCTGTACGCCATTACCGACAGCCAGCTACTGGCCGGTAAATTTCTTTCGTACGTGGAGGCGGCGCTCGAAGGCGGCGTCACCCTGCTGCAATACCGCGACAAAAGCAGCGACGAGGCCCGCCGCCTGCGCGAGGCCGAAGCCCTGCGTGATCTGTGCGATCGCTACAAGACCCAGCTGATCATCAATGACGACGCCGAACTGGCCGCGCGACTGAATGTCGGCGTGCACCTGGGCCAGACTGATGGCCCACTGATGCCGGTGCGAGCACTGCTCGGGCGTCAGGCGATCATCGGCTCGACCTGCCACGCACAACTCGAACTCGCCGAACAAGCCGCCAAGGAAGGCGCCAGTTACGTCGCCTTCGGCCGCTTCTTCAATTCCAACACCAAGCCCGGCGCACCGGCATGCAGCCTCGACTTGCTTGACCAGGCCCGCAGCAAACTGCACCTGCCGATCTGTGCGATCGGCGGCATCACCCTGGACAACGCCGCCCCGCTGGTGGCCCATGGGGTCGATCTGCTGGCGGTGGTGCATGGCCTGTTCGGCGCCGAGAGCACGGCTGAAGTGACGCGTCGCGCCCGCGCCTTTAACGAATTGTTCAAATCCTGATTTTGAGAGCCAAATAATGTCTCGTTCCGAAACCCTGTTTGCCAATGCCCAGAAACACATCCCCGGAGGCGTGAACTCGCCTGTTCGTGCGTTCAAGAGCGTTGGCGGCACGCCGTTGTTCTTCAAACACGCCGAAGGCGCCTACGTCACTGACGAAGACGACAAGCGCTATGTGGATTACGTCGGTTCCTGGGGCCCGATGATTCTCGGCCATAGCCACCCGGACGTGCTGGACGCGGTGCGCAAACAGCTTGAGCACGGATTGTCCTATGGCGCCCCGACCGCGATGGAAACCGAGATGGCCGATCTGGTCTGCTCGATCGTGCCATCGATGGAAATGGTGCGCATGGTCAGCTCCGGCACCGAAGCGACCATGAGTGCGATCCGTCTGGCCCGTGGTTTCACCGGTCGCGACAGCATTATCAAATTCGAAGGCTGCTACCACGGCCACTCCGACAGCCTGCTGGTCAAGGCCGGTTCCGGCGCCCTGACCCAAGGCGTACCGAGCTCGGCCGGTGTACCGGCGGCGTTCGCCAAACACACCCTGACCCTGCCGTTCAACGACATCGACGCAGTAGAAGCCATGCTTGCCGAAGTCGGCCAGGACGTGGCGTGCATCATCGTCGAACCGGTGGCCGGCAACATGAACTGCGTACCGCCGGCACCGGGTTTCCTCGAAGGCCTGCGGACCCTGTGCGACAAGCACGGCGTGGTGCTGATTTTCGACGAAGTGATGACCGGTTTCCGTGTCGCCCTCGGCGGTGCCCAAGCCTATTACGGCGTAACACCGGACCTGAGCACATTCGGCAAGATCATCGGTGGCGGCATGCCGGTGGGCTGCTTCGGCGGCAAACGCAAAATCATGGAACACATCGCACCACTGGGCCCGGTCTACCAGGCCGGTACGTTGTCGGGTAACCCGCTGGCGATGGCGGCTGGCCTGACCACGCTGCGCCTGATCAGTCGTCCGGGTTTCCACGCCGAACTGAGCGACTACACCAGCCGCCTGCTCGATGGCCTGCAACAGCGCGCCGACGCCGCCGGCATTCCGTTCGTGACCACTCAGGCCGGCGGCATGTTTGGTCTGTACTTCAGCGGCGCCGACGACATCGTCACCTTCGATGACGTGATGGCCAGCGATGCGAACCTGTTCGGGCGCTTCTTCCACCTAATGCTCGAGGGCGGCGTGTACTTGGCGCCGAGCGCCTTCGAAGCCGGTTTCACCTCGATCGCCCACGGCGCAACCGAGTTGAAACTGACGCTGGACGCCGCCGAACGTGCCTTCGCCGCACTGAAGTAATTCTGCGACGCTGACGTTGGCGATTGCCAGCGTCAGCTTTTACCTACATCCGCACCCTTTTTCCTGCTCAGCTGCCAATAATCCCCCGCAAAGTGGGTGATATAGTCCCCGCGCAGCAGAAAAACGAGTAAAGACTTTGTAAGGTTGGCCCTGCTTATTTCATAATGCGCGCTTATTGGATCCCTCGACGGGTCCGCGCGCCCCTCAGAGGTAAGTCGATTCCCATGAACCGCACCGGCCGCACCCTTGCATTGGGCTGCCTGTTGCTCCTTCAGCCCCTGCTCGCGCTCGCACAAGCAGGCGGCAACTCGTTGTTGATCCCGGCGATGGGTCGCTGCACCCTCAATACTCAGCCGCAAGACCTGACGCAAGCGCTCACCGCCTGCCAGAAAGCGTCGGATGAAGGGGATGCGCAAGCGCAATACGAGTTGGGTGAGTTCTACTACGAAGGCAAAAACGTGCCGCGCGACCTCAATAAAGCCCTGAGCTACTTCGAAAAGGCCTCGCTGCAAGGTCATGCCCAGGCGCAATTCAAACTCGGCACCATGTTCTTCCATGGCGAAGGCGTACCGGCCAATAACATTCAGGCGTATATCGTGCTGAAAATGGCCGCGGTCAACGGCGCCGAAGACGCGCTGGACACCGCCGACGAAGTCGCCGAAAAAATGCCCCGCGAAGACCTGGAAGTTGCTACCCAGGTGCTGGGGCAAATTTTCCGTAAATACCTGATGGAATTGCAGAGCGCCGACGGGCGTACGCCGTTTTCGCCACTTCCCTGAATTGAACACGGGCTCCTGTGGCGAGGGGGCTTGTCGGAACGCCGCATCGCCCCGTTCGGCTGCGCAGCAGTCGTAAAGTCAGCACACGCGGCTTGCCTGGAAGATAGAGGTGGCTGATTTCAGGGCCGCTTCGCAGCCCAACGGGGGCAAGCCCCCTCGCCACAACAAGCTCCTTCAGCCAATCAACCTGCTGCTTACTTCTCAGGCATCGGCATCGGAAACGGCATGACATTACCGACCGCGCCGCGGGCTTCGCTGATTTTCGGCGTGCCAAGGCGTTCGACCTCGTCGATGCGCACGATCGAATGCATCGGCACAAAACTGCGCACAACGCCTTCGAACTGAGCCTTGAGCTTTTCCTCGCTCGGATCGACGACCACTTGTGTGCGCTCGCCAAAGACGAACTCTTCCACTTCCAGAAAGCCCCACAGATCACTTTGATAGATCTGCTTGGCGTACATTTCGAACACCTGGCCCTGATTGAGGAAAATCACCTTGTAGATTGGAGCTTCACGTTTGGTCATGGTGGGCGGGTAACACATCGGGGATAAAAATGAGGGCGCGAACTATAGCATAGCCACCGGACGCGCAGCGGTAGGAACCTTGGGACATGTTCCCTATAATGCGCGGTTCTTTGAATCACGTGATGAATCTTTCCATGGCCAAGAAGCTTTACATCGAAACCCACGGTTGCCAGATGAACGAGTACGACAGCTCGCGCATGGTCGATCTGTTGGGTGAACATCAGGCCCTGGAAGTCACCGCCCGCGCTGAAGACGCCGACGTGATCCTGCTCAATACCTGCTCGATCCGTGAACGCGCCCAGGACCGGGTGTATTCCCAGCTCGGCCGCTGGCGCGAACTGAAACTGGCCAATCCGGAAATGGTCATCGCTGTCGGTGGTTGCGTGGCCAGCCAGGAAGGCGCGGCCATCCGTGATCGCGCTCCGTATGTCGACGTGGTGTTCGGCCCGCAGACCCTGCACCGCCTGCCGGAAATGATCGACGCCGCGCGCGCTACCAAACTGCCGCAAGTCGACGTCTCGTTCCCGGAAATCGAAAAATTCGACCACTTGCCCGAACCGCGCATCGATGGACCGAGCGCTTACGTGTCGGTCATGGAAGGCTGCAGCAAGTACTGCACCTTCTGCGTGGTGCCTTATACCCGCGGTGAAGAAGTCAGCCGGCCGTTCGACGACGTGATCGCCGAGATCATCCACCTGGCCGAAAACGGCGTGCGCGAAGTGACCCTGCTGGGGCAAAACGTCAACGGCTATCGCGGGACCACTCACGATGGTCGCCTGGCCGACCTGGCGGAATTGATCCGGGTGGTCGCCGCCGTCGATGGCATCGACCGGATTCGCTACACCACTTCGCACCCGCTGGAGTTCTCCGACAGCCTGATCCAGGCCCACGCCGACGTGCCGGAACTGGTAAAACACCTGCACTTGCCGGTGCAATCGGGCTCTGACCGAATCCTCGCGGCGATGAAGCGCAATCACACCGCGCTGGAGTACAAGTCCAAACTGCGCAAACTGCGGGCCGCCGTGCCGGGGATCTGCATCAGTTCGGACTTCATCGTCGGCTTCCCGGGCGAGACCGAAAAAGACTTCGAACAGACCATGAAGCTGATCGAAGACGTTGGTTTCGACTTCTCCTACTCGTTCGTCTACAGCCAACGCCCGGGCACCCCGGCCGCCGACCTGGCCGACGAAACGCCGGAGGAACTGAAAAAAGAACGCCTGAATGCCCTGCAACATCGCCTGAACCAGCAAGGGTTCGAGATCAGCCGACAAATGGTGGGCTCCGTTCAGCGGATTCTGGTCACCGATTATTCGAAAAAAGACCCTGGCGAACTGCAGGGGCGCACCGAGAATAACCGTATCGTCAACTTCCGCTGCGACAATCCGACCCTGATCGGCCAGTTCGCCGACGTGCACATCGACGCCGCGCAACCGCACTCGCTACGGGGTTCGTTGATCCAATAACACCTCGCCTCCTGCGGGAGCCGGGCTTTTGTGGCGAGGGGGCTTGCCCCCGTTGGATCGCGAAGCGGTCCCCAATACTTTGCGACTGCTTCGCAGCCGGACGGGGGCAAGCCCCCTCGCCACAGTTCAAGTGTCAGATTCCGGCATCTTATTTAAGAGCTTTCGCACCCAGGCGACTGGCGTTATCCTTTATTTCATCAATATTGCCCCAGGGCGGCTAAATACGACCTTGAACGCACCCATAGAACCACATCGCTTCATCCTCGAGCCTTTTGAAGCTCGCCGCTTCGCCAATCTGTGCGGGCAATTCGACGAGCATCTGCGCTTGATCGAACAGCGCCTGACCATCGAGATCCGCAACCGCGGAAACCAGTTCGAACTGATCGGCGAGCCCAAGCACACCACCTCCGCGGAAAACCTCCTGCGTCGCTTGTACCGGGAAACCAAGGGTACCGAGCTGTCGCCGGACATGGTTCACCTGTTCCTGCAGGAATCGGCCGTCGAGGAACTGGACAACCACTCCCCCGCCGAACCGTCCGTCGCCTTGCGCACCAAAAAAGGCATGATTCGTCCTCGCGGCTTGAATCAACTGCGCTACGTGAAGGAAATCCTCGGTAACGACATCAACTTCGGCATCGGCCCGGCCGGTACCGGCAAGACCTATCTGGCTGTTGCCTGCGCGGTAGACGCACTGGAACGCGAGCAGATTCGTCGCATTCTGTTGGTGCGTCCGGCGGTTGAAGCGGGTGAAAAACTCGGCTTCCTGCCCGGCGATCTGTCGCAAAAAATCGACCCGTACCTGCGCCCGCTCTACGACGCGCTCTATGAAATGCTCGGCTTCGAATATGTCGCCAAGCTAATCGAGCGTCAGGTCATTGAAGTCGCGCCACTGGCCTACATGCGCGGCCGCACGCTGAACAACAGCTTCATCATCCTCGACGAAAGCCAGAACACCACCGTCGAACAGATGAAGATGTTCCTGACCCGGATCGGCTTTGGCTCCACGGCAGTCATCACCGGTGACATCACCCAGGTCGACCTGCCACGCGGCACCAAGTCCGGGCTGCATCATGTGATCGAAGTGCTCAAGGACGTTCCGGGCATCAGCTTCACCCACTTCCAGCCCAAGGACGTGGTGCGCCATCCGCTGGTGCAACGCATCGTCGAGGCGTACGAGCGCTTCGAAAATCGCGCTGCCGATGCCGCGCCAAAGGACACCCCACACGATGCTTGAGCTTGATCTGCAACTGGCCAGCGACGCACCTGCCCCGAGTGAAGCCGAGTTCCGGAAATGGTGCGAACTGGCCCTGCGCCAGCGCACCGCCGACTCCGAGCTGACCATTCGTCTGGTCGACGAAGAAGAAGGCCGCGAACTGAATCACACCTGGCGGCAGAAGGATTACGCCACCAACGTGCTGTCATTTCCTGCCGACGTGCCGGACGAGTTGCTGGATATCCCGTTACTGGGCGATCTGGTGATTTGCGTGGCCGTGGTCGAGCGCGAAGCCGCCGAACAAGGCAAGGCACTCAACGCCCATTGGGCGCATCTGGTCATTCACGGCTGCTTGCATCTGCTTGGTTACGACCATATAGATGACGACGAAGCCGAAGAAATGGAAGCACTGGAACGAACGTTGCTTGCAGAACTGGGTCATCCGGACCCTTATGCGGACGACGAAACAGACACATCCCCTATCGTTACAACAAAGGATTCAGAGTAATCGCTATGAGCGAAGATCGATCGAGCAACGGGCAGAAGTCTTGGCTGGGTAAGCTCACCCAGGCTTTTGCCCACGAGCCGAAGAACCGCCAGGAGCTGCTGGAGCTGCTGCGCGATGCACACCAAAACAAGTTGCTGGACAGCGAAGCGCTGGCCATCGTCGAAGGCGCCATCCAGGTTGCAGACCTGCAAGTACGGGACATCATGGTCCCGCGCTCGCAGATGATCAGCATCAAGGCGACCCAGACACCTCGCGAGTTCCTGCCTGCCGTGGTCGACTCGGCCCACTCCCGCTACCCGGTGATCGGCGAAAGCCATGATGACGTGATGGGCGTGTTGCTGGCCAAGGACTTGCTGCCGTTGATCCTCAAGGAGAACGGCGACAGCTTCAACATCAAGGACCTGTTGCGCCCGGCCACCTTCGTGCCCGAGTCCAAGCGCCTGAATGTGCTGCTGCGCGAGTTCCGCGCCAACCATAACCACATGGCCATCGTCATTGACGAATACGGCGGCGTGGCCGGTCTGGTGACCATCGAAGACGTGCTCGAACAGATCGTCGGCGACATCGAAGACGAGCACGACGTCGAAGAAGACAGCTACATCAAGCCGCTGCCCAGCGGTGACTTCCTGATCAAGGCCCTGACGCCGATCGAAAACTTCAATGAGTTCTTCGACAGCGAATTCTCCGACGACGAATTCGACACCGTCGGCGGTCTGGTAATGAGCGCGTTCGGGCACTTGCCAAAACGCAACGAAATCACCGAAATCGGCGCCTATCGTTTCCGCATCCTGAACGCCGACAGCCGTCGGATTCATTTGCTGCGTCTGACACCTATAGCTCGGTAACTCTAAGGATTGAAATGCGCTGGATGACCCGCCCCGGCTGGCCCGGTAACCTGCTGGCCGTGGCGGCCGGTGCACTCACCACCCTGGCCTTGGCGCCATTCGATATCTGGCCGCTGGCATTGCTGGCGGTCGGTTTCTTTTACGCCGGTTTGCGCGAACTGAGCCCCCGTCAGGCCTTGGGCCGTGGCTGGTGTTTCGGTTTCGGCCTGTTTGCCGGCGGAACCAGCTGGATCTACTACAGCATTCACAACTTCGGCGGCGCATCTGTACTGCTGGCCGGGTTCTTGATGCTGCTCTTCACCGCAGCGATTGCCTGGTTCTTCGCCCTGCCCGCCTGGATTTGGGCGCGCTGGCTGCGCCGTAACGAAGCGCCGCTGGCCGATGCCCTGGCGTTTGCCGCGTTGTGGGTGGGCCAGGAAGCCTTTCGCGGCTGGTTCCTCACCGGTTTCCCGTGGCTGTATTCCGGTTACAGTCAGCTCGACGGCCCATTGGCCGGGCTCGCGCCGGTCGGCGGGATGTGGCTGATTTCCTTCGCGCTGGCCCTGACCGCCGCGCTGATCTACAACGCACCGCGCCTGATTCGCAGCGCTCGCAAGGGCTTTATTGCCGCTGGCGTGTTGCTGCTGGCCGGCCCGTGGGTGATCGGCATCGCGCTCAAGGAACACGCCTGGACCAGCCCTTCGGGTGCGCCGCTGAGCGTCGCGGCGATTCAGGGCAACATCGAACAAAGCATGAAATGGGACCCGTCGCAGATCAACGCGCAGTTGGCGCTGTACCGCGACATGAGTTTCAGCTCCAAACCCGTCGACCTGCTGATCTGGCCGGAAACGGCGGTCCCGGTGCTCAAGGAGTCCGCCGAGGGCTATCTGGACATGATGGGCAGCTTCGCTGCAGATCGTAAATCCGCGCTGATTACCGGCGTGCCGATTCGCCAGGAAGTCCATCACGAGAAGCGCTACTTCAACGGCATCACCGTTGTCGGTGAAGGTGATGGCACTTACCTGAAGCAGAAACTGGTGCCATTCGGTGAATACGTTCCGTTGCAGGAAGTCTTGCGCGGCCTGATCGCGTTCTTCGACCTGCCGATGTCCGACTTTGCCCGTGGACCGGCCGATCAACCGCTGCTACAGGCCAAGGGCTATCAGATTGCGCCGTACATCTGCTACGAAGTGGTCTACCCGGAATTCGCCGCCGGCCTCGCCGCCCGCAGCGATTTGCTGCTTACCATCAGCAACGACACCTGGTTCGGCACCTCGATCGGCCCATTGCAACACTTGCAGATGGCGCAGATGCGCGCCCTCGAGGCCGGCCGCTGGATGATCCGCGCCACCAACAACGGCGTGACCGGCCTGATCAATCCGTTCGGCCAGATCACTGCCCGGATCCCGCAGTTCGAACGCGGTATTCTGTACGGCGAAGTGGTGCCAATGCATAACCTGACGCCGTATCTGCAATGGCGTTCGTGGCCGTTGATCATCATTTGCGTGCTGTTGTTTGGCTGGGCGTTGATGGCCAACCGGATGGCGAAGACCGTTTAACCCGGCAGGATCATTCCCATGCACTGGCGTGGGAATGATCACTCCTCAACAGGCTCGCCTCGATAGAACATCCAATACCCGACCTGCCCCACGAGTTCATTCATCAACTGCCCCGATTGCCAGATCGATTTGAATTCCGGCATCCAGCCACCCAGTGGCCGCGCATTGTCCACGCCTAAAAACCCCACCGGCGCCGGCACCACCTCAAATCCGGCCTGCTCAAAGCTCCAGACCGCCCGCGGCATATGCCACGCCTGAGTCACGACCACCACCCGTTTGATCCCCTGCGGCAACAATACCTGGGCGCTGAACTGCGCGTTTTCCCAGGTTGTGCGGCTGCGCCCTTCCTGCCAGCGTACCGTCACGCCAAAATCATCGAGCAACGAATCCGCCATCAGCTGCGCTTCAGTCGGCGGTGTCCCGTAATGCAGGCCGCCGCTGGCCAGAATCGGCAAGCCGGAAGCCTTGGCCAGACGCGCGGCATAACGCTCGCGCCCAAGTCCTACGCCGGTGGGCTGGTCGACGCCCCAAGCCAGGTCGCCACGCTCACGCCCGGAACCCAGCACCACGATCGCGTCGGCGCGCTGGCCCAGGGTGGCCCATTCCTCGCGTACGAGCGGCGGCTCGCGCTCCAGCCCCCTGGCAGTCCACTCCACCATGACTGGCAGGCTCATCAACCAGAAGCCGCCCACCCCCATAACGAAGCACGCTCCCGCCAGCCTCGGCCTTGAGCGGCGCCACCACCAGGCGAGTACCAGTAACAGCAAAAGAACGCCGGGCGGCAATAGAAGTTGTTTAATAAAATAACGAAAAGGCATCGGGCATCTCCAAAGATGCCCGAAGCCTAAGTGGGTTAACGCAATGCGACAACAAATGCGGAAGGACTTTATTTCAAAAAACCATATGCGATGGTTTCAAGTGTCCTTACTTGAACTGCAGAGACCGGACCTTTACCGCGCCTCCGCCGGGTGTCTTATCCTTGAGCCAGACAATCTTGGCCGTACGTGGTGCCTCGAGTTGCTTCACTGCTGCTGACAAGCATCCGTGCGTTTCACGTTCACTGCGGTCCAGATAGGCCTTGACCAGTTCAAACTCTGCGGGCGTCAAACCACGCAGTTCCAGCTCCAGGGGACGCTCGTCGCGAAGCCGTCCAGCGGTTTTGGCCGCGTCCAGGGCCATTGCGAGACGGTCGATCAGTCTTTCGTACAACTCCGGTTTTGTAGCTTTTTGCTGTGAATCAACCATCCATCACCTCATTGAAGATAAGACTCACTCCCCTTTTAGAGCTTAGCTTCGCTGAAAAAACCGGCTGAGCGCCGCGACCAACGGCCCTTGGGGCGGGAATTGGCCGCGCCCTTGCGTGTAATCAGGGTTTCCCTCGGTAGAGTGCCGTCATGTATGCTACGGCGCTTCCTGTAACTCCACTTCCAGCTCGGCTGGGCAGCGAAACGCCGATTTGGCGTCATCACCGTCCAGCGTTGCATTGAAGAGGATTAGGCCACCCCTATTCAGTTCAAAAGTAGCCATGCACGAACAATATCAGCCCCGTGAAATCGAAGCCGCCGCCCAGTCGTTCTGGGACGAGCAAAAGTCCTTTGAAGTCAGTGAACAGCCAGGCAAGGAGACTTTCTACTGCCTGTCGATGTTCCCTTACCCCAGCGGCAAGCTACACATGGGGCACGTGCGCAACTACACCATCGGCGACGTGATCTCCCGCTACCAGCGCATGCAAGGCAAGAACGTCCTGCAACCCATGGGTTGGGACGCCTTCGGCATGCCGGCGGAAAACGCCGCGATGAAGAACAACGTAGCGCCCGCCAAGTGGACCTACGAAAACATCGCCTACATGAAAAGCCAGCTGCGTAGCCTGGGCCTGGCGGTGGACTGGTCGCGCGAAGTGACCACCTGCAAGCCCGATTACTACCGCTGGGAACAATGGCTGTTCACTCGCCTGTTCGAAAAAGGCGTGATCTACAAAAAAAGCGGCACCGTGAACTGGGACCCGGTCGACCAGACCGTTCTGGCCAACGAGCAAGTGATCGACGGTCGCGGCTGGCGTTCCGGCGCGCTGATTGAAAAGCGCGAAATCCCGATGTACTACTTCAAGATCACCGCTTACGCGGATGAACTGCTGGAGAGCCTCGACGAACTGACTGGCTGGCCTGAACAGGTCAAGACCATGCAGCGCAACTGGATCGGCAAATCCCGCGGCATGGAAGTGCAGTTCCCATACGACGTCGCTTCCATCGGTGAAGCCGGCGCGTTGAAAGTCTTCACCACCCGTCCGGATACCCTGATGGGCGCAACCTACGTTGCCGTGGCCGCCGAACACCCTCTGGCTGCCCTGGCGGCGCAGAACAACCCTGAACTGCAAGCGTTCATCGCTGAATGCAAGGGCGGCAGCGTTGCTGAAGCCGACGTCGCCACTCAAGAGAAAAAAGGCCTGCCGACCTCGCTGTTCGTCGAGCACCCGCTGACCGGTGAGAAACTCCCGGTATGGGTCGCCAACTACGTGCTGATGCACTACGGCGATGGCGCGGTCATGGCAGTTCCGGCGCACGACGAGCGTGATTTCGAGTTCGCTCACAAGTACAACCTGCCGATCAAATCGGTGGTGCGCACAAGTGCAGGTGACACCAATCCTGCCCCGTGGCAGGACGCTTACGGCGAGTACGGCACGCTGATCAACTCCGGCGAGTTCGACGGCCTCGACTTCGCAGGCGCTTTCGACGCCATCGAAGTCGCACTGATCAAGAAAAACCTCGGCGCCTCGCGCACCCAGTTCCGTCTGCGCGACTGGGGCATCAGCCGTCAACGCTACTGGGGCTGCCCGATCCCGATCATCCACTGCGATACTTGCGGTGATGTGCCGGTCCCGGAAGATCAACTGCCTGTCGTGCTGCCGGAAGACGTGGTACCGGATGGCGCTGGTTCGCCATTGGCGTGCATGCCCGAGTTCTACGAGTGCGCTTGCCCGAAATGCGGCGCACCGGCCAAGCGTGAAACCGACACCATGGACACCTTCGTCGAGTCCTCGTGGTACTACGCCCGTTACGCCTCGCCGCACTTTGAAGGTGGCCTGGTAGAAAAATCGGCGGCCGACCATTGGTTGCCGGTGGATCAGTACATCGGCGGTATCGAACACGCGATTCTTCACCTGCTCTACGCGCGCTTCTTCCACAAGCTGATGCGCGATGAAGGCCTGGTGAGCTCCAACGAGCCATTCAAGAACCTGCTGACCCAGGGCATGGTGATCGCCGAGACTTACTACCGTCGCGAAGCCAACGGTGCCTACACCTGGTTCAACCCGGCGGACGTCGAACTCGAACGCGACAGCAAGGCCAAGGTCATTAGCGCCAAGCTGATCGCAGATGGCCTGCCGGTGGAAATCGGCGGCACCGAGAAGATGGCCAAGTCGAAGAACAACGGCGTCGACCCACAGTCGATGATTGACCAGTTCGGCGCAGACACCTGCCGCCTGTTCATGATGTTCGCCTCGCCACCTGACATGAGCGCGGAATGGTCCGACTCCGGAGTTGAAGGTTCGCACCGCTTCCTCAAGCGTGTCTGGCGCCTGGCTCAAGCACACGTCACTCAGGGCCTGCCGGGCAAACTGGATGTCGCCAGCCTGAACGACGAGCAGAAAGCCATTCGCCGTTTGATCCACCAGGCCATCAAGCAGGCCAGCCACGACGTCGGCCAGAACCACAAATTCAACACCGCCATCGCCCAGGTGATGACGCTGATGAACGTGCTGGAAAAAGCCCCGCAAGGCACCGAACAGGATCGCGCGCTGATTCACGAAGGTCTGGAAACCGTGACTCTGCTGCTCGCCCCGATCACCCCGCACATCAGCCACGAGCTGTGGCATCGCCTGGGCCACGCCGACCCGGTGATCGACGCCGGCTGGCCGGTGCTGGACGAAAGCGCCCTGGTACAAGACAGCCTGCAACTGGTCATTCAAGTGAATGGCAAGCTGCGCGGCCACATCGAAATGCCAGCCAGCGCCAGCCGCGAAGAAGTTGAAGCCGCCGCACGGGCCAACGAAAACGTCCTGCGCTTCGTCGATGGCCTGACTATTCGTAAAGTGATCGTAGTGCCCGGGAAACTGGTCAATATCGTCGCCAGCTAAAAATTGGATCGGGCGCCAGGTGAGCCTGGCGCCGAGTAAAACCTTTCGGGCCGTTTGACCGGCCCACATGGTTTCAAGGGGAGCAACAAGATGATCAAACGCAATTTGCTGGTGATGGGCCTTGCAGTCCTGCTGAGCGCCTGCGGTTTCCACCTGCGTGGCACCGGCACCACCGAACTGGCGATCAAGGAACTCGACCTGAGCGCCCGCAATGCCTACGGCGAAACCGTGACACAATTGCGTCAGATACTGGAAAGCAGCGGCGTCCGGGTCTACACCGGCGCACCTTACAAACTGGTGCTGACCGATGAGCAGGAAAGCCAGCGCATCCTTAGCTATGCCGGTGCCGGCCGTACTGGCGAGTACCAGGTGAACACCGTGCTCAATTACGACATCCGTGGTCAGGGTGACCTGCCACTGCTGAGCGACAAACTTGAAGTGCAGAAGGTGTTCATCCATGACGGCAACAACCTGGTGGGTTCCGACCAGGAAGCCAACGATGCCCGCAAGGACATTCGTCGTGAACTGGTTCAACGCATGATGCTGCGTCTGCAACAGCTCACCCCGACTCAGTTGGAACAGCTGCAACAGACCGCCGACGCCCGGGCCAAGGCTGAAGCCGCCGCGCTGGAAGCGGCGCAGAAGGCTGAAGCGGAGACTCCGCGTCAGTCGCCTGTCGAACTGCCGCAGCAGTAAGACTTACGGGGCGCTCAGGCGCCCCGTTCGCCTCCTCTTATGAAACTCGCCCCCGCCCAACTCGGCAAACACCTGCAAGGCGCTCTTGCGCCGGTCTACGTAATCAGTGGCGATGACCCACTGCTGTGCCAGGAAGCCGCCGACGCCATTCGCGCCGCTGCTCGCCAACAAGGTTTCGATGAGCGCCAGGTCTTCGCCGCCGACGCCAGTTTCGACTGGGGTACGCTGCTGCAGGCTGGTGCAAGCATGTCGCTGTTCGCCGAAAAACGTCTTCTGGAACTGCGCCTGCCCTCCGGCAAACCTGGTGACAAAGGCGCCGCCGCGCTCATCGAGTACTGCTCGCGCCCGGCAGAAGACACGTTGCTGCTGATCAGCCTGCCCAAGCTTGATGGCAGTGCGCAGAAAACCAAGTGGGGCAAGGCGCTGGTCGAAGGTCCGCAGACCCAGTTCGTGCAAATCTGGCCCGTGGACACCAACCAGTTGCCGAGCTGGATTCGTCAACGACTGTCCCAGGCCGGGCTTTCCGCCAGCCAGGACGCCGTCGAACTGATCGCCGCTCGGGTCGAAGGCAACTTGCTGGCTGCCGCCCAGGAAATCGAAAAGCTCAAGCTGATGGCCGAAGGTGGTCAGATCACCGTCGAAACCGTGCAAGCGGCGGTGGCCGACAGCGCGCGCTTCGACGTCTTCGGCTTGACCGACGCGATCCTCAACGGCGAAGCCGCTCATGCCCTGCGCATGCTCGAAGGGCTGCGCGGCGAAGGCGTCGAACCGCCGGTGATTCTCTGGGCGCTGGCCCGTGAACTGCGCCTGCTGGCCAACCTGTCGCTGCAATACAGCCAGGGCGTGCCGCTGGACAAAGCCTTCAGTCAGGCCCGACCGCCGGTCTGGGACAAGCGCAAACCGCTGATGAGCAAGGCACTGCAACGCTACTCGGCGCAACGCTGGGCGCAATTGCTGCTTGAAGCACAGCGCATCGACGCGCAGATCAAAGGCCAGGCGGCGGGTTCACCCTGGATGAGTTTGAGCCGGTTGACGTTGTTGATGGCTGGGCAGAGATTGTCGTTGCCTGCCGAGTAAGCACGCTCTCTGTAGCAGCTGGCGAAGCCTGCGTTCGGCTGCGAAGCAGTCGCCAAGTCAGACGACGCAGTGTGTCAGGATGATTCCGGACTCAGGGTTTACGACTGCTGCGCAGCCGAACGCAGGCTTCGCCAGCTGCTACAGGGCGATCGGCGAAAGGTCCTACGCAATGCGGGACTAGACAGACCCCCAACTTCGGCCGATGATTTGCCCCGCAAAATCCACTCACTTGCGAGAGATCATCATGAGCAAAAAGCCATCCAAGCATGGCCCCAATAAGGCCAAATCCATCATCGCCCAGCCACTGTTCCGCAGCCGTCAGGAACGAGCCGGCAAGGGCAAAGGCAGCTACCGCCGCGAAGCCTTCCAGTCTAATAGCTGGGAGGCTTCTTACTTTCTGGCAGCCTGAAAGGCAAGCCATCGCTCAACATGTTAAGGTCTGCACCTGATTCGTATCCTCTGGACCTGTGCATGCCCCTTTGTCTTTCCCGTCGTTGGCACCTTCGCCAATTGATAGCTGCCTCCAGCCTCGTTCTGCTTGTCGCCTGCGCGGAAAAACCCACCGCCGCCGACGCCCAGCCGCTTCAGACCCAAGCCGTTGCCACGGCCCCTGCGGTCATTCCACCGGTGGTTCCGACCGGTGAGAATCTCGACATCCAGCCCACCCAGACCTTTGCTGAATGGCAGGCGGGTTTTCGCAAAGACGCCCTCGCCGCCGGCATTCGCGCCGACCTGTTCGACCGTGCCTTTGCCAATGTCAGTTTGGACGCCAGCGTGATCCGTGCCGACCGCAGCCAGCCGGAATTTACTCGTCCGGTGTGGGAATACCTCGATGGCGCGCTGTCGCCGCTGCGGGTACGCAAAGGTCAGGCACTGGTCAGCCAGTACGCCGATATCCTGCAAAGCATCGAACAGCGCTATGGCGTCGACCGTCAGGCATTGGTGGCGGTGTGGGGCATGGAGAGTAACTTCGGTCAGTTCCAGGGCAACAAGTCTGTGATCAACTCCCTGGCAACCCTGGCCTATGAAGGTCGACGCCCAGGCTTTGCTCATGCGCAGCTGATCGCTGCCCTGCAAATCCTGCAACAGGGCGATATTGAACCCGAGAAAATGCTCGGCTCCTGGGCGGGCGCCATGGGCCAGACCCAGTTCATCCCGACCACCTACAACACCCACGCCGTAGACTTCGACGGCGATGGCCGCCGTGACATCTGGAACAGCGCCGCTGATGCACTGGCCTCGACCGCGCACTACCTGCAAAGCTCTGGCTGGCAGAAAGGCCAGCCGTGGGGCTTCGAAGTACAACTGCCAAGCAGCTTCAATTACGTCCTGGCCGATGGCGCGATCCGTAAAAGCGTCGCCGAGTGGCAGCAACTGGGGGTTACCCTGCCCAATGGTGTCCAGGTTCCGGCCGGTTCCGAACACCTGTCGGCCGCCCTGCTCCTGCCGGCAGGCTATCGCGGCCCGGCATTCCTGATCTTCGATAACTTCCGCGCAATCCTCAAGTACAACAACTCTTCGTCCTACGCCTTGGGCGTGAGCCTGTTGTCTGAGCGTTTCAATGGCGGTGGCCTGATCAACGGTCTATGGCCAAAAGATGACTTGCCGCTGAGCCGTACCGAGCGAATCGAGCTGCAAACCCTGCTGAGCGCCCGGAACTATGACGCCGGCACCCCCGACGGCATCATCGGCGCCAATACCCGTAAAGCAATCCGCAGCGCGCAGCAGTCGTTTGGCTGGCCGGCGGATGGGTACCCTACGCACAAGTTGCTCGAAGGTTTGCGTAACCGCTAAAAGCAAAAGATCGCAGCCTTCGACAGCTCCTACAGGGTTTTGTGTACACCTGTAGGAACTGCCGAAGGCTGCGATCTTTTTTTGCGATGTGTTGTTACTTGATCACCACATCCTGCTCCAACACCAACGTCTTGCTCCCCGCATCCAGCCTGACCAGTGCCCCCATCGGCAACGTCAGGTTCGGGTCGCAATGCCCGCTGCGCCACCCCGCCAGCACGGGTATGCGCAACGACGCGAAGGTCTGCTTGAGCAAGCCCTCCAGCGCGATTGTGTCCACGCCCGCCACATCCCCCACCAGAACCCCGCGCAACTTGTGCAGCGTGCCGGCCAGACGCAAGTGGGTCAGCAGCCGATCAATGCGATAAAGCGGCTCGTTGATGTCTTCGATGAACAGGATGGCGCCCTCGGCGTCGATCTCGTAAGGCGTGCCCATGGTCGCGGCGATCATCGACAGATTGCCCCCCAGCAAACGCCCGTAAGCAATGCCTGGCGAGACGGTCGTCAACGGGTAGGCCGCCGGGTGCACCAGCACGCTGTCCGCCGTCACCTGCCCGCGCAACATGTTGAAAAACGAGGACTCGGTGGGTTTCTGCTTGTCACCCAGCAGGTCAGCATTGAGCATCGGGCCGTGAAACGTCACGAAACCTGCATAACGGCTGATTGCCAGATGCAGTGCAGTGATATCGCTATAGCCGATGAACGGTTTGGCATTGTTGCGCAGTAACTCGAAATCGATACGATCGAGCAAACGCGGCGTACCGTAACCGCCACGCAAACAGATGATGGCGTCGACCTCGCGGTCGGTAAATGCCGCGTGCAAGTCATTGAGCCGCACATCGTCGCTGCCGGCCAGGTAGCCGTCTTTCTCGTAAACGCCGGGGAACACTCGCAGCGAATAGCCGCGAGCGCGCATCCAGGCAATCGCTTTATCGGTGTCCAGGGCAGCGGGGCCGGCAGGCGCAATGACGCCGATCAGCCCTGCAGGCGGCAAGGCCGGAACAGGGACGTGAGGACAAAGGGTGTGGGTCGGTCGAGCAGTCATCCATGATTCTCCCTGTGTGAATGCTTCAGCACACAGTAGTCAGGAACGGGAATAAACAAAAGAGGGTCAGTCGCACCACGGCTTGCAGGAAAAGCCTGAAGAGGATGTGGGCACCGCCAATGAAAACGCCCGCAAGGACTAACCTTGCGGGCGTGTTCTTTTTTCAGCGCGGAATCAGGACGACATCAATTCGGCCTTGACCAGCTTCGCCTGCTCGTCGGCGTGGTACGAGGAGCGTACCAGCGGGCCGGAAGCGACGTTCTTGAAGCCCATCTTGTAACCTTCCTCGGCAAACCAGGCGAAGGTGTCCGGGTGCACGAAGCGCTGGACCGGCAAGTGGCTGCGGGACGGTTGCAGGTACTGGCCCAGGGTCAACATGTCGATGTCGTGTTCGCGCATGCGTTTCATGACTTCGATGACTTCTTCGTCGGTTTCGCCCAGACCCAGCATCAGGCCGGACTTGGTCGGAATGTGCGGCATCATCTGCTTGAAGCGTTGCAGCAGGGTCAGCGACCACTGGTAATCCGACCCCGGACGCGCAGCCTTGTACAGGCGCGGCACGGTTTCCAGGTTGTGGTTGAACACATCCGGCGGCTCGGCAGCGGTGATTTCCAGCGCGATGTCCATACGGCCACGGTAGTCCGGGACCAGGGTTTCGAGCTGTACGTTCGGCGACAGTTTGCGGATTTCGCGGATGCAGTCGGCAAAGTGCTGGGCACCACCGTCACGCAGGTCGTCACGGTCTACCGAGGTGATGACCACGTACTTCAGTTTCAGGTCGGCGATGGCAATGGCCAGGCTTTCCGGCTCGTTCACGTCCAGTGGCTTCGGACGACCATGGCCAACGTCGCAGAACGGGCAACGACGGGTGCAGATGTCGCCCATGATCATGAAGGTCGCGGTGCCGCCGGAGAAGCACTCGCCCAGGTTCGGGCAGGATGCTTCTTCGCAAACGCTGTGCAGCTTGTGTTTGCGCAGCAGGGCCTTGATGCGGTCGACTTCCGGGGAAACCGGGATGCGCACGCGAATCCAGTCAGGTTTCTTCGGCAGTTCGGTGGTCGGGATGATCTTCACCGGGATGCGTGCAACCTTCTCGGCGCCGCGCAGCTTGACGCCGGCTTCAACCTTGGCACGCGGGGCCGGACGCTCGGTGACATCGAGCGTCGGGATCATGGTTTGCACTGCATCAGTAGTCATATCAATCGATTCCGCCCGTTAGGGTCGTCTGCTCAGCATAGTCGAGGTGTTTGACGAGCTGCGCGCGCAGCCGGGCACTTACCTCGGCAAATTCAATCGGTCCTGCGTGATCGCGCAGCTGGGTCATCGCCAGCCCGGCATAGCCGCAGGGATTAATCCGTCGAAACGGTTCCAGGTTCATATCCACGTTCAGGGCCAGGCCATGAAAGGAACAACCGTGGCGGATCCGCAGACCCAAGGACGCGATTTTCGCGCCATCGACATAGACACCCGGTGCATCCGGCTTGGCGGATGCGGTCACGCCGTAACTGGCCAGCAACTCGATCAGGCACTGCTCCATGCGGCTGACCAGGTCACGCACGCCGAACCCCAGCTTGCGCACATCCAGCAACAGGTAGGCCACCAATTGGCCCGGACCGTGGTAGGTCACCTGACCACCGCGATCGACCTGCACCACCGGAATATCGCCTGGCAGCAACAGGTGCTCAGCCTTGCCGGCCTGGCCCTGGGTGAACACCGGAGAGTGCTCGACCAGCCAGATCTCGTCGGCGGCATCGCTGCCGCGTTCGTTGGTGAAGCGTTGCATGGCATGCCAGACCGGCTCGTAAGCCATCTGGCCGAGTTCGCGAAAGCCCAGCGTGCCAGGCATCACAGCACCATGTGCACGAAGCCGGTAGCCCGCAGCTCGCTGTTGATGTTGTACAGCTGGTCCTGGTCGGTGGCGACGATGTGCAACTGAATCGTGGTGTACTTGCCGTTGGTGCTTTGGCGCTCATCAACGCGGTCATGGTTGATCGTCGCGTGTTTCTTGACGATCTCGATGATCTTGTCTTTGTTGCCCACACCCGTATCGCTGATCACCTTAACCGGGTAATCAACGTTGGGGAATTCGATCTTAGGCGCCTTTACTTCGGTATCGGTCATGGCGTAACGGCCTCGTAAGCGTAAGCCGTGGCGACAGCAAGGCCCCACGCCGGATCAGCGTGGGGCCTTGCAGGTGCACACTATCAGTTGAACAAGCCGTAGAAGAATAGACGGATGCTATCCCACATGCGGCGGAAGATACCACCCTCGTCGACTGCGTCCAGAGCGATCAGATCGGCGCTGTGCACCACTTTGTCGTCCAGTTTCACTTCGACTTTACCGATCACGTCGCCCTTGGCGATGGGTGCAACCAGTTGCGGGTTCATGGTCATGCTGGCAGCAAGCTTCTTCAGCTGGCCTTTTGGCAAGGTCATGGTCAGGTCTTCAGCCAGGCCGGCCTTGACTTGATTGGTGGTGCCTTTCCAGACAGGTGCCTGAGCCAGCTCGGCGCCTTTCTGATAGAAGGTCTGGGTTTCGAAGAAGCGGAAACCGTAAGTCAGCAGCTTCTGGGTTTCGGCAGCACGAGCCACTTCGCTGTTGGTGCCGAACACCACGGCGATCAGGCGCATGCCATCACGTACGGCCGAAGACACCATGCAGTAGCCGGCTTCGTCGGTGTGACCGGTTTTCAGACCGTCGACAGTCTTGTCGCGCCACAGCAGCAGGTTGCGGTTAGGCTGCTTGATGCCGTTCCAGAAGAACTCTTTCTGCGAGTAGATCGCGTAGTGAGCCGGGTCTTCGTGGATGATCGCGCGAGCCAGTACGGCCATGTCGTGAGCCGACGAGTAGTGCTCCGGGTTCGGCAGACCGGTCGGGTTCATGAAGTGGGTATTGGTCATGCCCAGATCAGCAACGGTTTTGTTCATCAGGTCGGCGAATGCGTCTTCGCTGCCGGCGATGTGCTCGGAGAGCGCAACACTGGCATCGTTGCCCGACTGAATGATGATGCCGTGCAGCAGGTCGCTGACGGTAACTTGCGAGCCGACCTTGATGAACATCCGCGAACCACCGGTACGCCAGGCGTTCTCGCTGACGGTCACCGGATCGTTTTCGCCGATCTGGCCACGACGGATTTCCAGGGTCGCGATGTACGCGGTCATCAGCTTGGTCAGGCTGGCCGGCGGCAGACGCTGGTCACCGTTGTTCTCTACCAGCACGTTGCCGCTGCTGGCGTCCATGAGTACGTAGGCTTTGGCGGCCAATTGCGGTGGCGACGGCATCATCTCGACCGCGAAAGCCGCGGGTGAGAGAAGCAGCGGGACTAGCAGGCACAGGCGTTTGGCAAAGGTGGTGATGTTCATCCGTCTCTCGAAATCGCTAATGGAAACTGCCCTAGGGCAAAACTAATCAGACAACTTTTCAAAAAGCTGTCACGTGTTCAGTTGCTCACTCTGTAACCCTTGCCGGGCTTTTGTTCTTCAACGAGCCAACAACCCGGTTCGCCCCCCAAACCGCAAGCGAACCGTCAATCAAGTACTACGTGTTACTCGGCGCTGACCAGGCTCGGTGAACCGAGATTGGCCAGCCGCACGCTGTTCTGCACCTGCTGGATTTCACCCGCAGAGCCGATCGGCCCCATGCGCACCCGATGCAGTGTCTGCTGGTTACGCACGATCGAGCTGATGAACACCGGAGCGCTCACCATCCCGCTGAGCTTCGATCTCAGGAGCTCTGCAGCGTCCGGGTTGGCGAACGCGCCCACCTGCAGATACTGGCCAGAGGCTGGTACAGAAGCGTTTTTTTTTGCATCGATCTGCACAGGCACAACGGCTGCGGCGTGTTGCTGCGGCGGTGGCGTCCATTGCTCGACGGTGCCAGTGGAAGCAGTCACGGTCGGCGCGGCATTTTGCGCCACTTGCGGCTCGTTGAGCATCAACGGCGCCGGACGACCTTTCTGCGCCCACCATTCCTGCGGGTCGATGCCTTCGACCTTGACCCGCGCCGTGCCGATTTCAGCGTAGCCAAGCTTCTTGGCAGCCGCGTAGGACAAGTCGATGATCCGGTCCGAATAGAACGGCCCACGGTCATTGACCCGCAGAATCACCGTCTTGTTGTTGTCCAGGTTGGTCACCCGAACGTAACTTGGCAGTGGCAAGGTCTTGTGGGCGGCGCTCATGCCATACAGGTCATACACCTCGCCGTTGGCGGTGTTCTGGCCGTGGAACTTGGTGCCATACCAGGACGCCGTGCCCGACGCGACGTAGGTCTTGGATTCCTGCAGCGGGAAATAGGTCTTGCCCAGCACGGTGTACGGGTTGGCTTTATAAGGACCGCTGTGCAGGGTCGGCGTGGCATCCGGGATGCGCGATACGTCGACGTCCCACCAGGGTGCGCCATCCTTGTGCGCCCGGTTGATATCCAGGCCGGGGGCCGAACGAACGGCGGTGGAAGACTTCTGAGTCGGTGAGCGGCTGGTCGAACAACTGGCGACCAGCACCGCCAACGCGGCGAATGCCATGAGCTTCAGGGGTTTATTCATAGGCAATGCCCGCATTACTTGACGCCCCGTGCTTGGACCAGCTGTTCAGACAGTTGATGTACGGCCATGGCGTACATCACGCTGCGGTTATAACGCGTGATCGCGTAAAAATTCGTCAGGCCCATCCAGTATTCAGGGCCATTGTCACCTTCCAGGCGGAAAGCCGTGACCGGCATATCATCGCGCAGCGCATCATGACTCGACCAGCCCAGCGCCCGCAACTCCCCGACGGTTTTCGTAGGTTCGATGCCGTCGGTCAACCCGTCGTCCACCTGATCGCCGCGCACATCGGCACGGCTGACCACAGGTTCGCCGGCGACCCAGCCGTGTTGCTTGAAATAACTGGCGACGCTGCCGATGGCATCATCGGGGTTGGTCCAGATATTAATGTGGCCGTCACCGTCGAAATCCACCGCATAGGCGCGAAAACTGCTCGGCATGAATTGCGGCAAGCCCATGGCCCCGGCGTAGGAGCCTTTGAGGGTCAACGGGTCGACCTGCTCTTCACGGGCCAGCAGCAGGAATTCACGCAACTCCTTGCGGAAGAAATCAGCACGGGGAGGATAGTCGAAACCCAGGGTCGACAAGGCGTCGATCACCCGATAATTACCGGTATTGCGACCAAAAAAGGTCTCGACGCCGATAATCGAGACGATCACCTGCGCCGGCACACCGTATTCCTGCTCCGCACGGGCCAGCACCGCCTCGTGCTGACGCCAGAAGTCCACGCCACGGGCGATGCGCGCGTCGGTGATGAACATCGGGCGATATTCTTTCCACTGCTTGACGCGTTCGGCGGGTTTGGAGATCGCGTCCAGAATCGACTGTTTGCGCTCGGCTTCGCGGAACACGCCCATCAGCTGTTCACCGGCAAAGCCGTAGTCACGGGTCATTTCACCAACGAACTCGGCCACCTGGGCTGAGCCTTCGTAATCGCCGGCCAATGCTTCCTGCACGGAACCAAGGATGCTCACCAGGCCGACCCACGGTGCGTATCGAGTCGCCCAGCCACGCATTACTTGCATTGAAATCTTCACCTTATTCAAACCTGCGCGATCCACTTGCGATGGGTATGGATCGACATCAAAACCCCAAACGCTGACAGTAGCGTCACCAGCGAAGTTCCTCCGTAGCTAATGAACGGCAACGGCACCCCTACCACCGGCAACAGGCCACTGACCATACCGATGTTGACGAAAACGTAAACAAAAAACGTCATGGTCAGGCTGCCCGCAAGCAACTTGCCGAACAATGTCTGGGCCTGGGCGGTAATCACCAGCCCGCGACCGATCAACAACAGGTAAATCAGCAACAATGCGCAGATCCCCACCAGACCGAACTCTTCACCCAGCACCGCAATAATGAAGTCGGTGTGGCTTTCTGGCAGGAAGTCCAGGTGCGACTGGGTACCGAGTAACCAGCCCTTGCCGAACACGCCACCGGAGCCGATGGCCGCTTTCGACTGAATGATGTTCCAGCCCGTGCCCAGCGGATCGCTTTCGGGGTCGAGGAAGGTCAGGATTCGCTGCTTTTGATAGTCGTGCATGATGAAGAACCACATCGCCACGGCCACCGGCACGGCGGCGGCAATCACGCTGAGGATCCAGCGCCAGCGCAGGCCACCCATGAACAGCACGAACGCGCCCCCGGCGAGAATCAGCAACGAAGTGCCAAGGTCGGGCTGACGCACGATCAGAATGAACGGGACACCGATCAGCACCAGACTGATCCCCACGTGCTTGAGCTGGGGTGGCAAGGAACGCTTGGCCAGGTACCAGGCGATGGTCGCCGGCATCAGGATCTTCATGAATTCCGAGGGCTGGAAGCGGATCACCCCGGGGATATTGATCCAGCGGGTGGCCCCCATGGCGTTATGGCCCATGACGTCCACCACCACCAGCAAGATCACGCCGACCACATAGCCGAGCGGCACCCAGCGGGCCATGAAGCGCGGTTCGAACTGGGCGATGACGATCATCGATACCAGGCCGATGCCGAAGGAAGTGGCTTGCTTGGCCAGCAGATCCCAGCTCTTGCCGCTGGCCGAATACAGCACGAACAGGCTGCCGGCGGCGAGGGTCAGCAGCAGGATCAGCAGCGGGCCGTCGATGTGCAGGCGTTGCAACAGCGTCGCACGGCGACGCATCACATCCTCGCTGGAGAGCATGCGATCGAAATTATTCTTCACGGGCCGTAGCCTCCGCACTGATAGGGCTGGCGTATTCGGCTTTCAGTCGGCCGTCCTGGTCGAGGAGCCAGGCGTCCATCACTTGACGCACCACCGGAGCGGCGACGCCGGAGCCGGACTCGCCGTTCTCGACCATCACCGACACCACGATTTTCGGGTTGTCGGCCGGCGCGAAGCCGACGAACAAGGCGTGGTCGCGGTGGCGCTCCTGCACCTTGGAGCGGTCGTACTTCTCGCCCTGTTTGATCGCGACCACCTGGGCCGTACCACTTTTGCCGGCGATCCGGTATTGCGCGCCGATCGATGCCTTGCGCGCCGTACCCCGGGCACCGTGCATCACCTGTTGCATGCCGTGATTGACCTTGGTCCAGTCCGAAGGGTCGCGCAGGATAATGTCCGGCATCGGATTTTCATCCTTCGGCTTCTCGCCCTCGATGGTCTTGGCCAGGTGCGGACGATTCCAGACACCCTTGTTGGCCACCAGTGCCGTGGCCTGCGCCAGTTGCAACGGAGTGGACTGCATATAGCCCTGCCCGATCCCCAGAATCAGCGTCTCGCCCGGGAACCAGGCCTGACGACGGGTCACGCGCTTCCATTCCCGTGTCGGCATCAGCCCCGGCGACTCTTCGAACATGTCCAGGGAGACCTTCTGGCCAATGCCGAATTTGCTCAGGTAGGACGACAACCGATCAATCCCCAGC
Source organism: Pseudomonas sp. GW822-FHT07A10 (assembly GCF_058798795.1). Taxonomy (NCBI): domain Bacteria; kingdom Pseudomonadati; phylum Pseudomonadota; class Gammaproteobacteria; order Pseudomonadales; family Pseudomonadaceae; genus Pseudomonas; species Pseudomonas sp. GW822-FHT07A10. The sequence continues at coordinate 143,610 of NZ_JBXAKV010000009.1, forward strand.
TTGTGCGCCAGGTCATAGAAGTAGGTGTCGTTGGAACGCATGATCGCCGTGTCTAGATCGACAAAGCCGTCACCGGTACGGTTCCAGTTGCGGTACTTGTGATCGTAGTTGGGCAGCATGTAGTAGCCCGGGTCGAACACCCGGGTCGACGCCGTGACCACGCCCGCATCCAGGCCGGCAATCGCCACCGCCGGCTTGATGGTCGAGCCCGGCGGGTACAGACCGCGCAGCACGCGGTTGAACAGTGGCCGGTCGATGGAGTCACGCAGCTCGGAGTAAGCTTTGAAACTGATGCCGGTGACGAACAGGTTCGGGTCGAAACTCGGCTGGCTGACCATCGCCAGCACTTCGCCGGTCGCCGGATCCAGCGCCACGACCGCGCCACGGCGACCGCCAAGTGCGGCTTCGGCGGCTTCCTGCAATTTGATGTCCAGGCTCAGGACGATGTCCTTGCCGGAAATCGGTTCGGTACGCTTGAGTACCCGCAGCACGCGGCCACGGGCGTTAGTCTCGACTTCTTCGTAACCAACCTGACCGTGCAATTCGGGCTCGTAGAAGCGCTCGATGCCGGTTTTGCCAATTTGATGGGTGCCGCTGTAACTCACCGGGTCCAGAGACTTGAGCTCTTTCTCGTTGATCCGCCCCATATATCCCACTGAGTGCGCAAAGTGCGCGCCCTGCGGATAGTGACGAACCAGCTGTGCGACCACTTCCACACCCGGCAGACGGAACTGGTTCACCGCGATGCGGGCGATCTGCTCTTCGGTCAGCTCGAACAGGATCGGCACCGGCTCGAACGGCCGACGCCCCTGACGCATACGCTTCTCGAAGATCACCCGGTCCTCGGGCGTCAGCTCAAGCACTTCGACGATCACATCGAGCACTTGCTGCCAGTCGCCGGAGCGTTCGCGAGTCATGCTCAGGCTGAAGCTGGGCCGGTTATCGGCCACCACCACGCCATTGCGGTCGTAGATCAGTCCGCGAGTCGGCGGAATCGGCTGCACATGGACGCGGTTGTTTTCCGACAGGGTCGAGTGGTACTCGTACTGGATCACCTGCAGGAAATACAGCCGCGCGATCAGCACGCCTATCAGCGTCACTACCGCAATAGCCCCGAACACGACGCGGCCACGCACCAGACGGGCGTCTTTTTCGTGGTCCTTGATGCGGATCGGCTGGGACATGAGGGCAGAACTACTTGTGGTAAGGGTGGCCGGACAGCACTGTCCAGGCACGATACAGCTGTTCGCCGATCAGAATCCGCACCAGCGGGTGCGGCAACGTCAACGGCGACAACGACCAACGTTGATCCGCCCGGGCACAGACTTCCGGCGCCAGCCCCTCGGGGCCGCCGACCATGAAATTCACCGTGCGCGAGTCCAGCCGCCAGCGATCGAGTTCGACCGCCAGTTGCTCGGTGCTCCAGGGCTTGCCGTGGACTTCGAGGGTGACAACGCGCTCGTTCGGCCCGACCTTGGCCAGCATGGCTTCGCCTTCCTGACGGATAAAGCGCGCCACGTCAGCGTTCTTGCCGCGGGTGTTGAGCGGAATTTCCACCAGTTCCAGCGCCAGCTCGGAAGGAAGACGCTTGGCATATTCATGCCAGCCTTCTTCCACCCACTTGGGCATGCGTGAACCGACGGCGATCAGTCGCAGTCGCACAGCGTTCCCTTATTGCTGGTCTTTGTTGAGCTTGGTGAAATGCTCATGGGTGTTCTCAGGGCTGTGGTGTGCAGCGCTGGCAGAACGGCTTTGCTCGGCGCCGGCCCACAGGCGTTCCAGGTCATAGAACTGGCGCGCCGAGGCGGTCATCATGTGCACGATGACGTCGTCCATATCCAGCAGCACCCAGTCGCTGTCGCCCTTGCCTTCTTCACCCAGCGGCTTGACGCCTTGGGCTTTGACGGCTTCGCGGACCTTGTCCAGCATCGCGCCGATCTGGCGGTTGGACGTACCGGTGGCGATGATCATGTAGTCAGTGATGCTCTGCTTTTCACGAACGTCGATCACCTGGATGTCCTGGGCCTTGACGTCTTCCAGGGCTGCTACGGCAACCTTGACCAGCTCTTCGCCGGCCAGTGGCGCGCCAGTTGGTGCTTCTACTGGCAGCGGTGCGCTCTTGAATGTGCCCTTGCGCTTTACTTTGTTTACGTCTTTGTCAGTCATATAAAACTCGTTTTGCTCGTATGTTCGGGCGCTTCGATACACGCATTCACGTGCCTTGAAGCGCGCCCTTTTTCAGTTCGACGCACGGTAAAGTCCGTGCGCATCGATGTAGGCCAGGACCGCGTCGGGCACCAGGAAACGTACCGACTTACCGCTGGCCAGCAGTTGACGGATCTGGGTGGCGGATACCGCGAGCGGTGTCTGCCAGACGAATGCAATCTGTCCGCTCGGCCCTTTGAGGGCCAGCGGGTCGCTCACCGAACGTGCTGCCAGCAGGTTGCGCAAGGCATCCGGCGGTTCGCTGTCGGCATCCGGGCGTTGCAGCACCAGGATGTGGCAATGCTGGAGCAACTCTTCCCAGCGGTGCCAAGTGGGCAGGCCGCAAAATGCGTCCCAGCCCAAAAGCAGAAAAACCTGGTCTGAAGCGGCAAGTTCGGCGCGCATCAGTTCCAGGGTGTCGATGGTGTAGGACGGCTTGTCCCGCTGCAATTCGCGGGCATCCACCACCAACGGTGCCACACCGGCCACCGCGCACTTGACCATCGCCAGACGGTCCTTCGCCGATACCTGCGGCTTGTCCCGATGGGGCGGCCTGGCACTGGGTGTCAGACGCAACTCATCGAGAGCCAGCGATTCGGCGACTTCCAGCGCACCGCGCAAATGGCCGATGTGCACCGGGTCGAAGGTCCCGCCCAGTACGCCAATGCGTCGAGGCCGGGGCTCGCTGGCGGTCACTGGGGCTGACGGGTCGAGGTCGCCCAAGTCAGAGCGACTCCTGGCCGCGCAGCTGACCGTCACCGACCACGATGTACTTCTCGCAGGTCAGACCTTCGAGGCCCACCGGGCCGCGGGCGTGCAGCTTATCAGTAGAAATGCCAATCTCGGCACCCAATCCGTATTCGAAGCCATCGGCGAAGCAGGTCGGGGTGTTGATCATCACCGAGGACGAATCGACTTCAGCCACGAAACGCCGGGTGTCGGCCAGGTTTTCGCTGACGATCGAGTCGGTGTGATGGGAGCCGTACTGGTTGATGTGCTCGATGGCCTGATCCAGCCCGTCGACCACGCGAATCGAGAGGATTGGCGCCAGGTATTCGGTGGTCCAGTCTTCCTCGGTGGCCGCGACGGCCTCGATGATCGCCCGAGTGCGCTCACAACCGCGCAGTTCGACGCCTTTTTCGCGGAACTGGGCAGCCATCGCCGGCAGAAACTCTTTGGCGACGGCTTGATCGACCAACAGGGTTTCCATCGCGCCGCAGATGCCGTAACGGTAAGTCTTGGCGTTGAATGCGATGCGCTGGGCTTTCGGCAGATCGGCGTGGGCACTGACGTAGACGTGACAGATGCCGTCCAGGTGCTTGATGACGGGCACGCGGGCATCGCGGCTGACCCGTTCGATCAGGCCACGGCCGCCACGGGGTACGATGACGTCGACGTATTCGGGCATGGTGATCAGCGCGCCGACGGCGGCACGGTCGGTGGTTTCGACGACTTGCACCACCGCGGCCGGCAGATCGGCCTCGGCCAGGCCGCGCTGGATGCAGGCGGCAATGGCGCGGTTGGAGTGAATCGCTTCGGAGCCGCCACGCAGGATGGTCGCGTTGCCGGACTTCAGGCACAGGCTGGCAGCATCGATGGTCACGTTAGGCCGGGACTCGTAGATGATCCCGATCACGCCCAACGGCACGCGCATCTTGCCGACCTGAATGCCCGACGGCCGGTAACTCATGTCGCGGATCGCGCCGACCGGGTCCGGCAAGGCCGCGACCTGACGCAAACCGACGATCATGCCGTCGATGCGCGCCGGAGTCAGCGCCAGGCGTTCCAGCAGGGCCGGCTCAAGACCATTGGTGCGGCCAGCGGCCAAATCCAGTTCATTGGCTGCGGACAGCTCGGCGCGGGAGGCGTCCAGCGCATTGGCGGCCGCCTGCAAGGCGCGGTTTTTCTGCGCGGTGCTGGCACGGCCGATCACGCGGGAAGCTTCGCGGGCGGCGCGACCCAAACGGGTCATGTAGTCAAGAACGGACTCAGTCATGGTCTGCTGTGGTCTTGGTAAAGAGGAAAGCGGCAGATTATAGCTGTCGCGTCTCTGGACTAACAGCGGTGACGGGCGGATGGTCGAAATGGAGAGCAATTTGCCGACGTTCAGCCGTGATTAAGCCGCATATTGTTATCATCACGACTCAATCAGCCCTGATAAACGCTGTTCATCATGACTAATCTGACCGTTCGCACCGCCGACACACGCCCGCCCAAGGCGCTGCCGGATGCATTTTTCGACCGCGACGCCCAAACGCTGGCCCGGGACCTGCTGGGTAAAATCATCCGCCACCGGGTCGACGACCTGTGGCTCAGCGCCCGGATTATCGAGACCGAAGCCTATTACTGCGAAGAAAAGGGTAGCCACGCCTCCCTGGGCTACACAGAAAAGCGTAAGGCTTTGTTTCTGGATGGCGGCCACATTTACATGTATTACGCCCGCGGCGGCGATTCCCTGAACTTCAGTGCCCAAGGTCCGGGCAATGCGGTGCTGATCAAATCCGCCTATCCATGGGTCGATGAACTGAGCGGGCCAGCCAGCCTGGCGCAGATGCTGCTGAACAATCCCGACGCCCAGGGCCGCCCTCGCCCCTCGCAAAAGCTGTGCGCCGGACAGACGTTGCTGTGCAAGGCGCTGGGGCTGAAGGTGCCGGTCTGGGACGCCAAGCGCTTTGACCATGAAGTGCTGCTGGTGGAAGACATCGGGCCTGCGCCCGGCCACATCATCCAGACCACACGCCTGGGCATCCCCCAGGGGCGCGACGAACATTTGATGTACCGCTTCGTCGATGCGGCTTACGCCGCCTATTGCACTCGGAACCCGCTGCGACGTGGGCAAGTCGAAGGTCGCGATTATTTTTTGCTGTGAACACAGTCCCCTACACAGGTTCAATCAATACGATGGAGTTGTTTTTATGGGCCCATGGCTCGATAGCGTGACCGGTTGGCTGACGGTCAATCCGCAGTGGCTGGCCATGGCAGTGTTCGTAGTGGCGTGTGTGGAATGCCTGGCGATTGCCGGGCTGATCGTACCCGGTACGGTGTTGTTGTTTGCCGTGGCAGTACTGGCCGGCAGTGGCGCACTGTCGCTGGGTGAAACATTGCTGCTGGGTTTCCTCGGCGGCGTGCTGGGCGACATCGTTTCGTATTTCCTGGGGCGACATTTCCACCAGAACATCCGGCGCCTGCCGGGGTTGCGCCATCATCCGGAATGGATCGCCGGGGCCGAAGCGTATTTTCAGCGTTATGGCATTGCCAGCCTGTTAGTCGGACGCTTTATCGGCCCGTTGCGACCAATGCTGCCGATGGTCGCAGGAATGTTCGACATGCCCTTCCCCCGCTTCGCCGCCGTCAGCCTGTTGGCCGCCGCGGGCTGGAGCGTTGCCTATCTGATACCCGGCTGGGCCACAGGCGCGGCGATTCGCTTGCCGTTGCCGGAAGGGTTCTGGCCCGAGGCCGGGATCGTTGCCGGCAGCATCGCCGTCATGGTGGGCTTGAGTATTACCAGCAGCATGGGCCGCCATCGCAAAGCGACGGCGCTGATTACCGGCATGAGCTTTCTGATTCTGGTGGGGCTGTTTATCGGCTACCCGCATTTGACCGCCCTCGATCAAGGTGTGATGACCCTGGTGCAGGAGCACCGTAGCCAGATGCTCGATGAAGTGGCCGTCACATTTACGTTGATTGGCGAGTTCCGCAACATGCTGGTGTTCAGCGCCCTGCTGACCGGCTTGCTGCTGCTTACCCGACAATGGCGTCAGGCCATCTTCGCCGGTGGCACCCTGCTCTTTACCGCCCTCGGCAACACGTTTACCAAGCAGTTTTTTGCCCGTGTGCGCCCAGAAGTGCTTAGCGACCCACTCACCAGCTACAGCATGCCCAGCGGTCACGCCTCGGGGTCATTCGCCTTGTTCCTGACACTGGCCGTACTGGCCGGTCGCGACCAACCGCCGCGGATGCGTCTGACGTGCTTGCTGCTCGGCTGCTTGCCGGCGCTGGCGATTGCTCTGTCTCGGGTGTATCTGGGCGCGCATTGGCCAACGGATGTGCTGGCCGGCGCGATGCTGGCGGCGTGCGTGTGCGCGGCGAGCCTGTGGCTGAGCCAGCGTCAGACGCCGCTCAACGCGATGCCACCCAAGGTCTGGTGGCTGATATTGCCGGCGCTGATAGTGCTGTTTGGGTTCTTTGCGTTGCGGCATTTGCCACATGCAATGCTGCGATATGCCTACTGACTACGGCTACGAAAAAACCGGGCGCAATGCTCGGGTTTCATTGGACATGACCAGACCTGCCCCCTCCCGATACCTTGTCGCACGCACTGCTAATAACTAGATCATCGATCTAGTTATTAGTTTTTTCTTAAACAGAGCCCCCCCACAACTATCAAAAACAACAAACATCCAGAAAAACAAATATCATCGAAACAGACAAAACGCCATGCAATATTCACCACCACTCACGGAGCACTCATCAGTTAAAAACAACCCATAAAAGATAAAATTCATGCCCCTATCCGTCACGCTAACAAATAGAAATGACGCTATAAATATCACAGATATTTTATCCCCCTCCTCCGCCACACCACTGGTTGAATCCCGTCATATTACGCAAACTTCAGAAACCAACTCGCTTGAACTAAAACCCAGACAACCCGACCTTCAAGATCTTGACGCACTATTTGGTTTTCTGCACATCGGAGAGTTTTCGGTCAGTCGCATAGAACTTCATGCGATGGGCGCCATGATTAACGGTGAACTCGTTACCAGCACCAACACTTACTTTGCAATACCTGATCAGGTATTCATCGATTCACTGGAGTTTGATCCTGCCAAAGTCGAACAACGTATCAAAGCAGTGGAAGTACACCAGAGCCACATCCCCGCCACTCTGCTTTTTGAAATCGCCACACAACGCTCAACCACCGCTCCTCCCTTGTTAAAAGAGTCAGACGCCTCGACAGTGCCCGTTCAGAAAATCGGTAGCTTGTTGAAATCAACTCAACGCCTGGACATCAACAAAAACCCCTTGCCCGATCATTTGCCTGCCTGGATTGACAGGACCAAGAGTTATGGCATGAGCTCCATGGGCGTCGGTCTTCAGGCATACGGCCTCTATAGCGCGATTATCGGCACAGCTGAAGCGATCAAAAAAGGCCATTGGGACGAAGCTGCGATCAATGTCGGGGGAGGCGCAGCAGAAATCGGCTCGCTGATTATCGAACGCGGCCTGGCGAAGACCGGCGAGGCCATGATTCGCAGCGGAGCAAAAACATTTGAACATTTCGGCAGAACAACCATTGGACAAGTACTGAGTAGAGGGGCCGGCCTGATGGCCAGCGTCCTGACGCTTCCCTTCGATCTCTACACTGCGATCAAATCGTTCAACGATGCCGCCGATGCCAAGGGAAAAGAAGCGCAGGACCATTACTTCAATGCCGCGCTCAGCCTGACCAGCGCAGGTCTTTCCACCATACTGGGGTGCGCCGCGCTACTCGGATTCAAAGCCGCCGGCCCCGTGGGAATCGCCGCCGCCGCGATATTGATTGTCGGCGCCAGAATTTATGGTGCTGCACGGACGGTTGACGACATCGACGATTACATCGAGTTGAGCATGCATGAACGCTGGCGGGCAGGTTGGTTTGCCTTTACCGGTCAGAATCAGGACAAAGAGGTCCTGGACCGTTTTGCCGTCGCCAAAACCTACAGCGATTATGCCAAGGCGCTCGATAGCACCAGCACCGACTGGCTCAAAAATGAACTGAAGGACAGTGTCGAAGCGGTGGTGAACGGGCGATATGAAGTGCAATTACAACCCACCCGGCACCATAAGTTCGAATGGGATGAAGCCAGCGGTGAACCCTCCTTTGTAACGGTCAACGTACCCGTGATCAAAGAGACCGATGACGTCTACGACGCCACAGAAGGCCTTCCGACAGGCATCCCCAATGCCCTTGTCGGTGAAACGGGTCCTTCGAAAGGCGTCCTCTGGCAGCTAGGCGGCGGTAACGACAGCATCATTGGAGTTCGAAGCAAACCGAACTACTTCAGCTATTCCTCCGGCATTAAAACGCTGAAGGGAGGCGAAAAGCACGATTCATTCCTTTTCCAGTCCGCCGCTCAAAGCCTCAAGAAAGCGCCGCCAACCGGACAGGTCAATACATTACGAGGCGGAGCCGGCACAGACACGTTATCGCTTCAGGGCAAGCATGTTCCGGTACGCCATGGGCCGGATGACACTTTTTATGTCGGGTACGACGTTGATCTGAAGAGCGGAAAGCTCGGGTTACGATCACCGGATACCGCTACCGCTCCAGTCCTGCACTCAAACATCCACTCCATCGAAAAAGTCGAAACCCTGGCCGGTGCATATAACCTGGTTACAGGTTCCGACGAGGCTGATTACATCATTGCAAACGGCCACGACCGCATCAATGCCGGCGCGGGCGATGATCAGATCGTTATTCGAGGCAACGACTGCAGAGTCAATGGTGGTCGCGGTGCGGACACCTACTACCTCAACGGCATGACGCATTCAGTGTCCATTGCAGAAGATGGCCAAGATCTCAGCGTCATTCACCTTGGCGTCACGCTAGAGCGTGTTCAGGACTGGCACATCCGCGAAAACGCTTTGGTCATTTCATCCCTGCAAAACACGGAGTCTTTCCAACCGGAACGGCAACTGGTCATTAATGACGTGTATGAAACGCTGACGGACAAACGCTCGTTACGCAACCACAGGCTTTTATTTATCACCGAGGATGGTTACCAACTAAAGGCCGATCTGCCTGCCGTAATAAACGGTCTGACGGAACAGAGGGTCAAGGTCATTGTGGTAGTCATGGGAACGCCAAAAACACCGCCCATCATTGTCAACAGCCGCGTTCAACGAGTCCCCAGCACCAAGCACTCATCCTACTTTGTGGCCCGTGAGACTTACAGAACCGTCTTCTTCGTCGACACGCCTGACAGCCATACATCCAGCATTTTATACGTAGACTTTGACAGTGACGAAATCACAGAGATCAACGCTATTTACACAGTGACCTCTACTCCTCGACACAGCTTTAGCTACCTGAATTATTCAAACACGCATTTCCAGATTTCGTTCAAGAACGCAAGCTCTCTTCTGATTCACGGCAGTGTTGAAGAGGATCCAGGAAAAAAAACCGATAGGGGCGCCGGCATCATGTCCTCGGGCTGGAAGAGCGTTCACTCGTTCACCCTGGTAATGCGTAACGGTAAATCCTACTGGCTGGACTTCCCTGAAAACGCCTACCTCGATGACAACAAACATCCCGGGTACAGAGTCATCGACAGCACCGGCTCATTGCGTGAAAAACCAGGAAAATATGTATTCGCCAAACCCACCTGCGACAGACGTCTTTTGAAAGCGGTTCCGCAGCGCGTCGATATCGATTCAGTGTCACACAGCTCCGTTTATTCGCTGGAAGGACAAGCGTCATCCTATGACCTCTACCCGACCGACAATACATCCCTGCGGCTGTCGACTCCCGGTGCCGCGGCCAAAACCTCCAGCGGCTCGACCTGGAACATTTACACGCTTCGTCTTGCAGAAAACATCACCCGGGATGGGATAAACATTAAAAACAACTTCCTGAAAATTGGAAGTGTCCATATTCAACTGCCAAATACCGAAGTGTCTGACATACCACTGGAAACGATCAACGTTATTGTTTCATCCGGGAGCCACTATCGCATCGACCCTTTGTTCGAAGTTGCCGTCCTGCATACCCTCAACGCGAATCGCTACCCAAGCATTGCCGCTATTGTATCGGACATCATTAAACACAAACGAAACGACGGCCTTGTCGCCGAACTGATCAGCATCGAAAACCTTCGAACAAATGACGCCACACCAGGAAACATTTATTACGACACAGAAATTGACAACTGGACTATCGACACGGACTGGTCGCGCAGTTTGAGAGTCGAAAACCTGGAAATCGTAGACTAACCTGATCCGCCTTAAACCTTTATTCCACGTTTATTCAGCCCCCAATTATTAAACGTCAAGGAGCGCCAACATGCGTCCAAAACCGCCACATCGATTAAAACCGGACGGAGTCAACTTATCACCTGACGCTCTGCAACCACCCAGATTGCCTACCGGAAACGAAACGCCAACGAGACAACACTCAGCCATAGTCAACCCACACGATTCTCATCTTCAAGGCCGGCAGCCATTCCCGCCAGATGAAATAAATATCGGCGTATCAAATAGTGTCGAAGACGTATCGGCGCCCGAATCGGGGGTAGACATATCAGATACTCCAGGGGTGCAACCCAGCGCACTGGCAACCAAGGACAGCCTGGCGACGTACTTGCTGCGACACGCCCTGCTAAGCGGTATGCAACCACCCGATGGCCAAGGGTTCCGATGGATGAAAGGGCGCAAGTTTGTAGATATCGAAAATGAGGGAACCGCGTATGTGGAGTTCGACATCGTCACCGGAACCTACCGCGCAACTGATCTCTACAAGAAGCTCCCTCCCGGCCCCGCGCTGTACAAAAATGAGGGAGCTCTGACCTGGCGTCAAAAAGAAGCGATCAGCGAAGGCAATCCTGATCAATCTGCCATACATCAACCTCCAATTATCGAGGCGCAACCCGGGCACAGCAGGAAGCGCTCGGACTCTCTGGAGAAAGAGTCACTCGCCTCCCAACCCAGTACCAAGAGAACAGAGTATGGCTTGACCGCTCAGTCGAGCACACCCGATACCGTCGACTCTATCGATGCGGGAGGGCTGTTAATCGATGGGCCTTTGAAATGGCTATACCCGAACAAGACAAGAAGCGAACGCTTTGAGTTACTCGAATCGTACAACTTAAGCAGCGGCCAACTTACACGTTTACTTCGAGACATGAACGAAACTCGCACTTTCCCTGCGTGGGCGGAAACTCATAAGCATTTATCTTCACAAGTGGACAATCCTCAAAGGTTCGACCTCATTGCCGCACAGGTTGCGCTTGTTATCCCCCAACTGAGACGTCGACCGCAACGCGATTATTCCCCACCTGATTTATATTGTTCCAGTGAGTTTCTCGACCATTTTTCCGCGTCGATCGGTTATCAGCGCAACAAACATGGTCTTTTATACCGCACCGATATTCCCGCCTTGTTCAGGGGGGATGATCGAACGCCGTTCGAACTGGCAAGGGATCGGCGAATGATCGCGCGCGAAGGGCTTCCCCAAACGGTCACACAACGAGCGCAAAGCGCTACTTTTCTCCTGTCGGATGCGAAGGAATATGCAAGCAACCTGGGTGGGCACGCGAAAAACGACAAGTTGCGATATAACGCCCAGGCCAATCTGTTTCCTGGATTGCGAAAGCATCCAAAAGGCAGGAATGATGATGATTCTGATGAGGACTACCGTAATGAGTCATCGAATTCGGATTCCGACAGCTCATTTACCCTTGATAAGTCGCGAGACTATGAACCCATCAGATACAGGCAACATGTTGGTTTTATCTACATGATCGACACCCGAGGTATTGAGGTAGTGCCGGGACGAGAAAACCTCTATCTCAATAGTGATGGCTCGGCAAGCTTCCAGCCCGACGCGCTGGAAGGCGTTATCTCAATATCGAAAAGGGGCTTGAGTTCCGACCGGGTATGGCTGGTCAATTCCGATCTGACACGTGCCGCTCCCGTCAATGATGTTTACGAGCAGGCAGGTAACAACGCTGACGCTTTAGAACATGAAACCTGGACCGGAGCCTATAACCGGGATCGTTATGATCAGTTGGTTGCTCAAGTCGTCGACAAAGGCTGGGGGATCAAACTCCCGGAAAACCAGGCGATCTCTTCCGACGATATTATTTGGCCCACCGTGGCGCCCATGTCGTAAGTCATTTGTTACATAAGCCCTATAACATTTCTTTGCTTAAACGGATTTGAGCACCTCTACCATGCCTGTAAAACCTCCTACAAAGCTTCCCGCAGTTGACATCTCTACAATCAACGTCAATCCGCCGCGCTTACGGCCAGACACCCTACTTCCGCCATCTGCAATGCCTGGCAGCTCCGTTTTTCATCATGGGCAAACGCCACACCCGGCGAGGCCTGAACACGGGAGCGGCGCTACTGTCGCAATATCACTCGACAGAGGGGTTCCCGTGCCTACGAAACTGGACATTACGGAAATCCTCGTCAGACAACCTTTACAACCCTTGGCAAACTCGGGTCTGGCCCCCTATTTATTGCGCCCCGCCATGCTGCGGACCATGCCACTGCCTGACGAACACGGGTTTCGGACAATCGTCTCACGCAAATTTGTAGACGTTAAAAACGAAGGAACCGTCTATGTGGAATTCGATGACGCTGCCGGGGCTTATCGAGCGACAGACCTTTACAAAAAGCAGCCGCAAGGACCTGCGCTTTACAAAAACGATGGGGAAGCCACCTGGAGTCAGCGGCTTCAGGCGAGAGAAACAGTCAGTCTGAAACGTTCCCTGGCCAATGAGTCAGTGCTTGAAACCACCCTCCCCGATAAGCATCCAAGAGTCCAGTCTCCAAGTGAGCAACGGAGCGTTACAGACACTCCTGCAAGCCCCCGCCCGAGCATTACGCAACAAGGTCAGAATCCACGGACTCAATTGATCGATGGTCCACTGAAGTCGCTCTATCCAGACAAAACGGCCAACGAGCTCGAAACACTTCTAAGGTCTTACAATCTATCCCCGGGACAGCAAACGCGTCTGCACAAGGACATGTTGGAAAATCTCAAGATTCCCGAATGGGCTGAACAGCATAAGCAGATAAGCAGCGAGACTGGCAATCCTCATCGACACGACCTGCTGTACAGCGAGATAGAGCCAAACTTACGTCACCTGAGGAACGGAACAGCAACTACCGGCCTGTATGAGCTTCATCTCAGTTTGACCAACGAGTTTCTCGATAGCTTTCTGGTAAAAGCTGGCTACTCGCGAAACAGAAACAACTGCCTGTACCGGACCGATATCCCCGCTGTATTCAGGGGGGATGAGCGCACACCGTTTGAACTGGCGAATGATGGCTGGATGCTGCCCCGCTACAACCACAAACCCTATGCAACCACCCAAAAAGCCATGAGCGTCACAGTGAGTTTGAAGGCCGCAAAAATGTATGGTGCGGACGAGCCGGACCCAGAGTATCTGCTTTACAACAGTCAAACCAATAAATACCCGGGCAAGCAACCCGATGACGACTCCGATGTTTCCGATGTTTCCGCCACCTCGCAAATCGCCAGCAGCGGCTCAGAATCGGACAGTTCGCTGCAACTCGACCTGGAGCGCAACTACGAAACGACCAGGCACAAACAACAAATTCAGTTCGTTTATGCAATCGACAGCCGAAACATGGAAATCGTACTGGGCGAAGAAAACCATGCGTTCAACCGCGCAGCAAACGGCCCGAACTGGTTCCCCGAGGATGATCTGGAAGCACTACTTTCAGTCTCGAGACGAGGCATCAGCGCCGATCGGATCTGGGTATTTGATTCCGGCTACCAAAAAGCGGTACGAGTCAAAGATCTGCAGGATCACGCCGATGCCGCCGATGACAGCTACGCCAGAAGAGTGGAAGAACGAACACACTCTGGCGCCAACAACACAGATGAATATGACCGTCTGATCACTGAAGTTGCAGCGGCTGGCAAACCGGTTCTTTTGCTCAGTGGCAACAAGGAGTGGTTTGCCAACGATATCGTCTGGCCTTCACTGTCGGAAAATCAGAGTTAACGCGGCGTTCGACTTACCCACGCAATCAATCACCTGAAATCAGGCAAATAACTCACCCTGCAACTCATCGAGCAACGCCTGAATCGCATCCAGCCGTTGCTGCGGATCATCGAGTTGCAGCAAGTCGATCTTGTCCACCTCGGAAAAAGGCAACAGGTACGCCAACTGATTGGCCAGCGACTGTTGCCCCGTCGCTTCGGTGCCCATGCTCAGTGCTTCGACCATCGGGTGTTCCGCCAAGGCCTTGAGCAGCGCCACCAGATCGGCGTCTTCATCCTGTAACGGTTGTTCAGGCTCATCTTTGAGCCACTCGACTTCGGCGACGATCAACTGGTCGCGCTGCACCTCGGTGCGCACCACGTGGAAACGCCGCCCGCCCTTTACCCGAATGCCCAACAGGCCGTTGTCCTGCTGATGGAAATCGGTGATCAGCGCCTCGCACCCCACCCGCGCGTAGCCTTCAGGAGCGATGCCGACTTCTTCGCCCTCAAGAATGCACACCACGCCGAAGCCGCTGCCCTGTTTCATGCAACGGCCGATCATGTCCAGGTAGCGCGCTTCGAAAATCTGCAAGTCGAGGATGCAGTCCGGAAACAGCACCGTGTTCAGCGGAAAAAGCGGCAGACTCATAGACATTTCCTTACACCACCATCGACACTGCCAACGGCAGGAATACCGCCGTGGCCACGCCCATCAGACTCATCGCCAGCGCCGCGAAGGCGCCGCACTCTTCACTTTCCTGCAAGGCCACGGAGGTGCCGACCGCATGGGCGGTCATGCCCAGTGCCATACCGCGGGCCTCCGGGCTGTGGACACCGAGACGGGTCAAAAGACTCGGCCCGAAGATCGCTCCGATCACCCCGGTAATCAACACGAACACCGCCGCCAGCGCCGCGACGCCACCAATCTGCTCCGCCACCAACATGGCAATCGGCGAGGTAACCGACTTGGGGGCCATGGTCATCAGGATCATGTGTTCGGCGCCGAACCACCAACCCAGCAGCACACCCATGCCCGTGGCGACTACGCCACCTATCACCAGCGTAGTAAATATCGGCCAGAACAACTGTCGAATCCGCCGCAGGTTGAGGTACAGCGGCACCGCCAGCGCAACGGTGGCTGGCCCGAGCAAGATACTGAGGATCTCGGTGCTCTTGCGGTACTCAACGTAACTCAGGCCGCAACTGACCAGCACGCCGATGACCAGCAGCATGGAGACCAGCACCGGTTGCAGAAAAATCCAGCGGGTTTTCTCGAACGCCGCCAGCACCAATTGATACGCGCCCAGCGTAATGCCGATGCCGAATAGCGGATGATGAATCACCGACGCCCAGGCGCCGTGCCAATCGAACATCATTGGCTGTCCTCGGAATGGGTGTGACGCTTGACCAGGCGCTGCATCAGCACCCCGGCGAAGGCCATCGACAGCACCAGCGACAACACTAGCGCACCGGTGATCGCCCAGAAATCCGCGGCAATGTCAGTGGCGTAGACCATCACGCCCACGGCCGGCGGCACCAGCAGCAACGGCAAATAACGCAGCAGGCTGCTGGCCGCAAGGTTCAGCGGTTCGCCGACTTGACCGCGGCTGATCAGATACACCAGCAGCAACAGCAGGCCAATGATCGGCCCCGGCAGCACCGGCAAAAACAGATGATTGAGGGCTGTGCCGAGCAATTGAAACAGCACCAGCCAAGTCAGGCCACGTAACAACATCCATCCTCTCCCGCGCTCTCCCCCACCAAGAAGGGGCCCGACATTATAAGCACGCTATGAGTCGGCATTCGCCAAAAGCATGGTCAGTTGACCGGAGCAATTTGTCATGTTGATCTAAAGTGGTTCGCAGGGAGGTCAAGCCCCCCACTCGAAAAACTATAAATCCGATGAACCCAAGGAGAGTCTCAATGCCCTATGTTCCAGTTGCAGAGCTCAAAGATTATGTCGGCAAGGAACTCGGATGTTCCCAATGGCTCACCATCGACCAGGAACGCATCAACCTGTTCGCAGAAGCCACAGGCGATTATCAGTTCATCCATGTCGACCCGGTCAAAGCCGCGCAAACGCCTTTTGGCAGCACCATCGCCCATGGTTTCCTGTCGTTGTCGCTGATCCCCAAACTGATGGAAGACATCCTCATCCTGCCCGAAGGCGCGAAGATGGTGGTCAACTATGGCCTGGACAGCGTGCGTTTCATCCAGCCTGTGAAGGTTAATTCCAGGGTTCGACTCAAGGTCGACATGAACGACGTCACCGAGAAGAAACCCGGCCAATGGCTGCTCAAGGCCACCGCTACGCTTGAAATCGAAGGATCGGACAAACCGGCCTATATCGCCGAGCCACTGTCCCTCTGCTTCGTCTGACACATGCCTGATTGCGAAGCAGCTCATGCTGTTTCGCGCTGTGTCTGTGCCGTGTCTCTATAAATGCGACACATAGCTGCGGCATACTCCGTCGCCTAATTGCCCGGATCCCGCTATGCGCTCACTTGCACTCCTTGCCCTGACTCTGATGCTCACCGCTTGCGGCGATGGCGAATCGCTGTTGCCCCCCGACGCCCGCCTGCCGGACGGCGGACGCTATCGTGGTGATCTGGTCAACGGCTTGCTGCAAGGCGAGGGTCGCATCGATTACCCGAACGGCAGCTGGTACGCCGGTCACTTCGACAAAGGCCAATGGCATGGCCAAGGCGAATGGCACGGCAGCAACGGCGAGGTCTATCGCGGGCAGTTCCAGCAGGGGCTGTTCGACGGCCAGGGCACGCTGACCACCACCGGCAGCAGCTACACCGGCGGTTTCAAGGCCGGTCGACGGGACGGTGAAGGCACCCTCAAAGAAAACGCCATGACCTATCGTGGCGAATTCAAGGCCGACCAATATTCAGGGCTCGGTCGTCTGGAACTCGAAGACGGCAGCCAGTATCAGGGTCAGTTCGCCCACGGCAAACCCAACGGCGAAGGCCAGCGCAGCGATGCCAGCGGCAATCAGTTCACCGGGCACTTCGTCGATGGCCAACTGGAAGGCAATGGTACTTTCAACAGCGCCGATGGCGATATCTACGTCGGTGGGTTCAAGAACAATCAATTGCATGGCAAGGGCCGCTACGAAAACGCCGATGGCGATGTCTGGATCGGTCAGTTCAAGGAAGGCGTGCTGAACGGCAAGGGCGAGTTGATCGGCGCCGATGGCAGTCATTACATCGGTCAGTTCAGCGACTGGCGTTTTACCGGTCAGGGCCGCTTGAACCTGGCCGATGGCAGTTTCTATATCGGCCAGTTCGACGGCGACAATTATCAGGGCAAAGGCACGTTGGTACTGACCGATGGCACAGTGCTGAGCGGCACCTGGATCAACAGCCAGCGCGTGCGCGACGCCGACGGCAAGCTGCTGCCCGACACCCTGGAACTCGGCTTGCTGGCCCAGGGCCGCTTGCTCGACGAAGCACTGGCCAACGTGCCGGCCTCAACTCCGGCGGTTGAACTGTACACCTTGACCCTGGGCGGTGACGGCAAGCAGAGCGTGTTCCTGCGCGAATCCGACTACGTCGCCAACATGCTCGCCAGCCGTTTCGGCGCTTTCGGCCAGATTCGCCTGGTCAACCATCGCGACCACCTCGGCGACCGGCCGATGGCCACCCGGGAAAACCTGCGCCGCGCCGCCCAGACCCTGGCCGAGCGCAGTGGCCCGGAGGACTTGCTGTTCATTTACCTGACCAGCCATGGCTCCAGTGAACACGAGCTGGTACTCGACCAGCCACGCATGGAACTGGCCGACCTGCCGGCCGACGAACTCGCCGCCGTCCTCGCGCCCCTGAAGAAGCGCGACAAGATTATCGTGATTTCGTCCTGTTATTCCGGCGGCTTCATCCCTGCCCTCAAGGATGAACACACCCTGATCATGACCGCCTCGCGCGCCGACCGGGTGTCCTTCGGGTGTTCGGAAGAAGCCAACTTCACCTATTTCGGCGACGCACTGTTCGCCCAGGCGCTGAACCAGACCGACGATCTGGAGCAAGCCTTCAAACGGGCCAGCGCCACCGTGGCCGAGCGTGAGTTGGCCGACAGCTTCGAAGCCTCCGAACCACAGATCTGGGCACCGAAAGCCGTGCTCGCCCACTGGCAATTGTTACGCAAGCAACAGGCACGAAAGGCACTGCAAAGTGTCTCTATCAGCAAGGATGAAAAGAGCAACTAAGCTGAACAGTATCAAGGGGGAATTTTTATGTACTTGACGCCTCAGCATGTATTGCTTGCCGGAGCTACCGGGTTAACCGGTGAACATTTGCTTGACCGTCTGCTCAACGAGCCAACGATTGCACGCGTATTAGCCCCCTCACGCCGGCCACTGGCCGAACACCCTCACTTGGAAAACCCGGTTGGTGACCCGACGGAGTTTCTGCCGCAATTGAACGGTCGCGTCGACGTCGCCTACTGCTGCCTCGGCACCACGATCAAGCAAGCCGGCTCCGAGGAAGCGTTTCGCGCGGTGGACCTGGACATGGTCGTGGCCTTCGCCAAACGCGCCCGGGAAATGGGCGCACGACACCTGATCGTGATCAGTGCCTTGGGGGCCGACCGCAGATCGCCGATTTTCTACAACCGGGTTAAAGGCGAGATGGAACACGCATTGCGTGCGCAGAATTGGCCGCAGCTGACCATCTGCCGGCCTTCGCTGTTGCTGGGCGATCGCGCCGAGCCGCGACTGGCCGAACGGGTTGCCGGTCCGTTGTCGAAATTGATTCCGGGCAAATACCACGGCATCGAAGCCTGCCAACTGGCCCGCGCCATGTGGCGCCTGGCGCTGGAAGAGCAGGATGGCGTACGGATTGTCGAGTCGGATGAGTTGCGCAAGTTAGGCAAGTAATCCAGCGGCGCCCAAGAGGACGTCTTCGCGGGCAAGCCTCGCTCCTACAGGTTAGAGGTATGCCGTGAAAACGACGCACGCCCTGTAGGAGCGAGGCTTGCCCGCGAATAGAGCGCGAAGCGCTCCCCTACAATCCGCCAGTTGCCTGAAACCCAACACCTAAAACCGTCAACAACGACAACGGCAACAGCAGTGTGTCGAGCAAAGCACTGGCCGGCAGATCAACACCGGGATAACTCGGCGCCTCTGCGCCAAATCTGTCCATGGCGCAGCACCCACCGTTCATTGCATACAAGTCCAGACGCGTCCCCGAATACACCACCGGCGCCCCAGGTTTGGCGGCATCGAGGGTGCGCGCCGTGGCGCAGCCCGCCAGTTGCACCGCCAGCAGAATGATCAGCAGCTTATTCATCACTGCTCAAATGGTGTTCACCCCAGCGCGGCAGCATGTCTTGCGGAATGTTCAGCAGATTGAGAATTCGCGCCACGACGAAGTCGATCAAGTCATCAATGGTTTGCGGCTGATGATAGAAGCCTGGCGATGCTGGCAGAATCGTCACGCCCATGTTCGACAGCTTGAGCATGTGCTCCAGATGAATGCTCGAATACGGCGCCTCGCGCGGTACCAGAATCAGCTGGCGGCGCTCCTTCAACGTCACGTCGGCCGCCCGCTCGATCAAGTTGTTGCAGGCACCGGTCGCGATAGCCGACAAGGTTCCGGTGGAACACGGCACCACCACCATCGCCGCCGGCGAGCCGGAGCCCGATGCCACCGGCGACATCCAGTCTTCCTTGCCGTACACCCGAATCTGCCCAGCGGCGGCGCCGGTGTATTCAGTGAGGAAGGCTTGCATCATCTGCGGCTTTGACGGCAGCGAGACATCGGTCTCGGTGGCCATCACCAGTTGCGCGGCCTTGGAAATCAGGAAGTGCACCTCGCGGTCTTCACGCACCAGGCAGTCGAGCAGGCGCAAGCCGTACTGAGCGCCCGAAGCGCCGGTCATCGCCAGCGTGATGCGTTCCGGACCATTGTTCATTGCAGCGCCTCGGCCAGTTTGCCGTGCAGGCCGCCGAAGCCGCCGTTGCTCATGATTACCACGTGAGTGCCGGGCTGGGCCTGGCTCTTCACGCGCTCGATGATTCCTTCCAGCGAATCGCTGACAATCGACGGCACGGTGCACAACGCCGCCGTGGCACCCAGGTCCCAACCGAGGTTGGCCGGCGAATACCAGATCACCTGATCGGCATCGACCACGCTTTCCGGCAAGCCATCGCGGTGAGCACCAAGCTTCATGGAGTTGGAGCGCGGCTCGATGATCGCGATCAGCGGCGCATCGCCGATGCGCTTGCGCAAACCGTCGAGGGTGGTGGCGATGGCGGTCGGGTGGTGGGCGAAGTCGTCGTAAATGGTGATGCCACGGACTTCCGCAACTTTTTCCATCCGGCGCTTCACGCTTTTGAACGCGCTCAGTGCCGCGATGCCCATCGACGGCACGACGCCGACGTGACGCGCGGCGGCCAAGGTGGCCAAGGCGTTGGCGACGTTGTGCTGACCGGTCATGTCCCACTCGACCACGCCTTGAGCCACGCCTTCGAACATCACTTCGAACTTCGAGCCATCTTCACTGAGCAGTTTGACCTGCCATTGACCGCCGGCGCCGGTGGTTTGCACCGGAGTCCAGCAGCCCATCTCGATCACGCGCTGCAAGGCCGGCTCGGTGGTCGGATGGATCACCAGGCCTTCGCTCGGAATGGTCCGCACCAAATGGTGGAACTGTCGCTCGATGGCCGCCAGATCAGGGAAGATGTCCGCGTGATCGAACTCCAGATTGTTCAGGATCGCCGTGCGCGGGCGGTAGTGAACGAACTTGGAGCGCTTGTCGAAGAATGCGCTGTCGTATTCGTCGGCTTCAATCACGAAGAACGGCGTATCGCCCAGACGCGCCGACACCGAGAAATTCTGCGGCACTCCGCCGATCAGGAAACCCGGGCTCATGCCGGCGTGTTCCAGGACCCAGGCGAGCATGCTGCTGGTAGTGGTTTTGCCATGCGTGCCGGCAACCGCCAGCACCCAGCGGCCTTGCAATACGTGATCCGCCAGCCATTGCGGGCCGGAGACGTACGGCAGGCCTTTGTTCAGCACGTACTCGACCGCCGGGTTTCCGCGGGACATGGCATTGCCGATCACCACCAGGTCCGGGGCCGGATCGAGCTGCGCCGGGTCGTAACCTTGGGTCAACTCAATGCCCTGGGCTTGCAGCTGAGTGCTCATCGGCGGGTAGACGTTGGCATCGGAGCCGGTCACGCGATGGCCCAGCTCTTTGGCCAGAACCGCCATCGAACCCATGAAAGTGCCGCAAATACCAAGAATATGAATGTGCATAGTCGACCTCGTAAAACATGGCCGCAGGTTAGCGTAGGGAGGGGAAAATCGCACTCTTTAGCTGAACGTGGCACAACCGCTTGGCTGATCGAGCGCGTTTTTTTTGTGGCGAGGGAGCTTGCTCCCGCTCGGCTGCACAGCAGTCGTAACGTTGGCAGCCGTGATCCGGCTAATACACCACGTTGGCTGGTTTTGGGGCTGCTTCGCAACCCAGCGGGAGCAAGCTCCCTCGCCACAAAAACGCTTATCGGGCGATACCGTGTTTGCGCAGCTTCCGGTAGAGGGTATTGCGGCTCACGCCCAACTGTTCAGCCGTGTGGGTCATGTGCCAGCGTTGCTGTTCCAGTGCGTTGAGCAATGCCAGCCGCTCGGCATCGTCCAGCGGATATTCGGACGGCTCTTCAATCGTCGCCACCATCACCGGCCGGGCCTGACGAATCATCGCCGGCAAATCTTCCAGCCCGATCCGACCGCCGTCACACAACGCCGCCAGGGTCCGCAGCACATTACGCAACTGCCGCACGTTCCCCGGCCAGGCAAAATCCAGCAAGGCCTGCCGCGCCGCTGCATCAATCAATACTGTCTCCCCGCCCGCCTCTTCGGCCAGCAGAAAGTCGAGCAACTGTGATTTATCCGTGCGCTCGCGCAACGCCGGCAATGCGACTTCCAGCCCATTGAGCCGGTAATACAAATCCTCGCGGAAACTGCCGTCCTGCACCCTTTCGAGCAGGTTACGGTGAGTGGCGCTGATGATCCGCACATTGACCGATTCCGGCTCGCCGCCAATCGGCACCACCTGACGGTCTTCCAGCACCCTTAATAGCCGGGTTTGCATGCTCAACGGCATGTCGCCGATTTCATCCAGGAATAAAGTCCCGCCATCGGCCTGCTGCAACTTGCCGCGCATGCCTTCCTTGCGGGCACCGGTGAAGCTGCCGCCGCGATAGCCGAACAGCTCGCTTTCGATCAGGCTTTCGGGAATCGCCGCGCAATTGAGGGCAACAAACGATTTTTCCGCCCGTTGACTAGCCTGATGCACAGCCTTGGCGAAAGCCTCCTTGCCTGAGCCGGTTTCGCCGTTGATCAGCAACGGCACGTCCCGTTCGAACACCCGCAAGGCCTTGCGGAAGTCTTCCTGCAACGCGGCATCGCCCAGGCAAATACCCGACAGCCGTGGACGCTCGGCCACTGCCGGGCGTTGCACCACGGGTGCAGGAATGCTGCGCGGCTGCCCGCGCAACACGGCAAACAGACGGCGCCCGTCGCGGGTGCGCAACGGCCAACTGGCGCTGGCATTGGCGCTCGCGCGGCCGAGCAACTCGTCCAGCGAGCAATCGAAGAACGCCTCCACCGGCTGGCCCAACAGCCCGCCGCGAATATGCCCCAGCAAATTCAGCGCACTCTGATTGACCGCACAAATCCGCCCTTCCCCGTCGAACGCCAGCAGCCCTTCGCTGAACAGTCCGACGGATTCGGCCTGCAAGTGAAAACGCAGCAGCCATTGATTGTCGAAGTAACGCAGGAAATAACAGCTCTCGATCATCTTCGCCGACAGATTGACCAGGGCCATGGTGTGAAACTGGCTCTGCCGCGAAACCTCGTGACGCGCCGAAGACACGTCAAGCACCGCCAACAGTTCACCATGAGGGTCGAACACCGGGCTTGCCGAGCAGGTCAGGCCGGTGTGGCGGCCGCGAAAGTGTTCGTCCTGGTGGATGGTCAGGGACTGGCGCTCCACCAGGCAGGTGCCGATGCCGTTGGTACCTTCACAGGCTTCGCTCCAGTCGGCGCCCAGCCAAAGGCCGGCGCGCTCGAAAATCTTTCGTTCGGCGGGCGCGGTGACGCAGTTGAGGATCACCCCGCGAGCGTCGGTCAGCAACACTGCGTGGCCGGCGCCGGAGAGTTGCTGGTGGAGGCTGGTCATTTCGTTGCCGGCGATCTGCAGCACTTGCTGCAAGCGTTCGCGGCTTTCCAGCACGCGGCCATGTTCCAGCACCGTCGGCGCCATGGTCAGGGCCGGGTCGAGGTGATAGTCCTCAAGGCAACGCAGCCAGGAGCGGGCAATGGACGGATCGCTGCCGGGGCCGTGCAGGTGGGATTTGCCCTGGGTCACGGTCAACACTTGCTGGGCATGGCGACTCAAATGGTTGTCGTGCATTTCTTATTATTCTCCCCGATAGGTGAGTGCCTACCTATAACCACTTCCTGTGGCGAGGGGGCTTGCCCCCGTTCGGCTGCGCAGCCGTCGTAAATCCTGAGCATGCGGTGTATCTGGTAAATCGAGGTGAATGGTTTGGGGGCTGCTTCGCTGCCCAACGGGGGCAAGCCCCCTCACCACGCAAGCTCCCTCGCCACAGAGGATTACCTGTGGGCCATTTGAGGCCCAGCATCCTCCAGCCATCGACGCATTGCAATGCTGACAAGACCCATCGGTCACAGGCTGTGCCACAAGCGGTACAAAGTGTCACATGGGTTGTACCGCAAGCGTCACAAGCACCGCCCAGCCGTCCGACAAAAAATACACAAGCCCTTGATTTAACTGACTTGCGAGGCGGTGGCCCAACCTTTGCTCTACGCTTGTTACCGCGCTCTGGCGCGTCCTCCCTTATAAGCACAAAAGCCAAGGAGAAACCCATCATGCGTTACGCTCACCCCGGTACTGAAGGCGCTATCGTTTCGTTCAAGAGCAAATACGGTAACTACATCGGCGGCGAGTTCGTCGCGCCTGTCAAAGGTCAGTACTTCACCAATACTTCGCCGGTCAACGGCCAACCGATTGCCGAATTCCCGCGCTCCACTGCCGAAGACATCGAAAAAGCCCTGGACGCCGCCCATGCCGCCGCCGATGCCTGGGGCGCCACGTCCGCCCAGGCACGCTCGCTGGTGCTGCTGAAAATCGCCGATCGCATCGAACAGAACCTGGAACTGCTGGCGATCACCGAATCTTGGGACAACGGCAAGGCCGTGCGTGAAACCCTCAACGCCGACATCCCGCTGGCCGCCGACCATTTCCGCTATTTCGCCGGTTGCATCCGCGCCCAGGAAGGCAGCGCCGCCGAGATTGACGGCAATACTGTGGCCTATCACATCCATGAGCCGCTGGGCGTGGTCGGGCAGATCATCCCGTGGAACTTCCCGATTCTGATGGCCGCCTGGAAACTCGCTCCGGCCCTGGCCGCCGGCAACTGCATTGTCCTCAAACCTGCCGAGCAAACCCCGCTGGGCATTACTGTGCTGATGGAGCTGATCGGCGACCTGCTGCCACCTGGCGTGCTCAACGTGGTGCAAGGCTTCGGCAAAGAAGCCGGTGAGGCCCTGGCCACCAGCAAACGCATCGCCAAAATCGCCTTCACCGGTTCGACTCCAGTCGGCTCGCACATCATGAAATGCGCCGCCGAAAACATCATTCCATCCACCGTGGAGCTGGGAGGCAAGTCGCCGAATATCTTCTTCGAAGACGTCATGCAGGCCGAACCGTCCTTCATCGAGAAAGCCGCTGAAGGTCTGGTGCTGGCATTCTTCAACCAGGGCGAAGTTTGCACCTGCCCGTCCCGCGCCCTGGTACAGGAGTCGATCTACGACGAGTTCATGGAAGTTGTCATGAAAAAAGTCCTGCAGATCAAGCGTGGCGACCCGCTGGACACCGACACCATGGTCGGCGCCCAGGCGTCCGAGCAGCAATTCGACAAAATCCTTTCGTACCTGGACATCGCCAAGGGCGAAGGCGCCGAGCTGCTGACCGGTGGCAAGGTGGAAAAACTCGAGGGCAGCCTGGCGACCGGGTATTACATCCAGCCGACCCTGCTCAAGGGCACCAACAAAATGCGCGTGTTCCAGGAAGAAATCTTTGGCCCGGTGGTGAGCATCACCACCTTCAAGGACGAAGCCGAGGCCCTGGCCATCGCCAACGACACCGAGTTCGGCCTGGGTGCCGGCCTCTGGACCCGCGACATCAACCGCGCCTACCGCGTGGGCCGCGCCATCAAGGCCGGTCGCGTGTGGACCAACTGCTACCACCTGTACCCGGCACACGCCGCGTTCGGTGGTTACAAAAAGTCCGGCGTCGGCCGTGAAACCCACAAAATGATGCTCGATCACTATCAGCAGACCAAAAACCTGCTGGTGAGCTACGACATCAACCCGTTGGGCTTCTTCTAAAAACCGGGGGCGATACAGGTATTTCTGTGTCGCCCTTCAGAAGGCCATCGCGGGCAAGCCCGCGATGGTGCCCTTAAACGCCTCCTTCATCGCTCTGCCGGTCTGGCATTGGCTTTGCATTCCCGCTCTACACACTGAATGCCATACCCGAAAGTCCAACAAATCAAACAATAAAAAAGACAGAGAGGACTTATGACTTCTACTACGCAGAGAGGACCTATGACTTCTACTACACAGCTCAAACCCACACTCGGCACCCTGCATCTATGGGGCATTGCCGTCGGCCTGGTGATTTCCGGCGAGTATTTCGGCTGGAGTTATGGCTGGGGCACCGCAGGTACCCTGGGTTTTCTCGTCACCGCATTGATGGTGGCGACGATGTACACCTGCTTCATTTTCAGTTTCACCGAATTGACCACCGCCATTCCCCACGCTGGCGGGCCGTTTGCCTACAGCCGCCGAGCCTTCGGCGAGCGAGGCGGACTGATCGCCGGCATCGCCACCCTGATCGAATTCGTCTTTGCGCCACCAGCAATTGCCATGGCCATCGGCGCCTACCTCAATGTGCAATACCCGGAACTGGACCCGAAGATCGCCGCTGTTGGCGCCTATTTCGTGTTCATGACCCTGAATATCCTCGGCGTGAGCATCGCGGCCACCTTCGAACTGGTGGTCACCGTGCTTGCCGTCGCCGAATTGCTGGTGTTCATGGGTGTGGTCGCACCGGGCTTCAGCTTCAGTAACTTCGTGCTCAACGGCTGGTCGGGCGCCAACGAATTCAGCATGGCCTCGATTCCCGGCATCTTTGCGGCCATCCCGTTCGCGATCTGGTTTTTCCTCGCCATTGAAGGCGCAGCCATGGCCGCCGAAGAAGCCAAGGACCCGAAACGCACGATTCCCAAGGCTTACGTCAGCGGCATTCTGACCCTGGTGTTCCTCGCCATCGGCGTGATGGTCATGGCCGGCGGTGTCGGCGACTGGCGCCAACTGTCGAACATCAACGACCCGCTGCCTCAGGCGATGAAAGCCGTGGTCGGCAACAACTCGAGCTGGATGCACATGTTGGTGTGGATCGGTCTGTTCGGCCTGGTGGCGAGCTTCCACGGGATCATTCTGGGTTATTCGCGGCAGTTCTTCGCCCTGGCTCGCGCCGGTTACCTGCCGGCTTCCCTGGCCAAACTGTCGCGCTTCCAGACCCCGCACCGGGCGATCCTGGCGGGCGGCGTGATCGGCATCGCGGCGATCTACAGCGACGGCCTGGTCAACCTGCAAGGCATGACGCTGACGGCTGCAATGATCACCATGTCGGTATTCGGCGCCATCGTGATGTACATCATCAGTATGCTGAGCCTGTTCAAACTGCGTAAAACCGAACCCAACCTGGAACGCACCTTCCGCGCGCCGGGCTACCCGATCGTACCGGGGATCGCGCTGTTTCTGGCGGTGGTGTGCCTGGTGGCGATGGCCTGGTTCAACGCGCTGATCGGCTGTGTGTTCCTCGGTTTCATGGTGGCCGGTTACCTGTATTTCCAACTGACCGCCAAGCAACGCGCTGATGCGCCGGCAGATGCGATGCTCGAAGGCGTCTGAAATGCACCGGCGCCGGGCTGACTCCCGGCGCCCGCCCTATTGAAGTGCACCAGAACCCGCTCCCACAGGGGTTTTAGTGGTGCATTTGAGATATTTATTGAATCAGGAGGACACCGTCCCATGGCCGTATTTGCCCATACCGTCGGCGCCCAGACCTACCGCTTCGACAGCCTCAAGGAGGTCATGGCCAAAGCCAGCCCGGCGCGCTCCGGGGACTTTCTGGCCGGCGTTGCAGCCCTCAACGATGGCGAGCGGGTGGCCGCGCAGATGGCCCTGGCCGACACCCCGCTGGCCCACTTCCTGGAAGAAGTGCTGATTCCCTACGAGGCCGATGAGGTCACCCGACTGATCATCGACACTCACGACAAACAGGCTTTTAAAGCGGTCAGCCACCTCACCGTCGGCGGTTTCCGCGACTGGCTGCTCAGCGAAGCCGCTGACGAACAGAGCCTGCGCGCCCTCGCCCCCGGCCTGACCCCGGAAATGGTCGCCGCCGTGTCGAAGATCATGCGCGTGCAAGACCTGGTGCTGGTGGCGCAGAAAATCCGCGTGGTTACCAAGTTCCGCGGCACCCTGGGCTTGCGCGGCCGACTCTCGACGCGCCTGCAACCCAATCACCCCACCGACGAACCGGCCGGCATCGCCGCCAGCATTCTCGACGGCCTGCTGTACGGCAACGGCGACGCGATGATCGGCATCAACCCGGCCACCGACAGCATCGCTTCGATCTGCGCCATTCTGGAAATGCTCGACGCGATCATCCAACGCTACGACATTCCGACACAGGCCTGCGTGCTGACCCACGTCACCACCTCCATCGAGGCGGTCAATCGCGGTGTTCCGCTGGACCTGGTGTTCCAGTCAATTGCCGGCACCGAAGCGGCCAACGCCAGTTTCGGCATCAACCTCAACGTTTTACAGGAAGGCTACGACGCCGGCTTGAGCCTGAATCGCGGCACATTGGGCCAAAACCTGATGTATTTCGAGACCGGCCAAGGCAGTGCCTTGTCGGCCAACGCCCACCACGGCATCGATCAACAGACCTGTGAAACCCGCGCCTACGCCGTGGCACGGCATTTCAAACCGTTTCTGGTGAACACCGTCGTAGGCTTCATCGGCCCGGAATACCTCTATAACGGTAAACAGATCATCCGCGCCGGGCTCGAAGACCACTTCTGCGGCAAGCTGCTGGGCGTACCCATGGGCTGCGATATCTGTTACACCAACCATGCCGAAGCCGACCAGGACGACATGGACACTCTGCTGACCTTGCTGGGCGTAGCCGGGATCAACTTCATCATGGGCATCCCCGGCTCCGACGACATCATGCTCAATTACCAGACCACCTCGTTCCACGACGCCCTCTACGCCCGGCAAACCCTGGGCCTGAAACCGGCGCCGGAGTTTGAGCAGTGGCTGGCGAACATGGGCATCTTCACCCAGGCGGACGGCAAAATTCACTTCGGCAACAGCCTGCCACCGGCGTTCCGCCAGGCATTGGCGCAACTGGGATGAGTGTTTATATGTATAAACCACCTGTCGATCCGCAGAACCCATTGCTGGAACTGCGCCGCCTGACCCCGGCACGCATTGCCCTCGGCCGTACCGGCACCAGCATGCCGACCCGCGCGCAGCTGGATTTCCAGTACGCCCATGCCCAAGCCCGGGATGCGGTGCACCTGCCATTCGATCACTCGGCGCTCAGTTCGCAACTGACCGAGCGTGGGCGTGAGAGTTTGCTGCTGCACAGTGCCGCCACGGATCGGAACAGCTATTTGCAGCGCCCCGATTTGGGGCGCAAGTTGAGTGATGAGTCAGCGCAGACTCTGCGTGATTACTCGCGAGCCCATCCAGGCGGGGTGGATCTGGCTGTTGTGGTGGCCGATGGTCTCTCGGCACTGGCCGTTCATCGCCACACCTTGCCGTTTCTGGCACGCATGGAAGAACAGACAGCTATCGAAGGCTGGTCCCTGTCGCCGGTGATTCTGGTGGAACAAGGCCGGGTTGCGGTGGCTGACGAGATTGGCGAGCTGCTGGGCGCAAAAATGGTGGTCATTCTGATCGGGGAACGCCCTGGATTAAGCTCTCCAGACAGCCTGGGGCTGTATTTCACCTATAATCCCAAGGTCGGACTGACAGATGCCTACCGCAACTGCATCTCGAATGTCCGGCTCGAAGGCTTGAGTTACGGCATGGCGGCACACCGTTTGCTGTATTTGATGCGCGAAGCCTGTCGGCGGCAGTTATCGGGGGTCAGTCTGAAGGACGAAGCCCAGGTTCAGACGCTGGAGTCGGACACAGGAGCAGGTTTGAAAGGTAATTTCCTACTCAGCCCGTCGGATGCCTGAACCGTTTCCGCATTGCGTTTCTATTCCGGTTTAAGGCAGGATCGATGCACGGCCGCCAAGGGTTTCCTATCGCCGTCACCATGTAAGACAGCCACTTGAAGACGAGACCTACCATGCGGATTATTCAAGCGACCCTCGAACACCTGGACCTGCTGACCCCGTTGTTCGTCAAATATCGCGAGTTTTACGGTTCCCTGCCGTATCCGGACTCGTCCCGAGCGTTCCTCGAAAAGCGCCTGCGGCGCAAAGAGTCGGTGATCTACCTGGCCCTGGCCGATGACGACAACAACAAACTGCTGGGTTTCTGTCAGTTGTACCCGAGCTTCTCGTCTCTTTCGCTCAAACGCGTATGGATCCTCAACGACATCTACGTCGCCGAAGACGCCCGCCGCCAGTTAGTAGCCGACAACCTGATCCGCACCGCGAAGAAAATGGCCAAGGAAACCAATGCCGTGCGCATGCGCGTTTCCACCAGCAGCAACAACGAAGTCGCGCAGAAAACCTACGAATCCATCGGGTTCAGGGAAGACACCGAGTTCAAGAACTACGTGTTGCCGATCAGTGACGAACTTTAAAGTCACCAAGAAGATCGCAGCCTTCGGCAGCGCCTGCATTGACCGAGGCAACCTCGAACCTGTAGGTGCTACCGAAGGCTGCGACCTTTTCCGACAAACCCCGTAACACATCGACATTCCTCGCTACAAACTCGACGCGTTTTTCACTTTTCACCCCGTATAATGCCCACACCTCACGACTCGTAAGAAAAATCACACCCCGCTGTAGTCTTACGCGAAGCTATCCGCACAGGCCTGCTGAGTCGGGCCATCACCACAGGTGCTTTCCATGGATTTCAACCCGATCGACGTTATTCTGCATCTCGATGTTTACCTCGAGATGCTGGTGAACAACTACGGAGCATGGATCTACGCCATCCTGTTCATGGTGATCTTCTGCGAAACCGGGCTGGTGGTGATGCCGTTCCTGCCGGGCGATTCCCTGCTGTTCATCGCGGGCGCCGTGGCGGCCGGTGGCGGCATGGATCCGGTACTGCTGGGCGGCCTGCTGATGCTGGCGGCGATCCTCGGCGACAGCACCAACTACGTGATCGGCCGCACCGTCGGCGAACGGCTATTCAGTAACCCGAACTCGAAAATCTTCCGCCGCGATTACTTGCAACAAACCCACGATTTCTACGACAAACATGGCGGCAAAACCGTGACCCTGGCGCGTTTCATGCCAATCATCCGTACCTTTGCCCCGTTCGTCGCCGGCGTTGGCAAAATGCCTTACCCGCGTTTCTTCGCCTTCAGCATTTTCGGCACCATCCTCTGGGTGGGTGGCCTGGTAACCCTCGGCTACTTCTTCGGCAACGTACCGTTCATCAAGAAAAACCTGTCGCTGCTGGTGGTGGGTATCATCCTGGTGTCGCTGCTACCGATGATCATTGGCGTGATCCGCAGCCGTCTTGCTAATGGCGCGTCCAAAGCCGAACCCCGCTGACTGACGATGTGGTCCCTCAGCGCCTGGCGACGCCGGCGCACCCTGGCCAAGCATCCGATTGCCGACGACATGTGGCAACGGGTGCGCCATCACCTGAGCTTCCTCGATGGCATCAGCGCGGCCGAAGACCAGTGGCTGCGCGAAGCCAGCGTGCTGTTCCTGCAAGACAAACACCTGAGCGCCCTGCCCGGCGTCGAACTCCACCAGGAGCAGCGCCTGCTACTCGCCGCCCAGGCCCAATTACCGCTCATGCATTTGGGCGATCTGAACTGGTATCAGGGCTTTCACGAAGTCATCCTCTACCCCGACGATTTCCTCAGCCCCCAGCGCCATCGCGATGCCAGCGGCGTCGAACACGAATGGGATGGTGAACACAGCGGCGAAGCCTGGCAGCAAGGCCCGATCATCCTGGCCTGGCCCGGCGTGATGGCCAGCGGTGGCTGGGAAGGCTACAACCTGGTGATCCACGAACTCGCGCACAAGCTCGACATGCTCAACGGCTCCGCCAATGGCCTGCCACCGCTGCACGCCGACATGCGCGTCAGCGACTGGGCCAAGGTCATGCAGGAAGCCTATGACGACCTCGACCGGCAACTGGAGCGCAACCCGGACGCTGAAACCGCCATCGACCCGTATGCCGCGGAAAACCCCGCCGAGTTCTTCGCGGTCACCAGCGAATACTTCTTCAGCGCCCCGGATCTGCTGCACGAGGCTTATCCACAGGTCTACGAGCAGTTGAAGTTGTTTTATCGTCAGGATCCGCTGGCCCGTCTACGGCAACTTCTGGCCGAAGACCCGGTCTATCAGGCACGCGACTAAGGTCTCTACGACCCTTAGGTGCGTGGCATCAACGGCGGAATATGCCTATAATCGCCGCCACTTTTTGGTCAATCCGGCCAAGTATTTTTGGTCAACTAACGGGGGCACCGCCCAATGAGCTACAGCAAGATTCCGGCTGGCAAAGACCTGCCGAACGACATCTACGTCGCGATCGAGATCCCGGCCAACCACGCGCCGATCAAATACGAAATCGACAAAGACAGCGACTGCCTGTTCGTTGACCGTTTCATGGCCACCCCAATGTTCTACCCGGCCAACTACGGTTACATCCCGAACACCCTGGCTGACGACGGTGATCCCCTCGACGTGCTGGTCGTGACTCCTTACCCGGTTGCTCCAGGTTCGGTGATCCGCGCGCGTCCAGTCGGCATCCTGAACATGACCGACGACGGCGGCGGCGATGCCAAAGTCATCGCAGTCCCACACGACAAGCTGTCCCAGCTGTACGTGGACGTAAAGGAATACACCGACCTGCCAGCCCTGCTGATCCAGCAGATCGAGCACTTCTTCGCGAACTACAAAGACCTCGAAAAAGGCAAATGGGTGAAAATCGAAGGCTGGGACGGCGCAGACGCCGCCCGCGCCGCGATCACCAAGTCGGTCGCTGCCTACAAAGGCTGAGAAGCAACGGTTAGTTTCTAGCCTCACGCTTCAAGAAAAACCCCGGTTGATCCGGGGTTTTTTGTGCCTGTCTGGAACGCTTTTAACAATGAGTTTTGAGCATTTCGGCCTGGGTGTTTGCCTGTTTATTTTTTACGAAAAGCGTCTTACATCCGGTCTTAAATTTCCCTCGAAATTTGAACGGGTCGTTTATTCAAACCCCCATCCTGCGCCCGTAGACTCGTGTTTATGAAAAAGAACACTAGCGGCCCACGGTTCAGAGCGCTCCTCGAAGCAGCCAACATCACAACGACAGGATTTGCCGCTTTCTTCGACACGGAAGCGCAAAATATCCATAACTGGTACACCCGTGGTGTGCCCGCTTATCGCATGGAGGAAGTCTCCCGACTTCTGTCTGTAAACAGTGACTGGCTGAAAACCGGCGAAGGCCCGAAAGAGTCCTCGCGCCTGCGTGTGCTCGACGAGTCCGGCAACACCTTCGACGCCCAGGCCATCCGGGGCATCTACACGGTGATCGAACCCATCGACGTCGAACTGCCCTTCTTCAAAGAGACCGCCACCGCCCCAGGCTCCAACAAAACCCACGTCGTCGAAGACCCCGGCCAATCCATCCGCCTGCCCCACAGCCACCTCGACTCCCTGGAAATCAAACATGCCAATGCCATCTGCACCCATATGATCGGCAACAGCATGGCCGAAAAGATTGAAGACGGTTCTACCCTCGCCATTGATCGCGGGCTTACGCAGATTATCGATGGCGAGATCTATGCGATCGAGCATGACGGAATGTTGCGAATCAAATACCTGCACCGGATGCCGGGAAATGCGCTGCGGTTGCGCAGCCACAATCGTGCCGAGTATCCGGATGAGATCTTCAACGCCGAGCAGATCGACAAGCAGAACATCAGGGTCTTGGGGTGGGTATTCTGGTGGTCCACGCTCAACAAACGCAGACCGTCCGTACCGTTCCTGTAAATACGAAGCCCAGCGATCCAATGTGGCGAGGGGGCTTGTCGGAACGCCGCACCGCCCCGTTCGACTGCACAGCAGTCGCAAACCTGTAAATGCGGTGCTTCTGGATAACCCACTTCAGGGACGCTCCGCGCCCCAACGGGGGCAAGCCCCCTCGCCACAGGGTCCGCGCGGCCACACAAAATCATCCCCGCAAAGCTCTACCCCGCACGCCAAGCTGGGAATTATTCAAAAAAATCAGTATGCTGCGCCCCACATTTGCGCATCGACCCTTTCCAAGGCTCAGATCGCACCGACAAGGCAGATCACTTTCTCGCCAAGTCCCACAGCCGGACGCAAGATCCGGGTGTACGTTTTGAAGGCTGGCGCGGTTTACCAAAAATAAACCAAGCCAGTCCCCGAGAAGCCGGCCACAAGCCGGCTTTTTAATGCCCGGAAGAAAGTGACACTCTGAATTATATAGTTAGCGCGCAGAATTTTAGTTGTAGTTAAACAGTGCTACGTCAGCGGTAATTTCTTCAATCCACTCAACATGAGCCTTATAAAAACCATCAAAATCTTCACATGCTCCCTTTTCGGTATATAAGACCGACTCAGGAAAAACCTGAAAAGTCGCATAGGAGAGACCAAGCGCATCACAAATATCTGTGTCGACACTTCCAGCATATCCAAAAGCGAGGTGCGTAATATACGTGACACCCAACGACGAAAATAGCTCCTCGGGAGAACTTTTAATCACTGCACCATTCCAAACATAACTTCCCATCACTGAGATCAAGTCACTACCGTCCAAGTCCCTCACAGTCAGAGAATATCGAGGAAGATATGACTCATCTTGAGTCTCATGGAAACCTACCAAGCTTGCCACAACATTCCTCGGATCAAAGATCTGCAAATCAACCTCTATCCCATCCCGATCGCTTTCGAGTGCGCTTATGCTTCCCAAAATAAAGTCATGCCATGATGGTCGATGACGTATAAAACTCTCGATATTTTCTATATTTTTCTTATATGAAGGCGCGTGCCGTGTGCTAAAAACAACGTCCAACCAATCCTTCCCACCTGTTTTTTTTAGTGAGGCGCTCTCAATAAAATCAGTCGGTGAGTGGATAGGAAAATGTCGAAGCAGCTCATTTGAAAAACAAACCTCGTCAACACCCCAGATAGAGTTGTACGTAGCGAGTTTATTTGGAGTACCTCTATCTAACTCCAGAAAATCTCGACCAAGTACACAGGTTAAAGCACGCAAGTAGTCTTCATAGACATTACGTGGGCCATCCATTGCTTTTCTGCCAGCATTGATACCAGTCCGCTCAATTAGCTTTTCAGCTTCAAAAACGGTAGCGTCATCCCAATCTCGAATCGCGGCGAGGTAGAGCCGAGCTTTTACCTCTTCGAATTCATTTGGATTTACAAAAATTGCAACAGCCACAGGAACGGCAAATTGATCGACATGCTTTTTCAATTTTACAAAAGCATTACGAGCTTTATCCAACTGATCATAAACGACTTGCAGGTGCTCCTTGTGGTACTCTAAACGATAGACTTTCACTATTCTAGGATCGAATTTTGTGGAACTTAGAGGAACACCGTCTTCATCAACAACAAGCAAATACCCCTCTATCGGATACTCCATTTCTTTTTGAAACAATGGCAGTGAGGACGACAGCTCACCCCAAGAAGTCGAAACGATAAAAACTCGACACTCGTGAGCAGCTAAATTACTCAACTGAAGGTATTTCGTCACCTCATGCAAAGCTTCACGAGCTGATGATTCCGCTCGCTTCAACTCAATAAACACATAGTGACCATATTTATCCTTGGCAAGAATATCAATATAGCCACCCGAACCTTCACGCCCCCTCATATAAAATTCATCTTGAACAAGACTGAGCCCAGACTCCAGCACCGACAAATTTTCTTTCAGAAAATTCCGAATTACATTCTCACTAATTCCTTTCATATGCCCTCGCCTGCGCCAGCCATTCAAAATAATCCCAAACCAAAACATGTAAAACTACGCAACTAAAGCCGTCGCATCTATCCTTCTTAATGCCAAAATCAGCTCATCAACTTGCTTAGGATCGAACAAACCATCCGGACCGCTGGGAGTGATATCGGTAAATGGCGACTCATAAAGCAAAGATGCGCTCATAACACCGTGCTCAGTCAGATGTTGAATCACCAAATTACTGAACTCGATCTGGCTAGCGTTGAGTGCTTTTCCAGTCAAAAAACCGGACAGCGCATCAGAAGCCGCATCGCGATCCAGGCCAACCAAGGAGCGAATAAACAGTCCCAAACCCTTGGCCTGCTCTTTCGCCCGATTTATCTCACCCGCACCGGCACCACTTTCAACCAGCATCTGCTCTAAAGCCTCAAGGTCCAAGGCCGTCAGTGGTTGATTACGCCTTAGCTTCTGCAACGACAAATGGTCCTGATGTGCACGCAGGAAAACGCGGGCTTTTTCGCGGAAACGTTCAAAACTCGCCGGGTTGACCATTGAAGGCATTACGACCTCCTCAATCTGCCCCAGCTCATCCTCAAAATCGGTAAAAACGCTAACGCCGCGCCCTTTCTCCAGCAGCTTGATCAAACCGCGCAACTTGCGGCGAGCCTGTTCCAGCATCGAAACGGTGACGTCTTCCCACCACTCCTGCCCCGCTACGGCTTCGATCATTAGTGTTTGTTCGGCAATTGCCGGAATGTTGGTTTGGCCCAGCAGCGCTTGAGCCAAGCCCTGAACCTGTTCACTCAAACGGGCAAAACCTGGCTCCGCGTTGAGAATGCATAGCTGTAATCGCAACAATAGAAGGTCGAAGCGCTTAGCCTCTTCATCTTCTTCCGCCAAGGTGGTTGGCAAGCCTGAAACATGGTCAGCCAATTCGCGCAGTTGAGTTTCTCCGATGTCTTTCCAAATGCCCACTGCGGAATAGATTTCCACCCACCGCCGTTTTGGACGAACAACGAAGTTGTCCAGTGTCATTGAGCACACCCGTTCATGTAGCGACAAGGCGATGTCGTCACGCAGTTGATCATCGCTGAAGACCACCGAATAAACGCCGTGGGGCTCCTTGATCTCGACGCTGTTACGCCGCCGATTCAGCGCCGCCAACATTTCCAGACGAGCCTTGAACAAGCGCTGCCCCAATGGCTCGCTCAGCGTTCCCTCGGTGGGTTCAGGGTTCTGATTGAAATACTCCAGGTTCTGGCAGAAGTCGAAGATGAAGAAGTCTTCTTTATCGTGCCCTGGGCCAAAGAGGTTTTTGCACAATCGCGTACCTCGCCCG
The DNA here is from genome assembly GCF_058798795.1 of Pseudomonas sp. GW822-FHT07A10. Lineage (NCBI taxonomy): Bacteria > Pseudomonadati > Pseudomonadota > Gammaproteobacteria > Pseudomonadales > Pseudomonadaceae > Pseudomonas > Pseudomonas sp. GW822-FHT07A10. Next base: position 180,118 of record NZ_JBXAKV010000009.1, read on the forward strand.
ACCATTTGCCAGAATTTGGCTTTGGAGCGGACGATTTTGAAGAATACGAGATTGACTACTTCTGGCACGTCGATACCGGTGTCGAGCATGTCGACCGAAATCGCGATGTGCGGTGCCTTCTCCTTGATTGAGAAATCGTCAATCAAGGACTGGGCGTACTCGGTCTTATAGGTCACGACTCGAGCAAAGGCCCCCTTCTTATCGGGATAGCTCTCATCGAAGCGGTCAGCAATAAACTGAGCATGGGCGTTGTTCTTGGCGAAGATAATGGTCTTGCCCAACCGGTCGCCGCCCGCCACTTTGTGGCCGCGCTCCATAAGGGTTTGCAACACTTTGTCTACCGTGTCGGTGTTGAACAGCCAGCGGTTAACCGCGTCGGCGCTCACCTCGTCAGGTATTTCTTCCTCCTCGCCCCACTCCAGTTCGTCCCACTGATCTTTCTCATCTTCGGGAAGTTGGTCGTAGCTAATACCCTCACGCTGGAATTTCAGCGGCACCGAAACCCCACGAGGCTTCACCAGATAACCCTCGGCAATCGCATCGTCCAAGGTATAGGCATCGGTCGGGACGCCACTCTCGAGGTTGAATAGACTGTAAGTGTTACGGTCGATCTCATCTTTAGGGGTTGCAGTCAGGCCCACCAACAGCGCATCGAAGTAGGAAAAAATCGCTCGGTATTTCTGATACACCGAACGGTGTGCCTCATCAATGATGATCAAATCAAAATGGCCGACACCAAAGCGCCGCTGGCCGTCCTGTTTCTCATCGATCAAGCCCATCATCGTCGGGTAGGTCGATACATAGACGCGCCCTTCAGTGTTCTTCTCTGTGACCAAATTCACCGGAGCGGCACTGGGCAAAAAACTTTTGAAGGCATTAGCTGCCTGATTGACCAACGCCACGCGATCAGCCAGAAACAGAATGCGTTTGGCCCAATTGCAACGCATCAATAAATCGCTCAAGGCAATCACCGTCCGAGTCTTGCCGGCACCGGTGGCCATCACCACCAACGCTTTGCGCTGACGATCCTGCTCAAAGGTTTCGCCAATACGCCGGATAGCCCTGAGCTGGTAATGCCGCTCAACGATCAACGGATCAATCGTCGCCTGCCCCAAAGGCTTGCGGCTGATACGGCGTTGAATCAGCAGTTCCAGTTCAGCTTTTTTATGAAAACCCTGAATCAAGCGCGGCGGGTACAAGGTGTCGTCCCACAGCCAATGCTCGTAACCATTGGTGAAATAAATCAATGGCCGCTGGCCGTACATAGACTCCAGGCAATCGGCATACAGCTTGGCCTGTTGCTGCCCAGCACGGGCATCGCGCTGAGTACGCTTGGCTTCGATCAGCGCCATCGGTTTGCCGTCGTCGCCCCAGAGCACGTAATCGACAAACCCCTGACTCTGTGTGTTCGGCATGCCCGTCACTTCAAACTCACGATCACGAGCTGCATCCAGTGGCCAACCCGCTTCGTGCAACAGCTGATCGATGAACAGGTCGCGAGTTTGGGCTTCGTTGTAATCGTGAGTATCGGGTTGAACGGCGTTGGCCGCTTTCGCAGCAGCGACATCGGCGCGCAGCGAGGCGAGCTCTTGATCCAGAGCAGCATTTTTCTTTTGTGCTTGAGCCAGTGCGGCGTCCCGTTGGGCGAGTTCGCCTTCCAGCTTCTGTAGCTGGGCCTGACTTTGAGTCGCAGTGGTGGCTGGCGGTTTTGGCAGCAGCGTCGGGTTAAAGCGCAACGCGCCATCCGGCTTGCCAGCGGCACTGCGTGCGTAGTGCCGCCCTAACCAATAGGCCACGTGAAACAGCTCGCTGAGCACGGCCTGGGCGTCTTGCTCACGCACCTGACGAGCGCTGTGCACGGCATCGTTACCGCGCTTGCGGATGACTTCCATTTTGGCGTGGAGCATCGGCCCGGTCAGGGTTTTGAAGCTTGGCTCAAACAAGAATGCCGACAAGTCGCTTTTGTACGGCAGCTTCAAGCTGCGATCAGCCTGGAACAGCCACGCCACTAACAACTCCAGCGTGCGCCGGGCATAGAAGCAGGAAGAACGCGGATCCGCCAGGACGTTCGCCTCCGCCTTGACCGCTTCGGTATAGAGACCGGGCCATTCAGTGCGCAGGAAGGCAAAGTTACTCATATCAACGTCCTTGGAATATGGCGGCAACGTCTAACCGGTCGGTCAGGTACGGGGTGAATCCGGTGAACAGGATACAAAGTGCCAGCATATCGCGCATCTCTATATTGCCTTCCACGCTGCCGGGTTTGCCGCCGTGGCGAATGCCGGGGTAGTCACAGGTGAAACCATAGAGGCTTTTCAGCGCATTGCGCACCTTGGCGTGGGGCCAATGGGGGAGCTGATCGCAGATGCTCGACAGTGCGTACTCATTGACCCGAGGGTTATCGCGGCCGAGGGCTTCCAACAGATTGATCTGTTTTTGCAGGCAGGTTTTGATCCGCCCCTCGCCGCCCTTGTCGTGCAGATCACGAAAGGCTTCGTCGAAGTCTCGTTGCAGGGTGTGGAGGTGCGGGTGTTCGGTGTTGCTGTCGCGCAGTCCCTGAACCAGGTTGGCGAACAGGCCGGGGATGGTCGGGTACAGCTGACACGGGCGGCGTAATTCGTAACGTAGGTTGTAGGTGTCAACGAAGTTGGCCAGGCGATTGAAGTACGCATTGGCCAGTGCATCGCCGGCTAACTCGTCGAGTATGTCGTAGGCGTTTCGTAGAAAACCCAGCAGTGCCGATTCGTCGATCAGGTCATCGGCGGTGATTCGGCGAAAGGCTCGAACACTTTGGGGAGGGTCGTCGATGATTTCGGCCAGGACTGCCAGGGACGGTGGTGTTTTTAAGGTGGGCATCAACGCCCGGTACAATTCGCAGAACAGATCGGCAGGCGCCGATCCGTGTCGCGTCAAGGGGCTCCAGAGCTCGCGCCAGGTACGAGACCAGACGGGGAGCATGGAGCCGCGCATGGGTTAGAGTTCGCCTCGGAAGGCGCGGTGTTGGAGGGATGCGAATAGGGCATCAAGCTCAGACAATCGCAGCTGTTGAGTAGATTTAATTTTCTCAATAGCAGCTACTTGGAAGGCGAATTTCTTTTGCAACTCAATTGGCGGAACCAACACACGAAAATTCTCGGCAGTAGGAAAATAAATAGTTTTATGTGTAGAACCATTACTTAGCAATCGAAGCCTTGAACGAGATAGAAACAAAGCGTACATCAGGTATACCGGTTCTAATCTATCACCACAAACCCAATTAAAAAAATCTTGAGAGGTCGCCATCTCTCGCCCCATCAAGGTTACGAACCCAATAGAAGCAGTACGAGAAAAACAAACCGTCCCTTGAGGAAGCTTAACGGAGGAGGAATTATCTATTCCGGCTTGAGTTACACATTCCCCAGATTGCTGAGCAATAGATAAATCAAGCCCACGAATATCTGTCAATGACAGCCACGGAATATCACCATTCCAATATTCGGAATTTTGTCTATCTGGAGTATGACCTGTTGCCAACCGCGCGACATTGGTTAACAGCTCCCACCGCCATCCCTTCACATGCTCCTCAAGAGAATCGCCTATAGTTACAGGGGTTTGTCTCTGCCAGCCAAATAAATCAACAAAAGTTGATTGAACTAGAGCTCCAAGCCCATCAACAACTTCATGGCACTTGACTCGCAACAATTCAGCTTGATCAAGAATAGAAGCAATTCTTTTCTGTTCGGAAAGTTCCACAACAGGAATCTTCGAGCTTAAAACTATTCGATCGCTCACTGCTGGGTAACTAGCCCCACTAGCCTGCCTAACCATCTTATCGACAAATATTTTTGTCTTTACCCAATGAAACAGGTAGCGAGAGTCAAGCAACCTAGCAATTGGGCGTAAAACGCAAAAACCAGTAGAAACCGTAGCACCAGACAATGCTGGCGAAACACTTGCGACTGAATTCAAATTCGGCCGCACCGTTGCAACGATAACATCACCTGAACTCACCAGTTGCCTTGCCCGGCTTGGAGCTTCTTTACAAAAAATCTCTTTTGCACCAACGATCTTCTTCCGCTTTTGATCGACCGCACTCAAATCAACATAAGTAAATTTTTCTGTGCTTTGCGCAACTAGCGGATTCCATGTTTTTACAGGATCAACAAGGTTCTTTAGTTCAACTTCCGCCCAACGAGTCATCTAAGAACCTCCCGTAAATCGAGCATTCCCTGACGAATTTGATCCTCCAGCAAGCCTAGCTCAGCCAATATCTCTTGGGGGCTGCGGTGCACCACCTCCTCATGTTCCGCTTCCTTGTATCGGCTGAGGCTGAGATCATATTTTTGAGCAACTATTTCGGCCTTAGGCACGCAGAAGCTCTGCGCCGTACGCGAATTGTTAAGCTCTGTTCCCTTCCGTTCATTCCAACGGACAAGCACATCTGGCAAGTTGTTTCTTGTATGTTCCTCATCGCTAAGTTTAGTACTCGGCACAACACCTAGTTTGTCATCACTTAGCAGTGGAAGGCGCTTGTCGTCCAAGCTGATACCATCGGCTTGCAGATCGTAGAACCAAACGTTATCGGTACCGCCGGAATTGGTTTTGGTGAACAGCAGAATCGAGGTAGCAACACCCGCATAAGGTTTGAACACACCACTCGGGAGTTTGACGACGCCATCCAGTTTGTGATCTTCAATGATCATGCGACGCAACTCTTTATGCGCCTTGCTGGAGCCGAACATCACACCATCTGGCACGATTACCGCTGCACGGCCACCCGGTTTGAGCAAGCGCAGGAACAACGCAAAAAACAGCAGCTCCGTCTTTTTGGTTTTAACAATGCGCTGCAAATCTTTCGCCGTACTTTCGTAATCCAGACTGCCGGCAAACGGCGGGTTGGCCAGAATCAGACTGTACTGTTCCGCCTCCCCTGCGGTGCTTTCCGCCAAGGAATCACGATAACGAATGTCCGGATTTTCCACGCCATGCAGCAGCATGTTCATACTGCCGATGCGCAACATGGTGTTGTCGAAGTCAAACCCGTGAAACATGCCGTGGTGGAAGTGCTGACGCTGAGTGGCGTCGAGCAGCAGACTTGGGTAGGTGTCGCGCAGGTATTCACCGGCCGCCACCAAAAATCCGCAGGTGCCGCTGGCCGGGTCGCAGATCACGTCGTTGGGCTTGGGCGCGGTCAGTTCAACCATTAACTGAATGATGTGCCGTGGCGTTCGGAACTGGCCGTTCTGCCCAGCGCTGGCGATTTTGCCGAGCATGTATTCGTAGACGTCGCCCTTGGTATCGCGATCGTCCATCGGGATACCGTCTAACAGGTCCACCACTTTGGACAGCAACGCAGGCGTCGGAATGGTGAAGCGTGCATCGCGCATGTGGTGGCTGTAGGTGGAGTCGTCGCTGCCGATGGTTTTCAAGAACGGGAACACGTGGTCGGCAATCACTTCAAACATGGCCGCCGGCGCCAAATGCTTGAAGCGCGACCAGCGGTAGTCGTTGTAATTGCAGCCACGCGGGTCCAGACCTTCAGGGAAAATTTGACGCTCCATCGGCTGTTTCAGGCGATTGGCTTTGTTTTCTTCCAGGGTGTGCAACTCATCCAGACGACGCAGGAACAGCAGGTATGTCAGCTGTTCCATGACCTCCATCGGGTTGGAAATACCACCCGACCAGAAGGCATTCCAGATAGCGTCGATTTTGCTCTTGAGTTCGCCGGTGATCACCGTGTGTTGCTCCATAGCTTATGCGCCCGCTGCGCAGGCGCTAAAAAGTGGGGGATGATAGCGCCTGGGCAAAGCTGGCGTATGCCAGACGGCGGAATTTATTGCGCAGGGATGTTCTGTAGGACAAAACCCTGTGTCGACAAGTCATTCAGCACATGACTGATCCGAGACACAGAGGCTTACGCTTTCTCGGCGTCAGCACCTACTCTTGGAGGCATCCTAAGTGACCGTTAATTTATACTCGCCCGCCGATCAGCACAAAAACACAATCAGCACAGGGATGCGCCCATGTCCGTTCCAACTTACGATCAGTTCATCGAACCCATCCTGCGTTTTCTTGCCACCAAACCCGAAGGTGCACCCGCTCGGGATGCCCATGAAGCTGCAGCAAAATTGTTGCAATTGACCGTAGAGCAACGTGAAGAACTGATCGCCAGTGGGCAAGCCACCTACAAGAACAGAGCGGGCTGGGCACACGATCGGCTCAAGCGCGCAGGTCTTTCCAGCAGTGCCAAACGCGGGTATTGGAAATTGACTGACGCAGGTGTGGCCTACGCCAAGGAACATCCAGCCCCCATGCCGTCCGATGAAGTGGAGCATTTAGCCATTGGCTATATGAATGTGAAGCTGAAGGTTGCCCCCGACGCCGCCCCACTTGATGACGAAACGCCTGTTGAACCTGACGTAACCTCCGCCACCGCTAGCCCCGATGACCGGCTAGTGCAAGCGCTCCAGGAGTTGCGCGACGCCACAGCGGTCGACCTTTTGGATAACTTGTTACAGGTCAGCCCCAACCGCTTTGAAGTGATCGTGCTAGATGTGCTTCATCGCCTGGGATATGGCGCCAGTCGCAATGACCTGCAACGTGTCGGAGGCTCTGGGGATGCCGGCATTGATGGCATCATCTCGCTCGACAAACTGGGATTAGAGAAGGTTTACGTTCAAGCCAAGCGCTGGCAGAACACGGTTGGCCGCCCTGAACTGCAGGCGTTCTATGGGGCTCTCGCCGGTCAAAAGGCTAAAAGAGGAGTGTTCATCACGACCTCCGGTTTCACTGCTCATGCGATCGACTTCGCCAAATCGGTGGACGGTATCGTGTTGGTGGATGGCACGCGGCTCGTGCACCTGATGATGGATCATGAGGTGGGCGTAACATCACGATTGTTGCGGTTGCCGGCGCTGGATCGTGATTACTTTGATGAGGAGTGAGCGTGAATCTGGCGAACATCACATCCCCCGATGACGCTTGTGGGCTTAAGTGATATCACAATAGAATCACGCAAAGCGTCCTGCCAAACCGTACTAATGTACGAGCTCTTCTCCAAGGTCGTTATTGGCACGGAAAAATAAGCAGGGATGAAGCCAGTTCAGCTCATGCATAGGTCAAGGAGACCGACATGCCGGACATCAAGGAACAAAAACTTCTCTACCACCTCACCTCGCTTGATAACCTGAGCAGCATTTTTCAGAACGGCCTGAAGCCACGAGCGCAACTCGATGCGTTCGCAGACGTGGCTGATGCAGAAATCCTGCGAAAACGACAGGCTCTTGGATTAGAGCGATACGTACCCTTCCACTGGTTTGCCGCGAACCCGTTCGATGGGAGCGTCCAGCGCAATAGACCCGACTCCCAATTCGTCGTGATCTCGGTCCATCGAAACTTCGCCATTAGAAACCATTGGAAGGTCATTCCTCACCATCCATTGGCTAACGATGCCATTCAACTACTCGACTACGCCGAAGGTTTCGAAGCGATCAATTGGGACGTCATGAACGAAAGGGACTACCACGATCCACACTGCAAAAGCATTTGCATGGCAGAGTGCCTGTCTCCCGATATTGTTTCCCCTGACGATTTCTTCAAAGTTTTTGTTTCTAATGCCGAGGTTGAAGCCCTCTGCGAGACTAAAATGCGCGAGGCCGGTGTTACTGTACAAATCGGAGTGAATCGGGGCATGTTTCTTAGATGATTTACAACAGTCTGAATCCAGAAAAGGCTCTGATTTGGCGTGTCGTCCATCGTGATAACCTGCCCTGGATTCTGGACAACGGTCTGCATTGCGCCAGCTCCGATGTGCAGGCACCGCAGTACGTGAATATCGGCAACGTCGACTTGATCGACAAACGCCGATCTCGCCACGTGCCCATTGCTCCAAGGGGGGTGTTGGCCGACTACGTGCCCTTCTACTTCACGCCCTTCTCTGTGATGATGAAAAACATTCACTCCGGGTGGAGCGTTCAGCAACGTAGCAACGACGAGATCGTGATTCTGGTCTCCAGTCTGTACCGCGTCGAACAACTTGGCCTACCGTTTGTCTTCACAAACGCACATGCCTACCCGGATTGGACAGACTATTACAGCGATCTGGCGAATCTCAGCGAGATTGATTGGTCTATCCTTCAACGACGCGACTTCAAACGTGATCCTGATGACCCTCGAAAGATGGAGCGTTATCAGGCCGAAGCACTGATTCACCATCACCTACCGATTACAGGACTCCTTGGCATCATGTGCTACACCGATGCAATGAAAGAACGCATAGAGCAAGACGTCGCCGCTAGAGGCCTGACGTTATCTGTCCATGCGCGTCCGGGATGGTATTTCCAATGATCCGATTTACCCAAGGCAACCTTCTGGAAGCCAAAACCGAAGCCCTCGTCAACACGGTGAATACCGTAGGTGTGATGGGCAAAGGTATCGCGCTGATGTTCAAAGAGCGCTTCACGGAGAACTACCGCCTGTATTCAGCGGCCTGCAAGGCTGGCGAGGTAGAGACAGGCAAGGTTCACGTAACGGCAGTCAACGAACTGGAAGGTCCTCGCTGGATCGTAAATTTCCCGACCAAACGTCACTGGCGATCGCCTTCGCAGATGGCATGGATAACGGAAGGCTTACACGATCTGCGTCGCTTTTTGATTGAAAACCATGTGAAGTCCGTTGCGGTTCCACCGTTAGGTGCCGGTAACGGTGGTTTGAAATGGCCTGAGGTCCGCGAACAGATTGTTGCAGTCTTGAGTGATCTGGATGTAGATGTGCTGGTGTTCGAACCTTCCAATCAGTATCTGAATGTCGCCAAACGTAGCGGAGTGGAGAAGCTCACGCCTGCTCGCGCACTCATTGCAGAATTGGTTCGACGCTACTGGGTTCTGGGCATGGAATGCAGCCTGCTTGAGATTCAGAAACTGGCCTGGTTCCTTGAGCGCGCCATAGAAAAGTTACCGGACACCGAAAACCCTTTGAATCTTCAGTTTGTTGCTCATAAATACGGTCCGTATGCCAATCGGTTGGAGCATCTGCTCAATAATCTTGATGGCAGCTATCTGCATTGCGACAAGCGGATTAGTGATGCGGGTATCAGTGATGTGATTTGGTTCGATGAAGAACGCAAAGCCTTTTTGCAAACCTACCTCAAGACTGAGGCCAAGCACTTCTTGCCAGCCTTGGAGCGGACCACCGAGCTAATTGACGGATTTGAATCGCCCTTCGGTATGGAATTGCTGGCTACGGTCGATTGGTTGCTGAGTCAGGAAGGAGTTTCCCCAACTGTGCCTGCTGTACGTGAAGCGCTGAGTCGTTGGGATGGCGGAGCCGGTGCAGCAGCTCGCAAAAGCAAACTGTTCGATGATCAGGCGCTTGATATCGCACTGAAACGTCTTACCTCCAGTAGTTTCAGGCCTGAAATGGCGGTCTGTTAACTTCTCCAGTGATCCTGCACACGTGCCTATTTGTCGCAGCAGTGCTGCGACTTTTGTCTGCTCCTGGCAACAGGTCGAGCGTTAACCTATCGGAACCGGAAATTGTGTCAGCAGTGCTGTCACAAAAAGAGGCTTCCAGCTCTTTCATGGAGGCTCGAACCATCTGCTGATACTGAGTCAGCAGCCTGCTGACTAACTCTGCTCGCCTCACCCAGGCAATTGGGCAGCAAACTGCTGCCCAATTGTAATCATCTCAGCACTGCCGAGACGATCCCCCCTCACGGATAACTAAACCCCTTAACCAACGTCAACTCCCCCACCGCCCGCATCGGAACCAGGAACGTTTCCATTTTTTCATCTGGCGTCCCCTCCTCCGTAATCACCGTCACTTGCGCGGTGGTCAGCGGCTGGACCGCATCCTCCTGCCCTTCGTCATCACTGCGATACCCGCCGCCGTAGTAGTTCACGTACACCAGGTATTGCCCCTTGATTGGCGCCGGCATGGCGAAGATTTCCGGGCCGTAGCCGGTGGTCACGTCCACATCCAGCGCCGCACCATTGGGCGCGACACGGTCGCCGTACCAGATGTGTGCGCCATCGGGGGTGATGAGGTGCAAGTCCAGGTCCGTGCCGTCGCTGTCCCAAGCCAGCAGCACGCGCAATTTGGCCGGGGTGGCGCCGCCGTTAGCATTGAGGAACTGCGTGCGGTGGCGTTGTTGGCCATCGGGGCTGCGGACTTCAACGCTATTGCTGCCTTTGGGGAATGAGAACGGGCGGTCGAAGCGACCGGCGGGATCGATCTTCAGTGGCATGCTGACGCCGTTGACGATCAGCTTGCCGGGCTCATTGCTCTTGGGGGTGGATTGGATCTGGCCGGTAATGCGCGCGGTGTTGGCCTGGCCCACCGGGGTGTTGACCGACGAGGCCGGGTAATTGACCGTCTGACGAAAGCTTTCGCCTTCGCCTTCAGGGGCGCCGGTACGCCAGCCGCCAATGGGCGTATCAAGTTTGACGGCGGCAAATGTCGCTGGCAGTACGCAAAAAGCGCAAAGCAACAGCAAGACCTGTGGATAACGGAGTTTCATGGCCTATTCCAGCAAGAGGTGACGGGCGAGCCCTTCGATGTAGGTTTCATCCTGGCCGTTAGGGTGTGCTTCGAAGGCCAGGTGCAGGTATTCGTGGGTCAGGTCGAGGCGGTCTTGCAACGACAGCACGCCGCGCACGTAGATGCGCTGGCGTTCACGGTCGACAAACGGACGACCAAAGGCCAGGCGGCAGACCGCAAAGGTGCTGACTTCGTTGTAGCCGACTTCGCTTTCGAGTCGTTGGCGCCAGCCGCGGCGCTGGTTTTGCAGCCAGTCTTGCGCGGCGGGCAGCGCTTCGCAGGAGGCGACCGGGTTGTCCCAGCGACTGAGGCTGGCGCGCGGGTAGGCGTGCAGCAGAATGGCGTCGTAGCGTTGGCCGGCATTGGCTTGTTCGACGGCTTGCTGCCAGGAGAGTTTGTCCGGCCCCGGTTGGTCGGAGTGATAGGTGACGTTGCTGCCTGCGAGAACCAGATCGCTGGTCCACGAGGCGATATTGCGCGACTCGGTGGCGGCCGGACGTGGCGCGACGCGCTGTCGACTGCTGCTGTCATCGATGCTCAGGCAGTCGCCATTGCGGGTGGCGTTTTGCAGCAGGTAGGTGCGGATCGCGACCGCCAGGGCTTTGGCTGCTTCGACGGGTTCAGGCCTGGCTTCACGCTGCAGGACGCGGGCGACGTATTCTTCACGATCGAGGCGGGCGATGAGTTTGTCTTTGAGCAAGAACAACTCGCCGTCGCTGTGGATATCGAGTTGATTGCCGTTGGCGAACTCGACGCGGTAGTCGCCTTGCAAAGGGCCGGGCGCTACAACGCGATCCCCCGACAGCACGCGTTTCAGTGGATAACGCGCGAACAGACCGACCTCAACGCACTTCCCTGCCTCGGCTGGCCATGACGAGGGCAGCACCGTCGCCAGCGCCTGACCATAATGGCGCAACACCATTTGGCTGGTGCCGCGCCCACTGGCCCAGATCGGCGTGCCGTCTACCGTCCAGCCCGCGAATCCGCCTTGGCGCGACGAAGGATCCTGATCCCCCAGCCAGCTCCAGGTTTTCACCCGCAACCGACCACCGAGTTCACCCACGACATTGCCATCCGCGGCATTGAGCACCACATCGAGCAACACCCTTCGCGCCTGATCCTGCGCCGGCATCACGGCCAACACCTTCAACAACTCCGCCACCGGAACCCGGGTCTGCGGTTGCAACAACGGCAAATCCAGCAACCATTTCGGCGCTTGCTTCGCCTGCCAATACTCGCGCCACTGCGTGCCGGTAATGCCCAGGCGTGCAGGCTCAAAGTACAACCCGCAGGACTTCACCAACGCCTGATCGCGCCCGATCGTGCCGCCCGCCGAGCAGCAATAAACTTCTTCCTTCGATTGCCCGCGACACTCATAAGCCGGCTCGCGCGCGCCGGTGTCCACCAGCCAACCGTAGACAAACAGCTTCCACAGGCTGCCCAGCGGCGTCTGCAAGTCATCAGGCAATGGCTCACGCGAGATCACCTGAGTCTGGCTCAACGTAAGCAGCTCACCCTTGAAACCCAGGCGCAGCGGCTCGTCCTGCGCTGTCGCCAGCGCAGGAATCAAACACAGCAACCACCAGACCAGACACCGGGTCATGTCAGTTGACCGTGACCTGACCGAGCGCCGGTTTCTGTTCCTGAGCCTGATGCTGTGGCGCGTAGACCTGCGTGAAACGCACCGGCGGCAGGTTGAACTGGCCTTTTTGCGAGAAGCGCACCAAGTGGCGCAGACGCAACTCACCGCTCAGCGCATCCACTGGCACCGCATAGGCCATTTGCCCCGGCTCGAAACGGGCCTTCTCCAGCGCGGTCGGCTCGGTGCCGGCCTTGCCCATCAGCTTGATGCCCCACGTGGTGCGCTCGACATCCGCACCCGGTGGCAGCGGCACTTCGAGCATGCCGTAGCGCAGCGGTTTCGCGGCTTTGCTGGTGATGATCACTTCGTCCAGGTACAGGCTATCGCTGGACAACGGCTTGGTGCCGACCGCTTCGAGTTTGAATTCGAACGCTTCATCACCCGGCACCAGACGCGACAGGCGACGGGTGATGGTCACGGCCATCGGATCGATTGCCGGTTGTTTGGTCTGGAAGCTCAACACGGCGCGTAGCGGGCGCTCTTGCGTTCCGGTCAGCGACAATGCCGCCGGCACTGGCGAAGAGCCCTGCCACGTCCAATACATCTCACCGGTATCACTGTAACGTTTCTTCCAGCCCTCACCCGGTGCCAATGCGATGGTCGGAGAGGCCTGCTCGATGCTGCGTTGCAACCAGGTCAGCGCCAACGCGCGTTCCAGGGTCGATTGCTGTGGCAACAGGCGTTGCAACAACGCTTGCGCATGAGCCTGATCGAAAGTCTGCAGCGACAGGTTCAGGGCTTCGACAAACGGTTGAGCGCTGGCGGCCACTTGCTGTTGCGCAGCATCCACTTGACGACTGAACGCCGGCGGCAGATTGACCTTGGCCTGACGCGCCAAAGACGCGGTCAACACCCGAGCACTGGCCAGCCCCAAGGCCGAATCCGGATCGTTCATGACCAGGCTCTCTGCGCCATCGTCCATCACGCTCGCGGCATTGCCTTCGCCGGCTTTCACCAGGTCGTCGATCAAACCGCTGAGCAGCGTGTTCACCGGCAATTGCATCTGTTTGGCAAACGACAGAATCAACGCCCGCTGCAACAGCGGCGTGTTCTGCGCCTGTTTCGCGTAGACCTCCAACACCCGCTGCCAGTGCTCCGGCGGCAGGCTCAGTTCCAGCACTTTGCTGGCGTGCCAGTCGGCGTAATAGGCGTAAGCGGTGAGGAACGCATCCGGCTCGCCGTCAAAGCCCCACCAAGTGAAGCACGCCGACGGCCCGGCCATTTGCACCAGACGCAGGCGGCTGTTCTGCATGATCAAACGCAAGCGATCACGGATCTGCGGGTTCGACGACAGCGTTGGATAGGCGATGCTCAGCGGCAGCAGACGGCTGGCGGTTTGTTCGACGCCGCCATACGGATAGCTCAGCAGATCATCGAGGGCTGAACGGAACACTGCTTGCGGGCTGTCATCCAGACGCAGGCGAATATCCGTGGCGTCCGCCGGCAAAGCCAACGGCGTGTCGCCGCTGAGCGCGTCCAGGCTTTGGCTCTGGGTCACCTGCCAGCCTTCGCCAGTCGCGGTCAGGCGTACGGCCAAGGCGTCAGCGGTTTTGCCATCCTGCACCAGCTCGGCGGTCCAATCGCCATTGGCCAATGTGAACGCCGGCAATGGGACGTAGTTGACGCCGTTGTTCAGTGTGACCGGCACACGTTGCTCGGCACCCGCGTAATGAATCACCAGCTCAGCCTTGACCGGTTTCTCGGCCTGACTGAAAGCGAATACGCCAAGATCCGGTTTGTCGCCGTTACGGAATTTGGTCGGGCCGCTCCACTTCAGGTACAGCGGTTTTTCCGAGCGCACGAATTGCTTCTTCTGCCCGACCTGACCGTCATCGGCGATGGCGCGGGCGGTGATGCGCCAGCGGGTCAAGGAGTCCGGCATCTTGAAGGTGAAGCGGGTCTTGCCGTTGGCGTCGGTGATCAATTCCGGCTGCCACGCGGCGGTGTCGACGTCTTCACGACGCGGCCGCTCCAACACTTTCACCCCACGCTCGCTGCGGTTGGCTTTGCCCGGCGCGCCCGGGCTGCCCGGCAGTGCCACGTCGTAGCTGATGAACGACAAACTGGCGCTGGTGCGCACGTTGTTGCGGCGCGGGTGGTAGAAGAACTGGTCGATGGTCGGCGCCACTTCCGGCTGCAGCGCGTAGATCATTTCGTCGACCACGCTGACCGTCAGGTGAGCCGGAATCGGCTTGCCGGCGAACTGGGTGGTGAGGTCCACGGACACGGTATCGCCGGGCTGATACGCCTCTTTGTCGGTAGTGATCGCCACATCGATCTGTGGCGCGACCACCTTGATACCGGCGTTCTGGAAGCTGTACTGACCGCCCTTGGTATAGAGCACGGAGAACGTCAGGTTCGGCGCGAAGTTGTCCTTCACCGCGATGCGCGCGCGGTATTGGGTGTCGCTGAGTTTTTCCATCTTCAGCCAGTCGGCGCCCTTGGACAGCAACGCCGTGGCCTCGACCTTGTCGCGCTCCAGCGACAACAACGCATCGCTGACCGGCTCGGGGAAAGTGATCAACGCGAGGGCTTCGTCACCGGCCTTGTACTCGGGTTTGTCGAGGACGATTTCCACGGTGCCGGGCACGGCTTTGACGCCATCACCCGTGACCGAATGACCGGTCGCGCCAAGCACGCGGCCATGATCATCTTTCAGCGTCAGGTTGTAAGTACCCGGACGGTCGAAGGCCAGGGTGAAGCCTTTATCTTTGGCGGCGAGTTTTCCTTCGCCAGTGGTCTGATCTTCGAGTCGCACCCAGCTGTAGCTGCTCGGGTTGACCGCTTTGCTCTGCTCGCTGCCACCTTCGTTGGCATAGCTGAAGGCAACCTTGCCGCCCACCGCGCTGAACCGTTGCGGCGCGCTCAGGCGGAAACTGGCGGCACCACGGTCGATGAGGATTTCCTTGGTGGTCTTGACCCGATACGCCGCGCCATCACTGGCGAACACGGTGAGCATGTAGCGGCTCGGTTTTTCGGCGGCGGGCAGGTCTAGCGTCGCGTTGCCCTTGGCGTCGGTGGTCAGTTCGGCGCTGGTCAGCTCCACCGGGAATTGCCCCAGGTATTGCAGTTCGTTATCGACCATCGACAGTTGTTGGGCGCGCAGGCTCAGGCTCACCTTGGCGTCGGCCACTGGTTTACCGTCCGGGTACAACAACACCAGACTACCCTTGACCGGTTCGCCGGTGCGGTAATCCTGCTTGGCCAGGTTCAGGGAGATCTCGAAGTGCGGCTTGATGTATTCGGCAACGCGGAAGGCGCTGCTGTAGGCCTGATCCTTGTAGCTGAAACGCAGTTCATAACCGCCTGCTACCGCATTGTCCGGCAACTGGAAACGGCCCTGGGTGCCGGCCTTGGAATCGAGCTTCAGCGCCAACGATTGCAGCGCTGTGCCGGTGGCGTCGAGTACGGTGACGTTGACGTCGGCAGCGGTCGGTGCCACGGAATCCCGGGCATTCTTGAATTCGCGGCCGACGATTTTCAACGACACCCAATCACCCGGCCGGTACAGCGGCCGATCGGTAAACGCATAGAGTTTGGTGTCGTAGATTTCGCTGTCGTAATAGAAGTTCTCGGAGACGAACACCCCGCCCTCTTCGTCCTCGCCGATCACGAACGAACGCTCCGGGCTGACGTGTTTCAGGCGCAGCAAACCATCGGCATCGGTCGCGCCACTGCTCATCACGCCCAGGCCATCGGTCCACAGCACATTAACCTTCGGCACCGAACTGCCTTCATGTTTGCGCGCGGCCCATACCAGCAATTCATCACCGGCAATCTTGCTCACGGCCACGGTATTGGAGACGAACACCATGGTGGTCGCGCGGTACTTGCCGATCAGCGCTTCCACCAGGTACAGGCCCGGTTTCAGGTTGCCCAGCGGGATATAAACGTTACCCGGCGAGACGCTGACGAACTCACTGGAAGAACCAACCAGTTTCACACCTTCAGGCGGCTGGATCGGTTTGGCTTGCCATAGCGGATAACGGAATTGGCTGACCACCGGCAGACCCGGAATCAACGCGAATTGCGGCTGTGCGTCGTAGGGCGTTGGCGCGGCGATGGCGGTGCCCATCTTCAGTTCCGGCACTTCCTCGGTGACTTGTTTACGCGACTCGTAGGAAAACGCCCGTTGCATCACCCGACGGGATTTGCGGTACCAGTTGTCCCACAGGTACGCGAGGGTGTTCGACAGGCCTTCGCCCTTGAACTGGCCGTCGCTGACCACACGGTGCAGGTTCTTCTGGCGCTTGAGGAAATCCAGCGGCTTGTCGATGCGATACACCCGAATGTCCGCACCGCCGTAAGGCTCCATGCGGAACCGGCGATAGTCACGACCCGGCGCTTCGAGGCGTACCACCGCCTGTTCATCGCTGGCGAAACTACTGTCGGCCAACAGGAAAAAGCTTTCACCGGCCACCGGCGTATAGCCGCTCGGCTCGACGGTGTCTTCGGCGTTGACTGCCGACAGAGGCAGAACCAACGCAAGCAAAAGAGGCAGTTTTGAGCAAATGCGCAGCATGCGGGCACCGATCATTGGGAGAGAAAGTTCAGTCGATAGACGCCGATGAAGTTGGGGTTGGCTGCGTCGGGTATCCATCGGGTGTCCTTCCATGTCATGAGTTGCTGCAGGCTTGCGGAGCGCATGCCGTTGTCGGTGGGGGTAGTGGTGCCGGTGTGATAGGCAATGAAGCGGCCCATCCAGATCATCAGGTGCTGGTCGTCGCCCTGATCGAAAAACATCAAATCGCCGGGCCGGGCCTGGGCCAGATCGCGGCCGACCAGATGACTGTTGAACTGAATCAATTTGATCGCGTTGACGTAAGGCCCGACCTTGCCGCCGCCCTGCTGCCATTGCTGGGCGAGGCCGCGTTGGGCTTCACTCAGTTGCAGCTCCGGCGGCAGGTAGCGGTTGGACAGGCCATTGCTGCGCAGCCATTTGTCGTCGTGGACTTTCAGCGCTTCATTGGCGGCAAACCGCACCAACCCGGCGCAGTCCTGCTGGTACCAGCGCGGGCTCGGGCCTTGGGTCAATTGTTCCTGGGCGATGCGCACGAACCAGGCGCGGAATACCTGGGATTGCTGCGGATCGAGCGCGGCGGTTTCGCTGGCGAATGCGCGAGTCCCCAGCAGCAACGCCAGCAAGCCGAGGCCTCGGATGAGTGCGGTCACAGAGCTTTCCACTCCAGCGGCAGCCATTGCCAGTGGCCGTCGGGCTCGCTGCCTTTGGGCAAGGTCAGGGCGTATTTGCCGTAGCCGCCGAGGGTGCGCAGTTTCGGGATCAGGTAGGTTTGCGCGGCGTTGTAGAACACCGGCTCCATGTCCTGCGGCAGGCTGTCGAGGGTTTCCTGTTGCATCAGTTGCGCCATGGAATCGGGGCCGAAATAGATCGGCATCAGCAGGTCTTTCGGCAGCACGTCAGCCAGCGGCGGGAAGCGTTTGTCGAGGGTGCCGAGGGCCTTGTCCACAAGCTTGTCGTCGAGGGAGAACAGCAGCGTCGAACCGTGGCGCGCCAGGCTTACGCGCATGAAGGCTTTGCCGGTGATCGCGTCTGGCTGCTCGGCATCCTTGGCCTTATAGGGGCCGAAGTTGGAGCTGACCTGGCGCTGCCACTGATGGGTTTTACCGTCCTGTTTCTCGACCACCGGGAATGCGTGCTCGGCAACATTGCCTTCGTAGGCACCGACCATCGAGCCGAACAGGTTGCCCAAGTCACCATCAAGTTTGGCGCTGTCATCGTCATTCAGGCTGGCCACCAGCAGCGGCGTGTACAGCCGCGAATCGCCATACCAGCACAGGCCCGCGGCACCGGCCATGTGTTCAGTCAGGGCCTGGGCTACGGACTCTTCGGCGCCGAGTTTCACCAGTAGCGGTTTCTGTTGTTCGGCGGCCAGTGGCAAGGCCACGCAAGCGCTGGCGCCCATCGGCATGGCTTGCCAGATCGGTTTGAAGTCGAAGTCCGGCTGGTTGTCCAGTTCGTCCATGGCGAGGAAGCTGTGCCAGCCCTTGTCGTCCATGTCGAAACGCAGGCCGGCAAAGTTCGGGATGAAGCGCTGATAACCCATGGCCAACACGCTGGAGTTGACCGAGAGGCGTTGTTTTACCTCGGGCGCACGCGGCGGCAGGCCGAAGGCTTCGGGGAACAGTTTGTCGCCGTTGAGCAAGGCGGCGATCGCCTTGGTCGAAACGCCGCCAGTTTCCTCCAAAGCCCCGTTATCCGGGTCGTAGAGTTTGGCCGGATTGGACAGCACCACCAATTTGTCGCCATGGGAAGCGAACACCAACGCCTTGCTGGCGTTGTAGTTGAGCTGATAGAGGGTGACGGCGTCGGCGCCGACTTTCACTTCACTGAGCTTGCTCAGTTGCGAATCATCCAGCGCCACTTTCGCCAACGGCTCTAGCACCTTGGCCAGACCGCCGCGATCCATCACCAACAGGAAATCCTTGAGACGCCCATCCGCCCCGCGCCACAGCGCCACATCCGCCGGTTGGTCGAAGAGCTGCTCGATCAGGCTGTCCTGCAACTTCAGGTCATGCTCGTAAATGATCCGCCGCAGGCTGCCAATCAAACCGAGACGGTCGGCGTGAGCTTCGTAATAGAAGACGAAATCTTCGGTCAGGGTTTCCTTGAGGAACGGCACGGCCAGCAGATCCTTGGGCAACTGGCTCAGGGAATGGGTTTCGAGCAGACCGTCCGGGCGGCTCATGCCCAGTTTGTCGCTGGCCAACTGCGCAGGCGGAGCCTTGGGTTTGTGCAGGAACCAGCCTAACCCGCCCGCTACGCCTGCCGCCAGGCACAGCCCGATCACTAGCGCTGGCCAACGACGTGGAGTTTTGGCTGCTGGTACGTCGGCGGCCGGAGTCACAGTGTTATCGCTCATGTTCACAAAACCCGATTTCATCCGTGGTGCGGGATGTTTAATAGTTGAAAGTCTTGACCAGCAGCAGGTCGCCGATTGCCCGCAAGGGCACGATGAACGTCTCGCGTTTTTCGTCGACGGTGTTTTCATTGAGCACCAGATTGATTTGCGAGGTGATCACCTCGTTCTGGTTGCTGTTCTCATCGAAGTTATAGCCGCCGCTGCCGTAGTTGCCCCAATAGTTCACGTAAACCAGATAGGTGCCGTGCATCGGCGCAGTCATGGTGAACATTTCCGGACCGGGGCCATCGACCCCGTCCGGGTCCAGCCCACCGCCGTTGCTCATCGCCGGACTGGCCCAGAACGCGTGCTGGCCGTCGGGGGTAATGATGTGCAGGTCGAGTTCGGCCTTGGGATCGTCCCAGCCCAGCACCACGCGAATCCGCGCCGGGGTGCGCAGGTTATTGGCTTCATAGAATTGAACGCGCTTGAGCGACTTGCCCTCGGAACTGCGCACTTCGACGCTGTTGGAACCGGCGCCGAACGCATACGGGCGGGCAAAACGCCCTTGATCGTCGGTGTACAGATTCAGGGGATTGCCGTTGACCGCCAGGCTGTGGGGCGGACGGAGCGTGCCGAGGGCCTTGAGCTGGCCTTCGATCATTGTGCGATTGCGCTGCACGCCACGGTCGATGGGCGGTGTGGGATAGGCGACGCGAGGGTTTTCACTGCGGTCCAGCAAGCCGTGATAGCGCCAACCACCCACCGGTTCCGATAGCTCGGCCGTGGGCTCGGCCCGCGCAACTTGAGCGCAAACCAGCGTAATCAGCAGTGAAAGAACCCAACGCATGTGACGCCTCCTGCCATGCATAACGAAACCCTGCGCCTGATCCTCGGCGCGTTACAGATCAAAAAAACTGTGTTTCGTCAGAATGACCCTGAATATAGGGTCGTTGAAGGCGCGAAGATTAGCCATTCGGCAGTTTTTTAACAATCAGATACATCTATATTTGCGGTGAGAATCACGGTGTTTGTTGGGCGTGAGCCGAATAGCGATCTTATTCGGCTCATAAAGTGAGCCGAATAATCCACACAACCTATATAGACGACATACATCTGTGGCGAGGGAGCTTGCTCCCGCTGGGTAGCGAAGCGGCCCCAAAACCATACATCGCGTTTATTCAGGCCTACCGCGTCCAGAGGTTCGCGACTGCTGCGCAGCCGAACGGGAGCAAGCCCCCTCGCCACAAGGTGCGTTGCCACCCCGGAACTGCTGCTCCAAATGGCCCAGCTCATTTGCCCATACCCCCCATGTCTGCTAGTGTCGCGCCGGTTTAACGTCAACCGGAAATAGCCGCCATGGCCCGCAAAAAAGCTGCACTGGATTTCGAACAATCCCTCGCTGACCTGCAAACGCTGGTAGAGCGTCTGGAGAACGGTGAATTGTCGCTGGAAGACTCGCTGACCGCTTTCGAGCAGGGCATCGGGCTGACCCGTGACTGCCAGGCGGCGCTGGCCCAGGCCGAGCAGAAGGTTCAAGTGCTGCTCGAGCGTGATGGCGAGTTGGCCGAGGAACCCTTCGACGCGGATCAGCCAGAATGATTGCAGCGTATTCGGCAGCCAGCCAGGCCCGCGTCAATGCAGCACTGGAAACCCTGTTCAACCCGCCGAGCCCTGAGCTCGCCCGCCTCTATGAAGCCATGCGCTACAGCGTGATGAATGGCGGCAAGCGTGTACGTCCGCTGCTGGCCTACGCCGCGTGTGAAGCGCTGGGCGGCAAGGCCGAGCAAGCCAACGGCGCCGCCTGCGCGGTTGAGCTGATCCATGCCTATTCGCTGGTGCACGACGATTTGCCGGCCATGGACGATGACGACCTGCGTCGCGGCCAGCCGACCACCCACAAGAAGTTCGACGAAGCCTGCGCGATTCTCGCCGGCGACGGCTTGCAGAGCCTGGCCTTCAGCGCCCTGCTCGACCCGCGCCTGAGTGCGTCAGACGCCGAAACCCGTCTGCAGATGGTCAGCGCCCTGGCGCTGGCGGCAGGTCCGGCGGGCATGGTCGGCGGGCAAGCCATCGATCTTGGCTCGGTGGGTCTGAAGCTTGATCAAAAAGCCCTTGAGTACATGCATCGGCACAAGACCGGCGCGTTGATCGAAGTCAGCGTCAAACTCGGCGCCCTGGCCAGCGGTCATGCCGAGAAGGACGAACTGAAGTCGCTGCAAAGTTATGCACAGGCGATCGGCCTGGCATTTCAGGTCCAGGACGACATTCTCGACGTTGAAAGTGACACCGCCACCCTCGGTAAACGCCAGGGCGCCGACATCGCCCGGGACAAGCCGACCTACCCGGCGCTGCTCGGTCTCGACGCGGCCAAGGCCTATGCTCTGGAACTGCGCGACCAGGCCCTGCACGCGCTGCGACCGTTTGACGCGGCAGCAGAGCCCTTGCGCGATCTGGCCCGGTACATCGTTGACCGCCGCAACTGACGGCGTATCCGCCAAAAAAGACCAACGCGTGGGCAGGGGGCGATGCATCAGGTAAACTGCCGCATCTTTTATACCTATAACGATTCGCCTGATGCCCACGACGTTTCATGAGATTCCCCGTAAGCGCCCGACCACGCCCCTGCTCGACCGTGCCAACACGCCGGACGGCCTGCGCCGGTTAGGCGAAGCCGAGCTGGAAACCCTGGCTGATGAGTTGCGCCTGGAATTGCTCTACACGGTCGGCCAGACCGGTGGGCATTTCGGTGCCGGCCTGGGCGTGATCGAGCTGACCATCGCGTTGCATTACGTCTTCGACACCCCGGACGACCGGCTGGTGTGGGACGTGGGTCATCAGGCCTATCCGCACAAAATCCTCACCGGTCGTCGCGCGCGCATGAGCACCCTGCGCCAGAAGGATGGCATCGCCGCCTTCCCGCGTCGTTCCGAGAGCGAGTACGACACCTTTGGCGTCGGCCACTCCAGCACCTCGATCAGCGCAGCGCTGGGCATGGCGATTGCCGCCCGTCTGCAACACAGTGATCGCAAGGCGATCGCGGTGATCGGCGACGGTGCACTGACCGCTGGCATGGCCTTCGAGGCGCTGAACCACGCGCCGGAAGTGGACGCCAACATGCTGGTGATCCTCAACGACAACGACATGTCGATCTCGCGCAACGTCGGTGGGTTGTCGAACTATCTGGCGAAAATCCTTTCCAGCCGCACTTACGCGAGCATGCGCGAAGGCAGCAAAAAGGTCCTGTCGCGCCTGCCCGGCGCCTGGGAAATCGCCCGTCGCACCGAAGAATACGCCAAAGGCATGCTGGTCCCCGGCACGCTGTTCGAAGAGCTGGGCTGGAACTACATCGGCCCGATCGATGGCCACGACCTGCCGACCCTGATCGCCACCCTGCGCAACATGCGCGATCTGAAAGGCCCGCAATTCCTGCACGTGGTCACCAAGAAAGGCAAAGGTTTCGCCCCGGCGGAAGTCGACCCGATCGGTTACCACGCCATCACCAAACTCGAACCGCTGGACGCTCCGGCCGCCGCGCCGAAAAAAGCCAGCGGGCCGAAATATTCCGGTGTGTTCGGTGAGTGGTTGTGCGACATGGCGGCGGCTGATCCGCGTCTGGTCGGGATCACCCCGGCGATGAAGGAAGGCTCCGATCTGGTGGCCTTCAGTGAACGCTTCCCGACGCGCTATTTCGACGTGGCGATTGCCGAGCAACACGCCGTGACCCTGGCAGCCGGCATGGCCTGTGAAGGCGCCAAACCGGTGGTGGCGATCTATTCGACCTTCCTGCAACGCGGTTACGACCAGCTGATTCATGACGTCGCGGTGCAAAACCTCGACGTACTGTTCGCCATCGACCGCGCCGGTCTGGTGGGCGAAGACGGCCCGACGCACGCAGGCAGCTTCGACCTGTCGTTCCTGCGTTGCATCCCCGGCATGCTGGTGATGACCCCGAGCGACGAAAACGAACTGCGCAAAATGCTCAGCACCGGCCACCTGTACAACGGCCCGGCGGCGGTGCGTTACCCGCGTGGCACCGGCCCGAATGCGCCGATCGAGAAAAACCTCGAACCGATTGAGATCGGCAAGGGTGTGGTTCGCCGTCAGGGCAACAAAGTCGCCCTGCTGGTGTTCGGCGTACAACTGGCCGAGGCACTGAAAGTCGCTGAGAAGCTGGATGCAACGGTGGTCGACATGCGCTTCGTCAAACCGCTCGACGAAGCACTGGTTCGCGAAATCGCCGGCAGCCACGAGTTGCTGGTGACCGTCGAAGAGAACGCGATCATGGGCGGCGCCGGTGGCGCGGTCAGCGAATTCCTCGCCCGCGAGAACATCCTCAAGTCGGTGCTGCACCTGGGCTTGCCAGACATCTACGTCGAACACGCCAAGCCTGCGCAAATGCTCGCCGAATGCGGGCTGGATGAAGCCGGGATCGAA
Organism: Pseudomonas sp. GW822-FHT07A10; assembly: GCF_058798795.1. Taxonomy (NCBI): domain Bacteria; kingdom Pseudomonadati; phylum Pseudomonadota; class Gammaproteobacteria; order Pseudomonadales; family Pseudomonadaceae; genus Pseudomonas; species Pseudomonas sp. GW822-FHT07A10. The sequence continues at coordinate 203,572 of NZ_JBXAKV010000009.1, forward strand.
GAGGCGGTGCGTCAGCGCCTGCAATTGCTGAATATCTGATCCTCTGGCTACATGCAAAACCCTGCGGCGAGGGAGCTTGCTCTATCGCCACAGGTTAAAGATCGGGTGCGATCAACTGACAGAGCTTGGCCGTCGCTTCGATCATCTGCCCACTCGGCCGCTCCAGGCCTTTATCCGTCACCAACAGCAATTGCCCCTGCGCCACCGCCGCCACCTGGGGCCAAGCCTTCCACGCCTCGAGCTGCGCCTGATCGCTGGCCAGAATCACCTGGGGATTGCGCTGCAACACCGCCTCCACACCGACCTGCGGTGCAGGCTGCGGCAGGTCGGCAAATACGTTGCGTGCTCCGCAAACCTGTAGCGCATCGCTGATGATCTGCCCACCGCCCACGGTGTACAGCGGCCGATCCCAGACTTGATAAAACACCCGCAGTGGCTCGTCCCTTCGATAGCGCTGGCGCAGGGAATCGAGTCGCTGACGCAGCTTTTCGGCCAATGCAACGCCCCGCTCCGCTCGCCCGAGTTGCGTGGCTATCGCTTCGATCTGCACAGTGAGTTGTTCGAGGTTATGAGGTTCGGCGACGTAGGTGGGGATGTTCAGCCGTTTGAGCTGTTCACGCTGAGCCGACCCCACACTGCCCGGCCAGAGCAGCAGTAAATCGGGTTTGAGGCTGAGCAACCGTTCGATGTCCAACTGACCGTAGCGGCCCACCGAAGGAATATCTTTGAGCTCGGCCGGACGCTCACCGGCATCCAGCACTCCGACCAGCAGGTCAGCCGAATTCAGTTCAATCACGATTTCGGAAAGCGACGGTGCCAGGCTGACAACCCGCTCGGCCGCAGCGGCCGGACCACCGATGGCCAGCAACAGGACTGCCAGCCAGACACAGCGCATCAGCCGAGTTGACGCGGGATACGGTAGAGGTAGAACAGCACCGCCGTCGACAATGCCAGCAGCATCAGCGGCACGGCTTCCAGACCAACGAAGACTGCCAGTGCGCCGATCCAGGCGGGCAGGCCAGCGACCAGAAACGCAGCACGGCGTTTCGCGGCCAGGGCGATCCAGGCGGCGGGTTCTTCAGGGGTGTCGAGGGCTTTTTGGGTCGCGATCAGCGCATGTTTGTAACCGCCAAAGAACTTCAGGCTGACAAACATCGACGCCACACCGGCAATGAAAAACGGCATGGCCAGCACCGGCAGAATCGCCTCGCTTTGGCCGAATAAGCCATTGACCACGAACAGCGGCAGCAAGGCCAACGCCAGATATTGCCACCAGTTGACGGCCAGTCGTCGCCGTACCTGACCGCGGGTCACGCCCGGTCAACCTCGCCCTGATGCTCGTTGCCCATCATATGGTCGAGCTTGCTGGCCTTGGTGGCCAGGTAGAGTTTGTTGTGCGGGTTGTGCCCGGTGTGCAACGGCACGCGCTCGGCAACCACGATGCCCATGTCGGTCAAGGCTTTGACCTTGCGTGGGTTGTTGGTCATCAGACGCAGGGACTTCACGCCCAGGTGCTCCAGCATCGGCAGGCACATGGCGTAGTCGCGCTGGTCGGCGGCGAAGCCCAGACGTTCGTTGGCTTCAACGGTGTCAGCACCGCCGTCCTGCAATTCATAGGCGCGGATCTTGTTCAGCAGGCCAATGCCGCGACCTTCCTGACGCAAGTAGAGCAATACGCCACGGCCTTCACGGGCGATCGCCTGCAACGCCGCCTCGAGTTGCGAACCGCAGTCGCAACGCTGGCTGAACAAGGCATCGCCGGTCAGGCATTCGGAGTGCAACCGGCCGAGTACCGGAGCACCGTCGGCGATCTCACCCAGGCTCAGCACCACGTGCTCGCGACCGTTTTCTTCATCGAGAAAACCGTGCATGGTGAATTGCGCAAAAGGCGTTGGCAGCTTGGAAGCGGCGACAAAAACGACAGGCACCGGTGTGCTCCTGATCTATAAGTACTGAAGATTCGCAGAGGCGGCATTGTAACAGCACGCTCCTACAGACGCTTAGGCTGAATTATCGGCCATAACGATCAAAAAGTTTGATATCTGCCCCGCACCCGCATTGACCGCTTTCATTTCGAGCCGAACGGATAGGGCTGTTTCCAGCGTTCGAAGACCGGTTTCAGCTGACCGCTTTTTACCAGCAACTCCATACGCTGGTCGAACAGCACCATCAACTGCCGTGCCCGAGGGGTATCGGCAAAGCACAGGTACAGCGGTAAATCCGCGATGTGCGTGCGGCGAAACTGCGACGGATCCTTGGCTCGGCTGACGATAGAGTTAACCTCGTCCAGCGCGTCAATGTAGTAGTCGACGTGGTTGTGGATCAGCATCGACAGAATCCCGGTACGCCGCGCGACTTCGTTATAGCGCTGCACGTTGGGCAGGTAAGCCTGGTACTTGTAGCCACGCAGCCAGGCCAATCGATAATTACCCAGGGTTTGCGCGGTCGGCGCCGGATTGGTGGCCAGGCCCAGCGCATAGATCGGATCGGTATCGAAACTCCAGCGCGGATAGAGCACGTCACTGACTTCATCCCGATAGGCACCGACACACGCGTCCACTTCGCCACGCTGTGCCAGGCCCGCGGCACGCGTATACGGCTCGATTCGAATATCCAGCTTAACGCCTGCCGGCTCGAACACTTCGCGCAACACGTCCCAGCCCAAACCATGGCCATCGGCGGCGGTAAAGTCTTCCCACGCTTCGCTGGCCAGATGAATCACGGACGGCGTCGTCGGCGCATCCCCCGCCTGGGCGAACGAGCAAAACGTCGCGAAAACCATCACCATCAACCAGCGAACCATCTTTTATCCTCGGCTGCATTCTTCAGGCGAAGAACCACACCAGCCCCTGCATCGCCAACCACGCAAACACCCCGGCCAGCACGTCGTCGAGCATGATGCCGACGCCACCGTGCACATGCCGGTCGATCCAGCGAATCGGCCACGGCTTGAGGATGTCGAAGAAGCGGAACATCAGGAACCCCGCCAGCAACCAATACCAACCTTCCGGCACCAGCCACAGGGTGATCCACATCCCGACCATTTCGTCCCAGACGATGCCTTCGTGGTCATGCACGCGCAAATCGTCGGCAACCTTGCCGCACAGCCAGAAGCCGAACAACATGGTGATGCCGAGCATCAGCCAGTAGCCCCAGTCGGGCAGCATCTGCCACAACGGAATAAAGGGTAATGCCACCAACGAACCCCAGGTGCCCGGCGCTTTTGGCAGGGTGCCCGAGCCGAAGCCGAACGCCAGGAAATGCCATGGATTGCGCCAGACCGACGGCGGTACGAACTCCGACGGAACCTGTTTGGGATGATCTGTCACGGTGTCTCCCGAAAATGTTGGTAACCCCGGATTGGCGGGGTGATGTCGTGTCCGTCGGCGTCCAGCAGAATCACGCCCTGCCCTGCAACCACCTGCCCGAGCACATGGATCGGCCAGCCGTCCGCCAGTAACGATGGCAACTCGGCAGGCGGCAAGGTGAAGGCCAGCACGTAATCATCACCGCCGCTCAAGGCGGCTTGCTCAGCGCCGGATTGACCGAGGAAAGCCAGCAGCGCCTTCGACAACGGCAGCCTGCTGCGCTCTACCCGAATCCCGACTTTCGACGCCAGGGCAATATGCCCGCAGTCGGCGAGCAGGCCGTCGGAGATGTCCAGCGCAGCGGTAGCCTTGCCACGCAAGGCCTGGCCCAACGCCAGTTGCGGTTGCGGCGACCAGTAGTGGGCCAGCAATGGATCGGCGATGGCCGCGTCCGCAGTCCGCTGGCCGAGCACCAGCGGCAATGCGCCCGCGCCGTTACCGAGATCACCGCCCACACAGAGCAAATCACCCGGCTGTGCGCCGCTGCGGGTCAGCGCCAGACCGGTCGGCACCCGGCCGAACACGGTCATGGTCAGGCTCAACGGCCCGCGAGTGGTATCGCCGCCCACCAGTGCCACACGGCAATTCTGCGCCATGAGGTTCAAACCACGGGCGAACGCTTCCAGCCAATCGGAAGTCCCGGTCGGCAAGGTCAAGGCAAGGGTAAAGGCAACGGGGGTGGCGCCCATGGCGGCCAGGTCGCTGACGGCCACGGCCAGCGAGCGTTGGCCGAGCAGAAACGGATCGCAGGGGTCGGCGAAATGCACACCGGCCACCAGCGTATCGGTAGAAATCGCCAACTGCTCCCCGGGAGGAATAGCCAGCAAGGCGCAGTCGTCGCCGATCCCGAGGGCAACGCCTTCACCGCCCTGCGCGCAAGGCGCGGCGGCGAAGAAGTTGCGGATCAGCTCAAACTCACCCATGGCAATGGCAATTCAAGCGCCGATCAGCGCTTGAATGCCTTCACTTCGGCTTCACGCAGACGCGGGGCCAGCTTGTCGAGCACACCGTTGACGAACTTGTGGCCGTCGGTGGAACCGAAGACCTTGGCCAGTTCGATACCTTCGTTGATCACCACGCGGTATGGCACGTCGACACGCTTGAGCAGTTCCCATGTGGACAGGCGCAGAACCGCCAGTTCAACCGGGTCCAGCTCTTCGATGGTCAAGTCCAGGCAAGGCTTGAGCGCGGTGTCGATCTCGGTCTTGAACTGCGGAACCCCGTGCAGGATTTCGCGGAAGTACGCGCCATCGACATCGGTAAAATCGTTATCGACCCGGAACTGCGCTTCGATCTCGTTCAGCGACTGCTTGGCCATATGCCATTGGTACAGTGCCTGGGTCGCGAGCTGACGGGCTTCGCGACGCTTGGCGCTTTTCGATGGCTTGCCGGCATCCGCAGGCTTTGGATCGCGCGGGTTGAAACGATCGCTATCGTCGCTAATCACTTGGCCTCCAACTGCGCCAGCAGGCTGACCATTTCCAGAGCGGACAGGGCAGCTTCAGCACCTTTGTTACCGGCCTTGGTGCCGGAACGTTCGATGGCTTGTTCGATGGAATCAACGGTCAGTACGCCGAAAGCGACCGGTACGCCGAACTCCATGGACACCTGGGCCAGGCCCTTGGTGCACTCGCCAGCCACGTATTCGAAGTGCGGAGTGCCGCCACGAATGACCGCGCCCAGGGCGATGATTGCCGCGAACTCGCCCTTCTGAGCGACTTTCTGCGCAACCAGCGGGATTTCGAAGGCGCCAGGCGCACGGATGATGGTGATGTCGCTTTCGCTCACGCCATGGCGAACCAGGGCATCAACTGCACCGCTGACCAGGCTTTCAACCACGAAGCTGTTGAAACGGCCCACTACCAGAGCGTAGCGGCCTTTAGGGGCGATGAAGGTACCTTCGATGGTCTTCAGGGTCATTCGTTAGATCTCTTAAAGAGCCGGGACGCGTTTTCTACGCATCCCTCAGTGATGTGTTAGCCGCGAATCAAGGACTGGAAACAACCGGTCATTATTCGGAGGGCACGTATTCTACAACTTCCAGATCGAAACCGGATATCGCATTAAATTTCATCGGCGCACTCATCAGGCGCATTTTGCGCACACCCAGGTCCCGAAGGATCTGCGAACCGGCACCGACGATGCTGTAGGTGGTCGGTTTTTTCACTGCGCTGTGGTCGGCGGTTTCGCGGATGTGCGCCAGCAACACGTCGCCATCGAGCGGGTGACCGAGCAACAGCACCACACCGCTGCCAGCCTCGGCAACCGCGGCCATGGCGGCGCGCAGGCTCCAGCGGCCCGGTTGCTTGACCATCAGCAGGTCACGCAGCGGGTCCATGTTGTGCACCCGAACCAGGGTCGGTTCTTCGGCGCACACGTTGCCCAGGGTCAGGGCCATGTGCACGTCGCCTTCCACCGAATCACGATAGGTCACCAGGTTGAACTGGCCCAGTTCGCTGTCCAGCGGCTGCTCGGCAATCCGCTGAACGGTACGTTCGTGGATCATCCGGTAGTGGATCAGGTCGGCAATGGTGCCGATCTTGATGTTGTGCTCGGCGGCAAACGCTTCGAGTTCGGCGCGACGGGACATGGTGCCGTCATCGTTCATCACTTCGCAGATCACACCGCTCGGCTCGAAACCGGCCATGCGCGCCAGGTCGCAGGCCGCCTCGGTATGGCCGGCGCGGGCCAGGGTGCCGCCGGCCTGGGCCATCAGCGGGAAGATGTGGCCGGGGCTGACGATGTCTTCAGCCTTGGCGTCTTTGGCGGCAGCGGCTTGTACGGTACGCGCACGGTCAGCCGCGGAGATACCGGTGGTCACGCCTTCGGCGGCTTCGATGGACACGGTGAATTTGGTGCCGAAGCCGGAACCGTTGCGTGGCGCCATCAATGGCAGCTTGAGCAGTTCGCAGCGCTCGCGGCTCATCGGCATGCAGATCAGGCCACGGGCGTGCTTGGCCATGAAGTTGATGTGCTCAGCCTTGCAGCACTCGGCGGCCATGATCAGGTCGCCTTCGTTCTCGCGGTCTTCGTCATCCATGAGGATGACCATCTTGCCTTGGCGGATGTCTTCAACCAGTTCTTCGATGCTATTGAGCGCCACAAGGCACCCCCTTGAGTCAGGATTTGAGGTAGCCGTTTTGGGCCAGAAAGCTTTCAGTAATGGTGCTGCCGGCAGTTGGCTCAGCAGCCTTGTCGCCCAGCAACAGGCGCTCCAGATAACGTGCCAGCAGATCGACTTCCAGATTCACCCGGCGACCTGGCTTGTAAGCAGCCATGATGGTTTCGCTCAGGGTGTGCGGAATGATCGTCAGCAAGAACTCGGCGCCATCGACCGCGTTCACCGTCAGGCTGGTGCCGTCGACGGTGATCGAGCCTTTATGGGCGATGTACTTGGCCAGTTCTTTCGGCGCGCGGATGCGAAATTCCACGGCGCGGGCATTGTCGCTGCGCGAAACCACTTCGCCGACACCGTCGACGTGACCGCTGACCAAGTGCCCACCCAGGCGAGTGGTCGGGGTCAGGGCTTTTTCCAGGTTGACCGGGCTGCCGCTTTTGAGGTCATTCATGGCGGTGCAGTCGAGGGTTTCGCGACTGACGTCCGCCGCAAAGCCATTGCCCGGCAGTTCAACCGCCGTCAGGCACACGCCGTTGACGGCAATGCTGTCGCCCAGTTTGACGTCGCTCAGGTCGAGCTTGCCGGTTTCTACGTAAACCCGCACATCTCCGCCTTTTGGGGTCAATGCACGAATACTGCCGATGGATTCGATGATGCCGGTAAACATGGAGTCCTCCTCGAGAACAGGGCCTTCTGGGCTGCAGCCGGGAATTATACGCTGACCGTTGGGACAGGTATGGCAATGACTCGCCAGTCATCGCCAACCGCGCGGATTTCGGTAATTTTGAGCTCGGGCGCATCTTTCATCTGCGCCAGCGGCCAGTCCAGCAACGGGCGCGCCGTGGAGCCGAGAAACTTGCCGGCAATGAAAATCTGGAACTCGTCCACCAACCCTTGCTGAGCAAACGCCCCGGCCAGACGCGGCCCGGCTTCGACCAGTACCTCGTTGACGTCACGCGCAGCCAATTCAACCAGCAACTTGCGCAGGTCGACCTGGCCATCGTCGCCCGCCACAATCAGGCACTCCGGACCGTTGGCGTATTGCTCTTCGATCGCCATGCACGTCGCAACCAACGCCGGACCAGCCTTGAAAAACGGCGCGTCCAGAGGCACCCGCAGGCGACCGTCGATCAGCACGCGCAGTGGCGGACGGCTCATGGCCAAGGCGGTTTGTTCGGGATCGAGGCCCAATTCATCGGCACGCACGGTCAAGCGGGCATTGTCCGCCAGCACCGTGTCGGCGCCGGTCAGCACCACGCTGGCCTGCGCGCGCAGCCGTTGTACCGCCGAGCGCGCCGCCGGGCCGGTAATCCATTGGCTCTCGCCGCTTTCCATCGCTGTGCGACCGTCGAGGCTCATGGCCAACTTGACCCGCACGAACGGCAAGCCGTGTTCCATGCGTTTGAGGAAGCCTTCATTGAGCTTGCGCGCCTCACCTTCCAGCACACCGCTTTCGGTGGCAATACCCGCCTGGGCCAGACGTTGCAGACCGCGACCGGCAACTTCCGGGTTCGGGTCCTGCATCGCCGCAACGACGCGCGCCACACCGGCATTCACCAGCGCATCGGCGCAGGGCGGTGTACGTCCGTGGTGGCTGCACGGTTCCAGGGTCACGTAAGCCGTGGCGCCTCGCGCCTTGTCACCGGCGGCACGCAAGGCGTGGACTTCGGCATGGGGCTCGCCGGCGCGCACATGCCAGCCTTCGCCGACAATCTGCCCGTCGCGCACCACCACACAGCCGACCCGCGGGTTGGGGTGCGTCGTGTAATGACCTTTGCGCGCCAGTTCCAGGGCACGGGCCATGTAATGCGCATCGAGGATGGCTTGTTCCGGGGAGGTGGTCATTCTTTCACCGGTTCACGGGCGAGGCGATCGATCTCTTCGCGGAACTCGTTGAGGTCCTGGAAGCGTCGATACACCGAAGCGAAGCGGATATAGGCGACCTCATCAAGCTTTTTCAGCTCGGCCATCACCAGTTCGCCGACCACGAGGGATTTGACCTCGCGTTCGCCGGTGGCGCGCAGCTTGTGTTTGATGTGCACCAGCGACGATTCCAGGCGCTCGACACTCACCGGGCGCTTCTCCAGCGCTCGCTGCATGCCGGCACGAAGCTTTTCTTCGTCGAACGGCTGGCGACTGCCGTCGGTTTTGATCAGGCGCGGCAACACCAGTTCAGCGGTTTCGAACGTCGTGAAGCGTTCGCCGCAGGCCAGGCATTCACGCCGGCGGCGCACCTGTTCGCCCTCGGCGACCAGACGCGAGTCGATGACCTTGGTGTCGTTGGCACCGCAGAAGGGACAGTGCATGGTGGCAGGCAACAAAAAATGGGAGGGCCATGGTAGCGCATCCCCGTGGCAAGACAAGCCATAGGGTTTGCGGTATACAGACGGGCTATAATGTTTTCACCTTGCTGGAGCCGCCAATGTCGTTACGACCGCTCGTTTTGCTCAGTCTTTTCAGCCTGCTGGTGGCCTGTGGCAGCGATGCACCCAAGCCCCAGCCACCAACACCAGGCCCAGCGCCGCAACAGGCGCAGAAGAAAGCCAAGGCGTCTGCCGAGCTCGGCCCGCTGCCGGCTTACCAACGTGAAATCAGTGGCACCCTGATGGGCGTGCCGGCCGACGCTGAAGTCGAACTGGCGCTGCTGGTGATCGACGAAAAGGATCGCCCGCAACAATTGCTCGCCAGTGCCAACCTGATCGGCACCAATCAGGTGTTGCCGTTTCGCCTGCGTTTCAACCCTGAATCCTTCCCGGTTGGCGCTCGCGTTGAACTGCGCGGCCGCGCCAGCCAGTCCGGGCAGTTGATTCTGCATCTGCCGGCGCAACTCATCACCCAGCCGACAACCCAGGCCCTGGGTCAGTTGCAATTCGTCAAAGCGCCATGATTGCACCGCTCGACCTGCAACAGGCGTTGGGTGAACTGCTCGGTGACGCACAGCTTGTAGCCTGTGAGTTACCGGGCACCGAGCTGAAACTCTGGCTGATCGACGGCGACAACATGGACCGCGCCTTCAGCCCCGAAGAAACCCGACGAATTCTCCACGAGCCGCCGTACTGGAGTTTCTGCTGGGCCAGTGGGTTGGCCGTGGCCCGCTATCTCGCCAAACACCCGCACTGGGTCGAAGGCAAACGGGTGCTGGATTTCGGTGCCGGTTCCGGCGTGGCTGCGATTGCGGCTGTGAAGGCCGGGGCGCTGGAAGTGGTGGCCTGTGACCTGGACCCGCTGGCGATTGCCGCGTGTCGGGCGAATGCCGAACTCAATGATGTGCAGCTGCGCTACTCGACGGATTTTTTCGCCGAAGCGGATCGATTTGATCTGATTCTGGTGGCCGACGTGTTGTACGACCGGGAAAATCTGCCACTACTCGATGAGTTTCTCAGCCGTGGCCGGGAAGCGTTGGTGGCGGATTCACGGGTGCGGGATTTTCGCCATCCGCTGTATCGGCGCATCGAGATGCTGCAGGCGATGACCTTGCCGGACCTGGCCGAACCCGAAGAGTTTCGGCATGTGAGCCTTTACCACGCGCGGCGCGGTTAGCAAAAAGCTTCGCGGGCAAGCCTCGCTCCTACAGGGTTGGGTGGCGATTTCGAAATCAGCGCGGACCTGTAGGAGCGAGGCTTGCCCGCGAAGACGTCCTGCCTGGCAGCACATCACTCAATGATCACCCCGCTTTCAGCCGCCCCCCACCAAGCCTTATAGTGGCCTCATCCACGCTTTTACGAGATCCCCCATGAGTCAGGAAACGCCGTACATCTTCGACGCCACGACTGCCGATTTCGACCAGTCGGTGATCGAGAACTCTTTCCACAAACCGGTACTGGTGGATTTCTGGGCCGAATGGTGTGCGCCGTGCAAGGCCTTGATGCCGATGCTGCAAACCATCGCCGAGAGCTATCAGGGTGAGTTGCTGCTGGCCAAGGTCAACTGCGACATCGAGCAGGACATTGTCGCGCGTTTCGGCATTCGCAGCCTGCCGACCGTGGTGCTGTTCAAGGACGGTCAGCCGGTGGACGGTTTTGCCGGTGCGCAACCGGAATCCGCTGTGCGCACGATGCTCGAACCCCATGTGCAAATGCCGCCTCCAGCCGCCGCCGACCCGTTTGAACAGGCTCAGGCGCTGTTCGATGACGGCCGTTTCGCCGACGCCGAAGCCACGCTCAAAGTCTTGCTGACTGAAGACAACACCAATGCCAAAGCACTGATCCTCTACGCCCGCTGCCTCACCGAGCGCGGCGAACTGAGTGAAGCGCAAACCGTACTCGACGCGGTCAAGACCGATGAGCACAAGGCCGCGCTGGCCGGCGCCAAGGCGCAGATCCAGTTTCTCGGTCAGGCCAGGGACTTGCCGGATGCGGCAGACCTGAAAGCACGTCTGGCGAAAAATCCGCAGGACGATGAGGCGGTCTATCAGTTGGCGATCCAGCAACTGGCCCGTCAGCAATACGACGCGGCGCTGGATGCGTTGCTGAAACTGTTCATCCGCAATCGCAGCTACAGCGAAGGCTTGCCACACAAGACCTTGCTGCAAGTGTTCGAACTGCTGGGCAACGATCACCCGTTGGTGACCACGTACCGTCGCAAGCTGTTTGCCGCGCTCTATTAAGCTCTTTTTGCGGCTTACTCGATCCAGCTGTAGAGCGGCGTATCCCCGCCGCTCACTACTTTGACCTCTGCGCAGTGGCGCAAACGCACCAATAAGCGCTTGCCTGCCGCTGCACTGCCGGTCAGCCCTTCCAGTTGTTCCAGCAAATCCGGCCCGCTCAATTGCCCGGCCTTGCGCAGCAGTTCTTTAGCGATCTGCCACAGCGCCTCGTCCTGATTCACCGGTTTGGCCGGTGTCACACTCGCCTCGGGTTTGGCAGCCTGCAACTGCGCACCGAGCTGCGCCCAGTCGCCCTCATCCAGTTCCAGGGTCAAATCCACCGGCCAGTCGCCGATGCTTCCGCGTATTCGCAACATAAGTCTGCTCCAGCACATACCTGACTCGCATGCTCCCATGGGTCTTGCGCAACGCCAAGCAGACGGTCAAACTCTCGGCACTTTCGTTATAAGATTACATAACAAATTTTTCATTTTACTTTTCGGAGACCCGCCATGCGCCGTCTGCTGCTCGCTTTGCCGTTTGCCTTGTTACCGCTGGCTGTCGCCCACGCGGCTGTCGAGCAAGATCACGACCATGAGCACGGCAGCCTCGGCGCCCACGAACATGGCGTCGGTCGTTTGAATGCTGCGCTGGACGGCCAGACCCTGGAGCTGGAACTGGAAAGCCCGGCAATGAACCTGGTGGGTTTCGAGCACGCCGCCACCACCGACGCCGACAAGGCCAAAGTCGCCGCCGTCCGTGCCCAACTGGAAAAACCACTGACACTGTTCAACCTGCCGAAAGCCGCCGGTTGCGTGGTCGCGACCCAGGAACTGGAAAGCCCGTTGTTCGGTGACAAACCGGATGCCGACGATGAGCATGAAGAAGCCAAGGACGGTCACGAGCATCAACATGACCACAGCGAAATCCACGCCCGTTACCAATTCAGCTGCTCGGCCCCGGGCGCGCTGAAGACCCTGGACCTGGCGACTGTCTTCAACACGTTCCCGGCTACCCAGAAGATTCAGGTACAACTGATCAGCCCGAGCGGACAGCAAGGGGTTGAGGTGACGGCCAAGGCGGCTGCCCTGAAATTCTGATCCGACACCGCTCCCACAGGGTTCACCACCAACCTGACCGGTTTCACATGACCCAAGCACTCATCGAATTGTCCGACCTGGGCTTCAGCTGGCCCGGTCACCCGCCGCTGCTGGACATCCCGGCGTTTCGCCTGGAGCCTGGTGAAACCCTGTTCCTCAAAGGCCCCAGCGGCAGCGGCAAGACCACCCTGCTCGGCTTGCTCGGCGGTGTGCAAAAGCCTGATCGCGGCAGCATCCGGCTGCTCGGCCAGGAATTGACCGAACTGTCTGCCGGGGCTCGCGACCACTTCCGGGTCGATCACACCGGCTACATCTTCCAGCAATTCAACTTGCTGCCGTTTCTGTCGGTGCGGGAGAACGTCGAACTGCCCTGTCACTTCTCGAAACTGCGCGCCGAGCGGGCGAAACAGCGCCACGGCAGTGTCGATCAGGCCGCCGCCACCCTGCTCGCCCATCTGGGCCTGAAGGACGAAAACATTCTGGGCCGCCGCGCCGATTCGCTGTCCATCGGCCAGCAGCAACGGGTCGCTGCCGCGCGTGCGTTGATCGGTCAGCCGGAACTGGTGATCGCCGACGAACCGACCTCGGCACTGGACTACGACGCTCGCGAAAACTTCATTCGCCTGTTGTTCGCCGAATGCCGCGAAGCCGGCTCGAGCCTGTTGTTCGTCAGTCACGATCAGAGCCTCGCGCCGCTGTTCGATCGCCACCTGTCGCTGGCCGATCTCAATCGCGCCGCCACCCCGTCCGAGGTTTGAGATGTATTTGTTTCGTCTAGCCATGGCCAGCCTCGCTAACCGTCGCTTCACCGCGATCCTCACCGCGTTCGCCATCGCCCTGTCGGTCTGCCTGTTGCTGGCGGTAGAACGAGTGCGCACCGAAGCCAAGGCCAGTTTCGCCAGCACCATCAGCGGCACCGACCTGATCGTCGGCGCGCGTTCCGGCTCGGTGAACCTGCTGCTGTATTCGGTATTCCGTATCGGCAACGCCACCAACAACATCCGCTGGGACAGCTTCGAGCAGTTCGCCAACAACCCGAAAGTGAAGTGGGCGATCCCGATGTCCCTCGGCGATTCCCATCGTGGTTATCGGGTGATGGGCACCACCGAGGCGTACTTCGAGCATTACCAGTACGGCCATCAACAGCATCTGGAACTGGCCGACGGCCGTGCCTTCGCCAGCGATCCGTTCGAAGTGGTGCTCGGTGCCGAAGTGGCCGATGCGCTGCACTACAAACTCGGCGACAAACTGGTGCTGGCCCATGGCGTGGCGGCGATCAGCCTGGTCAAGCACGACGACAAGCCGTTCACCGTGGTCGGCATCCTCAAACGCACCGGCACCCCGGTGGACCGCACGCTGCACATCAGCCTCGGCGGCATGGAAGCGATCCACATCGACTGGCACAACGGTGTACCGGCGCGGGGTAACGGTCGGGTCAGTGCAGATCAGGCGCGCAACATGGACCTGACGCCGCAAGCGATCACCGCGTTCATGCTCGGCCTTAACAACAAGATTTCGACCTTCGCGCTGCAACGTGAAATCAACGAATTCCGTGGCGAACCGATGCTGGCGATCCTGCCGGGTGTGGCGTTGCAGGAGCTGTGGAGTTTGATGAGCACGGCGGAAAAAGCCTTGTTCGTCGTCTCGCTGTTCGTGGTGCTGACGGGGTTGATCGGCATGCTCACGGCGATTCTCACCAGCCTCAACGAGCGACGCCGGGAGATGGCGATTCTGCGTTCGGTGGGCGCGCGACCATGGCATATCGCGACTTTACTGGTGCTGGAAGCGTTTGCCCTGGCGCTGTCGGGGGTGATTGTCGGCGTGGCGTTGCTGTATGTGGGCATCGCCGTGGCGCAGGGTTACGTGCAGTCGAATTACGGTTTGTACCTGCCGCTGGCCTGGCCAAGCGAATATGAATGGACGCTGCTCGGTGGCATCCTGATCGCCGCGCTGCTGATGGGCAGCGTGCCGGCCTGGCGCGCTTATCGCCAATCCTTGGCCGATGGCCTGTCGATCCGCCTGTGAGGACGTTGAACATGCCCCGCGCTCTGCTTGCGCTGTTGATGCTGGTTGCTCTGCCGCTGTGGGCGGCCGAGCCGAAAGACCTGACCTGGTCGGAAATGATCCCGCCGGATGCCCCGCCGGAAGTGCCGAACATGACGCCGCTGCACGACCTGTCGAAGATGAGCGATGCGTTGTCCGCGGAGTCGGCCCCGGCCGCCAAACAGGACATGCCGAACGCGCCGGTGGTGACAAGTCTCGATGGCCAGAACATTCGCTTGCCGGGGTACATCGTACCGCTGGAGGTCAGTGAAGAAGGCCGCACCACGGAGTTTCTGCTGGTGCCGTATTTCGGCGCCTGCATCCATGTACCGCCTCCGCCGTCGAACCAGATCGTGCACGTCAAAAGCGAAGTCGGCGTGAAGCTCGATGAGCTGTACCAGCCGTACTGGGTCGAAGGTGCGTTGCAGGTCAAGGCGTCCACCAGCGAATTGGCGGATGCCGGGTATCAGATGGAGGCGCAGAAGATTTATGTGTATGAACTGCCGGAGTGAATCCGGTGGTTATTTGTCGCCTACAAGACTGCCATCGCGGGTTTGCCCGCGATGAGGCCCTCAAAATCAGCCCATCACTGTTTCATTGAGCTGAGTCAAAAGACCGTATCAGTTGGATCCCTACCATTGGACATCAAGCATTTTTAACGTCCTTTGGAGCCCCCATGCACAAGTCCCTGCTCAGCGCTTCACTGCTTGCCCTCGCGCTCGCAGCCCCGCTCGCCCATGCCCACACCGCCGGCGACATCATCGTTCGGGCCGGTGCGATCACCGTGAATCCGACGGCCGACAGCTCCAGCGTCAAGGTCGATCAAGGCCCGCTGAAGGGCGCCGATCTGGGTGGCAAGGCCACCATGAGCAGCGACACGCAACTGGGCCTGAACTTTGCGTACATGATCAGCAACAACCTGGCGATCGAGCTGCTCGCGGCTTCGCCGTTCGAGCATGAGGTGAAGCTCAAAGGCACCGCGCTCGGCGCCGCCAACGGCAAACTCGGCACCCTGAAACACCTGCCGCCGACCCTGAGCCTGGTCTACTACCCGCTGGACGCCAAGTCCGCATTCCAGCCGTATGTTGGCGGCGGTATCAACTACACCTGGATCTACGACGAGCACGTCGGCAGCGAAGCCAGCGCCAACGGCTTCAGCAACTTCAACGCGAAAAACTCCTGGGGCCTGGCCTGGGAAGTCGGGGCCGACTACATGCTCACCGATAAGGTGATGATCAACGCCCAAGTGCGCTACATCGACATCGACACCCGTGCCACCGTGGAAAACAACGCCGTGGCTCCGGGCACCCGCGCACGGGTGAACGTGGACGTCGATCCGTTCATCTACATGGTCGGTCTGGGTTACAAGTTCTAAGGAACTGTGGCGAGGGGGCTTGCCCCCGTTCGCCTGCGCAGCAGGCGCCATCCAACCGATGAGGACGTCAGGCGAAATGCAGTGGGGCTGCTTCGCAACCCAACGGGGGCAAGCCCCCTCACCACAAAGAACTGCACCGGTCATATTCGACACACAAAAAAGGCGCCTTCAAGGCGCCTTTTTCACAACTGTGTAAAACCTCAGCGCCCCAGCAAACGCGCCAGGCCAACGCTCATCGGCGTCTGCTCCGGGTAGGTGAACCGCTCCAGCAAACGCCGGTTATTCGCTCGTGAATGGCGGATGTCACCGGAACGCGCCGGGCCATAGCTCACGGGCGGCAGCTTGCCGACCACGGCTTCAAGGGCTTCAAGCATCTGCTTGAGAGTCGTCGCCTGATTCCAGCCGACATTCACCGCGCCGACCTCAACCTGCGGTTTCTCGATGGCTTGTACCAGCACGTCCACCAGGTCTTCGACGTAGACAAAATCCCGAGTCTGCTCGCCATCACCGAACACGGTGATCGGCAGGCCTTTCTGCGCGCGCTCGCTGAAAATGCTGATCACCCCGGAGTACGGCGAGGACGGATCCTGGCGCGGGCCGAAGATGTTGAAGAAGCGGAAAATCACCGGTTCCAGACCATGCTGGCGGCGATAGAAATCGAAGTAATGCTCGCTCGCCAACTTGTCCGACGCATACGGCGTCAACGGTGCCTTGGGCGTGTCTTCGTCGATCGACTCGCCTTCACCGTTGTTGCCATAGACCGCTGCGCTGGACGCGTACAACACGCGTTTGACACCGGCCTGACGCATGGCTTCGCAGACGTTCAGCGAGCCGATGAAGTTGCTCTGGTGAGTTTTCACCGGGTCATCCACCGAGGCCTGCACCGAAGCCACTGCGGCCAGATGCGCCACCGCGCTGCAACCGAGCATCGCCTGCGCCACCAGGGCGGCATCAGCGACATCGCCTTCGATCAGTTCGACGAGGGGATTGTCCATCGGCAGGTTGCTGCGTTTGCCGGTGGACAAGTCATCGAGAATTCGCACCGAATGCCCTTTGGCGAGCAAGGCATCGGTCAGGTGCGAACCGATGAAACCGGCGCCGCCGGTGATTAAAACAGGGCCATCAGCCATGGCGATAAAACCTATCCAGTAAGCCCGGGAGTGCCGCGCGCCAGGCGCGGGGTTTGATCCCGAAAGTGTGCAGAATTTTCTTGCAGGCCAGCACCGCGTGTTGCGGTTCTTCGGCAGCGTCGGGCCGCGCGGCGTGAGCCTGGGCGGTCGGCGCTTCGATGGCCAGCGGGTGCAGGGCGCGCGCTTCAGTGAGAATCGCCTGGCCCAGTGCCAGCGGCGTGGTCGCCTCATGCCCGGCGTAGTGGTAAGTGCCCCACAGCGGCGCCGCGCAATCGAGTTGCTTGAGCACCGAAATGATCACTCGGGCGGCGTCGTCCACCGGCGTCGGATTACCGCGACGATCATCGGCCAACAGCAATTCTTCCGCTTTCTCCGCCCGGGCGAGGAATCGTCCGAGGGTGCCGTCGGGGCTGTCATCGAGCAGCCAGCCGAAACGCAGCAACACGTGCTGCGGACAGGTGGCGCGCACACTTTGTTCGATTCGCCACAAGGCCTGACCGCGCAGGCCCAACGGTACCGGTTCGTCTTTTTCGCTGTAGGCGGTCGCCCGGGAGCCATCGAACACGCGATAACTCGACGGTTGCACCAGCACGATGTTGTGATGCTGGCACAATTCGGCCAGACGCTCGATGGCGCGCTCCTGCCCGGCCAGACGCTGTTCGCTGACGGTCTCCGCCTGGAACCAGTCGAAATAGTAGGCGAGATTGATCAACGCATCCGGACGGGTATCGTCGAGCAGTTGCGTCAGGCTCGCGGCGTCCCAGCCGTCTTGTGGTGGGCGGGGGGCGAGGAAACCGATGTCTTCCTCCGCACCGAGGCGAATCAGCGCCTGCCCAAGGGCATTTCCGCCGCCCAGTAACATAAGGCGCATTCGCATAGAGTCAGCAGGCCCAGTCTGATTGGAACGATGGCTTTATCGACAGCGCCCGCAGGCGATGTCCTCAATAATTGCCGGAATCGTTGCATTTTGCGGGTTTAGTGCGCAACCGTCACCCGTAAAGTGTAGTTCCCGGGGATTTGTGGTGCAGCTACTGGCCTCAGGATCAACACAGAGCCTGAGCGGTACTTGCAACTTCCCGTCCCCACCCGCATAAATTGGCTCATGAACCTGCCCATCCCCGCAGACAGCGCTCTGAACGGTTTCCACCCCGCCGTCAGCGCCTGGTTCAGCAACACCTTCGCGACGGCTACCGCCGCCCAGGCCCGGGCGTGGCCGTTGATCCGCCAGCGCCGTTCAACGCTGATTGCCGCGCCCACCGGCTCCGGCAAAACCCTCACCGCGTTTCTGGCCGTGCTCGACGATCTGGTCCATCGTGGCCTGGAAAACCCGGATGGCCTGCCAGACGAAACCCTGGTGGTCTACGTTTCGCCGCTCAAGGCCCTGTCCAACGACATCCGGATCAACCTGCAAAACCCGCTGGCCGGCATCACCGAGCAGTTACGCCTGATGGGCCTGCCCGACGTGCCGATCAGCACCGCCGTGCGCACCGGCGATACGCCGCAAAAAGACCGCTCGGCCATGCGCAAAACCGCGCCGCACATTCTTGTAACCACCCCGGAATCCCTTTATGTGCTGCTCGGCTCTGACTCCGGGCGGAAAATGCTCGGCACCACGCAAACGGTGATCGTCGACGAAATCCACGCCATCGCCGCCAGCAAACGCGGCAGTCACCTGGCCCTGAGCCTGGAGCGCCTGCAAGCGCTTTGCCCGCAACCGCTGGTGCGGATCGGCCTGTCCGCCACGCAAAAACCCATCGAAGCGGTGTCGCGTTTTTTGGTTGGTCGTGATCGCGACTGCGAAATCATCGACATCGGCCATGCCCGCCCACGGGATCTCGATATCGAAGTGCCGCCCGTGCCGTTGTCAGCGGTGATGGCCAACGACGTGTGGGAACTGGTCTATGACCGCCTCGCCGCCCTCGCCCGCGAACACCGGACCACGCTGATTTTCGTCAACACCCGGCGCCTGGCCGAACGCCTGAGCCGATACTTGAGCGAACGCCTCGGCAAAGACGCAGTGGCCGCCCACCATGGCAGCCTGGCCAAGGAGTTTCGCCTGGACGCCGAGCAACGGCTCAAGCGCGGCGAGCTGCAAGTGCTGATCGCCACCGCCTCGCTGGAACTGGGGATTGATATCGGCGACGTCGACCTGGTGTGCCAGATCGCTTCGCCACGCTCGATTGCCGGTTTTCTGCAACGGGTCGGCCGCTCCGGGCACCAGGTCGGCGGCACGCCCAAGGGCCGATTGTTCGCCACCACCCGCGACGACCTGATCGAATGCGCCGCTTTGCTCGATTGCGTGCGCCGTGGCGAACTCGACACCTTGCTGATCCCCGAAGCGCCGCTGGACGTGCTGGCCCAGCAGATCATCGCCGAGGTCAGTTGCCAGGAATGGCACGAGCAGGCGTTGCTGGAGATGCTGCGTAAAGCCTCGCCTTACGCCAAGCTCGACGAAAAACATTATCAGGCGCTGCTGCACATGCTCGCCGAGGGCTACAACGGTCGCCAGGGCATACGTAGCGCGTACCTGCACCGGGACGCCGTAAGCCGAACCTTGCGCGGTCGTCGGGGCGCCAAGCTGACCGCCGTGACCAGCGGCGGGACGATTCCCGACAACGCCGACTACAGCGTGTTGCTGGAGCCTCAGGGGCTGAACATCGGCAGCGTCAACGAAGACTTCGCGGTGGAAAGCATCGCCGGGGATATCTTTCAGCTGGGCAATACCTCGTACCGAATCCTGCGGGTCGAAACCGGCAAGGTCCGGGTCGAAGATGCTCAGGGCCAGCCGCCGACCATTCCGTTCTGGCTCGGTGAAGCACCCGGTCGCAGCAATGAACTGTCGTTCGCCGTGGCCCGCCTTCAAGCGCAACTCGATGAACTGCTCGCCGCCACACCCGGCGATCTGCAACCAGCCCTCGACTGGCTGACCGACACTCTCGGCTTGAACCTCGCCAGCGCCGAGCAACTGGTCGACTATCTGGCCCGAGCCCGCCTGACCCTCGGCGCCTTGCCGTCGCAAGACACACTGGTGATGGAGCGTTTTTTCGACGAGTCAGGCGGTACGCAACTGATCATCCACTCACCGTTCGGCAGCCGCATCAACCGCGCCTGGGGCCTGGCCCTGCGCAAGCGTTTCTGCCGCGCCTTCAACTTCGAATTGCAGGCCGCCGCCAGCGAGGACGCCATCGTGTTGTCGCTGTCCACCAGCCACAGCTTCGAGCTGGACGACGTCTGGCGCTACCTGCACAGCAACAGCGCCGAACATATCCTGACTCAAGCGGTGCTCGAAGCCCCGCTGTTCGGCGTGCGTTGGCGCTGGAATGCCGGGGTCGCCCTCGCGCTGCCACGCTACAGCGGCGGCCGCAAAGTACCGCCGCAGATCCAGCGGATGAAAAGCGAAGACCTGATCGCCAGCGTGTTTCCCGATCAGATCGCCTGCGTGGAAAACCTCGCCGGCGAGCGCGAGATTCCCGACCATCCGCTGGTGGAACAAACCCTCGACGATTGCCTGCACGAGGCCATGGACAGCGAAGGCTGGCTGGCGTTGTTGCGGCGCATGGAACAGGGCGATATCCGCCTGATCAGCCGCGACCTGCCGGCGCCTTCGCCACTGGCGGCGGAAATCCTCAGTGCCCGCCCCTACAC
This sequence comes from Pseudomonas sp. GW822-FHT07A10, assembly GCF_058798795.1. Taxonomy (NCBI): domain Bacteria; kingdom Pseudomonadati; phylum Pseudomonadota; class Gammaproteobacteria; order Pseudomonadales; family Pseudomonadaceae; genus Pseudomonas; species Pseudomonas sp. GW822-FHT07A10. Next base: position 223,936 of record NZ_JBXAKV010000009.1, read on the forward strand.
CTTCCTCGACGACGCGCCGCTGGAAGAACGCCGCACTCAGGCGGTGCTCAACCGCCGCTGGAGCGATCCGCAGTCCACCAACGACCTCGGTGCGCTGGACGCCGAGGCGATTGCCGCGGTGCGCGACGAAGCCTGGCCAATGCCAACCGGCCTCGATGAAATGCATGAGGCCTTGATGAGCCTGGCGTGCATCACCGACGCCGAGGCCCGGGCCAACCCCAATTGGCTCGAATGGCTGAATACCCTGGCCGACAGTGGCCGCGCCAGCCGTTTGCAGATCAACGCCAAGCAATCGCTGTGGCTGCCACTGGAGCGACTGACCTGCCTGCGGGCGATTTATCCACAGGCCATGTTGTTTCCGTCGTTGGAGGCGTTGCCTGGTTTCGATGAAACCTGGGAGCCGGACGAAGCGGTGCTGGAAGTGATCCGCGCGCGGCTCAGCGCGTTTGGTCCGTTGTCGCTGAAGGCGATTGCCGAACCGCTTGGTTTACCGGCACTTCAAGTCACTCAGGCCCTGGCCCAACTGGAACGTGAAGGTTACGTGCTGCGCGGGCAGTTCAGCCCGGACGCCCGCGAAGAGGAATGGTGCGAACGGCATCTACTGGCGCGGATTCATCGCTACACGGTCAAACGGCTGCGCCGAGAAATCGAGCCGGTGGCGTTGCAGGATTTCATGCGCTTTCTGTTCGACTGGCAGCATCTTTCCAGCATGAGCCGAGGCCTGGGCAGCGCAGTGTTGCCGGCGATCATCAGCCAGTTCGAAGGCTACCCCGCCGCCGCTTCGGCATGGGACAGCGACATTCTGCCGGCGCGGCTCAAAGACTATTCGGCGAGCTGGCTGGATGAGTTATGCCGCAGCGGCAAACTGGTCTGGACCCGCCTGACCGCGCGCAACAAGAGCGCCGGCACGGCATTGCGCAGCACGCCGATTCTGTTGCTGCCGCGTAGTCAGGTCGGGTTGTGGAGCAGCTTGACCGAGCAGACACCGGTCAACGAACTGTCGCCCAAAACACAAAAGGTCCATGCAGCACTCAGCCAGCACGGCGCTCTGTTTTTCGATGAGCTGATTCACGAGGCCCATCTGCTGCGCTCGGAACTGGAAATCGCCTTGCAGGAACTGGTCGGCGCCGGACTGGTAAACGCCGACAGTTTCGCCGGGTTGCGGGCGCTGATCACCCCGGCCAGCAAACGCCAGAATCGCAGCAGTCGACGCGGGCGTGGAGCGTTTGTCGGCGGGATGGACGACGCCGGGCGTTGGGCGTTGCTGCGCCGCAGTGCGGTCGCGCCGGTTGTGGATAAGCCGGTTGTGGATAAACAACGCCCGACGTCCACACCCACAGAAACCCTGGAACACATCGCCATGACCTTGCTGCGCCGGTACGGCGTGGTGTTCTGGCGCTTACTGGAGCGCGAGGCGGACTGGTTGCCGAGTTGGCGGGAATTGCTGCGCACGTTCCATCGGCTGGAGGCCCGGGGCGAGATTCGTGGCGGGCGGTTTGTCAGTGGTTTGGCCGGCGAACAGTTTGCCCTGCCCGAGGCGATCCCGTTGCTGCGCGAAGTCAGGCGGCGCCCCCATGACGGTAGTTTGATCGCGGTGTGCGGGGTGGATCCGCTGAACCTCGCCGGCACCCTGCTGCCGGGCGCAAAAGTGCCGGCGCTGGCGAGCAATCGGCTGGTGTATCGCGATGGCTTGCCGGCTGCCGCCGAGATCGCCGGCAAGCAGCAGTTCTGGCTGGAGCTGGATCAGCAATCGACTACAGAAGTACACAACACACTGATCCGCCACTCCCCCCTGTAGGATTCAACCTCCTGTGGCGAGGGAGCTTGCTCCCTCGCCACAAGGTTTAATGCCAGCCGTGAGATATTTGCTTTGCACGCAAATATCAAATGCCCATCCCTGTATTTTTCCGCACGCCCCAAACCCCGACACTGCGCTCCATCAATCAATCCACCGGAGTTGCAGTCATGCCCATTGCCTTGCTGGCGCTGACCCTCAGCGCTTTCGCCATCGGGACGACGGAGTTCGTCATCGTTGGCCTGTTACCCACCATCGGCGCCGACCTCGGCGTCAGCCTGCCGTCCGCCGGTTTGCTGGTCAGTTTGTATGCACTCGGGGTGGCCGTCGGCGCGCCGGTGCTGACCGCCCTCACCGGCAAAGTCCCGCGTAAACTGCTGCTGTTGTCGCTGATGGTGCTGTTCACCCTCGGCAACTTGTTGGCCTGGAAAGCGCCCAGCTACGAGTCGCTGATCATTGCGCGGATCGTCACCGGCCTGGCCCACGGGGTGTTTTTCTCAATTGGCTCGATCATCGCCACCAGCCTGGTGCCGAAGGAAAAAGCCGCCAGCGCGATTGCCATCATGTTCACCGGCCTGACTGTGGCGCTGGTCACTGGCGTGCCGCTGGGGACGTTTATCGGTCAGCATTTCGGCTGGCGTGAAACCTTCCTCGCGGTGTCTGCACTGGGTGTGATCGCCTTCATCGGTAGCCTGCTCTACGTACCGAAGAACATCGCCCACAGCAAACCGGCTTCGCTGTTGCAGCAGTTGCAAGTGCTCAAGCAACCCCGCCTGTTGTTGGTGTATGCCATGACAGCGGTCGGCTACGGCGGCTCGTTCATCGCCTTCACCTTTCTGGCACCGATTCTTCAGGACATTGCGGGCTTCAGCGCCAGCACCGTCAGCCTGGTGCTGCTGGTGTACGGCATCTCGGTGGCCGTCGGCAACATCTGGGGCGGCAAGCTGGCGGACAAGCGCGGCCCGATCGGCGCCCTGAAAATCATCTTCGCCCTGCTCGCCGCCGTACTGTTCGCACTGACCTTCACCGCCGCTAATCCATGGCTGGCCCTGGCCACCGTGCTGGTCTGGGGGGCGGTGGCGTTCGGCAACGTGCCGGGGCTGCAGGTGTATGTGGTGCGTCAGGCCGAACATCACACCCCGCATGCGGTGGACGTGGCGTCGGGCCTGAACATTGCGGCGTTCAACCTCGGCATTGCCGGTGGTGCGTGGGGCGGTGGTTTGATCGTGGCGCATATGGGCCTGATCCATACCGCGTGGATCGGTGGCCTGGTGGTGTTGGTGGCATTGGCGCTGACCGCCTGGAGTGGTCGTCTCGATCGGTTGGGCCCGGTGTATGCCGAGCCGGCTGAAGGTTCGGCCCGGATCGTCGCCGGACACTGATAGATCAAAAGATCGCAGCCTTCGGCAACTCCTGCGCGCCTGTGGGAGCTGCCGAAGGCTGCGATCTTTTCGCTTTACCGTCCGTAGCCCCGTCGAAACTTTCTCGCACGCCTGGCAGTCATCAAAAAACAGGGCTGTCCGAGGATGGGAGGCGACATGGCGGCGATTCATATCGGTATTTCAGGCTGGCGCTACACGCCCTGGCGGGGAGGCTTCTACCCGAAGGGGCTGACCCACAAACGCGAATTGCAATTCGCGTCGCGGGCGGTCAACAGCATCGAAATCAATGGATCGTTCTACGCCCTGCAACGCCCCGAACGTTACGCCCAGTGGTACGCCGAAACCCCGCCAGGTTTCGTGTTCAGCGTCAAGGCGCCGCGCTTCATCACCCACATCAAGCGCTTGCGGGAGATCCATAAACCCCTGGCGAATTTCTTCGCCTCCGGGGTGCTGGAGCTCAAGGAAAAACTCGGCCCGATCCTTTGGCAGTTCCCGCCCAGCTTCAAATTCGATCCGGAGCTGTTCGAACACTTTCTTGAACAACTGCCCCACGACACCGAACAGGCCGCCGCCCTCGCCCGCCAGCACGAACCACGGCTGAACGGTCACGCCAGCATGAAGGCCTACGGTAAAAAACCGGTGCGCCATGCCGTGGAAATTCGCCACGAAAGTTTCGTCGATCCGGCCTTCGTCCGGCTGCTCAAACGCTACAACACCGCGTTGGTGATTGCCGACACCGCCGGCAAATGGCCGTACCGCGAAGACCTCACCAGCGATTTCGTCTACCTGCGCCTGCACGGCGCCGAAGAACTCTACGCCAGCGGTTACACCCCTCAAGCGCTGCAACGCTGGAGCGAGCGGATCGAGGCCTGGCATCACGGCCAGCAACCGGCAGATCCGCAATTGATCGCGCCCCGGCAAAAACCCAAGACTCGCAGATCCCGGGAAGTGTTCTGCTATTTCGATAACGACATCAAAGTCCGCGCGCCCTTCGATGCCCGCCACCTGCTTGAGCGTTTGCATCTCGACAAAGACCTTGTCACGGCCCCCGGCGAGCCGGTTGCCGAAGGAGCGCTGCCATGAGCATTCCCGAGCCGGTCGGTGGGACGGATGAACAGCAACCCATCATCAATGCCGTGAGCCGCTTCACCGTGCTGACGGTCAACACCCACAAGGGGTTCACCGCACTCAATCGGCGCTTCATCCTGCCCGAGTTGCGCGAAGCGGTGCGCAGTGTGTCCGCCGATGTGGTGTTTTTGCAGGAGGTCCACGGCACCCACGAACAGCATCCCCAGCGCTACAACAATTGGCCGGCGATGCCCCAGTACGAATTCCTTGCCGATAGCCTGTGGCCGCAATTCGCCTACGGGCGCAACGCGGTCTACCCGGCGGGCGATCACGGCAATGCACTGTTGTCGAAATTCCAGATCATTCGCCACGACAATCTCGACGTGTCCATCAGCGGCCATGAAAACCGTGGAATCCTGCATTGCGTGTTGCGCATGCCCGGCGATGGCCGGGAAGTGCATGCCATTTGCGTCCATCTGGGGCTGCGCGAAAGCCACCGGACGGCCCAGCTCAAGCTGCTGATCCGACGCCTGGAAGAGCTACCGCAAGATGCCCCGGTGGTGGTCGCCGGCGATTTCAACGACTGGCGCCAGCGCGCCGATGCGTTGCTCAAGCCTTGCGGGTTGCGTGAGGTGTTCGCCGAGTTTCACGGCAAACCGGCGCGCAGTTTCCCCGCGCGTTTGCCGGCGTTACGCCTGGACCGCATCTACGTGCGCCATCTCAAGGCCAGCCATCCGCAAGTGCTGGCGGCACGCCCCTGGTCACACCTTTCCGACCATGCGCCCCTGTCGGTGGAGATCGAGTTATGAGCAGCCCATCGATGGAAAAAACCACGGTCGAACGCATCTCCACGCCTCCACCCGTGCGCGAGCCTGCGGTGACTGAGGTTGAGTACGGCTGGCACGGTAACAACCGGGTCCAATTGCTGGAAAACGGTGAGGCGTACTTTCCACGGGTGTTTGAAGTGCTGCGCCAGGCCCAGAGGGAAATTCTCCTGGAAACCTTCATTGTGTTCGAGGACAAGGTCGGCAATGAGCTTCAACAGATCCTGATTGAAGCGGCGCAACGTGGCGTGCGTATCACGGTCAGTCTCGACGGCTTTGGTTGTGGCGAACTGAGTACGGCGTTCCTCGCCGCCCTGAGCAATGCAGGTGTGCGCCTGCAAATATTCGACCCCGCCCCGCGCCATCTGGGCATCCGCACCAACTGGTTCCGCCGTCTGCACCGCAAGATTGTGGTGGTCGACGGCACGATTGCGTTCCTCGGCGGAATCAATTTTTCCGCCGACCATCTGGCCGACTTCGGCCCCGAGGCCAAGCAGGATTATTCGGTTGAAGTGCAAGGCCCGGCGGTGGCCGATATTCATCATTTCGCCTTGCTGCAAGGCGGTCGACCGGCCCGGGCCAAATACTGGTGGCAACGCCGCCGGCAGCGGCATGCTGAACTGGCGGTCGACGATCATGACGGTCAGGTACGACTGGTGTATCGCGACAACGCAGAACACCCAAAAGATATCGAAGAGGTGTATTTACAGGTGCTGCGCAGTGCCCGGCGTCGCGTGGTGATCGCCAATGCCTACTTCTTTCCAGGCTATCGGCTGCTGCACGAGATCCGCAATGCGGCACGCCGGGGGGTCGAGGTGCGCCTGATTCTTCAGGGACAACCGGACCTGCGGGTGGCCAGACTCGCCGCGCGCATGACCTACGACTACCTGCTGCGGGCCGGGGTGGTGATCTACGAATATTGCGACCGCCCCCTGCATGGCAAAGTCGCCCTGGTCGACGAGGACTGGAGCACTGTCGGCTCAAGCAACCTCGATCCGCTGAGCCTGTCCCTGAACCTGGAAGCCAACGTGCTGATCCGCGACCGTGCCTTCAACCGCGATCTGTACGAGCGTCTCGACGAGTTGAGCAGCAACCATTGCAAGGTCATGTCGGTGGACACGGCGCCTCGCGGGCGGATCTGGCACATGACCATCGGCTTTCTGGTGTTTCACTTCCTGCGGCATTTCCCCGCTTGGGCCGGTTGGTTGCCGGCGCATAAACCGCGCCTGAAGCCCTTCATCCACCCACCCGGGAGCGCCAAGGCATGAGCCATTCCCAAGCGCAGCCTGCGCCGCACTCCGACACGCCGGGCAAACACCACTGGCACCGCTGGAAAAGGCCGCTGACGATGCTGTTCTTCCTGGCGCTGATCGTGTTGTTCACGATGCTCGCCCAGCGTATCGAATGGAACGAAGTGTTCGATACCCTGGCTGACTTCAAAGTGCGTACGCTGATCATCGCGTCAGGTGTGACCCTGGCAAGTTTTCTGGTCTATGCCTGTTTCGATCTGATCGGGCGCACCTACATCCGGCAGAACCTGACCTGGCGGCAGATCTTGCCGGTGGGGATCATCAGCTATGCCTTCAACCTCAACCTGAGCGCCTGGGTCGGCGGCGTCGCCATGCGTTATCGGCTGTATTCGCGGCTCGGCGTGAGCAAAGGCAACATCGCAAAAATCCTCGGGCTGAGCCTGGCGACCAACTGGTTCGGCTACATGGTGATTGCCGGCGCGGTGTTCAGCAGCGGCCTGATGCGAATGCCGCCGGGCTGGAAAGTGAGCAGCAATGCACTGCAAGACGTGGGGATTTTGTTGCTGCTGTTGAGCATGGGATATCTGGCGGCCTGCCGGTATTCCAGGCGCCGGAAATGGTCGGTTCGCGGCGTGGAAATCATTCTGCCGTCGCTACGCATGGCAATCCTGCAACTGGCCCTCGGCGCACTGAACTGGGCGCTGATGGCGGCGGTGATCTTCACGTTGCTGCCGAGCAAACTGGACTATCCGCTGGTGCTTGGTGTGTTGCTGATCAGCGCCATTGCCGGGGTCATCACCCATATCCCGGCCGGGCTCGGTGTGTTGGAGGCGGTGTTCGTGGCGCTGCTGCAGCACGAAGTATCGCGGGGCAGCCTGGTGGCAGGGTTGATCGCTTATCGGGCGATCTATTTCATTCTGCCGCTGTTGATAACCGTGGTGATGTACTTGGTGGTGGAAGCCAAGGCCAAGTCGTTGCGGATCTCGAAGAAACCTCGGTGAGCGGTCGCATCCACGAATGATCGCAAGACCACCGCATCTCTCAACTCGATTGAATGATGCTCAACCGCTCACCCACCACCATCTCGGTGATCCAGCCCACCAGGATCGAGGTGTACGCCTGCTGCGAAACCGGGTCGCTCAAGGCGTGATCCGCACCATCGATGATCCGGTGAGTCAGCGAGTGAGTCTGCTGACACGCGGCGCGGTAACTCATGATCGTCGCGTGGGGTACATAGGCGTCGGTCTCGGACTCCACCAGCAACACATCCCCGGTGAATTGCGAGCAGGCGTGCAACGCGCGATTGCTGTCGGCGCGCACCAGCGTGCCGCGATAGTCGCGCAAGTCGGCTTTGTCCAACTCACGCTTGGGCGTGTGCCACAAGTCGTCGCGGTACAACGCCGGCACCCGCAGCGCCAACCAGCGCACCGGACGCAACGTCGTCAGGATCGCTGCCAGATAACCGCCATAACTGGTGCCGACCACCGCAATCGCGGAGGTGTCGAGCGCCGGGTGGGCGAGCAAGCGGTCGTAGGCTGCCAGCAGGTCGCGCAGGTTGTCTTCGCGGGTGACCCTGGACAACGGAATGCCGGTCCCGCCGGTATGACCTCGCAAGTCGAACGTCAGGCACACACAACCCAACCCGGCGATGCCTTTGGCGCGCTCCAGGTCGCGCTCCTGGCTACCGCCCCAACCGTGGACGAAAAGCACCCCCGGGACTTTCGATTTGGGGCTGAGGAAGGTCCCGCTCATCTGTTCATCGTCGATGTCGATCTGAATGGTTTCGCTTCTAGCCGTCATAGGATTTGACCGTCACGTACTTGAGAAGAAAATCACTGTGTTCCGCCGGCCCGCGGTAAATCTCGATGGCGTTCTCCGGCAGCGATTGATCGCTATAGGTTTCGACCGATGACACGCGAATCGCACGCAGGCCGGGGTCGTTGACAAAGCTCTGCAACGCCGCGACTTCGGCACTGCTGGCACCGCCCAAACGCCAGGATTGTTCGAGCACGCCGCTGCGTTGTCGGTCGTTGCAATCCAGCCCCTGGGCGATGTCGTAGTTGCGCCGCGAAGCATAGAAACCGGGGTAGGCTTCATCCGCCGCACTGTCGAATACCTGTGCCTGCTGGATCGCCAGCCTCACCTCATCCAGCAGTTCCAGCGCCAGCAGGTCCTCGTAATAACCCTGCACCACCAACAGGTTGGACCCTCCATAAACCTGCTCGCCCTGAGCGTCTTCGGTCAAGTATTGATCACCGCAATAACTCAGCACTTTGTCGCCGATGAAGCTTTGGCCGACGCTGTGGGTGATCACCTCGGTCAAATCCTGCTCCAGCACAACGCCTTCGGTGAACAGTGCCTTGGCCTCGGGGCGAGCGAGGATGGCGTCGAACTGGTCGAGGCTCTTGATCACTTCCTGACCGCGCCCGGCGCAGGCGTGAATAGGCTTGATGCGGATCGGGCCGCTGTAGAGCAGGTGCTCCGCCGCCGGGCGCGCATCGTCCAGGGAGAACACGCTGAGGCCGTCGAGCACGACGCTGCGCACCCGTTCGCAAAACAACGGTGCCCAGCCTTCGGGCGCGAACGCATCGCGGTTCAACAGCCCATGACTGATGGCTTTGGTGCAGATGAAATCGTGGTCGACGTAACCGCCCCACAAATCCTCCGGCCCTTTGACGCCCAGCTGCCGGGCGGCAGCGGCGCCCACCAGCGTCTGGGTCGGCAACAGATAGCGGTCACGACCGCTGTGCAGTTGCGGGTCGTAACTGCCGCCGTATTCGAGCCCGACGATCTGCGCCAGCCAGCGGGCCAGCGCGCGATTGGTTTCAACTTCGTGCAGCGGGGCATCGGGCCGCACCGAATGGGCGAGTACCAGTTTCTTGCGATTTGTTGGGGTCATGCGTCCCCCCTTCAATCTGCGTTGGATAAATGTAGCTGGAGGGGTGCAGGGATCAGGCCAATGGCGGCTGATGAAGAACGACTGTTAAATCAGCCGGTTGCCCAGACAGTAATGGCATTACGCCTGTTTGATTCTGCACGACGCCCTTCAGGACTCCGGCATTTTGCACGACTCAAACCTTCCACATTTTTTGATCTGGCGTGCTCTGGCTACCGGGCCACAACGGCTGGCGGCGTCACGCCAAACCGCGTCCGGTAATCACTCGGCGCCAGCCCGGTAATCTTTTTGAACGTCGCGCGAAACGCACTCGGGTCCTGATAACCCACGGTCCAGGCAATGTGATCAATGGTGCCGTTGGTGAATTCGAGCATTTCCCGCGCCTTGCCGACGCGCAGGTGCTGGCAGTACTCGGTGGGTTTCAACCCGGTTGCCGCGCGGAATCGCCGCAGGAAGGTGCGCTCTTCCAGCCCCGCCCGTTCGGCCATCGCCGCCAGCGAGACATCGACCGCCCCGGTGCTTTGCAGCCAATGCTGGACCTTGAGAATCGAGGCATCGCCATGGCTGAGAATCGGTGAAAAATTACTGCCGCACTCGCTCGCGCTGTCGCTGTGCTCCACCACCAGAAAGCGTGCCGTGCTGGTGGCAATGCTCGGCCCCAGCAAGCGGTTCACCAGCCGTAACCCCAGCTCTGACCAGGCCATCAGCCCAGCCGTAGTAATCAGATCGCCGTCATCGACGATGGGCGTGTCAGCCTTGAGCTTGATCGCCGGGTAACGCTCGGCGAAGGCTTTGGCCGAGGTCCAATGAGTGGTGGCGCTACGGCCGTCGAGCAGGCCGCTTTCAGCCAACAGGATCGACCCCACGCAAACCCCGCCCAACGTCGCGCCACTGGCGTGTTGCTGACGAATCCAGCGGATCAGCCCCTGCGGTGCCTGGCCCGCGGAAAAACCTCCAATCGACGGTGGGATCAACACCGCGACCAACGCGCCGGCCGGGCCGGGTTGACTGTCGTAGACCCGCTCTGGCGCCTGATCGCCCTCGACCCGCCAATGGCTGATCCGCAACAACGGCAACTGCGCCGTCTGATGCTCGGCGGCAATTCGGTTGGCCACCCCGAACAGATCCGTCAGCCCATGCACCGCCGCCATCTGCGCGCCGGGATAGATCAGCACGCCCAATTCGACGACTGCCCTTTCTACGCCCATTGTCAGTTTTCCCCCTTCTATTGTCGGTGCGGCCAATCCTCGGACGGCCTGCAGAACCTGATACTTGAATCACACCCAACAAGCACTTCGAGGAAACACTCATGGCCAAGCAAGCACTCATCGTAGTCGATATCCAGAACGACTACTTCCCCCAGGGCAAGTGGCCTTTGGCGGGCGCCGATGCCGCCGCAGACAACGCTGCACGGCTGATCCAGGCCTTTCGCGAGGCCGGTGACGCGGTGGTACACATCCGCCACGAATTCACCTCCGACGCCGCACCGTTCTTCACCCCGGGCTCCGACGGCGCGAAGCTGCACCCCAAAGTCCTGAACCGCGCCGATGAACCGGTGGTGCTCAAGCACTTCGTCAACGCGTTCCGCGAAACCGAACTCAAGGACATCCTCGACCAGCAAGACATCGAGCATCTGGTGGTCGTCGGCAGCATGAGCCACATGTGCATCGACGGCGTCACCCGTGCCGCAGCAGACTTCGGCTATACGGTCACGGTGATCCACGACGCCTGTGCCACCCTCGACCTGGAGTTCAACGGCGTCACCGTCCCGGCCGCCCATGTGCATGCCGCGTTCATGTCGGCCCTGGGGTTTGCTTATGCGAGCGTGGTGTCCACCGATGACTTTCTGGCTGGTTAGATGAGAGGCCCGTTCCACAGGATTACGCTTAACTGACCGGAATCATGCTGCTTCCCTTCTTTTTCATACACCTGCGCAACCGTCGAAAAAATCTCACGCGTGAGCTATTGAGGGCTGCAAAAATAGCCTGTAGTGTTATCACGCGTGAGTTTTTCACAACGGGATCAGCACCATGAAAAGCAGCTCTCCATCAGATCCGCCTACCGGGTCTGTTACCGATTCAGCGAGCCGCAAGGGAGAGCGCTCGAAACCCTCCGCGAAAAAACCATCGAGCTTCTACATGAAGCAGATGCGCGCGGGCCTGGGTGCCGCCGGCTATGTGAAACACGAGACTTGGGTGCTTCCCGAAAATCGAAGCCTGCTCAAGCAGATGGAGAAACAGCTACGCCAACCGATTCTGGCTGGCTCATTCATGTCGGAGAATTACATGAGCGCAGGTAATAACTGGAACATCGATCGCCTCTACAGCGCCCTCCAGGCCCTCGACGAAGTGGTTGCGAACGAAATCACCCTCTCCCTCGTTCAAGGCTCCGAATCCAGCATCAAGCTGGAAATGAACGATTTCGGTGGCTTGCCGATTTACATCGCGGTGGTTGGCGATCAGATCATCGTCGATACCGTTCTGGTCGATGTCGAGTCGATCAACGACGTCCCGGCCTTCAACGATGCCGTTCTGCGCAGCCGGGAAATGTTCCCCCTGTCCTCGATCGGTATCGAGTCCATGCCCAACGGGCAGGTCGTTTACAACATGTTCGGCGCACTGAGCTCCGACTCCAGCCTGACCAACGTCGTGACTGAGATCAAAACCCTCGTCGACAACGTCCAGCGCGCCAGCGAAGCCTTTGAACGCTTCTTCAATTAATTATTCGGGAACAGGAAACATCCAATGACTCAGTCCATCTGGAGCAAATTGTTCACCGCGCTGCGTGGCGGTGCCAACGAAGTCGGCGAATCGATCGTCGACCAACAGGCCCTGCGCATCCTCGACCAGGAAATTCGCGATGCTGACAGCGCGCTGGCCAACGCCAAGCGTGAGCTGGTCACCATCATGGCCAAGCACAAACTGTCGGCTGACCGCGTCAGCGAGTACAACGCCAAGATCAAGGACCTGGAATCCAAGGCCCTGGCCGCCATCCAGGCCAACCGCGAAGACCTGGCACTGGAAGTGGCCGAAGCCATTTCGACCCTGACCAATGAACTGGATGTCGAGCAAAAGCAGGCCACCGAATTCGGCGGTTATGCGGACAACATGCGCAAAGACATCACCAAGGCTGAAAACCGCATCAAAAGCCTGCGCCAGCAAGTGGACATGGCCAAGGCTCGCGAAAGCGTACAGAAAGCCCAGGTCAGCGCTTCGATCGCCAGTGGCGGCGCCAACGGCAAGCTGGAAACCGCCGTCGGTACGCTGAACCGCCTGCAGGCCAAGCAGCAGCAACGCGCCGCTGAACTGCAAGCCCAGGACGAACTGGCCGACGCGTCGACCGGCACCGACCTGGAGCGCAAGCTTCGCGAAGCCGGCATCACGCCGGATGAAGGCAGCGCCAATGCGATCCTGGAACGCCTGAAGAAAAAATCGGCCGAGTAAGCAATACCCCAGCAGAAAGGGCATTCATTGCCCTGATGCCAGTCAGTCAAGTGCGCTGACCCTGTGGCGAGGGAGCAAGCTCCCTCGCCACAACTTTACTCAGTGCTTGTTCTATCTCTTAACTGGCAGGCATTAATTGATCGCCCTTCTTTACTGCCGAGTCGAGGTCAAGGATGGATGCCCTGAAGGGTTTCAAGACAATCGCTGGCCTGGCCATCTTCATGGTTGCGCTGCAACTGCTCAATGTGGCGACCGGCTACAGCCTTAACGCCTTCGGCCTGGTTCCGAGAACCCTGCACGGACTGGTCGGCATCATCACCTCGCCTTTCTTGCACACATCCTTTGCGCACCTGAGTGCCAACCTGATTGCCTTTTTGATCCTCGGTACCCTGGTCATCGTCGAAGGGCTCAACCGGTTCATGGCCGTCAGCGCTATCATCATTTTGCTGGGCGGTTCGCTGATCTGGCTGTTCGGTTTTGCCGGCGTGCATATCGGTGCCAGCGGCTGGGTGTTCGGGCTGTGGGCGTATCTTCTTTCGCGCGCCTGGTTCCAGAGGAGCTGGAGCAACCTGATAACGGCCAGTGTCGTGGCCCTGCTCTATGGTGGGCTGATTGTTGGCTTCCTTCCGCGCCGGGGCATTTCCTTCGAAGGGCATATTTTTGGTGCAATCGGCGGTTTTATTGCAGCCAAGGTACTGTTATCTACGCCGCGCAGCAGGTTTAATGCCGCCCGGTAACCGCACTCGAGCACTCAGATGCCCGAGCGATTACGTCGCCAGGAATGAGCCCCCAAGGAGTCAGGGATGTAATGTCGATTTTCCTTTTATTGCGCGCGTACGCTGCGTCCTTCTTCCATCGCTTCGGCTGGGCCGGCCTGGCCATTGCGTTGGGCGTACACCTGAGCACGGCCTGGCTCGGCCTGGCGTTTCTGGGCGAACAACACCTCATCGCTCCCGCCACGTTCACCTACTTCTATCTCACCACTACGCTCACCGTCGGCTACGGCGATCTTGCGCCACAGACAGCCGCGGGACGGATTTTCGTGGCCACCTGGGTCATGCTCGGGGGCATTGCGCTGCTGACGGCAGCCATCGGCAAAACCACCAGCAGTGTCATCGATGTATGGAGAAAAGGCATGAAGGGCAAAGGCGATTTCACCGGCAAGGTCGGCCATACCGTTCTCATCGGCTGGGAAGGCGCGTCCAGCGAGCGGGTTATTGAGTTGCTGCTGCAGGACGAAACGTCCAATGACAACCTGATCGTCATTTGCGATTGCGACCTCGAAGAAAACCCCATGCCGGGCAAGGCGGCCTTTATCAAAGGTGAAAGCCTGTCATCTGCCGCGCTTTTGCTGCGTGCCGGCGTGCCTGGCGCCGAACGCGTACTGGTGCGTACCCATTCAGATGATCTGACCCTGGCCACCGTTCTGGCGGTCAATCAACTGAGCCCGGCCGGGCATGTGGTCGCCCACTTCAATGAAAGTGAAATCGCCGCGCTCGCCAGCGCCTACGCGCCCAGCCTGGAATGCACCTCAAGCATGGCCATCGAGATGTTGGTGCGCGCCTCTCAGGATCCGGGCTCGTCAGTGGTCATCAATGAATTGCTGTGCGTGGGCCAAGGCGCCACCCAATACCTGATGAGACTGCCCGAAACCTTTGAAGCAACGTTCGGCGATCTGTATGCACAGATGAAAGAACGCCATAACGCGACCCTTATCGGCTACCGCGCCAAAGGCGCCCGACAGCCTTCGATCAACCCGCCCGGCGCCACTCGCGTCAAGGGCGGCGAACTCTTCTACATCGCCTCTACTCGCCTCAAGGAAATCTCCAATGGGATGGTTTAAACAGTTGCTGGGGCTTGAGGCCCCGAACGCGAATACCGAATCGAAATGGACAGCCAGCGGAACCTCGCCTGTCGCCGGGCCTCTGGGCCTGGCATTTGGCAAAGGGGTTATGTTCGACACCACCCTGAAGCTGTTGCTCGACGGCAACACCAACGTGATCATCCCTGGCTCCCAACAGATCTGGAGCGCCGGCACCGTTGATCTCGGGCAGTCGAACTGGCTGTCGCGCTATTACATGAACGACGAGGATTACTGGCTGCAAGTGCACACCACCGGCGACATTGCCGGACAGGTCGAGTCGGTGATCCTGTTCAACTACCTCAGTTACGTCACCATCAACAGTGAAGCGGAGCTGCGGCGGCTGGCCGGTCCTCAAAGCCTGATCGGCCTGCCGACCTACACCCTAAACGGGGTCGAATACACCCGCGAATGGGGCACCGAGAACGGCCAGACCGAACTGGTGCCGTTGAGCGAACACCTGAAGAATCCGGATGAGACCTACAGCATCGGGCACCGTTCGATGTTGTACGCCCGCGAAACCGGCCTGACCGATCGCCGGGAATTCCTGCTGTTTTCCGTCGAAGAAGACGCCGAAGGCACCATCAGCTTGAGCACTTCGCTGGGTATTTCGCTGTACACCACCGACCTGAACACTTTTTAAAAAGGAAGAAGTCCATGCTTGAAGCGCTCTCTATCTCCCTGAACAAAGCCGCCGTACTCGGGTTTGTTTTGTACATCCTCGGCGCTGCCGTGCTGTTCGCGCTGTTCCAGTTCATCTACACCCGAATCACACCGCACCGGGAATTCGAATTGATCCGTGCGGGCAACGTTGCAGCCGCCATCGCCCTGGGCGGTGCCATCATCGGATTCGCCATTCCGGCCAGCAATGTGATCGCCTACTCGATCAGCATTCTGGACTTCGTCGTCTGGGCGGTGATCGCCGCTTTCGTACAACTGCTGGCGTTCCTGGTAACCAGCCTGGTGCTCAAAGGCGCCTCTGAACGCATCAAGAACGGCGAAATCGCTGCGGGTATCTATGTCGCGGCAGTGGCCATCAGCGTCGGCATGTTGAACGCCGCGTGCATGACCCCTTCCCAGAACTGATTACGCCACGGAGATTGCGATGAAACGAAGCAAGTACGTTCAGCTCTCGCTGGCGGCATCGGTCGCCATGGCCATATCAGGCTGCGGGCCGACGGAAAAAACCTACGAGATACACAAAAAGTACAATTTCCAGTCCGTTCAGCAGTGCGCCGATGAAAAGCTCCCGGTCGACATCTGTTCTGACGCCTATATGAAGGCCATGGCCCAGCATCGAAGCATTGCGCCGGTGTACGACAACCAGGCTGATTGCGACGCCGACTTTGTCGCCGACTGGTGCCAGCAGGATTCCGCCGGCAAATTCATCCCCAAGCTCGGCGGCTTCGAACTGAGTGCCGATGGCGAGGTGACGCAGTCCGAAGTGGACGCGGCCAAGGCTAAATTGCCCGCATCGGAAGCCAATGCCGCAGGGTCGGGCTTCTCCGGCAGTAGCCTGCTGACGGGACTGTTGATCGGCAACATGCTCAGCAACAACCGCAACAGTTACTACTCCGAGCCGGTCTACCGCTATCGCGATGATCGCGGTGACTACTCGTCCTCGACACTCAGTCAGCGGGTATCGTCAGGTTCAACCTTCAACAGGTCCAATCAGGCGCGGTACGGCAGCAGTGGCAGTTACACCGACACCATCACCCGCAGCAAGCCAGTGTCCGTTGCATCATCCACTTCCCGCGGCGGCTTCGGCAGCCAGGCCAGCGCACGCAGTGGCTGGGGTGGATCAGGCAAGAGCTTTGGCGGTTCAAGCAGCTAAGGGAACAAGGCCATGAAGAAAATCCTCTGCGCAGAGCGTCATGACTGGAAACAGACCGCCGAAAGTCTCGGCTTTCTGTTCCATACCATCGACGACGAACCCTATTGGGACGAGAGCGCGTACTACCAGTTCACGCTCAAGCAGATCGAGAACGACCTCGAAGACCCGACCACCGAAGTTCATGAGATGTGCATGGACCTGGTGGCGCGAGTGGTGCAAAGCGAAGAGTTGCTGGAGCGCCTGAGCATCCCCGCGCCGTTCTTCGACATGGTTCGCACTTCATGGCTCGAAGGCCACCCGCACCTGTATGGGCGCATGGACTTCTCCTACAACGGCAGCGGGCCCGCCAAGTTGCTGGAACTCAACTACGACACGCCGACCAGCCTGTATGAGGCCGCGGCGTTTCAGTGGGGCTGGCTGGAGCAATGCATCGAACGCGGCTTGCTGCCCAGGCACGCCGACCAGCTCAACAGCATCGACACCAAGCTGCATCAGGCTTTTGCCCAACTGCAGCTCAAACAGCCCTTCTATTTCGCCTCGATGAAAGACTCGGTCGAAGACAAGGGCACCACCGACTACCTGCGCCTGGTCGCGGAAAAGGTCGGCATCGAATCGCGGCACATCGATATCGAGGACATTGGCCTCACCAGTGACGGACGTTTCGTTGACCTCGAAGATCGCTGGATCCCTCACCTGTTCAAACTGCATGCCTGGGAGTTCATCTTCCACGAACCCTTCGGCACAGCGATTGCGCAGAGCGATACGCAGTTTTTCGAACCACCCTGGAAATCCATCATCTCCAACAAGGGCATCCTGCCGCTGCTGTGGGAGTTCAACCAAGGTCACCCGAACCTGCTCGCGGCGCATCTGGACTCCGATCCGAGTAAAGCGGTGCCCAAAGGTTGGGTCCGCAAGCCGTTCTTCTCACGGGAAGGCGCAAACATTGAGCTGCAAACCGCTGAGGGTCTGATCGTAAAAGAGGACGGCCCCTACACTGATGCGCCGTTTATCCTTCAGGAGTTTGCCCCGCTGCCGAAATTTGGCGACAGCTACACGCTGATCGGCTCCTGGGTAATCGGGGATCAGGCAGCCGGTATCGGCGTGCGTGAGGACAACAGCTTGATTACCAAGGATTCGAGCCGGTTCTTGCCGCATCTGATACTCGACTGAGCCCTCCATCGCCCACTAAAAAGGACTGGTGTCGACATATCGTCAGACACCTACAAGACTTACTGCGCAAATGCCGGATAATGGCGGCCATTCGTTTAGCCGTTATTCTGGTAATCCCCCATGGAAATCAAGGTCAACTTTCTCGACAACCTGCGACTTGAAGCCAAGTTCGATGACTTCACGGTGGTGGCCGATCAACCTATCCGCTACAAGGGCGATGGCTCGGCACCGGGTCCGTTCGACTACTTCCTGGCTTCGTCGGCGCTGTGTGCGGCGTATTTTGTAAAGTTGTACTGCAACACACGCAATATCCCCACGGACAACATCCGCCTGTCGCAGAACAATATTGTTGACCCTGAAAACCGCTACAACCAGATTTTCAAGATCCAGGTCGAGTTGCCGGCGGACATCTCCGACAAGGACCGCCAGGGCATCCTGCGTTCCATCGACCGTTGCACCGTGAAAAAAGTGGTGCAAGCCGGGCCTGAGTTTGTGATCGAAGAGGTGGACAACCTCGACGCCGATGCCCAGGCGTTGTTGATGCCTGCTTCCAACTCAGGGGCGAGCACCTATATTGCCGGCAAGGATCTGCCGCTGGAGCAAACCATCGGCAATATGTCGGCCATTCTGGCGGACCTGGGCATGAAGATTGAAATCGCCTCGTGGCGCAATATCGTGCCCAATGTGTGGTCGCTGCATATCCGCGATGCGCACTCCCCGATGTGCTTTACCAACGGCAAGGGTGCGACCAAGGAAGGCGCGTTGGCGTCGGCGTTGGGCGAGTTTATCGAGCGACTCAACTGCAACTTCTTCTACAACGACCAATTCTGGGGCGAAGACATCGCCGACGCAGCGTTTGTGCACTACCCGGACGAACGCTGGTTCAAGCCTGGCCGTAAAGATGCACTGCCGACCGAAATCCTCGACGAGTACTGCCTGAAGATTTACAACCGCGACGGCGAGCTGCGTGGTTCCCATCTGATCGATACCAACTCGGGCAATGAAGAGCGCGGCATCTGCTCGCTGCCGTACGTGCGCCAGTCCGACGGCGAGGTGGTGTATTTCCCATCCAACCTGATTGAAAACCTGTTCCTGAGCAACGGCATGAGTGCCGGTAACACGCTGGCCGAAGCCCAGGTGCAGTGCCTGTCGGAGATCTTCGAGCGCGCGGTAAAACGCGAAATCATCGAAGGTGAATTTGCCCTGCCGGATGTGCCGGCTCACGTGCTGGCGAAGTACCCTGGAATACTGGCCGGGATTCAGGCACTGGAAGAGCAAGGGTTCCCGGTGCTGGTGAAGGATGCGTCCCTGGGAGGTGAATTCCCGGTGATGTGCGTCACGTTGATGAACCCGCGTACCGGCGGGGTGTTCGCCTCGTTCGGCGCGCACCCGAGCCTGGAAGTGGCGCTGGAACGCAGCCTGACCGAATTGCTCCAGGGCCGCAGCTTCGAAGGCCTCAACGACCTGCCCCAGCCGACGTTTGAAGGTCATGCGGTGACCGAGCCGAATAACTTCGTCGAGCACTTTATCGACTCCAGCGGCGTGGTGTCGTGGCGCTTCTTCAGCTCAAAATCGGATTACGAATTCGTGGAGTGGGACTTCTCCGGCCAGGGTGAAAACTCGAATGCCGAGGAAGCCGCGACCTTGTTCGGCATTCTCGAAGGCATGGGCAAAGAAGTGTACATGGCGGTCTACGAGCATATCGGTGCAACGGCCTGCCGCATCCTGGTGCCAGACTATTCGGAAATTTATCCAGTAGACGATCTGATCTGGGATAACACCAACAAAGCGCTGTTCTTCCGCGCCGACATCCTGAACCTGCATCGCCTGGACGAAGAGGAACTGCAAGCACTGGTTGAGCGCCTGGTGGAAAGTGAGCTGGACGACTACACCGACATCACCACCTTGATCGGCATCGAATTTGACGACAATACCGCTTGGGGTCAGCTGACGATCCTGGAGTTGAAGCTGCTGATTTATCTCGCCCTACAGCAATTTGAAGAGGCGAAAGAGGCGGTGGAAATGTTCCTGCAGTACAACGACAACACGGTTGAGCGCGGCTTGTTCTATCAGGCCGTGAATGTGGTGCTGGAGATGAAACTGGACGAAGACCTGGAACTGGAAGACTACGAGGCCAACTTCCGCCGGATGTTTGGCAACGAGCGGATGGATGCAGCGATCGGATCGGTGGACGGCAGCGTGCGCTTCCATGGCTTGACGCCGACCAGCATGAAGCTGGAGGGGCTCGATAGACACTTGCGCCTGATCGACAGCTACAAAAAACTGCACATGGCGCGGGCCAACATGACCGCTCTGTAGGAGCCGGCTTGCTGGCGATCCAGGCGCCGCGGTTAACCAGACAAACCGAGTTATCGTTCATCGCCAGCAAGCCGGCTCCTACAATCTGGTGCGCAAAAGAAAACCCCCGACCAGTCGAGAGGACTGATCGGGGGTTCCAGACCTAAACTTTACAAAATAGTCTTAGGTAGGAATTAGAACGGAATATCGTCATCAAAGCTGTCGAAATCCGGAGCCGGTTGCGGTGCGGCCTGCGGAGGAGCCGGGCGCGACTGTTGCGGTGCCGACTGCTGCGGACGCGGAGCCTGCTGGCGTGGGGCTGGAGCGGATTGCTGGTAGTTATTGCCCCCGCCTTGTTGGTCACCCTGTTGTGGACGGCCGCCCAGCAGTTGCATGGTGCCTTGCATGTCGACCACGATTTCAGTGGTGTAACGCTTGATACCGTCTTTTTCCCACTCGCGGGTCTGCAGCTTGCCTTCGATGTAGACCTGCGAACCTTTACGCAGGTATTCGCCGGCGATTTCGGCCACTTTGCCGAACATCGAAACACGGTGCCATTCGGTCTTCTCGACCTTCTGACCGGTTTGCTTGTCGGTCCACTGTTCGCTGGTCGCCAGACTCAGGTTGGTCACGGCGTTACCGTTAGGCAAGTAGCGAACTTCGGGATCCTGGCCGCAAGTGCCGACCAATATGACTTTGTTAACCCCACGGGCCATAACGTTCTCCTAGGCTACGCACGCTGCCTCGGCCGGGTTGTTCACCAGGCGCTCAAGGGTCGTGCGATCCAATAGTTCTGTGTCCAATTTGATGTAAATCGCCGCTTCATCAGCAACGATCACCGCATCTGTTACCCCTACGACGGCCTTCAGGCGCTCAACCAGACCCGCTTCGCGGATCGCCTCGGGCGACAACGGCAAGCGCAGGCTCGTGACGTAAGGTGGTTCGCGCATGGTAACAGCAAAGGCCAGCCAAAGTGCAGCCAGCCCGGCACATCCCAGGAACACAACCGACAAACCGCCGTGCTGAAACAGCCAGCCGCCGAGGATCCCGCCCAGTGCCGAACCGAGGAACTGACTGGTGGAATAAACCCCCATCGCCGTGCCTTTGCCGCCTGCCGGTGAAACCTTGCTGATCAGCGACGGCAAGGACGCTTCCAGCAGATTGAACGCGGTGAAAAACACCACCGTGCCGATTACCAGAGCCCGCAAGCTGTCGCCGAACTGCCAGAAGAATAGCTCAGTGAGCATCAGCGTCAGCACCGCGCCCAATAAAACTCGTTTCATTTTGCGTTTCTTCTCGCCGTAGATAATGAACGGGATCATGGCGAAGAAAGAAATCAGCAGCGCAGCGAGGTACACCCACCAGTGCTGCTCCTTGGGCAAACCGGCTTTTTCGACCAGCGCCAGGGGCAATGCAACGAAGCTCGACATCAACATCGCGTGCAACACAAAAATGCCCAGGTCCAGGCGCAGCAGGTCCGGGTGCTTGAGCGTCGGTATCAGCGCTTGACGCGCGACACCGGACTCGCGGTGCTGCAATGGCCCGGTGGCGCGCGGCACCATGAACATCACGATGACGATACCAAGCAGCGCCATGCCGCCGGTGGCGAAGAACAGCCCCGAGAGGCCGAAGGCACGGGTCAGCAATGGCCCTACCACCATGGCGATCGCGAACGACAGACCGATCGTCATGCCGATCATGGCCATGGCTTTGGTCCGATGCTGTTCCCGGGTCAGGTCCGACAGCAACGCCATGACCGCCGCGGAAATCGCCCCGGCGCCCTGCAGGATGCGTCCGGCGATAACGCCCCAGATCGAATCGGCATTGGCCGCCAGCACACTCCCCAGGGCGAAAACGATCAGCCCCAGGTAAATCACTGGACGTCGACCGATGCGGTCGGAAATGAAGCCAAAGGGAATCTGAAAAATCGCCTGGGTCAGGCCGTAAGCGCCAATCGCCAACCCGATGAGGGCCGGGGTCGCGCCCGCCAGGTCCATCCCATAGGTCGCCAGCACCGGCAACACCATGAACATGCCAAGCATACGGAAGGCGAACACCAGGGCCAGACCGCTTGCTGCGCGGGTCTCACTGCCACTCATGCGTTCGCTGTGGGGATCGTGCATGGAAAAACCTCATGTGAACCGGCGGCGATTCTACCAGTCCCATCGATTGACGGGGTATATCGCGACGCTATGACGCGTACAGATGACGCAATCTTCACGCAAGGCTGCGCGCCCCTCATTTGATAGTGTGCATCCATCCAGTATTTGGCCGTATACTCCTACGTTTTCGACGCCCGCCGAGCGAGGCCACTTTGGACAAGATCCTGATTCGTGGGGCCCGAACCCACAACCTGAAGAACATCGACCTGACCCTGCCACGGGACAAACTGATCGTCATCACCGGCCTGTCCGGATCCGGCAAGTCGTCCCTGGCCTTCGACACGCTGTACGCCGAAGGCCAGCGCCGCTATGTCGAATCGCTGTCGGCCTACGCCCGGCAATTCCTGTCGATGATGGAAAAACCTGACGTCGACACCATCGAAGGTCTGTCGCCAGCGATCTCCATCGAACAGAAGTCGACCTCGCACAACCCGCGCTCGACGGTTGGCACCATTACCGAAATCTACGATTACCTGCGCCTGCTCTACGCTCGCGTCGGTATTCCGCGCTGCCCGGACCACGACATTCCGCTGGAAGCCCAGACCGTCAGCCAGATGGTCGACCTGGTGCTGGCGCAACCGGAGGGCAGCAAACTGATGCTGCTGGCCCCTGTGATCCGCGAGCGCAAGGGCGAACACCTTTCGGTATTCGAAGAGCTGCGGGCCCAGGGTTTTGTGCGGGCCCGGGTCAACGGCAAACTCTGTGAGCTGGACGAGTTGCCGAAGCTGGATAAACAGAAGAAGCACTCGATCGATGTCGTGGTCGACCGCTTCAAGGTCCGCGCCGATCTGCAACAACGCCTGGCCGAATCGTTCGAGACCGCGCTGAAACTGGCGGACGGCATCGCTCTCGTGGCGCCAATGGACGACGAGCCCGGCGAAGAAATCATCTTCTCCGCACGCTTTGCCTGTCCGATCTGCGGCCACGCCATCAGCGAGCTGGAACCCAAGCTGTTTTCCTTCAACAACCCAGCCGGCGCCTGCCCGACCTGTGATGGCCTGGGGGTTAAACAGTTCTTCGACACCAAACGATTGGTGAACAGTGAACTGACCCTGGCCGAAGGCGCGATCCGCGGCTGGGACCGGCGAAACGTCTATTACTTCCAGATGCTTGGCTCGCTGGCCGCCCACTACAAGTTCAGCCTCGAAGTGCCGTTCAACGAACTGCCGGCCGATCAGCAGAAATTCATCCTGCATGGTAGCGGCTCGCAGAATGTCGACTTCAAGTACCTGAACGACCGCGGCGATATCGTCAAACGTTCGCACCCGTTCGAAGGCATCGTGCCGAACCTGGAACGTCGCTACCGCGAAACCGAATCGGCTTCGGTCCGTGAAGAACTGGCCAAGTTCCTCAGCACCCAGCCTTGCCCGGATTGCCGTGGCACCCGTCTGCGTCGCGAGGCGCGACACGTTTGGGTTGGCGAGAAGACCTTGCCGGCGGTGACCAACTTGCCGATCGGCGATGCCTGCGAATACTTCGGCGTGCTGAAGCTGACCGGCCGCCGTGGCGAAATTGCCGACAAGATCCTCAAAGAAATCCGAGAACGCCTGCAGTTTCTGGTCAACGTAGGCCTGGACTATCTGTCACTGGATCGCAGTGCCGACACGCTGTCCGGCGGTGAGGCCCAGCGCATTCGCCTGGCCAGTCAGATTGGCGCCGGCCTGGTGGGGGTTCTGTACATCCTCGATGAACCGTCAATTGGCCTGCACCAGCGGGACAACGACCGATTGCTCGGCACCCTCAAGCACCTGCGGGACATCGGCAACACGGTAATCGTGGTCGAGCACGACGAAGACGCGATTCGTCTGGCCGACTATGTAGTGGATATCGGCCCGGGCGCGGGTGTGCACGGTGGACATATCGTTGCCGAAGGTACGCCAGACGAAGTCATGGCTCACCCTGACTCTCTGACTGGCAAGTATTTGTCGGGCCGAGTGAAGATCGCCGTTCCAGCCAAACGCACACCCCGTAACAAGAAGCTGTCGCTGTCCCTCAAGGGTGCTCGCGGCAACAATCTGCGCAATGTCGACCTGGAGATTCCAATCGGTCTGCTGACTTGCGTGACCGGCGTGTCCGGCTCGGGCAAATCGACGCTGATCAACAACACGTTGTTTCCCTTGAGCGCTACCGCACTCAACGGGGCAACGACCCTGGAAGCGGCGGCTCACGACAGCATCAAGGGCCTTGAGCACCTGGATAAAGTCGTCGACATCGATCAGAGCCCGATCGGTCGCACGCCGCGCTCCAACCCGGCGACCTACACCGGGTTGTTCACACCAATTCGCGAGTTGTTCGCCGGCGTACCGGAATCCCGCTCCCGCGGTTACGGGCCAGGGCGTTTCTCCTTCAACGTGAAGGGCGGACGCTGTGAAGCCTGCCAGGGCGATGGCCTGATCAAAGTGGAAATGCACTTCCTGCCGGACATCTATGTCCCGTGCGACGTCTGCAAGAGCAAGCGCTACAACCGCGAAACCCTTGAGATCAAGTACAAGGGCAAGAGCATCCACGAAACCCTCGAGATGACCATCGAGGAAGCCCGGGTGTTCTTCGACGCGGTTCCAGCCTTGGCGCGCAAGCTTCAGACGCTGATGGACGTAGGCCTTTCGTACATCAAGCTGGGACAATCGGCGACGACGCTGTCGGGCGGTGAGGCCCAGCGGGTGAAACTATCCCGCGAGCTGTCCAAGCGCGATACCGGCAAGACCCTGTATATCCTCGATGAGCCGACTACCGGTCTGCACTTTGCAGATATCCAGCAACTGCTCGATGTTTTGCATCGCTTGCGCGACCATGGCAATACCGTGGTGGTGATCGAACACAACCTGGATGTGATCAAGACTGCCGACTGGTTGGTGGACCTGGGGCCGGAAGGCGGCTCCAAGGGCGGCCAGATCATTGCCGTCGGCACACCGGAAGACGTGTCCGAGATGAAGCAGTCTCACACTGGCTACTACCTCAAACCACTGCTGGCTCGCGACAAGGCCTGAATCAGGCCCATGAAAAAGCCCCTGTCACATTATCGGTGACAGGGGCTTTTTTGTGCGTCGTCGGCCTAAAAAATCAGAACTGCGATTGCAGGTAATTCTCCAGTCCGATCAACTTGATCAAACCCAGCTGTTTCTCCAGCCAATAGGTGTGATCTTCCTCGGTGTCGTTCAGCTGAATGCGCAGGATCTCGCGGGTGACATAGTCCTTGTGCTGCTCGCAAAGCTCGATGCCTTTGCACAGAGCTGCACGAACTTTATATTCCAGACGCAGGTCAGCGGCGAGCATATCCGGCACCGTGGTGCCGACATCGAGATCGTCCGGACGCATGCGCGGCGTACCTTCGAGCATCAGGATCCGACGCATCAGCGCATCAGCGTGCTGAGCCTCTTCTTCCATCTCGTGGTTGATACGTTCGTAGAGCTCGGTGAACCCCCAGTCCTCGTACATCCGCGAATGGATGAAATATTGATCACGCGCTGCCAGTTCGCCTGTCAGCAACGTGTTGAGGTAATCGATTACGTCTGGGTGACCTTGCATCGCCCTACATCTCCCTGCTTGAAAGGCTGTAGTTTGAACCAACCTGACCTGAAGGTCACTCGCCCGTCGCAATAAAAGCGAAGATATTCTGAGAAAATGGGTTCAAATAACGCAAAAAACCGCCCTAATGAGGGCGGTTCTGCTTCTCGTTTAGACTTCGTTAAGCTGTACGCCCAACGCCTTCGCGATGCCTTCTCCATAAGCCGGATCGGCCTTGAAGAAATGCTGCAGCTGACGATCAACCACGTCGCCGGAAACCCCAGCCATCGCACCGGCAATGTTGTTGATCAGCAGCGCTTTCTGCTCATCGTTCATCAGACGGAACAGCGCACCCGCGTGGCTGTAGTAGTCGGTATCCTCACGATGATCGTAGCGGTCAGCCGCACCGCTCAAGGCCAAGGCAGGTTCCGCGTAGTGCGGTGCCTGTTTCGGTGATTCAACGTAGCTGTTCGGCTCGTAGTTCGGCGCCGCACCACCATTACTGCCAAACGCCATCGAACCATCGCGCTGGTAAGTGTTGACCGGACTGCGAGGTGCATTCACTGGCAGCTGCTGGTGATTGGTGCCCACACGATAGCGGTGAGCATCCGCGTAAGCGAACACACGCCCCTGCAGCATGCGATCAGGTGACAGGCCGACGCCTGGGACCATGTTGCTCGGACCGAACGCGGCCTGCTCGACTTCAGCGAAGTAGTTCAGCGGATTGCGGTTGAGCTCAAGCTCGCCCACTTCGATCAACGGAAACTCTTTCTGCGACCAGGTCTTGGTCACGTCAAACGGGTTCTCGTAGTGAGCCGAGGCCTGAGCCTCGGTCATGATCTGAATGTTGACACTCCATTTCGGGAAGTCACCGCGCTCAATGGCGCCGAACAGGTCACGTTGTGCGTAATCCGGATCGGTGCCGGCCAGGCGCGCCGCTTCTGCCGGAGCGAGGTTCTTGATCCCTTGCTTGGTTTTATAATGCCACTTCACCCAATGACGCTCGCCATTGGCGTTGATCAAGCTGTAGGTGTGGCTGCCGAAACCGTGCATGTGACGGTAACCGTCAGGGATGCCGCGGTCCGAAAACAGGATAGTGACCTGGTGCAGCGCCTCAGGCGAATGCGACCAGAAATCCCACATCATCTGCGCGCTTTTCAGGTTGCTTTGCGGCAGACGCTTCTGGGTGTGGATAAAGTCAGGGAATTTCAGCGGATCACGGATGAAGAACACCGGCGTGTTGTTACCGACGATGTCCCAGTTGCCTTCCTCGGTGTAGAACTTCAGGGCAAAACCGCGTGGATCACGCTCGGTGTCAGCCGAGCCGCGCTCGCCACCCACTGTGGAGAACCGCAGGAAGGTCGGGGTTTGTTTGCCAACAGACTCAAACAGCTTGGCGCTGGAGTATTGAGTGATATCGCGAGTCACAGTGAACGTGCCGTAAGCACCCGAGCCTTTGGCGTGTACGCGACGCTCCGGGATGTTTTCACGATTGAAGTGGGCAAGCTTCTCGATCAGGTGGAAATCGTCGAGCAGCAGAGGGCCACGAGGGCCGGCGGAGCGGGAATTCTGGTTGTCGGCGACAGGAGCGCCGCTGGCGGTCGTAAGTGTTTTGTTTTGGCTCATGCGATCTCTTCCTCTGTCAGTCTTGAACTGCCGGCTAAATCGGCTTGGTGGGAAGTATTGATCATCAACATGACAGTCACAAATTCATTAATTTGCAGACATCAATAGAAAATTACTAATGATCAACCCAAGCATATAGTGCCTATAGGGAAGGGTTTGAAGCTTGTACGCAGAGCGCATTTCTTGCAGGCACAAAAAACCGGGCACTAGGCCCGGTTCTTTGTTTCAGACTGACGTCTTACTCAGCGGATACAGCTTCACCGCCGACAGCACGATCAACCAACTCGACGTACGCCATAGGCGCGTTGTCGCCAGCGCGGAAACCGCACTTGAGGATGCGCAGGTAGCCACCCTCACGGGTAGCGTAACGCTTGCCCAGGTCGTTGAAGAGCTTACCAACGATAGCTTTCGAACGAGTACGGTCGAAAGCCAGACGGCGGTTAGCCAGGCTGTCTGTCTTGGCCAAAGTGATCAGCGGCTCAGCAACGCGGCGCAGTTCTTTGGCTTTTGGCAGTGTAGTTTTGATCAGCTCGTGCTCGAACAGCGACACCGCCATGTTTTGAAACATGGCCTTGCGGTGCGAGCTGGTGCGGCTCAGGTGACGACCACTTTTACGATGACGCATGGTTCATTCCTTACCAAACACAACGTTCGGTGATTACGACGATCAGGCAGTCGCCTTGTCGTCCTTCTTAAGACTTGCAGGCGGCCAGTTGTCGAGGCGCATGCCGAGGGACAGACCGCGGGAGGCCAGAACGTCCTTGATTTCAGTCAAGGATTTCTTGCCAAGGTTCGGAGTCTTCAACAGCTCTACTTCGGTACGCTGAATCAGGTCGCCGATGTAGTAGATGTTTTCCGCCTTAAGGCAGTTAGCCGAACGTACAGTCAGTTCCAGATCGTCAACCGGGCGAAGCAGGATCGGATCGATCTCATCTTCCTGCTCGACAACCACTGGCTCACTGTCACCTTTGAGATCGACGAACGCAGCCAACTGCTGTTGCAGAATGGTTGCAGCACGGCGGATAGCCTCTTCAGGATCCAGGGTACCGTTGGTTTCCAGATCAATAACCAGCTTGTCCAGGTTAGTACGCTGTTCGACACGGGCGTTTTCCACCACGTATGCGATACGGCGAACCGGGCTGAACGAAGAGTCGAGCTGCAAGCGACCGATGCTGCGGCTTTCGTCTTCATCGCTCTGACGCGAGTCTGCCGGTTCATAACCACGACCACGAGCTACGGTGAGCTTCATGTTCAGGGCGCCGTTAGACGCCAGGTTAGCGATTACGTGATCGGGGTTAACGATCTCGACATCATGATCCAGCTGAATATCGGCAGCGGTAACCACCCCCGAACCCTTCTTCGACAAGGTCAGCGTAACTTCGTCTCGACCGTGCAGCTTGATAGCCAGACCTTTAAGGTTCAACAGGATTTCAATTACGTCTTCCTGTACACCTTCGATGGCGCTGTACTCGTGGAGCACACCGTCAATCTCGGCCTCGACTACTGCACAGCCGGGCATTGAGGACAACAGGATGCGGCGCAGCGCGTTGCCCAGGGTGTGGCCGAAACCACGCTCGAGAGGCTCGAGTGTGATCTTGGCGCGGGTTGGACTGACAACCTGCACATCAATATGGCGGGGTGTCAGGAACTCATTTACCGAAATCTGCATGGATGCACCTATTTTCTAGCCCTTACTTGGAGTAGAGCTCGACAATCAGGCTTTCGTTGATGTCGGCGGACAGATCACTGCGAGCAGGAACGTTCTTGAAAACGCCCGACTTCTTCTCAGTGTCTACTTCTACCCATTCTACGCG
The DNA here is from genome assembly GCF_058798795.1 of Pseudomonas sp. GW822-FHT07A10. Classification (NCBI taxonomy): domain Bacteria; kingdom Pseudomonadati; phylum Pseudomonadota; class Gammaproteobacteria; order Pseudomonadales; family Pseudomonadaceae; genus Pseudomonas; species Pseudomonas sp. GW822-FHT07A10. The sequence goes on from NZ_JBXAKV010000009.1 coordinate 252,863, forward strand.
GCCACGTTGGGCACACAGATCGAGAGCTTGGACAATGCGAAGTTGGTTCTTTGCTTTCTCGCGAACTGCGACCACGTCACCAGCACGAACCTGGTAGGACGGAACGTTTACGGTCTGACCGTTAACGCTGATCGACTTATGCGATACCAGCTGACGGGATTCGGCACGAGTAGAGCCAAAACCCATACGGTATACAACGTTGTCCAGACGGCATTCGAGCAGTTGCAACAGGTTTTCGCCAGTTGCGCCTTTCTTGCCAGCAGCTTCTTTGTAGTAGCCGCTGAATTGACGCTCGAGAACGCCGTAGATACGACGGACCTTCTGCTTTTCACGCAGTTGGGTGCCGTAATCGGACTGGCGACCGCGGCGTTGGCCGTGGATACCAGGTGCTGCTTCGATGTTGCACTTCGATTCGATCGCGCGCACGCCGCTCTTCAGAAAGAGATCGGTGCCTTCGCGACGAGCGAGTTTGCATTTTGGACCAATGTAACGAGCCATTCTTTACAATCTCCTGGATTACACGCGGCGCTTCTTCGGCGGACGGCACCCGTTGTGCGGGATTGGCGTCACGTCGGTGATGCTGGCGATCTTGTAGCCACAGCCGTTCAAAGCGCGGACTGCGGATTCACGACCTGGACCTGGACCTTTGACGTTAACGTCGAGGTTTTTCAGGCCGTATTCCAGCGCAGCTTGACCAGCACGTTCAGCAGCTACTTGAGCAGCGAACGGGGTGGACTTGCGGGAACCGCGGAAACCCGAACCACCGGAGGTAGCCCAGGAAAGAGCGTTACCTTGACGGTCGGTGATGGTCACGATGGTGTTGTTAAAAGAAGCATGGATGTGGGCGATGCCATCAACCACTGTCTTTTTAACTTTTTTACGAGGACGAGCAGCAGGTTTTGCCATGATTAATTTCCTGTCGATTCGCTGGGGCGATTACTTGCGGATCGGCTTACGCGGACCTTTACGGGTACGCGCGTTGGTCTTGGTACGCTGACCGCGTACTGGCAGACCACGACGATGACGCAGACCGCGATAGCAACCGAGGTCCATCAAACGCTTGATTTTCATGTTGATTTCGCGACGCAGGTCACCTTCAGTGGTGAACTTCGCCACTTCGCCACGCAGCTGTTCAATCTGCTCGTCGCTCAGATCTTTGATCTTTGCCGCTGGGTTTACCCCAGTCACTGCACAAATTTTCTGTGCAGTAGTGCGACCAACACCATAGATGTAGGTCAGCGAGATAACAGTATGCTTGTTATCTGGAATGTTAACGCCTGCAATACGGGCCATTCAGTGGGACTCCAATTGACAGCTACCTACGCCCCGGAAGCCAAGAAATAGGGCGCGAGATAATATCGCTGTAATAACAAATAATCAACCCGGCAGCGCACTAGCTGCCGGGCTTGAAGCACAATCACACTCAGCCTTGGCGCTGTTTGTGACGCGGTTCCGCGCTGCAAATTACTCGAACAACACCTTCGCGGCGAATAATCTTGCAGTTACGGCACAGCTTTTTCACCGATGCACGAACTTTCATCACCAACTCCTCGAACCTTATGGGTACTCAGCGCAACATGCCGCTGCCGTAACCCTTCAGGTTGGCTTTCTTCATCAGGGATTCGTACTGGTGCGAAACGAGGTGCGATTGTACTTGGGACATGAAGTCCATCACAACCACGACCACGATCAGCAACGAGGTCCCGCCAAGGTAGAACGGTACGTTTGCTGCAACCACCAGGAACTGGGGCAACAGGCAGACGGCCGTCATGTAAAGAGCACCGAACATGGTCAAGCGAGTCAGAACGCCATCAATGTAGCGCGCAGACTGCTCACCTGGACGGATGCCCGGAATAAAGGCACCGGACTTCTTCAGGTTTTCCGCTACGTCTTTCGGATTGAACATCAACGCCGTATAGAAGAAGCAGAAGAAAATAATCCCTGCACTAAACAGCAGAATATTCAACGGCTGACCAGGAGCGATCGACTGCGAGATGTCCTGCAACCAGCCCATACCTTCAGACTGACCGAACCAGGCACCCAACGAAGCCGGGAACAGCAAAATGCTGCTCGCGAAAATAGCCGGAATAACACCGGCCATGTTCACCTTCAGCGGCAAGTGGCTGGTCTGCGCAGCGAAGACCTTACGGCCCTGCTGACGCTTGGCGTAGTGAACAGCAATACGACGCTGGCCACGCTCAATGAACACCACGAAACCGATAATCGCTACTGCCAGCAAACCGATGGCAACCAGGGCGAAGATGTTGATATCACCCTGACGTGCAGACTCGAAAGACTGCCCGATCGCTCTCGGAAGACCGGCGACGATACCCGAAAAAATCAACATCGAGATACCGTTGCCAACACCACGCTCAGTAATCTGCTCACCCAGCCACATCATGAACATCGCACCAGCCACAAAAGTGGATACCGCGACGAAATGGAAGCCAAAGTCACCAGTGAACGCAACGCCCTGCCCCGCCAGACCAATGGACATGCCAATAGCCTGGACGAGAGCGAGGACGACAGTGCCGTAGCGGGTGTACTGGCTGATCTTGCGACGGCCAGCTTCACCTTCCTTCTTCAACTGTTCCAGCTGCGGGCTGACGGCGGTCATCAGTTGCATGATGATCGATGCCGAAATGTACGGCATGATCCCCAGTGCAAAGATGCTCATCCGTTCCAGCGCGCCGCCGGAAAACATGTTGAACAAGCTAAGAATGGTCCCCTCATTCTGTCGAAACAGGTCCGCGAGTCGGTCCGGGTTGATACCTGGAACCGGGATGTGTGCGCCTATTCGGTAGACGATAATCGCCAGGAACAGAAAACGCAGACGAGCCCAGAGTTCAGACATACCGCCTTTGCCGAGCGCAGAGAGAGCACCTTGCTTAGCCATTTATTCCTCGAACTTGCCGCCAGCTGCTTCGATAGCCGCACGCGCACCTTTGGTGGCGCCGATTCCCTTTCCGATGGTGACAGCGCGAGTAACTTCGCCGGACAGCATGATTTTCACACGCTGAACGTTGACGTTGATCACGTTGGCATCTTTCAGGGACTGCACGGTGACGATGTCGCCTTCCACTTTAGCCAACTCGGACAGACGCACTTCTGCGCGGTCCATGGCTTTCAGGGAAACGAAACCAAACTTCGGCAGGCGACGATGCAGCGGCTGTTGACCGCCTTCAAAGCCTGGAGCAATGGTGCCACCGGAGCGGGAGGTTTGACCTTTGTGGCCACGGCCACCAGTCTTACCCAAACCGCTACCGATACCACGGCCCGGACGATGCTTTTCGCGACGGGAACCCGGCGCTGGACTCAGATCATTGAGTTTCATCGATTAACCCTCGACACGCAGCATGTAGTAAGCCTTGTTGATCATCCCGCGATTCTCGGGAGTATCCTGGACTTCTACAGTGTGACCGATGCGACGCAGACCCAGACCCTTAACGCACAGTTTGTGGTTAGGGATGCGGCCGGTCATGCTTTTGATCAGCGTAACTTTAACGGTAGCCATGATCAGAAGATCTCCTTGACGCTTTTGCCACGCTTGGCGGCAATGGATTCAGGAGACTGCATTGCTTTCAAACCTTTGAAAGTGGCGTGAACCACGTTTACCGGGTTAGTCGAGCCGTAGCACTTGGCCAGAACGTTCTGAACGCCAGCAACTTCGAGGACAGCACGCATAGCGCCGCCAGCGATGATACCGGTACCTTCAGAAGCAGGCTGCATGTACACCTTCGAAGCGCCGTGAGCGGACTTCATTGCGTACTGCAGAGTGGTGCCGTTCAGATCAACTTGGATCATGTTGCGGCGAGCAGCTTCCATTGCCTTCTGGATCGCAGCAGGCACTTCACGCGACTTGCCACGGCCGAAGCCAACGCGCCCTTTACCATCACCAACCACGGTCAACGCGGTGAAAGTGAAGATACGGCCGCCTTTAACGGTTTTGGCTACGCGGTTAACTTGAACCAGCTTCTCGATGTAGCCTTCGTCGCGCTTTTGGTCGTTATTTGACATAACTTAGAACTCCAGCCCAGCTTCACGAGCAGCATCAGCCAGCGCCTTGACGCGGCCGTGGTACTTGAAGCCAGAGCGGTCGAAAGCCACCTGCGAGACGCCAGCGGCTTTAGCACGCGTAGCGACCAGCTGGCCAACCTTAGTGGCCGCGTCGATGTTGCCGGTGGCACCATCACGCAGTTCTTTATCCAAAGTCGAGGCACTTGCCAGGACTTTGTTGCCGTCGGCCGAAATGACCTGGGCGTAGATGTGCTGCGACGAGCGGAACACGCAGAGACGCACGACTTCGAGTTCGTGCATTTTCAGGCGTGCTTTGCGAGCGCGACGCAGTCGAGTAACTTTTTTGTCGGTCATTTGCTATGCCCTACTTCTTCTTGGCTTCTTTACGACGGACGACTTCGTCCGCGTAGCGCACACCTTTACCTTTGTACGGCTCTGGTGGACGGAAGTCGCGGATCTCGGCGGCCACTTGACCTACCAGCTGCTTGTCGATGCCCTTGATCAGGATATCGGTCTGGCTAGGAGTCTCAGCGGTGATGCCTTCCGGCAGTTCATAATCCACTGGGTGCGAGAAGCCAAGAGCCAGGTTCAGCACTGTGCCTTTTGCTTGCGCTTTGTAACCAACACCGACCAGCTGGAGCTTACGCTCGAAGCCTTGGCTTACGCCTTGGACCATGTTGTTAACCAACGCACGAGTGGTACCAGCCATTGCGCGAGTTTGTTGATCGCCATTGCGAGCAGCGAAACGCAGCTCACCAGCTTCTTCAACGATCTCAACGGACGAATGGATGTTCAGTTCGAGAGTACCCTTGGCACCCTTCACCGAAAGCTGTTGGCCTGCGAATTTGACTTCGACACCGGCTGGCAGCTTAACGGGGTTCTTAGCGACGCGTGACATGCTTATCCCCCCTTAGAACACAGTGCAAAGAACTTCGCCGCCGACACCGGCAGCGCGCGCAGCACGATCCGTCATCACACCTTTGTTGGTGGAGACGATAGACACACCGAGACCGCCACGAACTTTTGGCAGATCATCGACGGACTTGTACTGACGCAGGCCTGGACGGCTAACGCGCTTCACTTCCTCGATGACCGGACGGCCTTCGAAGTACTTCAGCTCGATGGACAGCAGTGGCTTGATTTCGCTGCTGATCTGATAACCCGCAATGTAACCTTCGTCCTTCAGGACTTTGGCAACAGCTACCTTCAAAGTAGAAGATGGCATGCTTACGACGGACTTTTCAGCCATCTGGGCATTACGGATTCGAGTTAGCATGTCCGCTAACGGGTCCTGCATACTCATGGGCTAGACGCTCCTAATACACAAAAAATTAGCCTTGCGGCTACTACGTGTCGCCGAGTACATCCGCGTAAAAAACACGGGCTCAGGCGAGCCGGGTATTCTAGACACACCCCACAAATGAATCAAGCCCCAAAAGGGGCTTGATTCAAGTTCAAGGTCACCGATGGTCAGGATCTTGCGACCCCGAACACCGAGACTTTGACAGTGCTTACCAGCTGGCTTTAACCAGACCAGGTACGTCACCACGCATTGCAGCTTCACGCAGTTTGTTACGGCCAAGGCCGAACTTGCGGTAAACGCCGTGTGGACGACCGGTCAGGCGGCAGCGGTTACGCATGCGCGAAGCGCTTGCGTCACGTGGCTGCTTCTGCAGAGCTACTGTAGCTTCCCAACGTGCTTCTGGACTTGCGTTCAGATCAACGATGATAGCTTTCAGTGCTGCACGCTTTTTGGCGTACTTGGCAACCGTGAGCTGACGCTTCAGCTCGCGGTTTTTCATGCTCATCTTGGCCATTTTCCTACTCCAATCAGTTGCGGAACGGGAATTTGAAAGCACGCAACAGGGCGCGACCTTCATCATCGTTCTTGGCAGTGGTGGTCAGGGTAATGTCCAGACCGCGGAGAGCATCGATCTTGTCGTAGTCGATTTCCGGGAAGATGATCTGCTCTTTAACGCCCATGCTGTAGTTACCACGACCATCGAAGGACTTGGCATTCAGGCCGCGGAAGTCGCGAACCCGAGGCAGGGAGATCGACAGCAGACGATCCAGGAACTCGTACATACGCTCACGGCGCAGGGTCACTTTGACGCCGATCGGCCAACCTTCACGGACTTTAAAGCCAGCGATGGATTTCCGAGCGTAGGTCACAACGACTTTCTGGCCGGTGATCTTTTCCAGGTCAGCAACAGCGTGTTCGATGACTTTTTTGTCGCCGATCGCTTCGCCCAGACCCATGTTCAGGGTGATTTTGGTAACGCGCGGAACTTCCATCACGTTCGAAAGCTTAAGTTCTTCCTTAAGTTTCGGTGCGATTTCCTTCCGGTAAATCTCTTTTAGTCGTGCCATGGTCTTCTACCTAGCAGTGTTCAAGCATCAACCGCTTTTTGGGTCGACTTGAAGACACGAATTTTCTTACCGTCTTCTACTTTGAAACCAACGCGGTCAGCCTTGTTGGTTTCGCCGTTGAAGATGGCGACGTTGGAAGCGTGCAGTGGCGCTTCTTTCTCGACGATACCGCCCTGTACGCCCGACATCGGGTTAGGCTTGGTATGACGCTTGACCAGGTTCAGACCACCAACGACCAGACGGTCATCAGCAAGAACCTTCAGCACCTTACCGCGCTTACCTTTGTCTTTGCCGGCGATCACGATGATCTCGTCGTCACGACGAATCTTTTGCATGTCGGATCTCCTTACAGCACTTCTGGGGCGAGCGAGACGATCTTCATGAACTTCTCAGTACGAAGTTCACGGGTCACTGGCCCAAAGATACGGGTGCCGATCGGCTCTTGCTTGTTGTTCAGAAGAACAGCAGCGTTGCCATCAAAGCGGATAATGGAGCCATCTGCACGGCGAACGCCGTGACGAGTGCGGACTACAACAGCAGTCATCACTTGGCCTTTTTTCACCTTACCGCGAGGAATTGCTTCCTTCACGGTAACTTTGATGATGTCACCGATACCAGCGTAACGACGATGGGAGCCACCCAGCACCTTGATGCACATAACGCGGCGAGCGCCGCTGTTATCGGCCACATCGAGCATGGATTGAGTCTGAATCATATAATTTCTCCGACCCCTAGTCCTTAGACTTCCACAGCGCGTTCGAGAACATCAACCAGCGCCCAAGACTTGGTCTTGGCCAAAGGACGAGTTTCACGAATAGTGACTTTGTCGCCGATGTGGCACTGATTGGTTTCGTCGTGCGCGTGCAGCTTAGTCGAACGCTTAACGTATTTACCGTAGATCGGGTGCTTAACGCGACGCTCGATCAGAACGGTGATGGTTTTGTCCATCTTGTCGCTGACAACACGGCCAGTCAGCGTACGGACAGTTTTTTCGGCTTCAGCCATGATTACTTACCTGCCTGCTGGTTGAGCACAGTCTTCACGCGAGCGATGTCACGCTTAACTTGCGAGAGCAGATGAGACTGCCCCAACTGGCCAGTTGCTTTCTGCATACGCAGATTGAACTGGTCGCGCAGCAGGCCGAGCAGTTGCTCGTTCAGCTGCTGTGCGGATTTTTCACGAAGTTCATTCGCTTTCATCACATCACCGTCCGTTTAACAAAGGAGGTGGCGAGCGGCAGCTTTGCAGCAGCCAGGGCGAAAGCCTCACGCGCCAGCTCTTCAGAAACACCCTCGATTTCATACAGGACTTTGCCTGGCTGAATCTGGGCAACCCAGTACTCCACGTTACCCTTACCTTTACCCATCCGAACTTCGAGTGGTTTTTTGGAAATAGGCTTGTCCGGGAATACACGGATCCAGATCTTGCCGCCACGTTTAACGTGACGGGTCAGTGCACGACGCGCTGACTCGATCTGACGAGCGGTGAGACGACCACGAGCAACAGACTTCAGCGCGAACTCGCCGAAGCTGACTTTGCTACCGCGCAATGCCAGGCCACGGTTGTGACCAGTCATTTGCTTGCGGAACTTCGTACGCTTTGGTTGCAACATTTGGCGTACCCCTTACTTAGCAGCTTTTTTACGAGGCGCTGGTGCTTGTGGTTTCAGTTCTTCTTGGCGACCACCAATTACTTCGCCTTTGAAGATCCAAACCTTTACACCGATCACACCATAAGTGGTGTGAGCTTCGTAGTTGGCATAGTCGATGTCGGCACGCAGGGTGTGCAGAGGCACACGACCTTCGCGATACCATTCAGTACGTGCGATTTCAGCACCGCCGAGACGACCGCTCACTTGGATTTTGATGCCTTTGGCACCAATGCGCATGGCGTTCTGAACAGCGCGCTTCATAGCGCGACGGAACATTACGCGACGCTCCAGCTGCTGAGCTACGCTCTGCGCAACCAGCATACCGTCGAGCTCCGGCTTGCGGATCTCTTCGATATTGATGTGCACAGGCACACCCATTTGCTTGGTCAGGTCCTGACGCAGTTTCTCAACATCTTCACCTTTCTTCCCGATAACGATACCTGGACGAGCGGTGTGGATGGTGATACGTGCAGTTTGGGCCGGACGATGGATATCGATACGGCTTACGGACGCGCTTTTTAGTTTGTCTTGGAGATACTCACGCACCTTCAGATCAGCGAACAAGTAGTCCGCATAAGTCCGACCGTCTGCGTACCAGACGGAGGTGTGCTCCTTGACGATTCCCAGGCGAATGCCAATGGGATGTACTTTCTGACCCATCTCTTCGACTCCGTTACTTGTCAGCAACCTTGACAGTGATATGGCAAGACCGCTTGACGATGCGATCAGCACGGCCTTTGGCACGTGGCATGATGCGCTTCAGCGAACGCCCTTCGTTGACGAAAACGGTGCTGACCTTAAGGTCATCAACGTCTGCGCCTTCGTTATGCTCGGCGTTGGCTACGGCCGACTCCAGCACTTTCTTCATGATCTCGGCGGCTTTCTTACTGCTGAAAGCCAACAGGTTGAGCGCTTCGCCCACCTTCTTCCCGCGGATCTGGTCGGCGACCAAGCGGGCTTTCTGGGCGGAGATTCGAGCGCCCGACAACTTAGCGGCTACTTCCATTTCCTAACCCCTTAACGCTTGGCTTTCTTGTCTGCCACGTGCCCACGATATGTGCGGGTACCGGCGAACTCGCCCAGTTTGTGGCCGACCATGTCTTCGTTAACGAGAACTGGGACGTGTTGACGACCGTTGTGTACTGCGATGGTCAGACCGACCATTTGTGGCAGGATCATCGAGCGACGCGACCAGGTTTTAACTGGTTTGCGATCGTTCTTTTCCGCCGCCACTTCGATCTTCTTCAGTAGGTGAAGATCGATAAAAGGACCTTTTTTCAGAGAACGTGGCACTGTCGTATCCCTCTATTTACTTGCGACGACGGACGATCATTTTGTCGGTACGCTTATTACCACGAGTCTTCGCGCCCTTAGTCGGGAAGCCCCATGGCGATACCGGATGACGACCACCAGAGGTACGACCTTCACCACCACCATGTGGGTGGTCAACCGGGTTCATGGCAACACCACGAACGGTTGGGCGAACGCCACGCCAGCGTTTGGCACCAGCTTTACCCAGCGAACGCAGGCTGTGCTCGGAGTTCGAGACTTCGCCCAGGGTCGCGCGGCATTCAGCCAGCACTTTACGCATCTCACCAGAACGCAGACGCAGGGTCACGTAGACACCTTCACGAGCGATCAGCTGAGCCGAAGCACCAGCGGAACGAGCGATTTGCGCGCCTTTACCTGGCTTCAATTCGATGCCGTGTACGGTGCTACCAACTGGAATGTTACGCAGTTGCAGAGCGTTGCCCGGCTTGATCGGTGCCAGAGCACCTGCGATCAGCTGGTCGCCAGCACTCACGCCTTTAGGCGCGATGATGTAGCGACGCTCGCCATCTGCGTACAGCAGCAGAGCGATGTGAGCAGTACGGTTTGGATCGTATTCGATACGCTCAACAGTGGCAGCGATGCCATCTTTGTCGTTGCGACGGAAATCGACCAGACGATAATGCTGCTTATGGCCACCACCGATGTGACGAGTGGTAATACGACCATTGTTGTTACGACCACCAGACTTCGATTTTTTCTCGAGCAGCGGTGCGTGAGGAGCGCCTTTATGCAGCTCCTGGTTGACCACCTTGACCACAAAACGGCGGCCAGGGGAAGTCGGTTTGCATTTAACGATTGCCATGATGCACCCCTTCCTTACTCAGCACTGCTGCTGAAATCGAGATCTTGGCCTGGCTGAAGGGAGATAACTGCCTTCTTCCAGTCATTACGCTTGCCCAGACCGCGAGCAGTGCGCTTGCTCTTACCCAGAACATTCAGGGTAGTAACACGCTCTACTTTCACGCTGAACAGGCTTTCGACGGCCTTCTTGATTTCCAGCTTGGTTGCGTCAGTGGCAACCTTGAAAACGAACTGGCCTTTCTTGTCTGCCAGAACCGTAGCCTTCTCGGAAACGTGCGGGCCAAGCAGAACTTTAAATACGCGTTCCTGGTTCATCCCAGCAGCTCCTCGAATTTCTTCACGGCCGACACGGTGATCAACACCTTGTCGTATGCGATCAGACTAACTGGATCGGAACCTTGCACATCACGTACATCAACGTGCGGCAGGTTACGAGCAGCCAGGTACAGGTTCTGATCAACAGCGTCCGACACGATCAGAACGTCGGTCAGGCTCATGTTGTTCAGCTTGCCCAGCAGGTCTTTGGTTTTCGGCGTTTCAACAGCGAAATCCTGAACCACGACCAGACGATCAGTACGCACCAGCTCAGCAAGGATGGAACGCATTGCTGCGCGATACATCTTCTTGTTCAGCTTCTGGGAGTGATCCTGAGGACGAGCTGCGAAAGTGGTACCGCCGCCACGCCAGATTGGGCTACGGATAGTACCGGCACGAGCACGGCCAGTACCTTTCTGACGCCATGGGCGCTTACCGCCACCACGAACGTCGGAACGGGTCTTTTGCTGCTTGCTACCTTGACGGCCGCCGGCCATATAGGCCACGACTGCTTGGTGAACCAGCGTCTCGTTGAATTCGCCGCCAAATGTCAGTTCGGAAACTTCGATCGCTTGAGCGTCATTTACATTTAATTGCATGTCAGCTTCCCCTTAACCGCGAGCCTTGGCTGCTGGACGTACAACCAAGTTGCCGCCAGTAGCGCCAGGAACAGCGCCCTTGACCAACAACAGATTGCGTTCAGCGTCCACGCGCACTACTTCGAGGGACTGCACGGTCACGCGCTCAGCGCCCATATGACCGGACATTTTTTTGCCCTTGAATACACGACCAGGAGTCTGGCACTGGCCGATAGAGCCTGGAACGCGGTGGGATACGGAGTTACCGTGGGTGTTATCTTGCCCGCGGAAATTCCAACGCTTGATCGTACCCTGGAAGCCTTTACCTTTGGACTGACCGGTTACATCAACCAGTTGACCAGCAGCGAAGATTTCAGCGTTGATCAGATCGCCGGCCTGGTACTCGCCTTCTTCAAGGCGGAATTCCATTACGGTACGACCAGCGGCAACGTTCGCCTTAGCGAAGTGGCCAGCTTGCGCAGCTGTAACACGCGAAGCACGACGCTCGCCTACAGTGACTTGCACTGCACGATAGCCATCGGTCTCTTCAGTTTTGAACTGGGTGACGCGATTCGGTTCGATCTCAATGACCGTGACCGGAATGGAGACACCTTCTTCGGTGAAAATACGGGTCATACCGCATTTACGACCGACTACACCAATAGTCATGTTGTAAACCTCATGAGTGTACGGGGCTTTCACCCGCTATGGCCGCCCATTTCAGAGCGTTACACGACTAAGACCGAGTCTTAGCCGAGGCTGATCTGCACTTCCACACCGGCCGCAAGATCAAGCTTCATAAGAGCATCAACGGTTTTATCCGTTGGCTGGACGATGTCCAGAACGCGCTTATGAGTACGGATCTCGTACTGGTCACGCGCGTCTTTGTTGACGTGCGGGGAGACCAGAACGGTGAACCGCTCTTTACGGGTAGGCAGTGGAATTGGACCACGCACTTGAGCACCAGTACGTTTCGCGGTTTCCACGATTTCCTGGGTGGATTGGTCGATCAGGCGATGGTCAAAAGCCTTCAACCTGATACGGATTTGCTGATTTTGCATTGGATTTCAGACTCCGGCTGCTATTCCCACCGGGCGCAATACGCCCGTTAAAAGGAGGCGCAATTCTATAGACGCCCCCGATAGGTGTCAACCCAATAAAAAAGCCCCCGCTAAGCGGGGGCTTTTTCAAAGCATCGAAGCTATCTCAAAAGAGAAGCTTACTCGATGATTTTAGCTACAACGCCAGCACCAACGGTACGGCCGCCTTCGCGAATAGCGAAACGCAGACCGTCTTCCATTGCGATGGTTTTGATCAGGGTAACAGTCATTTGAATGTTATCGCCTGGCATTACCATTTCAACGCCTTCTGGCAGTTCGCAGTTACCAGTCACGTCAGTAGTACGGAAGTAGAACTGTGGACGGTAGCCTTTGAAGAACGGAGTGTGACGACCGCCTTCTTCCTTGCTCAGAACGTAAACTTCTGCGGTGAACTTGGTGTGCGGCTTAACGGTACCCGGCTTAACCAGAACCTGACCACGCTCCACGTCATCACGCTTGGTGCCGCGCAGCAGCACGCCGCAGTTCTCGCCAGCACGACCTTCGTCGAGCAGCTTGCGGAACATTTCAACACCGGTGCAGGTGGTGACGGTAGTGTCACGCAGACCAACGATTTCCAGTGGATCCTGAACGCGAACGATACCGCGCTCGATACGACCAGTCACAACAGTACCGCGACCCGAGATCGAGAATACGTCTTCGATTGGCATCAGGAACGGCTTGTCAGTCAGACGAACTGGTTCTGGGATGTAGCTGTCCAGAGTTTCAACCAGTTTCTTGACGGCAGTGGTGCCCATCTCGTTATCGTCCAGACCATCCAGCGCCATACGAGCGGAGCCGATGATGATTGGAGTGTCGTCGCCTGGGAAGTCGTAAGTGCTCAGCAGATCGCGCACTTCCATCTCAACCAGTTCCAGCAGCTCAGCGTCGTCTACCAGGTCAGCCTTGTTCAGGAAAACCACGATGTACGGAACGCCTACCTGACGGGACAGCAGGATGTGCTCACGGGTTTGTGGCATCGGACCATCAGCGGCCGAGCAAACCAGGATAGCGCCGTCCATTTGAGCAGCACCGGTGATCATGTTCTTCACATAGTCAGCGTGACCTGGGCAGTCAACGTGAGCGTAGTGACGGATCTTCGAGTTGTACTCAACGTGAGCGGTGTTGATGGTGATACCGCGAGCTTTCTCTTCTGGTGCGCTGTCGATCTTGTCGAAGTCAACACGAGCCGAACCGAAAACTTCGGAGCAGACGCGAGTCAGAGCAGCGGTCAGAGTGGTTTTACCGTGGTCAACGTGACCGATAGTGCCAACGTTGACGTGCGGTAGGGAACGATCAAATTTTTCTTTAGCCACGACAATTAACTCCTTGCCTAAAGGACTGAATCAGCCTTGTTTTTTGGTAACGGTTTCGACGATGTGCGACGGAGCCGTATTGTATTTTTTGAATTCCATAGAGTAGCTTGCGCGACCCTGAGACATGGAACGAACGTCGGTCGCATAACCGAACATCTCGCCCAACGGAACCTCGGCACGAATTACTTTACCGGAAACCGTATCTTCCATACCCAGAATCATGCCGCGACGACGGTTAAGGTCGCCCATCACGTCACCCATATAGTCTTCAGGCGTAACAACCTCTACCGCCATGATCGGCTCAAGCAACTCACCACCACCCTTCTGGGCCAGTTGCTTGGTCGCCATGGAAGCAGCCACCTTAAACGCCATCTCGTTCGAGTCGACGTCGTGGTAAGAACCATCAAACACGGTAGCCTTCAGGCCGATCAGCGGATAGCCGGCAACAACACCGTTCTTCATCTGCTCTTCGATACCCTTCTGGATAGCCGGGATGTATTCCTTAGGAACCACACCACCCACTACTTCGTTCAGGAATTGCAGACCTTCCTGACCTTCGTCAGCAGGTGCAAAACGGATCCAGCAATGACCAAACTGGCCACGACCGCCGGACTGACGAACGAACTTGCCTTCGATTTCGCAGCTCTTCGTGATGCGCTCACGGTACGAAACTTGAGGCTTACCGATGTTGGCTTCGACGTTGAACTCACGGCGCATCCGGTCAACCAGGATGTCCAGGTGCAGCTCGCCCATGCCGGAGATGATCGTTTGACCAGTCTCTTCATCAGTTTTGACGCGGAAAGACGGGTCTTCCTGAGCAAGCTTGCCCAGAGCGATACCCATTTTTTCCTGGTCATCCTTGGTCTTAGGCTCTACGGCAACCGAAATAACCGGCTCCGGGAAGTCCATGCGAACCAGGATGATTGGCTTGTCAGCGTTGCACAAAGTTTCACCAGTGGTGACGTCCTTCATGCCGATCAAGGCCGCGATGTCACCAGCGCGTACTTCCTTGATTTCTTCACGGGCGTTTGCGTGCATTTGCACCATACGACCCACGCGCTCTTTCTTGCCTTTTACCGAGTTGATCACGCCGTCGCCGGAGGCCAACACGCCCGAGTAAACCCGAACAAAGGTCAAGGTACCCACGAATGGGTCGGTAGCGATCTTGAACGCCAGAGCCGCGAAAGGCTCGTCGTCGCTTGCATGACGCTCCATTTCCTCTTCCTCGTTATCCGGGTTGGAACCCTTGATAGCAGGAATGTCGGTTGGAGCAGGCAGGAAGTCGATAACGGCGTCGAGAACCAGGGGAACACCCTTGTTCTTGAAGGAAGAACCGCAAACAGCCAGAACGATCTCACCAGCGATAGTACGCTGACGCAGAGCGGCCTTGATTTCCTCGATGGAGAGCTCTTCCCCTTCGAGATACTTGTTCATCAGCTCTTCGTTGGCTTCGGCCGCAGCCTCGACCATGTTGCTGCGCCACTCTTCAGCCAGCTCCTGCAGCTCAGCAGGAATGTCCTTGCGAACAGGGACCATACCCTTGTCAGAGTCATTCCAGTAGACAGCTTGCATGTTGATCAGATCGATCTGACCCTGGAAGTTGTCTTCGGAACCGATAGCCAACTGGATTGGCACCGGAGTGTGACCCAGACGCTGCTTGATCTGACCGATCACGCGCAGGAAGTTAGCGCCAGCACGGTCCATCTTGTTTACGTAAACAAGACGTGGAACGCCGTACTTGTTGGCCTGACGCCATACGGTTTCCGACTGAGGCTCAACACCCGAAGTACCGCAGAACACAACGACAGCGCCGTCGAGTACGCGCAGGGAGCGTTCAACTTCAATAGTGAAGTCTACGTGGCCCGGGGTATCGATAACGTTGAAACGGTGTTCGTGCGAGTACTGCTTCTCAGAACCTTTCCAGAAGGCGGTGATTGCAGCAGAAGTAATGGTAATACCACGCTCCTGCTCCTGCACCATCCAGTCTGTGGTCGCGGCGCCGTCATGCACCTCGCCCATTTTGTGACTTTTGCCAGTGTAAAAAAGGACGCGCTCGGTGGTGGTGGTTTTACCAGCATCCACGTGAGCAACGATACCGATGTTACGGTAGCGGCTAATCGGAGTAGTACGAGCCATAAAGCCCTCGCAAAATTAGTGAAGCTAAAATTAGAAGCGGTAGTGCGAGAAAGCCTTGTTGGCTTCAGCCATACGGTGCACGTCTTCACGCTTCTTAACAGCAGCACCTTTACCTTCAGCAGCGTCCAACAGTTCGCCAGCCAAACGCAGAGCCATAGACTTCTCGCCGCGCTTACGGGCGAAGTCTACCAACCAGCGCATTGCCAGCGCGTTACGACGGGACGGACGAACTTCGACCGGAACCTGGTAAGTAGCACCGCCTACACGGCGCGACTTTACTTCGACCAGCGGAGCGATGGCGTCGAGAGCTTTCTCGAAGATTTCCAGGGGGTCGCTGTTCTTGCGTTCTTTAACCTTTTCCAGCGCGCCATAAACGATACGCTCGGCAACGGCTTTTTTGCCGCTTTCCATCACGTGGTTCATGAACTTGGCCAGGATTTGGCTTCCGTATTTTGGATCGTCAAGCACTTCGCGCTTGGCTGCTACGCGTCTTCTTGGCATGGATAAGCCCTCAAACGGTCTTCAGGTTCGCTCGGAATCGGTGCCCTTTCGGGACGCCTCCGACCTTACTCTTATCGACTCAGAAAAATAGAAATCGGTTTTTTGCTGCAAGCGACTATTACTTCGGACGCTTGGTACCGTACTTCGAACGACCTTGGTTACGACCTTTAACGCCGGAAGTATCCAAAGAGCCGCGAACGGTGTGGTAACGAACACCTGGCAAGTCTTTTACACGACCGCCGCGGATCAGTACCACGCTGTGCTCTTGCAGGTTGTGGCCTTCACCGCCGATGTACGAGGAAACCTCGAAACCGTTGGTCAGACGCACACGGCATACTTTACGCAGTGCCGAGTTAGGTTTTTTCGGCGTAGTGGTATACACACGGGTGCATACGCCACGACGTTGCGGGCAGTTCTGCAGCGCAGGCACGTCGGATTTCTCGACGATACGCTTACGCGGCTGACGTACCAGCTGGTTGATAGTTGCCATCTACTAGCTCCACTGTTGTCTTGCGACGCTATTGTCTTGCAAGAAAAGCAAAATGGCAGGAACGAATCCCCGCCAAATTTAGGGGTACAAGAGTCTAAAGAGGATCTTGCCCCCAGTCAAGGCAAGGCCCCGACCTCTCCCCCCATCCAACCTCGACAAATTGTCTCGACTGGATGAACGGAGCGATCAGGGCCTGCACTCATTTACTACCGCAGAACTCAGTTACCGCTCGAGTTCAGCGCTTCGGTCAGTGCAGCTTCCACTTCACTGGCGCTCACGCGCAACGGTTTGTCAGCATCACGGCGGCGCTTGCGCTCGCTGTGATAAGCCAGACCGGTACCGGCCGGGATCAGACGACCCACGACCACGTTTTCTTTCAGGCCGCGCAGGTAATCGCGCTTGCCGGTTACCGCCGCCTCGGTCAGTACGCGAGTGGTTTCCTGGAAGGAAGCCGCCGAGATGAACGATTCGGTGGACAACGACGCCTTGGTGATACCCAGCAGAACGCGAGTGAACTTGGAGACAAATTTGTCTTCATTGCTCAGACGCTCGTTCTCTACCAGCACGTGAGTCAATTCCATCTGGTCGCCCTTGATGAAACTGGAATCGCCGGATTCAGCGATCTCAACTTTACGCAGCATCTGACGCAGGATGGTCTCGATGTGCTTGTCGTTGATCTTCACGCCTTGCAGACGGTAAACGTCCTGGATCTCGTTCACGATGTACTTGGCCAGCGCACTCACACCCAGCAGACGCAGGATGTCGTGTGGATCGCTCGGACCGTCGGAGATAACTTCGCCGCGGTTTACCTGTTCGCCTTCGAAGACGTTCAGGTGACGCCACTTCGGAATCAGCTCTTCGTACGGATCGCTACCGTCGTTCGGGGTGATAACCAGACGGCGCTTGCCTTTGGTCTCTTTACCGAACGCGATGGTGCCGCTGACTTCAGCCAGAATCGAGGCTTCTTTCGGACGACGGGCTTCGAACAAGTCGGCAACACGCGGCAGACCACCGGTGATGTCACGGGTCTTCGAAGTCTCTTGCGGAATACGAGCGATAACATCACCGATCGCGATTTTCGCACCGTCCGCTACACCGACCAGGGCGTTAGCAGGCAGGAAGTACTGAGCAATTACGTCGGTACCCGGCAGCAAGAGATCCTTGCCGTTGTCATCAACCATCTTCACAGCAGGACGGATATCTTTACCGGCAGCTGGACGGTCTTTGGCGTCGAGTACTTCAATGTTGGTCATACCGGTCAATTCGTCAGTCTGACGCTTGATCGTGATGCCTTCTTCCATGCCCACGTAGGTCACGGTACCTTTCATTTCGGTAACGATTGGGTGAGTGTGCGGATCCCACTTGGCCACGATTGCGCCAGCGTCGACCTTGTCACCTTCTTTAACCGAAATCACAGCACCGTACGGCAGCTTGTAGCGCTCACGCTCACGACCGAAGTCATCAGCGATTGCCAGCTCACCGGAACGGGACACAGCAACCAGGCAACCGTCCACTCGCTCAACGTGCTTCAGGTTATGCAGACGGACGGTACCGCCATTCTTCACCTGAACGCTGTCGGCTGCGGAGGTCCGGCTTGCCGCACCACCGATGTGGAACGTACGCATGGTCAGCTGGGTACCCGGCTCACCGATGGACTGGGCAGCGATAACGCCGACCGCTTCACCGATGTTCACCTGGTGACCACGAGCCAAGTCACGGCCGTAGCACTTGGCGCAAATGCCGTAGCGGGTTTCGCAGCTGATCGGCGAACGCACGATCACTTCGTCGATGCTGTTCAGCTCGATGAACTCGACCCACTTCTCGTCTACCAGAGTGCCGGCAGGAACGATAACTTCCTCGGTACCTGGCTTGAATACGTCACGAGCAATGACACGACCCAATACGCGCTCACCCAACGGCTCAACAACGTCACCGCCTTCAATGTGCGGAGTCATTACCAAGCCATGTTCGGTGCCGCAATCGATCTCGGTCACAACCAGATCCTGCGCCACGTCTACCAGACGACGAGTCAGGTAACCGGAGTTCGCAGTTTTCAACGCGGTATCCGCCAGACCTTTACGAGCACCGTGAGTAGAGATGAAGTACTGAAGTACGCTCAAACCTTCACGGAAGTTCGCAGTAATCGGCGTTTCGATGATGGAACCGTCCGGCTTGGCCATCAGACCACGCATACCGGCGAGCTGACGGATCTGAGCGGCAGAACCCCGTGCACCCGAGTCGGCCATCATGTACATCGAGTTGAAGGATTCCTGGTCGACTTCGACGCCATGACGGTCGATGACTTTCTCTTTCGAGAGGTTGGCCATCATCGCCTTGGAAACTTCGTCGTTCGCCTTGGACCAAAGGTCGATCACTTTGTTGTACTTCTCGCCCTGGGTTACCAGGCCGGAGGCGTACTGACTTTCGATCTCTTTCACTTCGTCGGTGGCTGCACCGATGATGCGGGCTTTTTCATCCGGGATAACGAAGTCGTTAACACCGATGGAAACGCCGGAGATGGTCGAATAGGCAAAACCGGTGTACATCAACTGGTCAGCGAAGATCACGGTCTCTTTCAAACCAACCACGCGGTAGCACTGGTTGATCAGCTTGGAGATCGCCTTCTTCTTCATCGGCAGGTTGACGACGTCGAAGGACAGACCTTTTGGCACAACCTGGAACAACAGCGCACGGCCGACGGTAGTGTCGACGATACGGGTGTTGGTCACGCTGCCGCCATCACGATCGTTCACGGTTTCGTTGATCCGCACCTTGACCTTGGCGTGCAGTGCGGCTTCGCCGGCACGGAACACACGGTCAACTTCCTGCAGATCCGCGAACACACGACCTTCGCCTTTGGCGTTGATCGCTTCACGAGTCATGTAGTACAGACCCAATACAACGTCCTGCGACGGAACGATGATTGGCTCACCGTTGGCTGGCGACAGAATGTTGTTGGTCGACATCATCAACGCGCGCGCTTCCAGCTGGGCTTCCAGCGTCAGCGGTACGTGCACGGCCATTTGGTCGCCGTCGAAGTCGGCGTTGTACGCAGCACAGACCAGAGGGTGCAGCTGGATAGCCTTACCTTCGATCAGTACCGGTTCAAACGCCTGGATACCCAGACGGTGAAGGGTCGGTGCACGGTTGAGGAGAACCGGGTGTTCGCGAATCACTTCAGCGAGAACGTCCCAAACCTCTGGCAGCTCGCGCTCGACCATCTTCTTGGCCGCTTTGATGGTGGTTGCAAGACCACGCATTTCCAGCTTGCCGAAAATGAACGGCTTGAACAGCTCGAGAGCCATCTTCTTCGGCAGACCGCACTGGTGCAGACGCAGGGTCGGACCTACGGTAATTACCGAACGACCGGAGTAGTCAACGCGCTTACCGAGCAAGTTCTGACGGAAACGACCTTGCTTACCCTTGATCATGTCAGCCAGGGATTTCAGAGGACGCTTGTTGGAACCGGTGATAGCGCGGCCACGACGACCGTTGTCGAGCAGTGCATCGACGGCTTCCTGCAACATACGCTTTTCGTTGCGCACGATGATGTCCGGAGCGGACAGATCAAGCAGGCGCTTCAAACGGTTGTTACGGTTGATCACTCGACGATACAGATCGTTGAGGTCGGAAGTCGCGAAACGACCGCCATCCAATGGGACCAGTGGACGCAGATCTGGCGGCAGCACCGGCAGAACGGTCAGCACCATCCACTCTGGCAGGTTGCCGGAACCCTGGAAGGCTTCCATCAACTTCAGACGCTTGGACAGCTTTTTGATTTTGGTTTCGGAGTTGGTTTGCGGAATTTCTTCACGCAGACGGCCAATCTCGTGCTCCAGGTCGATAGCGTGCAGCAGTTCGCGGACAGCTTCGGCACCCATGCGGGCATCGAAATCGTCGCCGAACTCTTCCAGCGCTTCGAAGTACTGCTCGTCATTGAGCAGCTGCCCCTTTTCAAGGGTGGTCATGCCTGGATCGATAACGACATAGCTCTCGAAGTAGAGAACCCGCTCGATATCACGCAGGGTCATGTCCATCAGCAAGCCGATACGGGACGGCAGCGATTTCAGGAACCAGATGTGGGCTACTGGCGAGGCCAGTTCGATGTGCGCCATGCGCTCACGACGAACTTTTGCCAGCGCGACTTCAACGCCACACTTCTCGCAGATCACACCACGGTGTTTCAAGCGCTTGTACTTACCGCACAGGCACTCGTAATCCTTTACCGGGCCAAAGATCTTGGCGCAGAACAGGCCGTCACGCTCAGGTTTGAACGTACGGTAGTTGATGGTTTCCGGCTTTTTAACTTCACCGAACGACCACGAACGGATCATCTCAGGCGATGCCAATCCAATACGGATGGCGTCGAACTCTTCGACTTGACCCTGGTTTTTCAGCAAATTCAGTAGGTCTTTCAAGGCCTTTCCTCCTGGCGGAGCAGAGAGCGGGCAATCCTGCCCCGCTCTCGATTCGCGTCACGTGTTATTCGGTTTCCAGATCGATATCGATGCCGAGGGAACGAATTTCCTTGATCAACACGTTGAAGGACTCGGGCATGCCCGGCTCCATACGGTGATCGCCGTCCACGATGTTTTTGTACATCTTGGTCCGGCCGTTCACATCGTCCGACTTCACTGTGAGCATTTCTTGCAGAGTGTAAGCAGCACCGTATGCTTCCAGTGCCCAGACCTCCATCTCCCCGAAACGCTGACCACCGAACTGCGCCTTACCACCCAGCGGCTGCTGGGTAACCAGGCTGTACGAACCGGTAGAACGAGCGTGCATCTTGTCGTCTACCAAGTGGTTCAGCTTCAGCATGTACATGTAGCCAACAGTAACCGGGCGCTCGAACTTGTTGCCGGTACGGCCGTCGGTCAGCTGCATCTGGCCGCTTTCTGGCAGGTCTGCCAGTTTCAGCATGGCCTTGATTTCACTTTCCTTGGCGCCGTCGAACACTGGAGTGGCCATTGGAACGCCGCCACGCAGGTTCTTCGCCAGATCCAGGATTTCCTGGTCGGAGAAGCTATCCAGATCTTCGTTACGACCGCCGATCTGGTTGTAGATCTCGTCCAGGAAGTTGCGAAGTTCAGCAACCTTACGTTGCTCTTCGACCATCCGGTTGATCTTCTCGCCCAGACCTTTGGCCGCGAGGCCCAGGTGGGTTTCAAGGATCTGACCAACGTTCATACGCGAAGGTACGCCCAACGGGTTGAGGACGACGTCGACCGGGGTGCCATTGGCATCGTGCGGCATGTCTTCAACCGGCATGATCACGGAGACCACACCCTTGTTACCGTGACGACCGGCCATCTTGTCACCCGGCTGGATGCGACGACGGATTGCCAGGTAAACCTTGACGATTTTCAGCACGCCTGGAGCCAGGTCATCGCCCTGCTGCAGTTTGCGCTTCTTGTCTTCGAACTTGTCGTCCAGCAGACGGCGGCGATCAACGATGTAGGCCTGAGCCTTCTCGAGCTGCTCGTTCAGAGCATCTTCAGCCATACGCAGTTTGAACCACTGGCCGTGCTCAAGACCGTCGAGAACTTCGTCGGTGATTTCCTGACCTTTCTTCAGACCGGCGCCGCCTTCGGCTTTGTGGCCGACCAGAGCGGAACGCAGACGTTCGAAAGTAGCGCCTTCAACGATACGGAACTCTTCGTTCAGGTCCTTGCGGATCTCGTCGAGTTGAGTCTTCTCGATCGACAGTGCACGAGCATCACGCTCAACGCCGTCACGGGTGAAGACCTGTACGTCGATGACAGTACCCTTGGTGCCGGTAGGCACACGCAGGGAGGTGTCTTTAACGTCGCTGGCTTTTTCACCGAAGATCGCACGCAGCAGTTTTTCTTCCGGAGTCAGCTGGGTCTCGCCTTTCGGAGTGACCTTACCTACCAGGATGTCGCCTGCGCCTACTTCAGCACCTACGTAAACGATACCGGCTTCGTCCAGCTTGTTCAGTGCAGCTTCACCCACGTTCGGGATGTCTGCAGTGATTTCCTCTGGCCCAAGCTTGGTGTCACGCGCCACACAGGTCAGTTCCTGGATGTGGATCGTGGTGAAACGGTCTTCCTGAACAACACGCTCGGACAGGCAGATGGAGTCTTCGAAGTTGAAGCCGTTCCATGCCATGAACGCGATGCGCATGTTCTGACCCAGAGCCAGTTCACCCATATCGGTGGACGGACCGTCGGCCATGATGTCGCTGCGCTGAACCCGATCACCTTTGCTCACCAACGGACGCTGGTTGATGCAGGTGTTCTGGTTGGAGCGGGTGTACTTGGTCAGGTTGTAGATGTCGACACCAGCTTCGCCGGTTTCAACTTCATCATCAGCAACACGAACCACGATACGGCTGGCGTCGACGGAATCGATCACGCCGCCACGACGAGCCACGACGCAAACGCCGGAGTCGCGAGCCACGTTACGCTCCATGCCGGTACCTACCAGCGGCTTGTCAGCACGCAGGGTTGGTACAGCTTGACGCTGCATGTTCGAACCCATCAACGCACGGTTGGCGTCGTCGTGCTCGAGGAACGGGATCAGCGACGCAGCAACCGAAACTACCTGCTTCGGCGACACGTCCATCAAGGTGACGTCTTCCGGCGCCTTGACGGTGAACTCGTTCAAGTGACGAACAGCTACCAGCTCGTCGATCAGGACTTTCTTGTCGTTCATCGTGGCCGAAGCCTGAGCGATCACGTGATCAGCTTCTTCGATGGCGGACAGGAACACGATCTCGTCGGTGACCAGAGCGTCTTTCACCACGCGGTACGGGCTCTCTAGGAAGCCGTACTGGTTGGTGCGCGCATAGGCGGCCAGGGAGTTGATCAGACCGATGTTCGGACCTTCCGGCGTTTCAATCGGGCATACACGACCGTAGTGAGTCGGGTGTACGTCACGAACTTCGAAGCCTGCACGTTCGCGAGTCAAACCGCCTGGGCCGAGTGCAGAGACACGACGCTTGTGGGTGATCTCGGACAGCGGGTTGTTCTGGTCCATGAACTGGGACAGCTGACTGGAACCGAAGAACTCTTTCACCGCCGCAGCCACTGGCTTGGCGTTGATCAGGTCTTGCGGCATCAGGCCTTCGCTTTCCGCCATCGACAGACGCTCTTTGACCGCACGTTCAACACGTACCAGGCCAACGCGGAACTGGTTCTCGGCCATTTCGCCTACGCAGCGAACACGACGGTTACCCAGGTGGTCGATGTCATCGACGATGCCTTTACCGTTACGGATGTCGACCAGAGTCTTCAGAACCGCGACGATGTCTTCTTTGCACAACACGCCCGAACCTTCGATCTCGGTACGACCGATACGACGGTTGAACTTCATCCGGCCGACCGCAGACAGGTCATAGCGCTCAGGACTGAAGAACAGGTTGTTGAACAGTGTCTCGGCAGCGTCCTTGGTTGGCGGCTCGCCTGGACGCATCATGCGATAGATCTCGACCAGCGCTTCCAATTGGTTGCTGGTGGAGTCGATCTTCAGGGTGTCGGAGACGAACGGACCGCAGTCGATATCGTTGGTGTACAGAGTTTCGATGCGAACAACGCCCGCCTTGGCAATTTTTGCCAGGATTTCGGTGTTCAGCTCGGTGTTGCACTCTGCCAGGATTTCGCCGGTAGCCGGATGCACGATGACCTTGGCAGTAGTGCGACCCAGGACGTAGTCCAGAGGCACTTGCAGCTCTTTGATCCCGGCTTTTTCCAGCTGGTTGATGTGGCGAGCGGTGATACGACGACCTTGCTCGACAATAACCTTGCCTTTGTCATCCTGAATATCGAGGACAGCAATTTCACCACGCAGGCGTTGAGGCACCAGTTCCAGGCTGAGGTTTTCACCCTGCACGTGGAAGACGTTGGTGGTGTAGAACGCGTCCAGCACTTCTTCAGTGGTATAGCCCAGCGCACGCAGCAGTACCGATGCAGGCAGCTTGCGACGACGGTCGATACGCACAAATACGCAATCTTTCGGGTCGAACTCGAAGTCCAGCCACGAACCGCGGTAAGGAATGATGCGCGCGGAGTACAGCAGCTTGCCGGAGCTGTGCGTCTTGCCACGGTCGTGGTCGAAGAACACGCCCGGGGAACGGTGCAGCTGGGAAACGATTACACGCTCGGTACCGTTGATTACGAAGGTACCGTTCTCAGTCATCAGGGGGATTTCACCCATGTAGACTTCTTGCTCTTTGATGTCCTTGATCGCTTTGTTCGACGATTCTTTGTCGAAAATGATCAGGCGCACTTTTACCCGCAAAGGTACGGCGTAAGTTACACCGCGCAATACGCATTCTTTGACATCAAATGCCGGTTCGCCCAGGCGATAACCGACGTACTCCAGCGCAGCATTGCCGGAGTAGCTGATGATCGGGAAAACGGATTTGAAGGCCGCATGCAGGCCCACGTCGCGGAACTGATCTTTAGTCGCTCCCGCTTGCAAGAATTCACGATACGAATCCAGCTGGATGGCCAGGAGGTACGGCACATCCATGACGTCCGGCAACTTGCTAAAGTCCTTGCGGATACGTTTTTTCTCAGTATATGAGTAAGCCATCAGCGTTCCCCAGCTTGGTCACCTGCTTGTTTGGCCCCTCCCGACGGGAGCAGCCAGAAAATCGTGCAAACCCCATGGTTTGCGCCACCACATCGGGTGGATACAGCTCGTTACCAGCACCGACCCAGTCGGCTGCCAATAACGGAAAAAGGCCGGTGGCAAGAGCCACCAGCCATCAGCCTTTCGCTTAACGCTCGGGCTGGAGGAGCAAAGTCGATGCTTATTTCAGCTCGACTTTAGCGCCTGCTTCTTCCAGAGCTGCTTTGGCTTTGTCAGCTGCGTCTTTGGCAACAGCTTCCAGAACCATGGCAGGAGCGCCGTCAACTACAGCCTTGGCTTCTTTCAGGCCCAGACCGGTCAGTTCACGTACAGCCTTGATCACGTTAACTTTCTTCTCGCCAGCTTCGGTCAGCATGACGTTGAATTCAGTTTGCTCTTCAACAACAGCGGCAGCAGCAGCTGGACCAGCAGCAGCAACAGCAGCGGTAACGCCGAAGGTTTCTTCCATTGCTTTGATCAGCTCAACAACTTCCAGAACGGTTTTCTGGCCGATTGCTTCGATGATTTGTTCGTTAGTCAGAGACATGACTTGAATCCTGTATTGGGGTGACAGCTTACGCAGCCATCAAATTAAACATATGATTTTGAAAGGTCTCGCTGTGCCTTAGGCAGCAGCTGCTTCTTTCTGGTCGCGAACGGCTGCCAGGGTACGAGCCAGCTTGCTGGTAGCGCCTTGGATCACGCTCATCAGTTTCGCAATAGCTTCGTCGCGGGTCGGCAGGGTAGCCAACACGTCGATCTGGTTAGCGGCAAGGAACTTGCCATCAAACGCAGCTGCCTTGATCTCGAACTTGTCCTGACCCTTGGCGAACTCTTTGAAAATCCGGGCAGCAGCGCCTGGATGTTCTTTGGAGAATGCAATCAGGGTAGGGCCGGTGAACACGTCGTTGAGGACACTGAATTCAGTGTCAGCAACAGCGCGCTTGAGCAGGGTGTTACGTACGACACGTACATAAACGCCAGCTTCACGAGCCTCTTTACGGAGTCCGGTCATCGCGCCTACTGTTACGCCACGGGCATCAGCCACGACAGCGGACAGAGCGACTTTGGCAGCCTCGTTGACTTCAGCGACGATGGCCTTCTTGTCTTCGAGTTTAATTGCCACGGGTTTAACTCCTGCTTGTTACCGTTTCATCCAGTCGAAACCGGATGTCGTTTTGGTGTCTGATTCGGTAAGGAACCGGGAGCACCATCTGCGTAGGCTTGAGGTTTAAGACTTGCGTCGCCTACGGTCTTGGATAGCCCCCGCCAGGCAGGGACCCCAATCTTTCAATTGGCGCAATTACTTGCGCCAACCTGCGTCTTACGCGTCGAGCGAACCCTGGTCGATGACCAGACCTGGGCCCATAGTAGTGCTCAGGGTAACGCGCTTGACGTAAATACCTTTCGAGGAAGCTGGCTTGATACGCTTCAGATCAGCGATCAGGGCTTCAACGTTTTCCTTCAGCTTGACGGCATCGAAGCCGACTTTGCCAACGGAAGTGTGGATGATGCCGTTTTTGTCGGTGCGATAACGAACCTGACCAGCCTTGGCGTTTTTAACCGCGGTAGCTACGTCTGGAGTTACAGTGCCGACTTTAGGGTTAGGCATCAGACCACGTGGACCGAGGATCTGACCCAACTGACCTACAACGCGCATTGCATCCGGGGATGCGATCACTACGTCATAGTTCAGGTCGCCGCCTTTCATTTCGGCAGCCAGGTCGTCCATACCTACACGGTCAGCGCCGGCAGCCAGAGCGGCCTCGGCAGCTGGACCCTGAGTGAACACAGCAACGCGAACGGTCTTGCCGGTACCGTGCGGCAGCACGGTAGCGCTACGAACGACCTGGTCGGATTTACGCGGGTCAACACCCAGATTCACAGCTACGTCGAACGACTCGCTGAACTTGACAGTCGACAGCTCGGACAGCAGAGCAGCAGCGTCTACAAAGTTGTAGGCCTTGCCTGCTTCGATTTTGCCGGCGATAGCCTTTTGACGCTTGGTCAGCTTAGCCATTACACACCCTCCACGTTAAGGCCCATGCTACGAGCAGAACCGGCGATAGTACGCACGGCTGCCTCCATATCAGCTGCAGTCAGATCCGCGTTTTTGGTTTTCGCGATTTCTTCCAGCTGAGCACGAGTCACAGTGCCAACCTTAACGGTGTTCGGACGAGCGGAACCGCTAGTCAGACCAGCAGCCTTCTTCAGCAAAACCGAAGCAGGAGTGGATTTAGTTTCGAACGTGAAGCTACGGTCGCTGTAGACAGTGATGATCACTGGAGTCGGCAGACCTGGCTCAAGACCCTGAGTACGGGCGTTGAAAGCCTTGCAGAATTCCATGATGTTCACGCCGTGCTGACCCAGAGCAGGACCAACAGGTGGGCTTGGGTTAGCCTGAGCGGCCTTCACTTGCAGCTTGATGTAAGCGGTAATCTTCTTGGCCATGAGGCACTCCAATTACGGGTTCAAACGCCTCGAAAGGCTCCCCGGTTACTTGCGCGTTTATCCCAGTGACGACAAAACCCCACAGCCTGGGGCTGCGGGGTTGGGATGCTTGCTCAGCTAGACCTTTTCGACCTGGCTGAACTCCAACTCTACCGGAGTAGAGCGACCGAAAATGAGCACCGCCACTTGGATCCGGCTCTTTTCGTAGTTAACCTCTTCAACCGTGCCGGTAAAATCGGCAAACGGTCCGTCGTTGACACGTACCGACTCACCCGGCTCGAACAACGTCTTCGGCTTCGGCTTGTCGCTACCATCAGCAACGCGACGCAGAATCGCTTCTGCTTCTTTATCTGTGATTGGTGCAGGCTTGTCGGCAGTACCACCGATGAAACCCATCACCCGAGGAGTATCCTTGACCAAGTGCCAAGTACCCTCGTTCATGTCCATCTGAACCAGCACATAACCTGGGAAGAATTTGCGCTCGCTTTTGCGCTTCTGGCCATTACGCATTTCAACCACTTCTTCAGTGGGAACCAGAATTTCGCCGAAGCCATCTTCCATGCCAGCCAGCTTTACGCGCTCGATCAACGAACGCATGACATGCTTCTCGTAACCGGAGTAAGCATGCACAACGTACCAACGCTTAGCCACGGGACACCCTTAGCCGACGATCAAGGAAACAAGCCAGCCGAGCAGGGAATCAAGCCCCCACAACAGCAACGCCATAACCAGAACAACAGCCACAACGATCAACGTGGTCTGCGTAGTTTCTTGGCGAGTTGGCCAAACGACTTTACGAATCTCGGTGCGCGCTTCCTTAACCAGTACAAAGAAAGACTTGCCCTTAACCGTCTGCAAGCCTACAAAGGCAGCTACAGCAGCAATGACCAGCAAAGCGAGCACGCGGTACAGGATCGGCGAAGCAGAGTAATACTGATTGCCAACAACGCCAACAATCACCAAAGCAACTACTACCAGCCACTTAAGTAGATCGAAGCGAGAGCCTTGAGCTTCAGCTTTAGGAGTCATCTATGAAGATCCTGTGAAAAGAAAGCCAGACACACCTGGTGAATCTGGCAGGTCAGGAGGGAATCGAACCCCCAACCTACGGTTTTGGAGACCGTCGCTCTGCCAATTGAGCTACTGACCTAAAACAAAATCAGGCCGACCATTATGCCGGCCCGAAAAAGACTTTACAACAATTTACTCATCGATCCTGGCCATGCACACCAGCACCTAAGACGCACAACACCCTCTCAGGCAACAACGCGCATCTACAAGCCATTAAAACAAAGGCAGATATTTTCATATCTGCCTTGTTATATGGAGCTCTTGAGCGGATTTGAACCGCTGACCTCACCCTTACCAAGGGTGTGCTCTACCAACTGAGCTACAAGAGCGTAACACTTTGCAGGACCTGCAAACCTGGAGCGGGTAGCGGGAATCGAACCCGCATCATCAGCTTGGAAGGCTGAGGTTCTACCACTAAACTATACCCGCGGAGCTTGCAGCTCTCGCTAAAAATGGTGGAGGGGGAAGGATTCGAACCTTCGAAGTCGTAGACGTCAGATTTACAGTCTGATCCCTTTGGCCGCTCGGGAACCCCTCCTAAGCGAGCCGGCATTCTATACTATGCCAGCCTTCTGTCAAGCATTTTCTCATTAAAAACCTGAGGTTAGCTGCGTTGACCTCGCTTCGCACCGTCAACCTTTAAAAGGTCTTCACTGCGAAGCGGGCGCCATTCTATGCAAACTATTCGACAGGTGCAACCCCCTCGCACGGCATTATTTTATGTTTTAACTCATTGAATTCTTTAGAAAGGCTTTGCAACTGCAAGTCATCCAGCAAACGCCGGCTTTCCGGCGCCACACGCAACCAGTAACCCGCATATTCAGGGAGATCCTTCGGCAAGGACTGAAACTTGATGTCCATGCCACTCAATCGATGTTCGATTGCCTGAGCGACTTCCTGCCGGGCAGAACCGCCCAGATAGAGACAACTGCTTTCCGTCTGCGTGGATTTTCCTTTGTCTCGGGTCGTATCAGTCGCCTCGCTCAACAAACGAATGTCCTGCTGAGAGCCCCGATACAAACTCAAGGGGGTCACATCCTTCGCGCGAAGCGGAGCCTCCTGTTGGTGCCAGACGTAATAGAACACATTGAGAACAAGCAGTAGCAGGAACAACCAACGCATAAAAACCTCAAGACAAGGGACACGCCATAGCCAACCCTACAAACACCAGATCTGGAACCACCCTGGCCTCAGGCACAATCTCGGAGACCAGATCAGCATCTCCTCCTGTGAGGAATACAGCGAAATCCTCCCCCCAATAGCTGCGCGCCAACTCTAGCTGAGCCTGAACAAAGCCCCTCAACATCAGCAAGCAACCTCGCTCGACCGCCTCGACGGTAGTACGCCCGGGAACAAGACTCTCCAAAGCGCGCTCGGCAGCAAGGTCGCCATAGCGGATTCTACGGGTATGAGTACGCAACTGGTTACGCATTAAGGGCATTCCCGGACAGATGAACCCTCCAAGATGCTCGCCATCCCTAGCGACAAAATCAGCAGTGACTGCGGTACCGAAGTCGAGCACCAGACAAGCACCTGAAGCCAGGTGAAATCCTCCGAGCATTGCTAGCCAGCGATCAAGCCCTAGCCGCTCGAACTCTTCATAGCCATTACGAACCCCGGACATTTCCCGAGCCGGTGTGGCGCACACCACGGAAACACCGAAAGCCTCTGACAACAAAGAGATCAAGGCTCCGGTTTCTTCAGCGGTTCTGACGCTCACTAACCGACAATGCTTGAGAGCGAGCCCCTTGAGCCCCCTCAAGCTCTCAAGCAGCGCGAGATCCGAATCAACGACACCCTCACCAACCACCCGCCCGACATCCGCGCCGAGCACACGCCACTTGATGAAACTGTTTCCACAATCGAGCTCAAGAATCATCACGCAACCTCAGGCTGAGCTCACCACCACTAAAGACTTTTTCCACGCCATCCACCTTCAAGCGCAAGGCACCCTGACCATCGATACCCAACACCTCTCCATCTATCTGACTAGCTCCAGCAATCAACGACACGGCGCGTCCCTGCCATAGATGATTTTGCTCCCACTCCGCCCGGATAGCCGGAAATCCGCCGACCTGGTGGCGACTCAAGTAGGCCCGGAGCATCACCCCCAACTTCGCAACCAGGTGATTGCGATCAACCGCCTTGCCCGACTCGAGCCGCATGGACGTCCACTGCTGGTCAACCTCATCAGTCATCTGCATGTTCACATTGATCCCGACACCGATCACTACGTGACACACATCTGCAGGATCACCCACCAATTCGAGCAATATTCCAGCAATTTTTTTCTGACCAACCAGAACATCATTGGGCCACTTCAACCCCGCGCCCGAAATACCAAGCTCTCGCAAGGCCTGCAGTACGGCGAGCCCAACAACTAGACTCAAGCCTTCCAGCTGCCGCATCCCACCCTCAATGCGCAGCACCAGGCTGTAATAGATGTTTTCTGCGAACGGACTCACCCACTTGCGTCCACGCCGTCCGCGACCGGCCGTTTGCCGCTCAGCAAGCACCAGAAATGGCGCGACCTGGCCACGCTCAATAGCGCGCAAGGCTTCAGCATTGGTAGAGTCAATTGAGTCGAGGACCAGGATGGGCCACTCACAGGAAGGCTCACGCGCGCATATCTCGACAGGATCAAGCAGCGTCAATGGCGCAGCCAGCTGATAGCCGCGACCGCGCACTTTATGAATGGACAAGCCGAGCTCAGCCTCCAAATGCTGAAGCTGCTTCCATACAGCACTACGACTGACGCCCAAGGCGACGCCCAGGGCCTGGCCCGAATGGAATCGACCATCCTTAAGAAGCTTTAACAACGTCAGCATGCAAGTCTCGCCTCACAATGAGGCCCGCATGATAGCCATGCACCGAGCAGTTGCATAGAAACCCTAAACGTCAGTTTTCCTGCGGGCAAAACAAAACCCCTACCTGCATACGCAGATAGGGGTTTCGGAATTTAATCTTGACGATGACCTAC
>NZ_JBXAKV010000010.1:0-275834 GCF_058798795.1 Pseudomonas sp. GW822-FHT07A10
CACATCTTTGAGACAACACCGAGGAGCTTAGCTGCTCTCGCCGGGTGTTCGGCCAACATACAAGGAGCGAGGCTTGCTCGCGAAGAGACCGATACAGGCGACAGAAAACCTGGCTTGGTCTTTACTCTGAAGCGCGAAACCTCTCAATCGCCAAGGAGAACAAGCATGTCTGGATGGTACGAAGTGAGCAAAACCAGCAATGGTCAGTTCAAGTTTGTGTTGAAAGCGGCCAACGCCGAAACCATTCTGGTCAGTGAGCTGTACACCACGCGCGGTGCGGTCGATAGCGGAATCGCCTCGGTTCAGGCCAATAGCCCGCTGGACGAACGCTACGAGAAAAAAGCCACCAAGGATGGCCATCCTTACTTCAACCTCAAGGCCGCCAACCATCAAATCATCGGCAGCAGCGAGTCTTACTCATCCGATGCCGCGCGGGAAAAAGGCATCGCCAGCGTCAAGGCCAACGGCCCGACCACGGTGATCAAGGACAAGACCTTGCCGGTGTTCTAAACACACCGCTGATTAATTGTGGGAGCGGGCTTAACATTCAACGAAGAGGTTGAATGTCAGACCGCTTTCGCGAGCAAGCCCGCTCCCACAGTGGTTTTGTGTGTGGCTGAAGATCAGCGCAACGCGTTCAACAGACCCTGCAACTGACTGCGGCCAGTCTCGCCGAGTGCAAACACCGGCAACCGCGGGTCGCCCGCTTCCAGCCCGACCAGGCGCAAACCAGCCTTGATGGTCGCCGGCAGACCGCCCTTGAGGATGAAGTCCAACAACGGCAACTGGCGATAGAACAGTTCGCGAGCCTTGCTCAGATCATTGGCCAATACCGCTTCGTACAAGTCGAGATTGAGCTGCGGAATCAGGTTCGGCGCCGCTGTGCACCAGCCTTTGGCGCCGGCCGCGAACGCTTCCAGTGCCAAGGGATTGCAGCCGTTATAGAACGGCACCCGGCCTTCGCCCAGCAGTTGCAGTTTGTGCATGCGCTGAATATCGCCGGTGCTTTCCTTGACCATGGTGACGTTTTCGACCGCGTTGAAAATCCGCAGGATCAACTCCACTGACATGTCGGTGCCGCTGGTGGCCGGGTTGTTGTAGAGCATGATCGGCACGCCGATGCTCTCGCCGATGGCGCGGTAGTGGGCGAGGATTTCCGCCTCGCTGAGTTTCCAGTACGACGCCGGCAGCACCATCACCACATCGGCGCCGTGGGCCTCGGCGAAACGCGCGCGGCGCACGGCTTTGGCGGTGGTCAGGTCGGACACGCTGACAATGGTCGGCACGCGTTTGGCGACGTGGCGGAGGCTGAATTCGCTGACTTGATCCCATTCCGCGTCGCTCAGGTAAGCACCTTCGCCGGTGCTGCCCAGTGGGGCGATAGCGTGGACACCGCTGTCGATCAGGCGGTCGATGGAACGCCCGAGCGCGTCGAGATCAACGCCTTCGCCCTGGGCGGTGAACGGGGTGATGGTGTAGCCGATGATGCCGTGAATGTTTACGGTCGACATGGCGTCTCTCCTGTCAGGAATGTGTGGGGTCAGTTCAGGCAATCGGCGTGTTGGCGCAGGTTCTGCCGTGCGTAGTAGTTGAACGCGGCGGCATGGCGCTTGGGCTTGGATATCCAGTCGTGGGCTTCACGGCCCAGCTCGGGAAGAATCGGTTTGATTGCACCGGCGGCCATGGCCAGCAACTGCAACTTCGCTGCGCGTTCGATCAGTTGCGCAATGACACAGGCCTCTTCGATGGTCGCGCCGGTGGACAACTGGCCATGATGGGAAAGCAGGATCGCCCGCTTGTCGCCCAAGGCCCCGGCAATCAGTTCGCCTTCTTCATTGCCCACGGGCACCCCCGGCCAGCCCTCGAGAAACGCGCAGTCGTCGTAGAGCGGGCAGAGGTCCATGTGGGAAATCTGCAGCGGTACTTCCAGCATCGACAGTGCCGCGACGTGAGTCGGGTGCGTGTGAATGATGCAGTTCACGTCCGGCCGGGCGCGGTACACCCAGCTGTGGAAGCGGTTGGCCGGGTTGGGCATGCCGTGGCCTTCAAGCACTTCCAGGTCTTCGTTGACCAGCAACAGATTGCCTGCGGTGATCTCGTCGAAACCCAGGCCCAATTGCTGGGTGTAATAGGTGCCTGGTTGTGGTCCGCGGGCGGTGATTTGCCCGGCCAGGCCAGAGTCGTGGCCGTTTTCGAACAGAATGCGGCAGGTCAGAGCCAGCTTTTGCCGGTCGGTCCACGTATTATCCGCCAGGGTGTTTTGCATCTGTGTCAGCGCTTGCTTGACCAGTTGCTCTTTGGGTAGTGCTAATGTCTTGGCCATATCGGTGTCCTTTGGGTGGGGCATGCAAATGACACTAAAAATGCTATATGACACTTTGTGTCATTGGCAAGGACAAATCGTTGCCTCCTTGATGGATTAACCGTTCCACATGTCTATCCGTTTGAAATTACTGAGAAAAAAACTTGGCGTGACGCTGGAGGCCCTGGCCGAAAAATCCGGCATGACCAAGAGCTATCTGTCGAAAGTCGAGCGCGGGTTGAATACCCCCTCGATTGCCGCTGCGCTGAAACTGGCCAAGGCGCTGAATGTGAAGGTCGAGGAGTTGTTTTCCGAAGACAGCGTCAGCCTCGACAGCTACAGCCTGGTGCGCTGTGACGAACGCCAATCCCTGGCCGCCAACGACCAGAGCCCGGGTTATGCGGTACTGGCCCATCAGGTCAGTGAGCGCAGCCTGTTGCCGTTCATCATTTATCCGCCGACCGAGTTCACCGACAAAACCTTCAAGGAACACCTGGGGGAAGAGTTTCTGTTCGTCCACGAAGGGCAGGTGGAAGTGGACTTCATGAACGAGCGAGTGCTGCTCAATCGTGGGGATGCGCTGCACTTCAATGCGCAGAAACCGCATCGCCTCAGGTCAGTGGGCGAGGTGCAGGCGCAGTTGTTGGTGGTGGTGCATAGCAGCGAGGAATGAGGTTATCGGGCTTTTGTGGCGAGGGGGCTTGTCGGAACGCCGCACCGCCCCGTTCGGCTGCGCAGCAGTCGTAAAACCAGAGAACTCGGTGTGACTGAAGATACTAGGGGGCTGCTTCGCAACCCAACGGGGGCAAGCCCCCTCGCCACAGGTCAGACCTCGACCGGCACGGTCAGCTTAGGGTTACCGAGCGCATGCGTCTTCGAATCAAAAAAACGCAACGCCACACCCGTCCCCTCGAACACCTTCGCGTAATGCCGCTTCTGATGCTGGATGAACGCCTTGCTGCGCGGGTAAATCGAGATCGCTACCACCTTCGGCTTCGCCTGTCGCAGTGCATGAACAATGTGACTGTCCTGCTCGCCAAGGGCATGCCCGAAGATGCACAACCCGTCACCGTGGCCGAGTAACTGGTCGTAGCAGAACGACAGGTAATCCGAACTGCGAATGGTCTTGAGTTTGTCTTGCGCCGGGCCTTCGTTGACGAACAGCGGCACGTCGTCGAGGGTCTTGATCGTATTGTTGATCGCGAAATTACCGAGCAACGTTCCCTCGGTCGACATCAACTTGCGCGCGGTGCCGTCCTGATTGCGCACCAGATGCAGGCCGCCGTGCAGGTACAGCAAACGTGGTTTGTCGGTGGCGCTGGCGCTCAGATCGAAGCCGGGTTCGGCACCCTGGAACAGGTCGGTCACGACGTCCGGCCGATGCTGGATCGCCCAATAGCTGAGCAAGTCGTAGTTGGTGGTGAACACCGTTCGATAGCTGCCCAGTTCCTGATTGATCGTCGCCAGCGTCGAAGGCTTCACCAGCCGCCACGGGATATGCACCGCGTGCACGGTGTTGATCAGCGCTTCCTTGATCGCGTAGTAGCGATTGCGCGGTGCCGCAGAGCTGACGGCCAGGGCCTTGTTGACCCGGCTGGTGGTCTTCAGCGCCCCAAGCACTTGTTCAAAACTGCGCGTCTGCATCGCGTCGAACACGCTCAGCTCGGACTGGCTCAGCGGTTTTTCTTCGACGGTGCGGGCATTTTCGAACAGCGAGTCGTAGCCGAAGTCGTCCCACACGGCGCGGCTGGCGCCGTTACCCACCAGCAGGCCGCCGAATGAGGCGGTGGTGCGCAAGGCGTTCCAGTCTTCAAGTTGGGCATCGACATCCTGGAAATCGGTCATTGCGTTTGTCGTCTCGAAGCAAAAGGTCTGATGGACGGCGACTTTATCACGCCCGGGCGTTGAGCCAGATCAACATACCTCGTGACTGATCGGTCGACCCTGTGCGCACCCGCCGAATCGGTATTGCCGATTCGGTTTCAGCCAGGAGACTCGCGCATGAGCAGTACGTTTTTCATCCCCGCCGTGAACATCATGGGCACCGGTTGCCTCGACGAAGCCATGGACGCCATTGGCAAGTATGGTTTTCGCAAGGCGCTGATTGTCACTGACGCCGGGCTGGCCAAGGCTGGCGTGGCATCGAGGATTGCCGAGAAACTGGCGTTGCAGGACATCGACTCGGTGATCTTTGACGGCGCCAAGCCGAATCCGAGCATCGCCAACGTCGAGCACGGCCTGGGCCTGCTCAAGGAAAGTCGCTGTGATTTCGTGGTGTCTCTGGGCGGCGGTTCGCCTCACGACTGCGCCAAGGGCATCGCCTTGTGCGCCACAAACGGTGGGACGATCCGTGACTACGAAGGTGTCGATCGGTCGGCCAAACCCCAGCTACCGTTGATCGCGATCAACACCACCGCCGGCACTGCCAGCGAGATGACCCGTTTTTGCATCATCACGGATGAATCGCGCCACGTAAAAATGGCCATCGTCGACCGCAACGTTACCCCGCTGCTGTCAGTCAACGATCCGGAGCTGATGGTCGCCATGCCCAAGGGCCTGACCGCCGCCACCGGCATGGACGCATTGACCCATGCCGTCGAAGCCTACGTCTCCACGGCAGCCAACCCGATCACCGATGCCTGTGCGCTGAAAGCCATCACATTGATCAGCGACAACCTGCGCCAGGCCGTGCAGGACGGCAGTGACATGATCGCGCGGGAAAACATGGCCTACGCGCAATTTATGGCGGGCATGGCGTTCAACAATGCGTCCCTTGGCTATGTTCACGCGATGGCCCATCAGTTAGGCGGGTTCTACGACTTGCCCCATGGTGTGTGTAACGCGGTGCTGCTACCTCACGTGCAGAGCTTCAACGCGCTGGTGTGCGCCCCTCGCCTGACCGACGTTGCCCACGCGATGGGGGCTGACATTCGCGGGCTCAGTCCGGAAGAGGGCGCGCAGGCGGCGATCGCGGCGATCCGCAGCCTGGCCAGGGATGTGGACATTCCTGCCGGTTTGCGTGAGCTCGGTGCCAGGCTCAATGACATTCCGGTTCTGGCCAGCAATGCGCTGAAAGACGCCTGCGGACTGACCAACCCTCGGGCGGCGGATCAGCGGCAGATCGAGGAGATTTTCCGCAGCGCGTTCTAAGCGGTTCGACGGCCGGGCGCGAGCACTACGCAAAGCAACGCGCCCAAGGCCAGCAAGGTGCATAACGGCGATAACGGCTGGTTTGATCTTCCCTGGATTTCAGCTGTCGATGTCCCGGCCGTGAGCACGTAAAAGCTCGGTGATGAGGCCACAGAAATGGCGGATCAGCGTCGTCCCCATGTCGGCGCGCAGGGTGATTCTGATGGCTGCCTTGCCTTGTGCAACCACCGGGAAAAAGACTGCCGAGGTGAAGAATCCGTGATTGGCCAGTTCAATGGCGATGTTGTTTGCCAGCGATGCCTCACCGCAATTGACCAGTCGAATCGCCATGTTGCTGTTGTGTTGTGCGGTTCGTATGAGGCTGTCAAAGAGGCGGATATTAACCTGAAGCTTTTTCTGCAGCTCGGCGAATTCCAGGGTGTGGTGTAGCTGGATGGATGCCCGGCCCGCGCCAATGGCTGCACTGTTCAGGCTTTGCGACCAGTTGCTGGGGCCGCCGTAACGCGCAATGAGCTTCTTCTGCCGCTCACTGCCCAGCATCACCAGGCCGCCGCTGGCGCCGAACGACTTGGCCAGCGAGGCGACGATGAGGCAGTCATCATCCAGCGTATGCAGCCTGGGACGCACAAGACCGGCGCCGAATATTCCTACAGAGGAAAGCGCGTGGGAATCGTCCAGATAGAGAAACAGCCCATAGCGGTCCTTCAGATACAAAAGGCTGTCCATGTCCGCAACCCCGCCCATGCTGTAGGCGCCGTCGGCGACATACGCGACCCTGGTGTGTTGTTGACACAGCGTCTCGAGGAAGTCCATGTCGTTATGCGGGCACGTCACGACCTTCGTTTCATCGGCACAGGCGGCTTTGAGGTGACTCATCGAGTAATGCGCCAACCGGTCGAAAGCCATCACCGGAGGGCGATTTTCCGTGAATACGCCGCTGGCCAGCAGCGGCAGGATCCCGGCACTTGCCGCGCTGCACGACAGGGCGCTCAGGCAACTGGCGCCGAACAACTCGGACAGTTCGGATTCGTATTGGTCCAGAATCGCCAGTTTGCAGCGGTTCCTGGAATTGGCGATGCGAAGTGTGCCGGTTTCCCACAGCGTGGTCATGGCGCCGTCGAGAATATCGGGATGGTGATCCAGACCCAGGTATGACGTCGTACAGAAATCATGAAACGCTCTCCCGTACTGATCGAGCATGCGGTTGGCACTTTTTATCTCAACGTTGAGCCCCGCGATTTTTCCGGTTTCGGCGGCCTCCCAATCATGATCAGCCAATGAGACGAGTTTGCGGTAGTTGGTGAAGGTGTGCGCCGTGTACGGTATCTGGCTCATGTGCGAGTGACATTCCTTGAGTGAATCTATCCGTGGGTTTGTTGCAGTTTGTGTGTGTTGCCAGACTTTACAGAGAGTCCCGATGGGCTTTGAATCGGCAGTTTCCGGTAGTACTGAGAGTTGTAAGAGAATTAGTTGTAGGGCGATGCCCTGGGGGGCTGTGGGTAATTGGATGGCGGGCACGAATCGAATCCGGGCTATCCTGCCGACTCAGTCGAACCGAAATCATCGAGCCCTGCCATGCTGCAAAAAAGCCTGATCCGCCGCCTCGACCTGATCACTCTCCAGCTGTTTGTGGCCGTCCACGAAGAGGGCACCTTGACCCGTGCCGCCGCCCGCGAAGCGATCGCGGTGTCGGCGGCCAGCAAGCGGTTGATGGAGCTGGAGGAGGCGCTGGGCATCAGCCTGTTCGTGCGCCAGGCCAAGGGCATGACGCTGACACCGGCCGGTGAAACCCTGCTGCACCATGCCCGGCAGATGCTGTTCAACGTCGAGAAAATGGGCCTCGAACTGGGCGAACACAGCCACGGTGTACGCGGTTATGTGCGGATGCTCGCCAACCTGTCGGCGATCATTCAATTCCTGCCCGAAGACCTGCGGGACTTTTCCGCGCGCCATCCGCAGGTCAAGACCGACCTCGAAGAGCGCCCCAGCAGCGGGGTGATTCAAGGCGTGCTCGATGGCGTGGCGGACCTCGGGATCTGCTCCAGCGACAGCGACGTCAAGGGGCTGCACAGCGTTGTTTATCGCCAGGACAAACTGGTCGTGCTGATGCCGGCCGATCATCCGCTGGCGAGTCGTTCGGCCTTGGCTTTTGCCGACACGCTGGACAGCGATTACGTCGGTCTGCATTCGGCCAGTTCCATCAACATGCGCACCCATGCGGCCGCGCGCAAGGCCGGCAAGGTGTTGAGGTTGCGGATTCATGTGCCGGGGTTCGACGCCATGTGCCGGATGGTCCAGGCCAACATGGGCATCGGCATCCTGCCGCTAAAGGCCTACGAACTGTTTGGCCGGGCGCTGGGGTTGCACGCGGTGCCGCTGACGGATGACTGGTCGGATCGTGCGTTGATTCTGGTGGTGCGCGATGAAGTGGCGCTGTCGCCGGTGAGCCGGATGTTGTTTGAGCATTTGCGCGGCCAGACCTGACAGTTCTCGATTGCATGGACGGGCATTCGCGTTTCGCGAACGGTCGTTGCCAACAGAAGGTTGGATTCCATGCCACTCGGTCCTCTAGCCTTGGCGCATATTCCAAGAACAAGAGGTACCCCCGCGATGACTGCCCCCTTGAGTGCAATCAAAGTGATCGAGATCGGCACGCTGATCGCCGCGCCGTTTGCCGCGCGCATGCTGGCCGAGTTCGGCGCCGAAGTGATCAAGATCGAAGCCATGGGCCAGGGCGATCCCCTGCGTAAATGGCGCAAGCTGCACGAAGGCACTTCGTTGTGGTGGTACCTGCAATCGCGAAACAAGAAGTCCCTGGCGCTGAATCTGAAATCCCCTGAAGGCATCGAACTGGTCAAGCAACTGGCGAGCGACGCCGATGTGCTGATCGAAAACCTGCGCCCCGGCGCCCTGGAGAAACTCGGCCTGGGCTGGGACGTGCTGCACGCCCTCAATCCCAACCTGACGCTGGTGCGCATTTCCGGTTACGGCCAGACCGGCCCGTACCGTGATCGTCCGGGTTTCGGGGCGATCGGCGAGGCCATGGGCGGGATTCGCTACACCACCGGTACTCCCGGTTCGCCGCCGGCCCGAGTGGGGGTCAGCCTCGGTGATTCCCTGGCTTCGCTGCACGCGGTCATCGGTGCCTTGATGTCGCTGCTGCGGGTCAAGACCGGGCAGGGCGGCGGGCAAGTGGTCGATGTGTCGTTGGCCGAAAGCGTGTTCAACGTCATGGAAAGCCTGGTGCCGGAATACGACATGCTCGGTCATGTGCGTGAGCGCAGCGGCGGGGCGTTACCGGGTATTGCGCCGTCCAACACCTACCTGACTGCCGACGGCGCCTATGTGGTGATCGCCGGCAACAGCGACCCGATCTACAAGCGCCTGATGGCGGTGATTGGCGGGGCCGACCTGGCTGAAGCGCCGGAGTTCGCGCATAACGATGGCCGCGCCGCCAAAAGTAACGTGCTCGACGCAGCCATTACTCACTGGACCAGCAGCCTGCCGATCGATGAGGTGTTGGCGGCTCTGGAAGCTGCCGAAGTCCCGGCCGGGCGCATCTATTCGGTGGCCGACATCGTTGCCGATCCTCACTATCAGGCGCGGGGCATGCTGCTCAACGCCGAACTGCCCGGCGGTGCCACGGTGAAGATGCCGGGCATCGTACCGAAAATGTCCGAGACCCCCGGTGGCGTGAACTGGTCGGGGCCGAGTCTGGGTCAGCACACCAACGGCATTCTCGCGGGGCTGGGCCTGACTGATCAGGACATCGAACGACTGAGAGCTGAAGGAGTGGTGCAATGATCACTGATTATTCCCAGGCGCTGATTGTTCAGGAAGTCTCCCCGCGTGACGGCTTGCAGATCGAGCCGACCTGGGTCGAAACCGCCGACAAGATTGCGTTGATCGATCAGTTGTCGCTGGCGGGTTTCAGCCGCATCGAAGCCGGTTCGTTCGTGTCGCCCAAGGCGATTCCGGCGTTGCGCGATGGCGAGCAAGTGTTCAAGGGCATCGCCCGACAGCCGGGTGTGATCTATGTCGCGTTGATCCCTAACCTCAAAGGCGCACAACGGGCACTGGACTCGGGGGCTGACGAGCTGAACCTGGTGATGTCCGCCAGCCAGACCCATAACCTGGCAAACATGCGGATGCGTTGCGAGGCGTCATTGGCCGCGTTTGGCGAGATCGTCGAGTTCGTTCGCGGCACGCCGGTGCGGCTCAACGGCAGCATCGCCACGACCTTCGGATGCCCGTTTGAAGGCACGATCGATGAGGATCGCGTGCTGCAGATTGTCGAGGCTTATCAGGAGCTCGGCATTACGGGCATTACTCTGGCCGACACCACCGGCATGGCCAATCCACGCCAGGTCGACCGTGTGGTGCGACGGGTGTTGCAACGGGTTTCACCGGCTGATCTGACCCTGCATTTCCACAACACGCGCGGCCTCGGCCTGTGCAACGTGCTGGCAGCTTACGAGGCCGGAGCCCGGCGCTTTGACGCAGCCCTCGGTGGTCTTGGCGGTTGCCCGTTTGCACCGGGTGCCTCGGGCAATATCTGCACCGAAGATTTGGTCAACCTGTGCGATGAAGTCGGCATTCACACCGGCATCGACTTGCCGTTGTTGCTGCGATTGTCGCGAGGCTTACCCGCGTTGCTGGGCCATGAAGTGCCCGGGCAGCTCGCCAAGGCCGGACGTAACTGCGACCTGCACCCGACACCCTCCTGAACTCACCGAACAAACACTGTAGGAGCGAGGCTTGCCCGCGAAAGCGGTCTGACATTCAGCATCGATGGAGGCCGACACACCGCCTTCGCGGGCAAGCCTCGCTCCTACAAAAGCCACAACGAACCAGACAACAAAAACAATCGGACGCCCACGGGACGTCTGCCTGGAGAAACCACGATGAGCCTCAATGTTCTGGAGGCGGGCATGAGCCCGTCCGTTAGTCACGACGCCGAAAAAGCCCTGGTCCGCAAAGTCGCCTGGCGACTGATGCCGCTGATCATGGTCTGCTACCTGTTCGCATTTTTCGACCGCATCAACATCAGCTTCGCCAAGTTCCAGTTGCAGGCCGACCTGAGCCTGAGCGATACCGCTTACGGCCTCGGTGCCGGGCTGTTTGTAGTCGGTTATGTGATCTTTGAAGTGCCGAGCAACATGATGCTTTACAAGGTGGGGGCCCGGCGCTGGATCGCCCGGATCATGATGTCGTGGGGGCTCGCGACGGCGGCCATGGTCTTCGTCAACAGCGAATGGCAGTTCTACGTCCTGCGTTTCGTGATCGGCGCGATGGAGGCGGGTTTTGCTCCGGGCGTGCTGTATTACCTGACGCTGTGGTTCCCACAGCACTATCGCGGGCGCATCACCTCGATGCTGTTTCTCGCGTCGGCGTTTGCCGGGCTGGTTGGCGCACCGTTCTCCGGGTTGGTGCTGCAACACCTTGATGGCTTCCTCGATATGCGCGGCTGGCATTGGCTGTTTCTGCTCGGTGGCGTGCCTTGCATCGGCCTCGGTTTGTTGGTGCTGACCGTGCTCAAGGACCGCATCGAAGATGCCCATTGGTTGAGCCCGTCGGAGAAGACACTGCTCGCCAGCCGTATCGCGCACCACGAACCCCACAAGAGCGGCGGCTCCTTGCTGGCCGCACTGCGGATTCCGGGTTTCCTGATGCTGGGGCTGATCTACTTTCTGATTCAGGTGGCGTCCTACGGCTTGAATTTCTGGGCGCCGCAACTGATCCGCAGTGCCGGCACCGAGAGCCCGGTGATGATCGG
The DNA here is from genome assembly GCF_058798795.1 of Pseudomonas sp. GW822-FHT07A10. Taxonomy (NCBI): domain Bacteria; kingdom Pseudomonadati; phylum Pseudomonadota; class Gammaproteobacteria; order Pseudomonadales; family Pseudomonadaceae; genus Pseudomonas; species Pseudomonas sp. GW822-FHT07A10. Next base: position 11,229 of record NZ_JBXAKV010000010.1, read on the forward strand.
CTTGCTGACCGCCATTCCCTACATCTGCGGCGCCATCAGCATGGTGGTGATCGGGCGGTTATCCGATGCCACCGGCGAGCGGCGCAAGTTTGTCGCAGGTCTGGTGGCGGCAGGCGCGGTGGGTTTCTTCTGCGCAGGAATTTTCGCCAACCACACGACTTTCCTGATTGTTGCCCTGGGCTTGCTCGGTGCCGGGATCATCGCGTCCATCCCGAGCTTCTGGACCCTGCCACCGAAACTGCTGGCCGGTGCCGGGGCAGGCGCCGCTGGCGGGATCGCGGTGATCAATACCCTTGGCCAGTTCGGTGGGATCGTCAGCCCGGTCATGGTCGGGCGGATCAAAGACCTGACCGGCAGCACCACCCCGGCGCTGTACGTCATCGGCGTCGCCGCGCTGATCGCCGCTGCGTTGTTGCTGTGGGGGTTGCCGCAGAAGCTGCGCACGCTCGACAAGTTCTGAAGTTCGCGGCGTCAGAAATACCGCTTTCGCGAGCAAGCCCGCTCCCACATTGACCGCGTCGGGCACAGGATTCGTGCCCGCCGCCACTCCCTGTGGGAGCGGGCTTGCTCGCGAAGACTGACTCTCAGCCAACAAAGCCCCCGTCGGCTGTACGCTCAAGGATGTTTAAGCTTTACTCTCCGCTCGCGGCCACCCAGAGAGACTCAAGGTTACCCAACCCATGCTAACCGGCCTCAACCACCTGACCCTCGCCGTCACTGACCTGAACCGCAGCGTGGCGTTCTATCGCGATCTGCTGCAACTTCAGCTTGAAGCCACTTGGGACACCGGCGGCTATCTCTCGCTACCCGGTCTGTGGCTGTGCCTTTCTCTCGATCCACGGCGCGAGTCCGTGCCGGCCGCCGACTACACCCATTACGCCTTCAGCCTCGAAGCTGTGGACTTCCTGCCGTTCGTCGAGCGCCTGCGATCCGCCAGTGTGCGGGAATGGCGGGATAACCGCAGCGAAGGTGCGTCGTTCTATTTTCTCGACCCGGACGGGCACAAGCTCGAGGCGCATGTCGGGTCTCTGGCGTCGCGGCTGGCGGCTTGTCGGCAGCGACCCTATGCGGGGATGAAGTTCTTCGACGATCAGTGAGTCGATATTCGGCGTCCTGAGATAGAATTGCGCCCCTTCACCCGGCGTCCTCAGGAATTTCCATGACACCATCGCTGCTAATGGCCGTTCTCGCCTCGGGTTTCATTTATGGCATTACGCCGGGGCCCGGTGTGCTGGCGGTGTTCGGCATCGGCGCGGCACGCGGACGGCGGGCCGGGGCGGGGTTTCTGTGCGGGCATTTGCTGGGCGACGTGGTCTGGTGCAGCACTGCACTGATCGCGATTGTCGGTGCGCGGGAAATCGGCAGCATTGCCTTCGATGTGCTGGGTGTGCTCAGCGGGCTTTACTTGTTCTGGCTGGGCCTGCGCGCGGTTCGCGCTCGTCGCGCCAGTGCCGAGGCGCCTTAGGGCCCGGCGCGGCAGCCATTCTGGCACGGCATCCTGTTCGGCCTGACCAACCCCAAGGCATACCCGGTGGCGGTGGCGACGTTTACAGCACTGTTGTCCAGCCGTGCAGAGTTGCTGCATTGGTCAATGTTGCCCTGGTTGATCATCTTGAGCTTCATTGGTGGCCTTTTGGCCTACGCTATTCTCATTGGCATCGTCGGTGCGCGTCAGGTGCGCACGTTGTATCAGCGTCATGAACTGGCGATCACCCGCTTGTGCGGGGTCATGTTCATCGGTTTCGCCATCAATGCCCTGGTGCATGCGCTTCCGGGGTTGGTGACGAACAAGGCTTGAGGCTGAACGCAGGGAAGCGTCGGCTGCACAGTCATCGCTCGGGCGTATGACCGGTCAGGGAGGGTTCTTCAATGTTGCATTGTCCGGACATGCTCTCTGCATCATGGAAACCAGAAATTCCGCGCCAATGGCGAGTTACATCGATCTCTTGCTGGACGCCGTCTGTGCGGTGGACAAACAAGGTCGCTTCGTATTTGTCAGCGCGGCCTGCGAGCGCATTTTCGGTTACACCCCCGACGAGCTGATCGGCCAGTCGATGATCGACCTGGTTCACCCTGCCGACCGACAGCGTACCCTCGACGCCGCGCGCGAGATCATGGGGGGCGAACCCAAGCTCAACTTTGAAAATCGTTACCTGCGCAAGGACGGCCGGGTGGTGCACATTCTCTGGTCGGCACGTTGGTCGGAGGTCGATCAGTTGCGTATCGCCGTGGCGCGCGACATCACCGAGCGCAAACAGGCCGAGTCCCGACAAGCGGCGCTGTATGCGATCTCCGAAGCGGCCCACGCGGCGGAAGATTTGCTGGCGCTGTTCAAACGCATCCATTCGATCATCGGCGAATGGCTGCCGGCGTTGAATTTCTCCGTAGCACTGTATGACGAGCACTGCGCGCAGCTGAATTTCCCCTATCACGTTGACGACCATGAGCTGCAACCCGAGGATCCCGGGACTGTTACCGGGCGTTTGTGCGCAGAAGTGATTCGCAGTGGCTTGCCGATCCTGCTGACCCCGGATCAGGACAATCTGCCGGAGGGGTTTGCAGCGTTGGTCGAGGGCCAGGATTCACCCTGCTGGCTGGGCGTGCCGTTGAGTTCGCAAAACGGCACCATCGGCGCGCTGATCGTCAAAAGCGTGCCGGGCGGCGAGCGCTACACCGAACAAGACAAGGAGTTGCTGCAGTATGTTTGCGCCCAGGTCGCGACCGCGATCGAACGCAAGCAATTGCACGCCCGGCTCCAGCGCATGGCCCAGTACGATCAGCTGACTCAGCTGCCCAATCGCGAATTGTTGCGTGAACGCCTCAAAGCTTCGCTGGCGCTGGCCCGGGCAGACTCCGGTCGAATGGCGTTGCTCTATGTCGACCTCGACCGCTTCAAGCAAGTCAATGACACCTTCGGTCATGCGGTCGGCGACATGCTGCTGCAAGCGGTCTCCAATCGGCTCAAGGGCTGCGTGCGCGAAACCGATACGGTGGCGCGCATTGGTGGTGATGAATTTGTCGTGTTGTTGCACAACATCCACGCAGCCGAAGATGCCGAGAATGTGGCGGGGAAAATCCGCCAAGTGCTGGTTCAGCCCCTGCGTCTGGACGGGCACAACCTGACGATCCAGCCGAGCATCGGCGTCGCGCGATACCCCGAACATGGCACCGAAGAAAAGCAGCTGTTCAGGCATGCCGATGAGGCAATGTACGCTGCCAAGCGCCAGCACCATTCACGTCTCGGTGTCTGAAAATCCGTCACCGTTCGTCGCGGCGCTGCCAGGTTTTCTAAACCTTTTTGGGCGTGGAAATTCATATCCTATGCGGGCGATAGCTCGCCGTGATCATCACCAAGAGGATGAGAACCATGCCTACTTCAAAAAATCCGAACCCGGGAGGCTTCGCCAACGATCGAACCAAGGCGTCTGAAGCGGGTCGCAAAGGTGGGAAAACCACCACGACGACCGTTGATAAAGACCCTTCGAAAGGAAGCATGGGCCGCAAAGGCGGTCAGAAGTCTCGGTAATAGGTGAAGGTGGTTTTGTTTAATAGACGGGGGCGCAAGCTCCCGTTTGAATTTCAAGAAGGAGGGCGCGACCATGAGCTGGATGGCCACCCGTTTACGCAATGCCGGTTTTGCCACGTTACTGGGCCTGTGCGCCACCAATGCCTTTGCCCAGTCTCCCGCCGAATTCGTCAATGAGGCGTCGGCCCAAGGCATGGCCGACATCGAAGCCAGCCGCCTGGCGCACCAGAAAACCGCATCCAAAGAGGTCAAGGATTACACCATCGTGGTGATCAACGATCGCACCACCGCCAACCAGCATCTGGCGAAAATTGCCAAGCAACTCGATTTACCGGTCGCACCACGCGAAGAGGTGGTCGACAAGGCCAAAGCCTTGATACCGGAGATTAAGGACGATACCTCTTTCGATCAGGCGTACGTCGACAGTCAGGTAAAGACCACCCAGGAAGCCATCGAGCAACTTCAACAACAAGCGCAGACAACGGACGTGCCGCAAATCAAAGCGTTCGCCGAAGAAACCCTGCCCAAGCTGCAAAACCATCTGCAAATGGCCAGGGCACTGCAAGCCAGTCGTTAGCTGCATGCCCCGCGATTGACGTTGGTCACTCGCGGGGGCATGGCTCAGCATTGATTCAAATCTCCGATTGGATCGGTTGATGAGATTTACGATTATTCGGACCACTTGAAGAAGACTGTTGGCTATTACGACTAGCACTGTTGGATACGTACCATAAAAAGAACCGGCCTTTGAGGCCGGTTTTTTGTGGCGCGCCGTAGAGATATTGAATGCATCTTAGAGGCCTGACGTTTGACATGAGAGACTTGGCCAGGCTTGCCAGAACAGCCTTCGATGGAAGGGTTAGACCTCAGGGGGCAGACAGCGCTCAGCCTTAGGGACAGGTAGCCAGAGGCCAACCGATGCGCGCAGCACGGAGGAGGCGGGCCTTAACAACCAAGCGGTGAAATGGGGCAATAACGAAGATGTAGGCCCGGCCTAGACGGTTGTGGCACTGGACCACGGTTGAAAAAACGAGTTGGCGACTGCCTTCTGGCTCTGCCTCTTCAGAACATAGGATCGATATCCGGAAGTCGAGGTGTTTGTCGTCCTCTCCCAACACGATTTCAGTCTGGTTCGTGCTGTAGACCTTGAAGATTCCAATCCGATTAGCAAGTGATGCTAAATGTTTGGCTGTCTTGAGACCAAAACAGGCAGCGATAGTGTCTCGGACTTTCATGAGCCATCCGATCCAGGATGGCTGGTGGGAAAGGATGAATCGAGCTAGCAAATCTGGATTGCTGGATGTGCCCGCAGGGAGCCGAATCGCAAAAGCGTCCGCCAGGTTCATTGACTTGTAAAGGTGGGTGATGCCGGACCTCGAGGGGACTGGCACGGACATAATGAGCTCAAATTCTCGGGGCATCGGGGATCTCTCCTGAGTTCTAACTACCAATTAGACGACATGCCATGTCGCGTTTCTTGTTGCGATGGTTTGTCGTGTAACGCTCCTTGTCGCCCTGTAAGTGCTTGTCGGATACTGAACCCGATCAAGGCATCATAGAGCTCTTGCTGCCCGGCTGGCAGAACAGGGAGCAACGTCGCACGGCGCTTGTCGACATCGAACCAGGATTCAACCAACCATCCCACCAGATAGAGCGCCGAAAGGCATCCGCCAGCGGTTGCAACGTTCCCCTGGCATACAAGAGGCTGGTCCAGGGGCTCAAGTCCCAGAGCTTGCAAGCTCGATCGTGCATCCGGATGTGTAGTTGCTTGGCCGCTGAGTAGCCCAAGCCGTTCGAGAATGAAAGCTCCGGCGCATATGGAGCCGATTCGCTGGCGTCTGGAGTCAAGTTCAAACGACGGCAGGAAATCTGGGGCGGCAAGTGCAGCGGGTATCCCTTCCTTGCCGCTGACGAACAATACCGCGTCGGCGCTATTGGCCTCGGAAAGCGGACCGTGCACCGAAACAGGCAGGCCGTGCGCCGATCGCACGATAGAGCTGGAACCCAATATTCGGACGTGCCAGTCCTCGGTGTTGCGGCCTAAGATGTCCCACATCAGGAATAGGTCGATATCAGTGAATTGGTCGAAAGCAACCAGAACGATTTTCCTCAAGGCGAGCTCCATGAAAAGTGCTGGCGTGCAAAACGCAACGGCCATCTTTGCTGGTGTTCGCAGCGTATCAATCGGTTGCGCACCATACACAGTCTGTATGGCGCTAAACATGGAGCGAAATAACGGGTGAGAAAACTAACTCGTAACCATTGGATCGCGGCTGGTTTTGAGGCTCTCGACCAAATCGGGCACATTGGCGTTTCGGCCGAGAGTCTATCGCGCCGATTGAATGTGACCCGCGGATCGTTTTATCACCATTTCCGCAATCGCGAAGACTTTGTCCGCACCTTGCTGGCCGCTTGGGAAGAAGACTACACGGAGCGCATGCTCGCTTATGCGGCGCAGGGTCGTAGCGCGGGCGAAACCTTGAAACGCTACTTGAGTATTGCCGCTGAGAAACAACCTGGGCGGGAAATTTCCATCCGAGCCTGGTCGCTGCATGATCCGTTGGTAGGCGAGTTTCAGCAGCGTGTTGATACAAGACGACTGGACTTCGCGATACGCACGTGCCGCCGCTTGGTCCATATGCCAGGCCAAGCAGAAGTGATTGGTCAGGTGGCCCATCTGTGCCTGATTGGTGGTCAACAGGCAGGGCTGCGGCGTGATGCTGCTCGCTTCAACGGTTTCCTGCATCGAGCCTTTTCACTTTTCGAAGGGGCTCTTCCACCGTGGCGGGCCTAAGTCATGAGTTAAATGGGGTAACTGAATAAATAGAGTTCGCGTGCCACTGCAAATGCGCGCCACTGGTCTCCTAGGGCTAAAAACAGGACAAATGAGGTGAGGATTGACAGGCGAATGTAATCAGGTGCGCAACTGGAATGCAGTTTCGCACCTGAAAACTATTGGAGGTTGATTGATACTCCAGACCTGACGAAATGCTGGATTAATGCAATAACGAGCGGCGCCTCGCATAGGCAAAGTAGATCACCAGGCCAATTGCCAACCACGCCCCAAATGCCAGCCAGGTCGTCTGCTTGAGGAAGGTCATCAAGGTTACGCAGAACGCGATGGCGAGCAATGGAACAATGGGCACGCCCGGGCATCTGAATGCGCGAGGAAGATCAGGTCGGGTCTTGCGCAATACGATCACTGCCACCGAGATCAGACTGAATGCGGCCAACGTACCGATGTTGATCAACTCGGCGAGGACGTTCAGCGGAATCAGTGCCGAGATCAGCCCGAAGACTATTCCGACCATCCAGGTGGCGAAAAATGGGGTGCCGAATCGTGTATGAACCCTGGAAAGGCGCTGGGGAAGCAGTCCGTCGCGCGACATCGCGTAGATGATCCTGGTTTGACCGTAAGCCATCACCAGAATGACAGTCGTCATGCCAACGATTGCGCCTAAATCAACGAACCCGGCAACCCAGCTTTCACCGGCATGTTGCAACGCCAATGAGACCGGATGATCAACGCCAAGGAATTGGGCATAGGGCACGATGCCGGTCATGATCATTGAAACAGCAACGTATAACACTGCACAAACGGCCAAGGAACCGATAATACCGATGGGGAGGTCGCGCGCCGGTTTTTTCACTTCTTCGGCGGCAGAGGAAACCGCATCGAAACCAATGAAAGCAAAAAAAACCAAGGCCGAAGCACTCAAAATGCCATGGCCACCGAAGGGCGCGAAAGGTTGCCAGTTAGCCGGCTGAACATGTCTCACACCAACGGCGATGAAGAGCAGCACCACGGCGATTTTGATGATCACCATCACGTTGTTTACGCGCGCGGATTCCTTGATGCCTATAGAAAGCATCCAGGTAATCGCCAGCATAATCACCAGCGCGGGTAGGTTGAACCAGGTTTCCACGCCAGGCAAAGAGCCTGGAGCCGCCGTAAGCACAACCGGAAGATTCAGCCCGAATCCGCTCAGCAGGGACTGGAAGTAACCCGACCACCCAACAGACACAGCCGAGCTGGCCAGTCCGTATTCGAGCATCAGATCCCAGCCGATCATCCAGGCCACCAACTCTCCCAGCGTCGCGTAGCTGTAGGTATAAATCGAGCCTGCTACCGGTACAGATGAGGCGAACTCGGCATAACAGAGCGCTGCAAATGCACAGGCCAACGCTGCTAACAGGAATGAAACCGTGAGGGCTGGTCCCGCAGTCAATGCGCCGGTTCCGGTCAATACAAAGATGCCCGTCCCCACGATTGCACCGATACCAATCAAGACCAAATCCATCGGCCCCAGCACTTTTTTCAACCCTGCAGGAGCCCGGGCGGCAGCAATCATTGTGTCCAGGTCTTTTGTTCTGAAAATGCTCAATATTGCCTCCGTTGTTACTTATTTTTATTGTCAGAGCCAGTGGCTTTGGTGTCGGAAATGACAAGAAATTGTATTTCAGTGCCTCGAAAATTAGTTTTCGAAACGGGTCTGTATTTAGTTATTTTTCAGTCGTTAATTATCCAAAATGTGTTCTTTATGTAATTTTCTTTCTAGTATTTGTAGTTTCTAGAAATGGATGCTTGATCAAGGACCTGCGGGATGGGGCCAATCGCCCTACCGCGTACTCATTGTTAAACGGAGAGAACACATGGCGGAAATGGATAAGGTTGATCGTTCAATTCTGGACATTCTGCAAATGAATGGTCGCCTGACGAACGCCGAGATCGCCGCTCGTGTTTGCCTGTCAGCGCCAGCCTGCTGGAAGCGCCTGAAGCGCCTGGAAGAGGAGGTGATTGTCGGGTATCACGCGCACTTGAACCCGAAGACCATAGGGCTGGGACTTTTCGCTTTCATCAGCGTCACCCTCGATAGTCACTCCGAGCACGCCATGGAGCATTTCGAAGCGGGCGTCCTGGCGCTGCCCAACATTATTGCCTGTCACAAAGTGTCGGGGAAATACGACTACCTCCTGCAGGTAGTCGTCAAAGACATGGAGGCATTCCATGAACTCGCCATGCATCGCGTACGTACGCTCGGCAATATCAAGGAAATGTATACCGGTTTTTCGCTCAAGGAGATCAAGCACTGCAATACCTTGCCACTGTAAGTGCCTGGACTTGCTCGTTTCCGTACGTACGGTGGTGTGAGAGGACGACGGCTGTGAAGCCGCCTCCTACTCGATAATCTTTATTCACGCCGACAGCGTCACCTCAGTCTTCCAGCTGAAATACCCGAGCGCTTCGCAGCGCTGGTTGATCAGCATGAAGCTCAGTTCGCAGGTTGCCACGCCCGTGCTCAGTTGCGAGCACTCCCAATAATGATCATCGGCCTTGTGGCTGCCCGGCTGGTTCGGGTTGGCGGGGTCGGGCGCGGGGACGGTCTGGTCGCCATGGACGATCAGCTTGGGCGGAGAAAGGATCCCGGTATCGTCCACCGTGATGTTGTGGAATACCACGCTGTGTTCGGCCAGCAAACTGACGGTCCTGCCGCGAATATGAAAGACTTTTCCGTTGTTGGTGGTCAGTGTGATTTTGCTGTCGTTTTTAACATTTTCTTCTGCTGATGTAGTGCTGATGCCGAAGATGAAACCATCTTCAATCACGGTCGGCTTTTGCGGGTCAAGGCTGGGTTGCGGATAGCGCGAAAGCAGCGATTCGGCATCGACGATCAGCAGCACGCTATTGGCGGTCACGGTACTCGCCGAAGGGGGGGTAATCGGTTCGGAAGTCATCATGGATTCCTTTCATGATGTTGACGCAAAACGGTAGCCGCTTCGGTTTCAAGCAAGACATCCTGTTCCAGCCGAGGCGGCAACGAACTGGGGTGACCCCTTGTTGCCAAGGGGTCCGCCATCGTCAATTACGGATGGTAATGAACGGATCCCACGAGCAGCAGCCGACAATCTGGCAGTTGCGATCCACGATCAGGAAGTTGAAGTGATAGGTCACGCTGCCGCACGCAAGGGTCTCTGAAGACCAGTAATAGTTATCGACTTTCTGGCAACTGGGCACCGACGGGTTGCTGGTATTCGGAACGGCGACGCAGGCGGTAGCCTTGCGTGGCGTGGGCGTGGAGATCAACTCGTTGCCGGCGTTACCGATGAACTTGTAGAAAACCACTGCAGTTTCGAAGCTCTGCGACAGGCTGGTTTCACGCCAGCGAATCAAGTCGCCTACCTGGGCTTTCAAGTTGAGCTCGCCACCGGCCTGGCCACTCACCACGTTGTTCTGATTGGTCACCATGTACACATGATTGACGTCGATCATCGTCGGCGCAGCAGGGTTTTTGCTGATGTTCGGGTAGTTTTTCAGAATGGTTTCAGTGTCGATGGAAACAAGTACATCCGTGACTCGAGACATAGTGAAGCTCCTTTTAACAATAGTGATTGTCTGGCTACTTACCAGGCACGACAACGCTTGTTTGCCTTGTGGCCGTTGCGAACACACTACTGGGGAACCCACTCGATCTCGGGGGACGAGCTGGCCTTGCTCCTTGCCTTGAAATGACGGGTTGGGTTCCTTCCAACAGGCCGCGATAGGACTATAGATGCCATTTTTATACTGTCAAAACTGCTTTGCTGGTCGGTCGACGAACGGTCATTTCGGTTATGGCTTCCAACGATTTGGCGATAAAAAAGGCTTATCCAGATCCCCTGTGTTTTCCGTCATCAAGTGATCCGGGTTCAGGCAATAGACAGATAAGACCTGTTAAAAAAGCAGTGAACCAGGCAGGAGCATGGTGGAAAAGGGGGCGTTTTTTTGCTGGTTCACTCAACTTGGCTTTCAAGCCAGAGGAGGCGGCATGTTGTTACGTTACATGGTGTTGCTGGCAGTGGTGGTTACCGCAGCGGGTTGTGTGCAGGAACGGGTCGTTCATGACCGGCGTCCGGTGGAGCGTGAATATGTTGAGGTCATCGCACCGCAGCCGCCGCCGGAACGCGTTGTCGAGGTAGAGCCCGCGGGGCGACCGGGTTACCTCTGGTCCAGGGGGTACTGGCGTTGGGAAGGCGGGCGTTATGTCGCGGTTCATGGTCATTGGGTCCCGGAGCGACCGGGGTATCGTTATGTGCATCCGCACTGGGAGCAACGTAACGATGGCTGGCATTGGCGGGTGGGGGCGTGGGTTAACTGACGCGGACGATGTATCGTAGCCAACCGGTTGTCTGCCCCTGGCGACAACAATGCACCCGACAGGAGAGCGATATGAGTTGGTCCGCCAAACAATACGTAGCTTTCGAAGATGAGCGCACGCGCCCGGCGCGTGACTTGCTGGCCGCCATCCCTGCGGTGGACGTCCGTTCGGCCATCGACATCGGTTGCGGCCCCGGCAATTCGACCGAGTTGCTGGTGCAGCGTTTTCCCGATGCCGCGGTGCGTGGGTTGGACAGTTCGACCGATATGATCGAGGCCGCCCGCAAGCGCCTGCCTCAGGTACATTTTGACACCGCTGACATTGATACCTGGAACGAGACCGGCCCGTTCGATGTGATTTTCGCCAATGCGGTGCTGCAGTGGGTGCCGGATCACGCCAGGCTGCTGCCATCGCTGGTAAACAGGCTCACGCCCGGCGGCAGCCTGGGCATCCAGATGCCCGATAACCTCAACGAACCGTCGCACCGGTTGATGCGCGAGGTCGCAGCGAACGGCCCGTGGGCTGACAAGCTGGCAAGGGCTGCTGGCCAGCGAACGGGAATGGAGGATGCAAGCGGCTACTACTCAATGCTGCGTGGCCACTGCACTCGCGTCGATGTATGGCGCACCACTTACTATCATCCGCTCGCGGACGGCGCATCGGGTGTGGTCGAGTGGTTCAAAGGCTCCGGTTTGCGGCCTTTTCTCGAACCATTGGATGACGTGGAACGGGTGCACTATCTCAAGCAGTATCAAGCGGCAATCGAGCAGGTCTATCCGGCGCTGAGCGATGGTTCGGTGCTGCTGCCGTTTCCGCGGTTGTTCATGGTGGCAACGCGCTGACGAATCAAAGGGGACACATTGTCCCCTTGATTGATCCGATTTTCAGGCTATCAACTTTGCTGCAAGACCTTGAGCGCCGCCGAGGCTAGAAACCCGGAGCGACTTTTCTCTTCCGGATGGTGCAATACGTACTCATCGATGCGGTTGAGCAGATAGCCGGGCAGGGTGATGTTGAGTTTCTGCGCCTTGCCCAGGTATTTGGTGACATCGATATCCACCACGGCCCACGTACACCCTGCGTACTGTGGATTAGCCGCATGCAGGGTCACTTTGTTGGCGGGCGGAATCGGTGATCCGTCTTCGGCCAGAATCTCGAAATGACCTTCGATGGCTTCGCGAGCCATGGCCATGGCGTCATCCAGATCTTCCCCGGCGGAGAAGCAACCTGGAATATCCGGAACTTCTACGCCCCAGGCGTGTTCGTCATCACCCATGGAAATCGCGATGGGGTAAAGCATGTTCGTTATCCTCCGAGGGCGCAGTCCATCGGTTCGTCAGAGCAGCGCCTGTTGCAAAATACTAATGGCCGTTTTCTTGAGCAGGTCCTTTTTCGGGTGAGGAACCGTCACCAGTCCAGGCTTGGTCGGATGCTTGAAGTGGTGATGACTCCCCCTGATTCGTACCAGATACCAGCCGTCCGCAACGATTTGGCTTATCAAAAACCGGCTATTCACATCACCTCCCTGTGGTGTGCTTGTGGTTACTATACCTACTGAAAATCACTAATCAACACTATAACCACCAACCCACCCTGGATACGGATGGTTGACCGGCATGAAACGAGTCTAGGAGGGCATGTCGCGATGGTTTGGGTAGAACCCGTTTTCTGTATTGCAGGGTTTTGCCGCAGCGCTGAGGCGCAAGGAATGCTCAAATTTCAGGCATAAAAACCGGCCGCTGCGGACCGGTTTTTGGGTTCCCGCGCATCATGCGGCGTTTCTAAAGCAACTGATCAATCAAAACCGCATTGGTGTAGATCAAGCTTCCATCACTCGCTCGATGCCCGACCAAATGGAACTGACCGCGCTCGTAATGCAGATAGACGCGCATCTGGCAGTCGGACAAGGGGCCATATCCCTCTGGCAAGACCAAATCCATTGTGCTCATGTCGACATCGACCATGGCTTCGGGCTCATGGGTCTCTTGTAGACGTTCTTCAGCTTGCTCCAGACGCAGATGAAGGGGGTCATCGACGTCAAAATGGATCTCACCGATCGGGATGGACTTCTGGTCGGGGCTGGGCTTGCACCAGCCTTCGATCGTCAGGGCACTCATGACGAAATCTCCGTCGTGGACTGCTGGATTCTGTGGCTGTTGTTCTCAATGTCATCACTTATCTGACTGTTACGCATAGGCAGGGTTCGCCTTTTGGGCCGCTTCTGGCCGATTCCTGCCGTTCGTAATCTGACATTGAGTATAGCTGGCAACCGGGCCTCGCTTGCCCGCCTCACGGTACAGCCCGATGGCTCTATACTTCTTACTGACTTTGTCATCGGGATGGGTGGCAGTTGTCGGCCCTGCTTGGACGTCAGTGGCGATGCTTTGGCATAACCAATGAGCAACAGGAACAGGATGAAGAGAACATGGCAATAGCAATTATCTTGATACTAATCGTTATTGCATCAGTACTCTTCCATATACTCGCGCCTTGGCATGCAACACCGGCAGCTTCCAACTGGGGATCCATAGACACCACCCTGTTTGTCACCCTGATCATTAGCGGAATATTCTTCATCGCCATTACGGTTTTTATGGCGGTGGCGGTGATGCGTTATCGTCACAAGGAGGGATCCAGGGCGCACTACCAACCAGAAAGTAAAAAACTGGAACTATGGTTAATTATCGTTACTTCGGTAGGTATTGTCGCCATGCTGGCGCCAGGCCTGGTTGTTTACGATGATTTTATCCGGGTACCGAAAAATGCCTATGAACTTGAAGTGATCGCCCAGCAGTGGCAGTGGGCCTTTCGCTTCCCCGGCCAAGACGGGAAGTTGGGTAAGTCAGATATCAAATTTGTTGATTCCACCAACCCCCTCGGCCTTGATCCCAATGATCCTGCCGGGCAGGACGATGTACTGATAAAAAGCAATGAAGTTCGTCTTCCGCTCGATAAGCCGGTGAAAGTTTTACTGCGATCCAAAGATGTATTGCACGATTTCTATGTTCCGCAAATCCGCAGCAAGATGGACATGGTGCCGGGGATGGTGTCGTACTTTTGGTTTACACCGACCAAAACCGGGAAGTATGAAATTCTTTGCGCCGAATACTGTGGTGTCGGTCATTACAACATGCGCGGCCATATGATCGTGGAAGAACAGGACGTCTTCGATCAATGGTTGGCCAGCCAGCCGACGTTTGCGCAGACATTAGCGACAGCTGCCAGGCCCAGTCAGGACAGCGTGCTGGAAAAAGGCCGCCAGTTGGTCGAAAAATACGGTTGCGGGGCCTGCCATAGCCAGGATGGCAGTGCCAGTCTCGGCCCGGGATGGAAGGGCTTGTATGGCCGCACTGAACAGCTTGCCGATGGCAGCAGTGTGCAGGTCGATGAGGCTTACCTGAAAGAGTCGATCCTCGATCCGAAGGCCCGTCTGGTACAAGGCTACCCGCCGGTCATGGTGACCTATACTCTCAATGACGATGAATTGGGTGCACTCATCGCCCTGATCAAATCACTGGGTGCTGCGCGACAAGGCGAGGAATCTGCTGCCGGCCAAGCGCCGGGCCCAGGTGAAGACCTGGCGGCGCAAGGACAGCAGTTGGCCGAATCGCTCGGCTGCCTGGCCTGCCACAGTGTCGATGGCAGCAAGGGCATCGGTCCCAGCTGGCAGGGTCTGTACGGCAAGACCGAAACCCTTGCCGACGGTACGAGCATCAAGGTCGATGAGGGCTATATAAAAGACTCGGTTCTTAATCCCGCTGCCAAAATCGTCAAGGGTTATGCACCCGTCATGCCGGTCTTTGCTCCCAGCGATAAGGAGTTGAATGCACTGATCGCTTTTATCAAATCCAAAGCGAATGCCGACGCTGATACGAGCAAGGCGCAGCCAGGGAAATAGCCGTAAGCAGCCAGCAGTACACCGAAACTTCGACAGGAGGATGACGTGATGGCCTATGCGGAGCAAGCCGAAACAGAAGCACTGCACGAGCCTAAAAGTTTCCTGACCAAATATATCTGGAGTCAGGACCACAAGGTCATAGCCATTCAATACTCCTTGACGGCTCTGTTCGTGGGGCTTATCGCCGTGGTGTTGTCCGACTTGATGCGCTTACAGATAGGCTTCCCCGGCAGTTTGGCGTTCATGGACGCCAATACTTACTATCAGGCGATGACCATGCACGGCATGATCATGGTCATTTATTTGCTGACGGCTCTGTTTCTGGGCGGCTTCGGTAACTATCTGATCCCACTAATGGTGGGCGCCCGCGACATGGTCTTCCCCTACGTCAACATGCTGAGCTACTGGTTCTACCTGGTGGCGGTACTGGTATTGCTCGCCGGTTTCTTTGTGCCGGGCGGTCCCACCGGTTCGGGCTGGACGCTCTATCCGCCGCAGTCCATCACCAAGGGGACACCCGGGGTCGAATGGGGCATTGTCCTGATGCTCGTCTCTCTGGCGATTTTTATTGTCGCCGCCACCATGGGCGGGCTGAACTACGTCACCACGGTATTGCAGGCACGCACGCACGGCATGACATTGTTTCGCATGCCGCTCTCCGTATGGGGAATCTTCATGGCCTCGATCATGGCCTTGCTGGCCTTCCCGGCGCTGTTTGTCAGTGCGGTCATGATGCTGTTCGACAAGCTGTTGGGCACCAGCTTCTTTATGCCGGCGATGATCTCGCTGGGGCAGCAGCTCAATCATCAGGGCGGTAGCCCGATCTTGTTCCAGCACCTGTTCTGGTTCTTCGGCCACCCGGAGGTCTACATCGTTGCTCTCCCTGCGTTTGGCCTGGTCTCCGACTTGATCAGCACCCATGCGCGTAAAAATATCTTCGGCTACCGAATGATGGTGTGGGCGATTATTGCGATTGGCGTGCTCAGCTTTGTGGTCTGGGCGCACCATATGTATGTCAGCGGGATGAACCCGTACTTTGGCTTTTTCTTCGCCGTCACCACCTTGATCATCGCGGTGCCGACTGCACTGAAAGTCTATAACTGGGTGTTGACCCTGTGGCGGGGCGACATTCATCTGACCGTGCCGATGCTGTTTGCCCTGGCCTTTATCGTCACCTTCCTGGTGGGTGGTCTGACCGGGTTGTTTCTCGGCAATGTGATCGTGGACATTCCGCTCTCGGACACCTATTTCGTCGTCGCCCATTTCCATATGGTCATGGGAGTCGCACCGGTACTGGTGGTATTCGGCGGCATCTATCATTGGTTTCCGAAAGTCACCGGGCGGATGTTTAACGACACCCTGGGCAAGCTGCATTTCTGGATTACCTTTCTGGGTACCTACGCCATTTTCTTCCCCATGCACTACTTGGGTTTCCAGGGCATGCCGCGCCGTTACTACGCCTATGAAAACTACGCGTTCATCCCGCAGTCGGCGCAAGAGTTGAATGCCTTCATTACGGTGGTCGCATTGATTGTCGGCGTTTCCCAGTTGCTGTTCGTGTTCAACCTGGCCTGGAGTGTATTTAAAGGTAAGCCCGCAGGCAGTAATCCCTGGGGCGCGGCCAGTCTGGAATGGCAAACGCCGAACACCCCACCGGTACACGGTAACTGGGGAGCGAAACTGCCGGTCGTGCATCGCTGGGCTTATGACTACAGCGTGCCGGGGATAGAGCAGGATTTCGTGCCGCAAACGGTCTCTGCCGAGGAGCTGGAGCAAATGCGGCAACTCAGTGCCGGAACCAAGATAGCGGACGTTAAAACATGAACAGACTGCTATTGAGAAACGCCGACGACGCTGACCCCGGCGGCAGTTGGAATCGCGATCCTGAAGGTATTCAGGCCGACGCCGATAGAAGCCGAACCGCAAGGGTAGGCCTGCGCTTGTTTCTGGCGGTGGTGAGTTCGTTATTCTTTCTCTTCCTGCTCGCCTTCATTGCCCGCTCACAAATGGCTGACTGGCTACCCCTGACAGACCCCTTGGCGCCGTTAGCCAATCCATGGCCGTTGTGGGTGAATTCGGCTTTTTTGGTACTGAGTTGCATCGCACTGCAGTGGTCGCGCATGGCCGCCCGACAGGCTCGACTGGACGCAACGGCCATGGGTTTTGTAGTGGGCGGTGTATTTGCAATTGCCTTTCTGGTGGGGCAACTCTGGGTCTGGCAGCAGTTTGTCGCCTGGGGCTACTTTGTCGCCAGTAATCCGGCCAACAGTTTCTTCTACCTGTTAACCGGTGTGCATGGCCTTCACCTGCTGGGCGGGCTGATTGCCTGGGGCATAACCGTCGCTAAATTCCTGCGTCACGTGCCGTTGCCGCAACTGCGCGTCAGCGTAGAGCTCTGTACCACCTATTGGCACTACTTATTGGGTCTTTGGTTCGTGCTCTTCGCGCTGCTGACCAGCACGCCGCAAACCTATGAAGCCATCGCCAGATTCTGCGGCCTGAGGTGAAAAGCCATGGCATCGCACCCATTAGCACCGGCCGAGTCAAGTTCATCCAATCCACCAAGCCCGCCGCCTGCCCCGGGATGGCAGGGCATCGCCAGCGACTGGGCCTCGGATAGGGAGGCTTTCAGGCAGGTCCCCTGGGGCAAGGCGATGATGTGGATATTCCTGCTCAGCGATACGTTTATATTCACCTGCTTTTTAACCGGCTACATGTCGGTCCGCATGACCATCACCGCCCCTTGGCCGAACCCCAGTGAAGTGTTCGCATTGACGATCGGCGGTAGAGAAATCCCGCTTATTCTGATTGCCATCATGACCTTTGTGCTGATCAGCAGCAGCGGCACCATGGCCATGGCCGTTAACTTCGCCTATCGCCGTGATCGCGCGAAAACCACAGCCCTGATGCTGGCGACCGCTGCCTTGGGCGTGACCTTCGTCAGCATGCAGGCATTTGAATGGAGCAAGCTTATCGCCGAAGGCGTGCGTCCCTGGGGGAACCCCATGGGCGCGGCTCAATTTGGGGCCAGCTTCTTCATGATTACCGGTTTTCACGGACTGCATGTGTCAATCGGCGCCATCTATCTCAGCATTGTGGCGATGAAAGTCATGCGAGGAGATTATGAGCGCTCCGGAAACTATCAGAACGTCGAAATAGCCGGGCTTTACTGGCACTTCGTGGACTTGGTGTGGGTGTTTATTTTTGCTTTCTTCTATTTATGGTAGAGGAGCACGGGTGATGGCGCATGCTCAGGGTCAGCAACATCCAATCAGTTTGTACCTGAAAATCTGGGGGCTGTTATTCGTCCTCAGCACGATGTCGTATCTGGTCGACTATTTTCACTTCCATGGTTACCTTCGGTGGGCCCTGATTATCACTTTCATGTTGTTGAAGGCAGGTTTAATTGTCTCCATCTTCATGCACATGGCCTGGGAGCGGTTGGCCATGGTCTACGCCATATTGGTGCCACCGTTGTGTTTGCTGGTGCTCGTCGGGCTGATGGCCACCGAGGCGGATTACGTTTTCCTCAGTCGGGTCGTTTTCTTCGGTCAATAAGCAGCCAACGGACGGCTTTGAGCCTCCGGGGTCAACCCGCAGTAAATGGCGTTATATCGTTCGCTTGAACTGATGCCATTTGTGCAGCCAGGCGACTGTCCAGTGAGGGGATGCCGTACCCGTGCCGGCGATCTTCAGTTTTGGATGATGTTCAATGACCCGATCCAATACCGGCTCCTGATTCGGATCAACATCCACGAAGAAGATATGTTTGCCGTCTTCCACCATCTGTTTAAAGTTGCGGAAGTGCGCGTTAGGTACCTGAATACCAAAAAAGCCGCCTTCCCAGATGCAGAAGCCAAATATAACAATGGCAAGGAAGATAAAAGGTACCCAGCCTGCGGCGGTTTCGGTCCAGCCCAGCCAATAGGCACCGCCAAGGATCAGCGCTGCGAGTGGCACACCAACCACTGCACCAATCTCGCCAGAGTGAACAACATCCTGTTTCATCAACGAGTTGACCTCGTGGAGATGGTGTTCTTCAACATCAGCCACTTGTTCGCTGAGCACATGAATTTGTTCGGTATTGATGCCGTTGGCTTCCAGTTCGGTTTCAAGGGCTTCGAGATCGTCGAGATTGTCACTGATGTAATAGTGTCGGTTCATGCCACACCTCCCATCTCGTGTTGGCCGTAGGCCTCCTCTGTCCCGCAGCCGTAAACTGAGATTTGCAGTCGGTATCTGCGCCCGTGGGGAACGTTGCACACTTCATGCAATCCGTAGGAAGTATAGCATTCGCTAGTATGCGGGGCCGGAGGCGTCAAGGACTGGAGGGCCCCCAAATCCCAGGCACAAAAAAACCGGCCATCAAGGCCGGTTTTTTCTTTACCTGCATCCCCCGTCAAAAAACGACGTGAGACTGAAATCTGATTGGAGCGGGTGAAGGGAATCGAACCCTCGTTATCAGCTTGGGAAGCTGGAGTAATGCCATTATACGACACCCGCTCAGAGCGGCTGACTTTGTACCAGATGTGAGCGCGGATTTGAAGTTTTTCTTTATGCGCGATGGCTTTAGCGTCGGGTGAAACACAAACAGGGACCGCTTGGCGGTCATTCGCGGGCAAGCCTCGCGCCTACGGGAGTGCGTTCAACACAGTAGGGCGGGGCTTGCTCGCGATGACTCTGTTTCAGATTGCCAATGCATGGTGGTCCTGGACGTAGTGGTAACGCGGCCGGCTTTCGTGTTGCGTCGGCTTCAGGAAGCCCAGCAATGCGTTACGGCTGTCTTGGCAGGCAGTTTTATGTTCCATGTCGAGGAAGTGGCCGGTGGCCTGAAGGGTGCTGAAGGTGCTGTGTTGTACATGGCCGGCGAACAGCCTGGCATCGGCGGGGGCGGTGTACTCGTCCCATTCGCCGTTCATGAACAGCACTGGCACATTGATTTTCTTTGCCGCGTTCAGGTAGCAGTTGCGGTCGCTGTTGAGCACGTCGCTGATGTGGAAGTGCATCTGCCCGTATTCGTGTTCGGCCAATGAGCTGACGTGACGGTGGTTGAAGCGCTTGAACAGCGAAGGCAGGTGTTTGCCGATGGTGCTGTTCACCAGGTGGCCGACGCGGTCACCGTCCCGGTTGCCGAGGTAATCGACACCGCGCTGAAGGTAGTCGAGCATGTGCTCGTTGACCACCGGCGAGAACGAACTGATCACAGCCTTTTCGATGCGCCGTGGCCGGTGGGCGAGGGCGACGAGCGTGGCGGCGCCACCAAAGGAAAACGACAGCACGTGTTCGGCGGCGAAGTGGTCGATCAGCTCCAGGAGGATCTGCCCTTCGATTTCCTTGGTCAGCATTTTCTCATGCAGGTTGTGAGCCTTGGACTTGCCCGCGTAGGGCTGGTCGTAGCACACCACATTGAACTGCGGATAAAGGTTTTTCACGGTTTGGGCAAACGACGCAGTCGTGGACATCGAGCCGTTGACCAGAATGATGGTCTTTTCTGCGGCGTCTGCGCGATAGAACTCCGTGTAAACCCGATACTGACCCTGTATATCCAGCACAGCGATTTCTGGCCTCATGACATAAGACTCCTGGCAAGCGGGTATGCGCGCAAATCAGATTGCACGAGCTTTGTGACAGGTAGGCATACGCCTGGAATTTTGAAGGCCCATGTCGATCCATTGCACGCCGGTCGACGGGTATTGTTATAAGCGGGCAGTTTGCCGGGGGAAGGCGGAACCTGAGGGTTCTCTGCCGGCAAAAAGTTTCTTAGAGTAGTTTTGGTGACTCGCCGGTCACATTTCGCGCCGACGTCCTGATTCAAGCAGGGGTCACGTCATCGCGCAAGTATCTTTCAAAAAATATTCGACAACTTCTGCTGAGCGGTCGCCTGCTTAGATCAATCGGATCTCTTCGACGCTCAGCGGCCGGTATTCGCCGGGCTTCAGCGCGTCGTCGAGCAGCAGCGGTCCCATGCGTTCGCGGTGCAGGCGCAACACCTTGTTGTCGAAGTGGCCGAACATCCGTTTTACCTGATGATAACGGCCCTCGACGATGCTCAGGCGCGCCGATTTTGCCCCGAGCAAGACCAGCTCGGCAGGTTGGGTTGTGAGGTCTTCGAAGGCGAAGTACAGGCCTTTGGCGAATGTGATCGCGTAGTCGGCAGTGATCTCCTGCTCCGTCTCGACGTAGTACACCTTGGGCAGTTTGGTCTGCGGCTGGGTCAGGCGTCGCGACCAGGTGCCGTCGTTGGTGATCAGCATCAGGCCAGTGGTGTTGAAGTCCAGGCGACCGGCGATGTGCAGGTCATCCTTGTCCGCTTCATGGATCAGGTCGAGCACCGTCGGGTGTTGCGGGTCGCGGGTGGCGCTGACGCAGCCGGGCGGTTTGTGCAGCATGAAGTAGCGGGCCGGTTTACCGACCTGCAGCACTTCGTCGTCGACTTCCACGCGGCTGAACTCAAGCACCTCGGTGTGAGGATCGCTGACGATAGTTCCGTCGACCCTGACGCGCTTTTCCACCAGCAACAGGCGTACCTGCTTGCGGTTGAAGCGGGGCAGGTTGCTGAGGAAACGGTCAACGCGCATGGCCAGGGATCGGTGGGAAAAGGGCTGCGTATGTTACGTGATCGGCCAGGCGGTTGCTTGCAACTGCGCCTCGACCCGGGCGCAGGCCGGGCACAGGCAGGACTTGTCACGCAGCTCGGCCGGCAGCGTTTCGAACACCGCCGGGTCGATGCTGACGCCGTAGCACCAGCAGGCACGATCGACGGTTCGTGGATCGGCCAGGCTGCAGTCGTTGGAAGCGCCGCAGGCCGGGCAGAGGTCTGGCTTATTCATGAAAGGGTCATTTGGTAATGGCCGGTTTGCTTGGCCCGAGCTGCGCATGATCGTCCCGCAAGCCGCCATGTGCAAGCTAACGCTCGCACATTCCTGAAGGAGTCTTGCCGGTGATCAGGCGATCAACCCAGGCTTTTCAAATACGCCCGCCACCCGCCCAAATGACTGATTTCCACCGCCCCATCCAGCCCATACGGCTCACAGATAAACCCGCTCTCCCAACGCCCATCCGCCAGTTGCACCTTGCCCAGTCCCAGTGGAGCAGGAATCCCGGTGAGGAACGACCCCAGCTCACTGCTCGGCAATTCCCAGACTTCCACCGCAATCGCCACGCCGCCCTCTTTAACGCGGACCATGCCGGGGCGATACGGTGGGCCGCCGGCCAAGGCATACAGCTGATAATCGGGAGAACTCTGAGTTGTTTCTACCAGCCGCGCTCCACGCTGTTTGAGTTGCCAGTTCAGCGCCAGCCCCTCCAGGTGCGCGCCGCAGACCACCAGTCGTGCCCGGTCATTGCGCGCGATGGCGGCCGGTGCGGGTGACGCCAAGCCCTGCTGACGTTGCAGGGCATCCGCCACGCTCAACAGATACTGATCGGTAAACGCGCGACCAAACAAGGTCACGCCCCATGGCAAACCATTGCCCATCAATCCGCTGGGCACGGCGACGGCAGCGTAATCGAGCAGGTTCATGAAGTTGGTGTAGTAGCCCAGTTCCGAGTTGCGCAGTACCGGTTCGGCGGCAAGTTCCGCCAACGTCACCGGACGGCCAATGGTTGGCGTCAGCACGCAGTCGAGGCCCTCCAATACTCTGTCGCACAGCGCCTTCAAGACTTGCAGCCGGTAGTGGGCGCGGAAGGTTTGCACGCCGGTCACCGCCGGGGCCTTGGCCAGCACGGCACGAATCACTGGCAACACGGCTTGAGGATTTTGCTCCATCAATTTGCCGGCCACACTGTAACGCTCAGCCACCCATGGCCCTTCGTAGAGCAACCGCGCCGCTTCAAGGAAGGGCGACAAATCCAGTTCGACCGCTTCACCGCCCATGGTTTTGAGCTGGTCGATGGCGTCGCCAAACAACAACGGGCCTTCAGGGCAGCCGAAGAACGCCAGGTCCTGCGCACGGGGCACACCGAAACGAAACGCGCGCGGCGTGCCGAAGGCCGAGCCGTCATTCCACAGCGGATTGCTGCGGCTGTATTCATCCCGTGGGTCGAGATGAGCGGTCAGTGCCAACAACTGACTGGCTTCCCGAGCCGTGGCCGTAAAGGTCGTGACGCAATCGAGCGTGCGACAGGCCGGAACCACCCCGGCCGTGGAGATCAGCCCTTTGGTGGCTTTCAAACCGACCAGATTGTTCAGCGCCGCCGGTACGCGTCCGGAACCTGCGGTGTCGGTGCCCAGGGCGAAACTCGCCACGCCGAGCGCCACCGCCAGTGAAGACCCGGCACTGGAACCGCCTGACGGATACTCCGGCAACACGCTGTTCGGGCAAGCGCCATACGGCGAGCGGCTGCCGTTGAGGCCGGTGGCGAACTGGTCGAGATTGGTCTTGCCCAGCGGGATCGCGCCCAGCGCCAGCAGTTGCTCGACGATGGTTGCCGAACGCTCCGGCACGTAGGCAAACGCCGGGCACGCCGCGGTGGTCGGAATGCCCGCCAGATCGATATTGTCCTTGATCGCGAACGGCACGCCGTACAGCGGCAGGCTGCCTGGGTCACGACCATCGAGGGCGGCGAGGTACGGTTCCAGTTCCTCGGCGCTGAGTAAATGGATGAACAAGTGATAGTCCGGGTTCAGCGCCGCGGCTTTTTCCCGCAGGCTCGGCAGCAGTTGCCGAGGCGTGATGTGGCCGTCACGGTAAGCGTTGCGCAGGGCGTCGAGTTGCAGATTGATGTTCATGGTTCAGATCCTTGTTGAAATGGCTTCAGTCGAGTTCCAGCACCACGACGCGCTGTCCCGCGCGCACTGGCGAGCCCGGTTGCACACGAATCTCGCGCACCACACCGGCCATGGGCGCGAGCAGCGGGATTTCCATCTTCATCGACTCCAGAATCACTAGCACATCTCCGGCGACCACTTGGCTGCCGACCTCCACCTGAACCTGCCAGAGGTTGCCGGCGATGTGGCTGTCGATGCTCTGCTGACCGTCGGCCAACAGTGCCTCTTCGGTCACTTGCGGCGCCGGTTCTTCACTGTCGAAATGCGCCTGACCGCTGGCAATCCAGCGCTCGCGCTCGGCGTTGAACGCACCTTTTTGCTGATCCCGAAACGCCGCAATGCTGTTGGCTTCCTTCGCCAGAAACGCCTGGTAATCCGCCAGGTTCAACTGACTGTGCTCGATGTTCAGAGCGAAGCGCCCGAGCGGGAAATCCCGTCGAATGCGCAGCAGTTCGTCGGCGCTTACCGGGTAGAAGCGGATTTGATCGAAGAACCGCAGCAGCCACGGTTTGCCATCGAACGCGGCGACCTCGCGGTAGCGATTCCACATCTGCAAGGTCCGGCCGACGAATTGATAACCACCGGGGCCTTCCATGCCGTATACGCACATATAGGCGCCACCGATGCCCACCGAGTTTTCAGCGGTCCAGGTGCGGGCCGGGTTGTATTTGGTGGTGACCAGACGATGCCGTGGGTCGAGCGGGGTGGCGACCGGAGCGCCGAGGTAGACATCGCCCAGCCCCATCACCAGATAGCGGGCGTCGAACACCGTGCGCTGCACTTCGTCGAGGTTCGGCAGGTCGTTGATGCGCCGGATGAACTCCAGATTGCTCGGGCACCATGGGGCGTCCTTGCGCACGGTGGTCATGTATTTCTCGATGGCCAACTGGCAAGCCGGGTCATCCCAGGACAGCGGCAGGTGCACGATGCGCGAGGGAACCTGCAAGTCTTTGGCGGCGCACACAGCGTCCCACTCACCGGCGACGATGCCCAGCAGATCGGCGAGCGGCAGTTGCTCCGGTTGGTAATGCACTTGCAGCGAACGGATGCCCGGCGTCAGGTCGATTACCCCGTGCAGGCGTTTGCCTTCCAATGCCTGCATCAGCGCGTGGGCGCGGAAGCGCAGGACCAGGTCCAGTTCCGGTGCGCCGATTTCCAGCAGCAAATGCGTGTCGCCCGAAAGGCGTGCAACCAGCCGCGTATCGTCCTGCCCGATATCCAGCACCACAGGCGACACAACCCCCTGTGGGAACACATTACCTGTGGCGAGGGGGCTTGCCCCCGTTGGGT
This sequence comes from Pseudomonas sp. GW822-FHT07A10, assembly GCF_058798795.1. Classification (NCBI taxonomy): domain Bacteria; kingdom Pseudomonadati; phylum Pseudomonadota; class Gammaproteobacteria; order Pseudomonadales; family Pseudomonadaceae; genus Pseudomonas; species Pseudomonas sp. GW822-FHT07A10. The sequence goes on from NZ_JBXAKV010000010.1 coordinate 35,849, forward strand.
CGCGAAGCGCCCCCAATACCTGCAATCGCGCAGCATCAGATGTATCGAGTTGACTGATTGGCGACTGCTTCGCAGTCGAACGGGGCGATGCGGCGTTCCGACAAGCCCCCTCGCCACAATGGTTCTGCATTGCCAGAGAGCGAGCGGTTTTCAGATCGATCGGCAAAAACTGCACCTTGTCTCCAGCCTTCAGTTGCCCGAGCTGCCAAAGATCCGCTTCGATCACCGTCACCGGGCAGACGAACCCACCGAGGCTCGGACCATCGGGACCGAGGATCACCGGCATATCACCGGTGAAGTCCACCGCGCCAATGGCATACGGATTGTCGTGAATATTCGACGGATGCAAACCGGCTTCGCCACCGTCGGCCCGTACCCATTCCGGCTTCGGCCCGATCAGCCGTACACCGGTGCGGCTGGAGTTGAAATGCACTTCCCATTTAGTGGTGAAGAAGGTGCCGATGTAGTGTTCGGTGAAGTATTCCGGTGCGCCATGGGGGCCGTAGATCACCCTGATTTGCCGCACGGCCGGCAACTCGGTGACCTGTTCATCAGGCAATTGAACACCCGCGCTACGGTCGATCAAGGCTGGCACATGCAACACGTCCCCGGCACGCAACGCACGACCGCCATGGCCACCGAACTGACCGAGGGTGAAGGTACTTTTGCTGCCCAGGTAATCCGGCACTTGCAGGCCGCCGCGCAGGCACAGATAGCTGCGAGCGCCTGCACCGGCGATTGTGCCGAGATGCACTGTGGCCCCGGCCGGAATCAGCAGCGCGGTGTTCATCGGTGCCGCTTCACCGTTCAGCGTCAATGGAATCTGCGCACCGGTCACCGCCACAACCGCATCACAATTGAAGCGCAGCATCGGCCCGCTCATGGTGATTTCCAGGGCCGCTGCGCCTTCATCGTTACCCAGTAAAAGATTACCCAAACGCAATGCACGACTGTCCATCGGCCCCGACGGCGGCACACCCACCGCCCAGTAACCGAGACGCCCCGGATAGTCCTGAACGCTGGTCTGGGTGCCGGCGCTGATCACCTCGAAGGTGTTGGCCTGGTAGACCAGCGCTTCCAGACAACGGGTCCATGGCTGGCCGCTGGCAAAGGGCACATCGAGCAGAATCTGTCGCAGGTAATCGCGGTTGGTTTCCACACCGTACAGCAGGCTGTCGCCCAAGGTTTGGAGCAGATCAGCGCGGGCCTCTTCGCGAGTCGGCGCCCAGCGGATGACCTTGGCAATCATCGGGTCGAAGTAAGGCGGGATCTCGCAACCGGCCTCGACCCACGTGTCGATGCGCAGGTGTTTGCCATCGGCGACGGGGAAACTTACCGCCGTCAGCAGGCCGGGGCTCGGTTGAAAATCGCGCCCCGGATCTTCGGCGTAGAGCCTTGCCTGGATCGCGTGGCCGTCGGCTTTCAAGCCTTGGCTCAATGCGTTCAATGGCGGTAAATCTCCGGCCGCCAGTCCCACCATCCAGCGCACCAGATCCACGCCCCACACTTGCTCGGTGACACCGTGCTCCACCTGCAAACGGGTGTTCACTTCAAGAAAATAGAAACGCTGGGCGTCACTGTCGAAGACAAACTCCACGGTGCCGGCGCTGCGGTAGTTCACTGCCTTGGCGAGTTTGATTGCAGCAAGGCAGAGCGCTTCGGCCATGCCGTCGGGCAGGTTGGGCGCCGGGGTTTCTTCAAGGACTTTCTGGTTGCGCCGCTGCACCGAACAGTCGCGCACGCCGAGGGCAATCACCTCGCCCTGGCCGTCGCCGAACACCTGCACTTCCAGATGTCGCGCGCGCTGGATGTACTTCTCGATGAACACGCCGGCGTCGCTGAAGTTGTTCTGCCCGAGGCGTTTGACCGCTTCGAAGGATTCGCCCAATTCGGCGGCGCTGCGGCACACGCGCATACCGATGCCGCCACCGCCGGCGGTGCTTTTGAGCATCACCGGGTAGCCGACCTGTTCGCCAGCGATCAATGCCGCGTCAAGGCTGTCGAGCAGTTCGGTGCCTTCGAGCATCGGCACGCCGTGTTGTTTGGCCAGGGCGCGGGCGGTGTGTTTGAGGCCAAACACGCGCAGTTGCTCAGGCGTGGGGCCGATGAAGGCGATATCGGCTGCTTCGCAGGCCTCGGCGAACGCGGCGTTTTCCGAGAGGAATCCGTAGCCGGGATGGATCGCCGTAGCGCCGGTGGATTTGGCGATGGCGAGGATTTTGTCCACGGCAAGGTAAGTGCCGGCCGCCGCGCCTTCGCCCAGGCTGTGGGCTTCATCGGCGTGCAGGATATGCAGGCTGGCGGCGTCCGCTTCGGAGTAAACGGCGACTCCCTTGACCTGCAACTCTCGCAGGGTCCGCAGAATGCGGCAGGCAATGGCGCCACGGTTGGCGATGAGGACTTTTTCGAACATGGCATAACCCCTGGAGGCGATAGCGCATCAGCCTCGACCTGGGATGCGGGCCGTCCCGCAGTTTTTCGATGAGCGCCGGGGTCGTCCCCGACGGCAGAATCAATTCACTTCAAAACACCACCGCTCCTACATTGGTATTTGTGGTGTTTTTACTTTTTGAGGCACTGGCCGGAGCGGGCCTGACACAGGGCAAACAACCACCGCCGCAAACGCGCAAGTTTCAGTTCCATACCAAAAGCTCCGCAGGCGTGGGGTTGTAGGCGTTGCACGGGTTGTTCAGTTGCGGGCAGTTGGAGATCAGCACGATCACGTCCATCTCGGCGCGCAGGTCGACGTATTTGCCGGGCGCTGAAATCCCGTCTTCAAACGTCAGCCCGCCATCGGCCGTCACCGGCACATTCATGAAGAAATTGATGTTCGGCCCGATGTCGCCCTTGCCCAGGCGCCCGTCGTGGGCGCAGGCGCGCAGGTAGTTGTCGCGGCAGCTGTGCATGTAGCGTTTTTCCAGGGCGTAACGCACGGTGTTGCTCTCTTGCGCGCAGGCACCGCCGAGGGTGTCGTGACGCCCGCAGGTGTCTTCGACGATGGTCAGCATTGGCTTGCCGAGGTTGGAATAGAGCACGCTGCCGGTGCTCAGGTAGACGCTGTTCTGCCGACGCAACGTGCGTTGCACGTCATAGCGTTCCCTGGGATTGGCAAGGCTGTAGAACAGAGTGTCGACCGCCTGATTGCCTTCCAGGTCGAGGATACGCAGGGTCTGGCCGGCCTTGACCTCCATCAGCCAGGGTTCGCCGGCCGGGATGGTGGCGCGGTAGACCGCTGTTTCTGGTTGCTTGTGGGCGGTGGCGATAGCGAGTGACATGGCAGCGATCCTCAGGCGAACAGACGGTCGGTGTTGATGAAGCCGCGCTCGTTTTCCGGGCGCGAGGTGCGGCAGTGTTCGGCGACGCTGGCATCAGCGTTCATCCAGCTCAGCTTCAGCGGTTTCGGTGCATATTCCGGCGACGGATCCATCGGGTGTTGCAACGCGGTGAGTACCACCAGGGTGTCCATCGGCGCGTATAACTCGATGTAATCACCGGCCTTGGAATTGCCTTCGACGAAGTGGAAACGGCCAGCCTCATCGACGTTCACCCGGCTGAACAGGTTGAGCGTCATCAGCAGGTCGGACAGGCCCAGCCCCCACTTGCCCAGCTCCACCAACAAGTTGTCGGTGCCGTTGCGGAAGAAGCCGTTGCGCAGTTCCTGATAGCGACCCTGGCCATATTTTTGTGCGACTTCTTCAGCGCAGAGCACGCCGCCGAGGCTGTCGCTCCAGCCACAGGTGTCGGCAGTGATCGCCGCCAGCACGCGGCCCATGTCCGAGTACAGGCAATGGCCGGTGGTGAGCTTGGCGGTGTGTTGGCATTTGAGGCTGTCGGGCAGGTTCAGGCGTTCGGTTTTTTCGTTGGCGTTGAGCAGCGTCAGGCTGACGTTGGCACCGCCGCGCAGGTCGGTCAGGCGCAGTAATTGGCCGCGTTTCAGAACGAATGAACGATGGCCGCCGCCGGGGAGCATTTCTTCGGCGAACGGCGGGAACAGTTGGGTCGAATCAGTCATGTGCAGATTCCTCTAAGCGATACGAAGCGTGCCTGCCAACTGAGCTGGCAGGGCGTCGACGGCGGCGCGGTTGGCGCGGCGGTCGCTGTTCAAAGGGATGTCGTAGGTGATGCGTGCGCCATAGGCGCCGGGGGCGTGCGGGTCGACGCGGACCTTGTCGAATACCAGCAAACGGGTGCCGAGACTGAAACCTTCGGACAGGTCGTGGGTGACCATGAACACCGTCAGTTGCGTCTCGCGCCACAGCTCCAGCAGCAGGCTGTGCATGTCTTTGCGGATGCCCGGATCGAGGGCGCCGAACGGTTCGTCGAGGAGCAACACGCGGGGTTTCATGATCAGCGCCTGGGCAATCGCCAGCCGTTGCTGCATGCCACCGGAGAGTTGCGCCGGATACTTGTCCAGCGAATGGCCGAGGCCGACTTTGTGCAGCAACACCGAGGCATGATCGCGTGCCTCTTTTTTAGTGCTGCCGAACAACCGCCCCAGTAATGGCGAGCGCGGCAGTTCGAGGCCGAGGGCGACGTTGTCCAGCACGGTCAGGTGCGGGAACACCGAGTAGCGCTGGAACACCACGCCACGGCTCGAATCCGGTTCGCCAGCCAATGCCTGACCGTCCAACAGAATCTCGCCGCGACTGGCGCGTTCCTGGCCGAGCAATAGCCGCAGGAAGGTCGATTTGCCGCAACCCGACGCGCCGACCAAGGTGCAGAACTCACCTTCGTTGACGCTCAGGTTCAGCCCTTCAAGCACCACCTGATCGGCGTATTGCTGCCAGACGTTTTTCACTGTGATGAAGCTCATGCCCGCGCCCCTTCATAACTCATTTGGAGGCACCTTGGTGCCAGGGAAAGGCCCGTTGGGTCAGGCGCTTGAGGCCCCAGTCCATCAGCCAGGCGAGCAGGGTGATCCACACCACGTAGGGCAAAATCACGTCCATCGCCAGGTAGCGGCGCACCAGGAAGATCCGGTAACCCAAACCGTCCGTGGAGGCGATGGCTTCGGCGGCGATCAAAAACAACCACGCCGAGCCGAGCATCAGTCGCAACGAGATCAGCAGGCGCGGCAGCAATTGCGGCAGCACCACACGCAGCATCAGAGTCCAGGTGGAAGCACCGAGGGTCTGCGCCTTGATCAGCAATTCCACAGGAATTTCCCGGGCGCGCTGTTCCAGGTCACGGGCCAGGCATGGGGTGATGCCGATCACGATCAGCATCACTTTCGACAACTCCCCCAACCCGAACACGATGAACAGAATTGGCAGGATCGCCAACGGCGGCACCATCGACAGCACCGTCAGCACGGGCGACAACGGCGCACCAAACAGCGGCAGCGTACCGGCGGCGATGCCCAGGCACAGCCCGGCCAGCGCACTGATGCCGAGGCCGATGGCCAACCGCCGCAGACTGGAGGCGGTGTCTTGCCAGAGCAGGTATTCACCGGTGCGGGTGTCGGCGGTGAAGGCCAGGCGTTTCACCGCGTCGGTCATCTGCACGGCACTGGGCAGCAGTTTGTCGTTGGGGTTGTCCATCAGCCGTTCGGCCGAGCCCATGAAGTAGGCGAACAGCACCAGGGCGAACGGCAGGATCACCAACAGCAGGCGACTCGGGCGATCCGGGTGGCGATTGATCAGGCGCATGGCCAGCTCCTCCTGTCTTACAGCTTGGCGTCGGCGGCCATCTGCACGTAAGTCGGATCGAAGCGCAGCTTGAGGTTGCCTTTATCGCCGCTGGTCACGCCATTGGCGAAGGCCATGCCGATGGCGCTGGTGTCTTTGGCGCCTTCACCCAGCAAGCCGTGCTGGAACGAGAACTCGGCGACCTTGCGCATGGTGTCGGGCAGTTGCTTGCTGGTGGAGAACGCCAGGGCTTCTTTGGGCGTGGCGAACAGTTTGGTGGTGTCGAGTTGCGCCTGGAAACCGGCCAGGTCGGTACCCGAAGCTTTGGCCATATGTTCGAGGGCGGCCTGGCTGGTGGCGTTTTTCGCGTTCATCAACGCGACCACTTCGAACCAGGCACCGGTCAGGGCTTTGCCCAGAGCCGGGTTGTCTTTGAGGGTGGCGCTGTTGACCACCATCATGTCCATGATTTCGCCGGGGATCTGGCTGGAATTGAACACTTCGGTCACCGCAGGCTTGGCCTTGATGTCCGAGAGCATCGGGTTCCAGGTGGTGACGGCGTTGACCTGTTCAGTGTTGAACGCGGCGGAGATGTCGGCGTCGGAGGTGTTGACCACTTTCAGGTCCTTCTCGGTGAGGTCTACCGAATCCAGAGCACGGGCCAATAGATAGTGGGACACGGACAGCTCCACCAGATTGACGTCCATGCCTTTGAGGTCAGCGACTTTCTTGCCTTCACCTTTAAGCACAATGCCGTCGTTGCCGTTGGAGAAGTCGCTGACGATCAGCGCCGTGCTGTCGACGCCACCGGCCGCCGGAATGGTCAGCGCGTCCATGTTGGTCATGGTGCAGCCGTCGAACTGGCCGGCGGTGTATTGGTTGATGGATTCGACGTAGTCGTTGAGCTGCACCACATCAATCTTGATGCCGTACTTTTTCGCCCATTTGTCGACGATGCCCTGGCTGCCGGCATATTCCCAGGGCATCCAGCCGGCGTAGATAGTCCAGCAGACGCTGAAATGGTCTTTCTGCGCGGCCTGGGACGAGACACTCACGAGGGCTGCAAAAGCAGCGGCGAGCAGGGTGGGTAAACGAAGTCGGGACATGGGATGGTTCTCCAGTTGATCAAGGGCGGACAGGAAGGCAGCGGCACCGCGAACGGTGGCTTGTCTCCCGGGCTTTTGTCCCGCCGTGTAACCTCAACTGGAGGTCGCCAACTCTCGGACCAGTCACTCGCGATTGCGAGCCGGAACCCTAGTCAGCCATTGCAAATTGTGGTGCCGCGAACCTGTGATGACTCCTGCACGTCTTTGGTTAAGCGAGAGCCGTGCCAAGTTGACTTGAGCGCTCTGGCTGGGGGCATGGAAGGGAGGGCGAGACAAACAGGGGAGGGCGCTTTGCCTTGTCATGGTGCGCTGCGCATGGGCATGCACCGTAGAAGGACGGCTAGCCGCTGATCTGAAGGTCGATGCGATCAGGCACTCGGAGCCTGTTTTAAAGTCAAAACAGGTGTGACTCGACTGCCGTTGCAGGTCTTTCAGGAGGCCTCCATGTTCTGTCAGAAAAAGCTCCGCCAAATACTACTCAGTGTGTTTTTTGGTTTGGGTCTGTCCGGGTGTTACTACTACGTAGGTCCTGCCGATGCTTATCCGGCACCTTATTACTACCCCGGCTATTACTCGCCTTACTATTACGGCGGCTATTACGGCCCGCGTGTTTACGGTGGCTATCGCTATTATTACTACGGTGGACACGGACCCCGTTATTACCGCGGTGGATACGGTCGCGGGCACCATTAATCAACTCATGAATACAACGGCGCCTCCGGCTTACGCAGGCGCCGTTTTCTTTTGGGCAGGATGAAAAACCTTTCATCGGCTACTTGTTTCGGCGTGTTACAGAAACGCACCAGATCCCGATTTCACTGTCTGATCTTTCGACAGTCGCCGAACAATTGACTGTCGCCTGCCAGCGTCGCTGGTGTGGCTCACTCGCGGTCCAGGAGGCCGCCATGCTCTGTCGAAAACAGCTCCACCAAATTCTGCTGATCGTTCTATCGGGATTGCTTCTTGGTGCGTGCGTGCCCTATTCCGATGGCGACAGCTACTACCGCTCGGATGTCTACACGTCCCCAGCGCCGTATTACTCCGGTGGCGGGTCTTACTACTCCGATGGTGGTTACTACACAGCTCCGCGCAGGTATTACTCACCGCCAGCACGGTATTACCAGCCATCGCCGCGTTATTACTACCAGCCGCGGGTTTATCAACCGGCGCCGCGCTATTACGACTACCGCGGTAATCAGAATCGCGGATGGGACCGTCATGACCGCGGTGGTTGGGATGGTCGTCGCGACGGTTGGGGCGGCCATAGTCGCGGTAACTGGAACGATGATTCTCGTGGCCACAGTGGGCGGGATCACCGTGGCGAAAGAGGCGATCATGGCGATAACGATGGCCGAGGCGGCCGTCGCTAATTCCTCAATAAAAAGCGGCGCATGAAGCGCCGCTTTTTTTGTGCCCGGATTTCAGTATTCCGACAGATCGGCCAGAGGGTGCCGACCTTCCCAAACCTTGTGAAAATGCGCTTCCACCGCCGCCTCCGGCACCGTGTAGATATCCGGCCAGTGCCAGTGAGGTTTCTGGTCTTTGTCGATCAACCGCGCACGCACGCCCTCGCTGAATTCCGGATGACGGCAGCAATTGAGGCTCATGGTGTATTCCATCTGAAAGACTTGAGCTAGCGACAGGTGCCGGGCGCGGGCGATCTGTTCCCACACCAGATGAGCGGTCAGGGGCGAGCCTTCAATCATGGTGCAGGCCGCACGACTGAGCAGCGGGTCTTTATGAACGCGTAGCGCACTGATGGCCTTCCAGGCACAACGAACGTCGCTGACATCCAGCAACTCGTCGATCTGCTGGCGTCGCGGCAGCCACTGCGCTTCGGGCATTTTTACGAGCGCTTCTTGTTGCAAGGCCTTGAGCAGGCTGTTGAGTTGCATGGCGGTCTGTTCCTGCCAGTTCAATTGCAGCAAACCTTCGATCAGGTCTTGCTGTTGTTGATCGAGCAAAAAGCGATCCGCGAGGTCCAGATCGATTGCATCGCGACCGTTCATCCGGGCGCCGGTCAGGCCGAGAAACAACCCGAGCTTGCCGGGCAACCGCGACAGAAACCAGCTGGCGCCGACGTCCGGGTACAAACCGATACTGATCTCCGGCATCGCCAATCGGCTGCTCGGCGTGACAACCCGAATGCCCGCCCCTTGCAGCAGCCCCATGCCGCCACCCAACACGTAACCATGACCCCAGCAGATCAACGGTTTCGGGTAGGTGTGCAACTTGAAGTCGAGGCGATATTCTGCCGCGAAGAAGTGCGCAGCCAGCGGCGGTACTTCCCCGGGATGGGCGCGACACGCTTCCACCAGACTGCGCACTTCACCGCCGGCGCAAAAGGCCTTGTCGCCATTGCCGCGCAGCAGTACACAAACGATCTGTGGTTCCTTGGCCCAGGCGTCCAGTTGATCGCGCAAGGCGTTGATCATCGGCAAGGAGAGGGCGTTGAGGGACTTTTCGGCATCCAGGCTGGCGATGCCGATGCGTGCGCCGTCGGTGCCGGTGAGTTCTTCGAAGTGCAGATTCATCATGACCTCGATCGGGAATTTGAGCGTTCAGTATGATCGCTCTATAGGAAAATGCCGGATCTGCGTCAGATCAATTGACAAGCGTGATGGGCTTTCCTAGGGTTCGCCCCATTGTTTTTGCCGGATGTAACCATGACTGCTGATGACCGTATCAAACTCGAACCGAGCTGGAAGGAGGCCCTCCGTGCCGAATTCGACCAGCCTTACATGGCAGAGTTGCGCACATTCCTGCAACAGGAGCGCGCGGCGGGCAAGGAGATCTATCCGCCGGGACCGTTGATTTTCAATGCGCTCAATTCCACGCCGCTGGACAAGGTCAAGGTGGTCATCCTCGGGCAGGATCCCTACCACGGCCCGGGTCAGGCCCATGGGCTGTGCTTCTCGGTGCAACCGGGTGTACCGGCGCCGCCGTCGCTGGTGAACATCTATAAAGAGTTGAAACGCGACCTGAACATCGACATCCCCAACCATGGCTACCTGCAGAGTTGGGCGGAGCAGGGCGTGTTGATGCTCAATACCACCATGACCGTGGAGCGGGCGAATGCCAACGCCCACGCGGGCAAGGGGTGGCAGCACTTTACCGACCGGATTATCGAAGTGGTCAGTGAGCACCAGCCGCATCTGGTGTTCCTGCTGTGGGGCGCGCATGCCCAGAGCAAGCAGAAACTCATCGACGCCACCAAGCATTTGGTATTGACGTCGGTTCACCCGTCGCCGCTGTCGGCTTATCGCGGCTTCCTCGGGTGCGGGCATTTCAGTCGGGCGAACAAGTTTCTGGAACAGAATGGCGAGACGCCGATCGAGTGGCGGTTGCCGCCGGTGTGAAGATTGTGGCGAGGGGGCTTGCCCCCGTTGGGTCGCGCAGCGGCCCCAAAACCAACCACACCGAAGTCCTCAGATTTTACGACTGCTTCGCAGCCGAACGGGGCGATGCGGCGTTCCGACAGGCCCCCTCGCCACAGGACTCATATCAGGGAGAATCCGGCTCCCGGTTCCAATACCTGAACAACGGCTCCGCCAAAAACAACACGAATAACAGCCGCATCACCTGCATCGCCGTCACCAGCGGCACCGACAATTGCAGGGTCTCAGCCGTCAAACTCATCTCGGCGATCCCGCCGGGCATCATGCCCAGCGTCAGCGAACGCAGATCCAGATGGGTCAATACACTCAAACCCAGCGCCGCCAGTGTGGCGATCAACATGGTCAAGACCGTGCCGATCAGGGTCCGGCCCATGAAGGACGGCGCCCGTCGGAAGAACTGTCGATTGAAGTGGCAGCCCAACCCGCTGCCGATCAGCCACTGGCCGATCTGACTGCCGCCGTTGGGCAGGCCGATGTGCAGGTCCCAACCAATGCTCACTGTCGCACTTACCAGCAACGGCCCGAACAGCCAGGGGTTGGGTTGCCGCAGGCGCTCCCAAATCCAGGCGGCCAGGGCGCCCGCCGGGAACAGAAGGGCCAGCCACCACCAGTTGACGGTTGCAGCATGCAAGGCCGGCGCACCGTCGCCCAACAGATACTTGAACGCCGCCGGCACACACAACACCACCACCAGCACCCGCAAGCTTTGCCCCGCCGCGACGCGACTGAGCACCGCGCCGTTGCGGGCGCCGAGGTTGACCATCTCCCCGGAGCCGCCGGGCATGCTGGAAAAGAACGCCGTGGCGCGATCTTCACCGGTACGCCGCATCAACCAGACCCCGACCACCGCGGACAGGCTGGTGACCAACGCACCGAAGAAGATCAAACCAAAGTGGCTCAGCACCTGCTCCATCACCACCGGGGTGAAGTGCAGGCCGATGCCGATGCCGACAACCCACTGGCCGCACTTGCGCCCGCCAGGGATTTCCGCCAATTGCCAGGGTGTCAGGCAGCGCACGAGGATGATCGCCAGTAACGAGCCGACCATCCACGGTAGAGGCCAGCCGATCTGGCTGGCGAGGTAACCGCCCAGCAGACCGACCAGCGGTGTACCCCACCAGGCTTTGAAGGGTGTTCGATCAGACATCGGCGATAGCGCGCCGGGCGACCGAACGTTTGCGCCAGATGCGCAGCAGCGGCATCAGCAACATGATTGCAGTCAGCACCCAGCAACCGAACGTGATCGGGCTCGACCAGAGGATTTCCAGTGCACCGTTGGAAATAGACAGCGCGCGACGCAGGTTCTGTTCCATCAGACCACCGAGGATGAAGCCCAGCAGTACCGGCGACAACGGGAAGTCCAGCTTGCGCAGGATGTAGCCGAAGATGCCGATGCCGATCATCAGGAACAGGTCGAAGGTGGTGGCGTGTACGGCATAGACGCCGATCCCGGTGATGATCGCGATCACCGGCACCAGTGCCCAGTTCGGCACGGCGAGGATGCGGGTAAAGATGCGGATCATCGGGATGTTGAGGATCACCAGCATCACGTTGGCGACGAACAACGAGGCGATCAGGCCCCAGACAATGTCCGGTTGCTGCTGGAACAACAGCGGGCCCGGGGTGATGTTGTACAGCGACAGTGCGCCGATCATCACCGCCGTGGTACCCGAGCCCGGAACACCGAGGGTCAGCATCGGCACCAAAGCACCACAGGCTGCGCCGCCGATGGCGGTTTCCGGAGCCGCGAGGCCACGCATGTCGCCTTGTCCGAAAGTGCCCTTGGCACCGGCGATACGTTTCTCGGTCATGTAGGCCACAGCGCTGGCCAGCGTAGCGCCGGCACCCGGCAATACGCCCATGATGAAGCCCAGCAAACCGCAACGGACGTTCACCACGAACACCGCCGAAGCTTCCTTGAAGTTGAACATCATGCGCCCGGTGGCTTTCACCGCTTCCTGGCCACGGTGGGTTTTTTCCAGCAGCAAGAGGATTTCGCTGATGGAGAACAGGCCCAATACCAGCACGACGAACTGAATGCCGTCGGTCAGATGAATGTTATCCCCGGTGAAACGGTATACGCCGCTGTTGGCATCGATGCCGACGCTCGACAGAAAAAGACCGATCAACGCTGCAATGAAGGTCTTCAGCGGTCGGTCGCCGGCCATGCCGCCGAGACAGACAATCGCAAACACCATCAGTACGAAATACTCCGCCGGTCCGAAGGCAATCGCCCATTTCGCCAGCAACGGGGCGAACAGCACCATGCCGCAAGTCGCGATGAAGGCACCGATGAACGAACTCCACGCCGACAGCGACAGCGCTACACCGGCCAGACCCTTGCGGGCCATCGGGTAACCGTCGAGGGTGGTCATGACGGTGGAGGCTTCGCCCGGAATGTTCAGCAGGATGGAGCTGATCCGGCCGCCGTATTCGCAACCCAGGTACACCGCCGCCAGCAGGATCAACGCCGACTCCGGTGGCAGGCCGAGGGCGAACGCGATCGGAATCAGCAACGCCACGCCGTTGATCGGACCCAGCCCCGGCAGCAGGCCGACGACGGTGCCGATCAGGGTGCCGCACAATGCGGTCACCAGGTTGTACGGGCTCAGCGCAACGCCGAAGCCCTGACCCAAATAGCCAAGAGTATCCATATCAGTTCTCCAGAACGTCGAGCACGCCCAACGGCAGTGGCACGTCCATCAACTTGTCGAACAGCAGATAAAGACCGATGGCCATCAGGCTGATGATCACCGCGCTGGGCAGCCAGCGGCCGCCATACAGGCGTGCCATCGGGACCCCGATCAGAATGCTGGCGACGATGAAGCCAAGAGGTTCGAAGGCCCCGGCGAACACCAGCAACAGCGCCACGCAGATGCCGATCTTGATCAGGGTTTCGCGGTCCAGTTTCGGGTCGTCATCGCTGTGCACGATCGGCGCCGGCCGAAATACCATGTACAGCAAGGCCAGGCCCATCAGGCCGAGCATCAGCAGGGGGAAGGCGCGAGGCCCGACTGGTTCGTAGGAAAAAGCCGCTTGATACGGCCACGCCATCAGCGCCAGGCCGACACAGGCCAGCAACAGCACCGAAGCAAAAATGCGTTGTATGAGCATGGGGAACTCCTGGGCCACGACCCCGAGAACCGGGGCCGCAGCCGCTAGACAGAGGCGATCACTGGATCAGGCCGAACTCTTTGGCCAGCACTTTGTAGTCCGCGACCTGCTTCTTCACGTAGGTGTCGAGCTCCGGGCCGGTCATGGCGAACGGGAACAGTTCACGCTGATCGCGCAGCTTGGCGAAGTCCTCGGAGGCCAGCAGTTTGTCGAAGGCGTTTTTCCACCAGGCGTAGTCTTCGTCGCTGACTTTTGGCCCGAGGTAGAAGCCGCGAACCACCGGCCAGACGATGTTGTAGCCTTGCTCTTTAGCGGTCGGAATGTCTTTCATTTCCGGCTCGTCCAGACGCTTCTCGGAGAACACCGCCAGCAGACGCATGTCACCGCTCAGGATGTGTGGCATGGAGTCGGAGATGTCGGTGCTGCCAACCTGGATGTGGCCGCCGAGCAGGGCGGTGGCGATTTCACCGCCGCCTTCGAGGGCGACGTAACGCAGGTCGCGCGGGTTGATCCCGGCCGCCTTGGCGATCAGGGCGGTTTGCATCCAGTCCTGGCTGCCGACGGTACCGCCGGAACCGATCACTACCGAGCTCGGATCTTTCTTCAGGGCTTTGACCAGATCGTCCAAGGTCTTGTAAGGCGAATCGCTTTTCACCGCGATGGCGCCATAACTGGTGCCAACGGCCGCCAACCAGCGCACGGCGCTTTCATCGAAACGCCCGAATTTGCCTTGCGCCAGGTTCAGCAGCGAACCGCTGGACCAGGCCACCAGCGTACCGGCATCGGCCGGGCGCTGAGCGACCACAGCGTTGTACGCCACCGCGCCGACACCGCCGGGCATGTAGGTCACGCGCATCGGTTTGGTCAGCAGTTTTTCGTTGACCAGCGCGCTTTGCGCCAGTTTGCAGGTGAGGTCGAAACCGCCGCCCGGCGAGGCCGGGGCGATGCATTCCGGGCGTTTGGGTTCGGCCAGCAATTGGCCGGCGAACAGCATGATGCCGGTGGCCAGAGCAACTTTACGCAGTGATAGGTTCATTCAAGTCTCCTTAAGAGTTTTTGTTATGGACGTACTGAATTACCAAAGGGCAACGCTATAGCTCACCAGCAGACGCACTTCATCGGCATCGCGAGCGGAGTAGTTGGAACGGTAGGTGGCATTACGCAGGCGTACGGCAACGTCCTTGAGGGCGCCGCTTTGTACGACGTATTTGATCTCGGTGTTGCGTTCCCACTCTTTGCCTTCGTCGCCGTTCTTGAGCTTGATGTTGTCACCGCTCACGTAACGACTCATGAAGCTCAGGCCGGGAATACCGAGTTTGGCGAAGTCATAATCGTAACGTGCCTGCCAGGAGTGTTCTTCGGCGCCGGCAAAGTCGTTGATCTGCACGAAGTTGACCAGGTACGGATCGCTGCCATCGACGTAGGGGAAGGCACTGTCGCCGGACATGTGCTGATAGCCGGCGCTGAGTTTATGCCCGTTCAAGGCGTAGCTCACCAGCCCGTTCAGGGATTTGTTGTCGATTTTGCCGCCGCGGGCCGCGCCTTCGTCGTCGCTGATGGCAAATCGCAGATCGGTACCGAAAGTACCGGGGCCGAACGGTTGCGAAGCGACAACACCGAGGAAGTGCTGGTTGTAGACTTCATCGAGTTGAGCGAAGTGGTAGCTGCCGGTGATCTTGTCGGTGAATTTGTAGTCCACGCCGCCAAAGTCAAAATGCTTACCGGCCACGGTGCCGGCGAAGCGGCTGTTCTTGTTGTTGAGGGCAATGTCTTCGAAGTCGGTGCTGTCGCGGTCCTTGGCTTTCTCCAGGCGGCCGCCGGTGAAGGTCAGGTTCTTGATCTCTTTGGAGGTCAGCATCCCGCCTTCAAAGGTCTGCGGCAGAATGCGGCCGTCGTTGGGCTTGAGAATCGGCAGTTCCGGAATCAGGCTGCCGATTTTCAGTTCCGTGGCGGAGATCTTCACTTTGCCGGTCAGGCCGAGCTTGGAATACTCGTCCGCCGCGCGCCCGTCGTCATGGGTTGGTAGCAGGCCGGTACCGGTGCGGTCCGGACTCGAATCGAGTTTTACCCCCAGCATGCCCAGTGCATCGACACCGAACCCCACGGTGCCGTCGGTGTAACCCGATTGCAGATTGAGCATGAACCCCTGGGCCCATTCGTCCCGCTTGGATTGCTGGGCGCTGGTGCCGTCGCGAAAGTCGCGGTTGAAATACATGTTGCGGGTTTCGAAGGTTGCCTTACTGTCTTCGAAGAAGGCAGCCTGGCTCAACGGCGAAAAGCCGGCGAGGGCGGCGGCGCTGACAAGTGCGGTCTGGCTGAGGCGGGAAAAACGAACAGGCGGGCGAGCCTGAAGCTGCATGGACAGCATGGTGACATACTCCGTTTATTGTTCTTATTTGGCGAAAACGCTTCGAGGCGTTTTTCGTACGCTATGTGCGGTAGCGACGGCAGTCGAAACTGTCCGTGGCTGGACTCTAACCGGCTTACCTTTCGCTAACCTTTCAGCTGACTTTCACGGTTTTCGGGCTTCACAGCGACGGATGCGGCTGTAAACTCCGCGCCAAAGAATGGCGTCGACCATCCCTGAATGAGGTAAAGATCCATGCGTGTTCTGCTCGTCGAAGACCATCTGCAGCTTGCCGAAAGTGTCGCCCAGGCGCTCAAGAGCACCGGGCTGACCGTGGATGTGCTGCACGACGGTGTGGCGGCCGACCTGGCCTTGAGCAGCGAGGAATACGCCATGGCGATCCTCGATGTCGGCCTGCCGCGCATGGATGGTTTCGAAGTGCTGGCGCGCTTGCGGGCCCGGGGCAAGAACCTGCCGGTGCTGATGCTGACCGCCCGCAGCGACGTCAAGGATCGGGTCCATGGCCTGAACCTGGGGGCTGACGATTACCTGGCCAAACCTTTCGAACTGACCGAACTCGAGGCCCGGGTCAAAGCCTTGCTGCGCCGCAGTGTGCTCGGCGGTGAACGCCAGCAGCGCTGTGGCGTGCTGGCCTATGACCTGGACACCCGGCGCTTCACCCTCGGCGAAGAATTGCTGACCCTGACCTCCCGCGAGCAGGCAGTGCTCGAAGCCCTGATCGCCCGTCCCGGCCGGGTGATGAGCAAGGAGCAATTGGCGGCTCAGGTCTTCGGCCTGGACGAGGAGGCCAGTCCCGATGCCATCGAGATCTACGTCCACCGCTTGCGCAAAAAACTCGACGGCCAACCGGTGGCCATCGTGACCTTCCGTGGCCTTGGTTATTTGCTGGAAAGCCGCGATGCATAAGCTCAGCAGCCTGCGTTGGCGGTTGCTGTGGAACCTCGCGCTGCTGCTGGTGGTGTTGATGATCGCCAGTGGTTTGAGTGCGTACTGGAACGGTCGCGAAGCCGCCGACACCGCGTATGACCGGACCTTGCTGGCCTCGGCGCGGACCATCGCCGCCGGCCTGTCCCAGCGCGACGGCAGCCTCAGCGCCAACGTGCCTTACGTGGCCCTCGATACGTTCGCCTACGACAGCGCCGGGCGGATTTTTTACCTGGTCAACGACATTAATCAGAAGCTGATTTCGGGCTACGAAAACCTGCCGGCACCGCCGCCGGGAACGCCGCGCACCGATGACTATCCGGCGCTGGCGCGTTTCTACAATGCCACTTATCAAGGGCAGAACGTGCGGGTGGTCAGCCTGCTCAAAGCGGTCAGCGAACCGAACATGAACGGCATGGCGGAAATCCGCGTGGCGGAAACCGATGAGGCGCGGGTCCGCATGGCGCGCAGCCTGATGGCCGACACCTTGTTGCGGCTGGGCATGCTGGCGATCGGTGCGTTGTTGCTGGTGTGGTTTGCGGTCAGTGCGGCGCTGCGTCCACTGGAGCGCTTGCGTACCGCGGTGGAAGAGCGTCAACCCGATGACTTGCGGCCCTTGCCTCTGGTGGAAGTGCAGCACGAGCTGGGGCCGCTGGTGCGCGCGCTCAATCACTTTACCGAGCGTTTGCGCGGGCAGTTCGAGCGCCAGGCGCAATTCATCGCCGATGCCGCCCATGAACTGCGCACGCCGCTGGCGGCGCTCAAGGCACGTCTCGAACTGGGCTTACGCTCGAGCGAACCCGAAATCTGGCGCAGCACCCTGGAAACGGCCGCCCAGGGTACGGATCGCCTGACCCATCTGGCCAATCAATTGCTCTCGCTGGCACGGGTCGAGAATGGCGCCCGGGCCATCGCCGAGGGCGGTGCGCAATTGCTCGACCTCAGTCAGTTGGCCCGTGAACTGGGCATGGCCATGGCGCCGCTGGCTCATGCACGTGGCGTGGCACTGGCGTTGGAAGCTGACGAGCCGGTGTGGATGCGTGGTGAGCCGACGCTGCTGAACGAGCTGTTGAGCAATCTGGTGGACAACGCACTGGCCCACACGCCACCGGGCGGCAATGTGATTCTGCGGGTCACGGCGCCGGCGGTGCTGGAGGTCGAGGACGATGGTCCGGGAATTCCCCTTGAGGAACGGGAGCGGGTGTTCGAGCGTTTTTACCGGCGCAATCAGCAGGTGGCTGGGTCGGGATTGGGGCTGGCGATTGTCGGCGAGATCTGCCGCGCCCATCTGGCGCAGATCAGCCTGCACGATGGCGAATTGGCGGGGCTGAAAGTGCGGGTAAGTTTTATTGCGGGGGAGTGAACACACTCACACCTGTGGAAAGAGGCTCGTTGTGGCGAGGGAGCTTGCTCCCTTTGGGCTGCGAAGCGGCCCCAAGAAGGGACTGCTGCGCAGTCCAATGGGGGCAAGCCCCCTCGCTACAGAAATCAGTAAAACATCGACCGCGACTCTTCCAGATCCTTGTACATCGCCTCGTTCTCCGGATCGATTCCCAGCTTCTTGAAGGCCGGCACACTGAACGGGTCGATACGGGCCAGGGGATGATCGGTGTCCTTGTGGCAATACAGGCTGGCCACTTGCACCAGATCGACATAGTCGACCCGCGCCGATTGCCGCTTGAAATCCAGATACAGCCCCGGCAATTGCACCAGCATTTCCGGAAAATCCCAGACCCTGAGCAATTTATCGCCGAGCAGCGGATGGATGCGTTCGATCACATGGTTGAGGCTGACCGGGTCTGACAGCAATTCATAGTGATCTTCGGCGTAGGTCAGGATCGGCAGCACGCCAATCTGATGCACCAGCCCGCCGAGCGCCGCTTGATCAGGCTTGAGTTGTGTGTAGCTGCGGCACAACGCATAGCTGACGCCGGCGATTTCCAGGCTTTTGCGCCAGACCTCGCGCATTTTCTGTTCCACCACTTCGGAACGGGCATTGAAAATCTGTTCCATCACCAGGCCGATGGCCAGGTTGCTGCTGTAATTGACGCCCAGCCGGGTGATGGCCGTGTGCAAGTCAGTCACTTCCTGGGTTGCGCGCAGCAACGGGCTATTGACCACTTTGATCAGACGCGCCGACAGCGCGGTATCGCGGCCGATCACTTTGCTCAGGGTGCTGACACTGATTTCCGGGTCTTCGGCGGCCTTGCGAATCTGCAGGGCCACTTCCGGTAATGTTGGCAGAACCAGGTCATCATTATCGATGGCCTCAACCAAATCCTGTTGGACCTTATCCGCCAGCTCACTCATTTCTTTTCTCTAGGGTATTGCGACAAGTGCTGCTGTTAACGCTGGATTTCGCGATCACGATCCAGTTGGTAAGGCAGGTCGAGCAAGTGCAGGCCCGGGCCTTCGAGTGCGCCAAGGTGCAGGTTGCCATCTTCTGCAGCTTCGGCTTGCAGCACGGCCAGGAGTTCAATGTTCTGCTCGGTGCGAGCAGCGATCACCACTTCACCAATCGAACTGCCGTGAGTCGGGGAGAACAGTGGCGTGCCGGGTTCAGGCAGTTCGCTACCTTCCAGTTGCAAGCGATACAGACGACGCTTGAGTTTGCCCAGGTATTGCATGCGCGCAACGATTTCCTGGCCAGTGTAGCAACCCTTCTTGAAGCTCACGCCGCCGACGGCTTGCAGATTGAGCATCTGCGGGATGAATAGCTCGCGGGTGCTTGGCATGACCTGGCCGATCCCAGCGCGGATCTGGCCCAGCAGCCATTGATTCAGTTCGCCTTCGGCCAGCAGGACGGACAGCTTGCCCTTGATGGTGTCGGCTTGATCGGCGTTCACCCAGAGTTCAGCGCGCTCAGGCGAGACGCGAAGGGCGATCAGGCCGTCATTACGCACGACGCTGTCGGTGCCTGCCGGTAGCGCCAGGCCCAGGCTGGCCAGTGCCGCATCGCCATGCTCAAGGCCAAAACGAACCCAGCCGGTACTTTCGTCGGTCAGTTTCGATTTGGAGAACACCGCGTACTTTTTCAGGTCCGCCAATTGCGGCTCCAGCAGCTCGCTGGCCATCGCCATGAGCACACCGTCGCCTTCCAGCAGAATGCGGAAACTCGACTGCATCCGGCCTTTCTGCGTGCAACGCGCGCCAAGGCTTGCCTGGGTGTCGCTCAGGTAATTGAGGTTGCAAGTCAATTGGCCTTGCAGGAATTTGCTGGCATCCGAGCCGCGTACCGCGAGAACGCCTTCGTGAGACAGGGTGCAGAAAAAAGCAGAATCGGCCATGGGTCATCGCAGGGTAAAGAGTCTGAGGGACATCATAAGGGGGCGCCCTTGAAATGGGTAGTTCACAAAGGATCGTCAGTGCCGACCAAAGCCGACTGTTCGACTCGCCTCGGGGCTGTATACTTGCGGCCTATTTGAGGAGCGCTCCATGGTCGATAACGTTGAACTGAACCGCCTCTTTTGGCACAGCCGTCGCGGCATGCTGGAACTTGACGTGCTTCTGGTGCCGTTCGTGAAAGAGGTTTACGCGAATCTGAACGAGGTAGATCGCGCGCTGTATGTCCGCCTGCTGGAGTGCGAGGATCAGGACATGTTCGGCTGGTTCATGGAACGCGCCGAATCGGAAGATCCGGAGCTGCAGCGCATGGTTCGCATGATCCTGGATCGTGTCCAGCCCAAGTAATGCGTTCGAATGCCGCTGGCATGCCTCACGGCAATTGCTGGTGGCCTATCTTCTCGCCCAGCTGTTCGCATTCAGCTCGCTGTTTCTTCTCTCGATACCACTCTGGGCCAATCTGCTCGGCGTAGCGTTGTGCGTGGCTCACAGCATGTGGGTATTGCCGCGACAGATTCTGCTGACACACCCACAGGCCTTTCGCGGCTTGCGTCGCGATGCCGATGGTTGGCAGTTGTGGAGTGAGGCGCAAGGTTGGCAACCCGTACAGCTACGGCCGGACAGCCTGGCGCTGCCGTTGGTTGTGGTGCTGCGCTTTCGCCTGCGGGGCGAGCGAGGCGTCAGGGCGATATGCGTGCCGCGGGATTCGCAGGCGGCGGATGTGCACCGACGCCTGCGGGTTCGGCTCAAGTTCAGTCGGCGTAGGTGGGCGGCACCAGAATAGTGTCCAGGGCGACCGGCAGCAGGTTCGGGTAGTCGAGGGTGTAATGCAGGCCGCGACTTTCCTTGCGTTCCATGGCCGACCGGATCATCAGGTCTGCTACCTGAGCCAGGTTCCTCAGCTCGATCAGGTCTCGGCTCACTTTATAGTTGCTGTAGAACTCGTCGATTTCGTCCAGCAACAACTGCACTCGGTGCTGGGCTCGTTGCAGGCGTTTGTTGGTGCGCACGATGCCCACATAGTCCCACATGAATCGCCGCAGTTCGTCCCAGTTGTGCGCGATGATCACGTCTTCGTCAGAGTCGGTGACCTGGCTGGCATCCCAGACGGGCAGGGCGGTCGGAATCGACACCTCTGGCAACTGCTCAAGAATGTCCGCCGCCGCCGAACGGGCATAAACGAAACACTCCAGCAGCGAGTTGCTGGCCATGCGGTTGGCGCCATGCAGGCCGGTGAAGCTGGTTTCACCAATCGCATACAGGCCCGGCACGTCGGTGCGGCCCCGCTGATCGACCATCACGCCGCCGCAGGTGTAGTGCGCCGCCGGCACCACCGGAATCGGTTGTTTGGTGATGTCGATGGAGAATTCCAGGCAGCGCTCATAGACCGTCGGGAAGTGCGTCTTGATGAAGTCTTCAGGCTTGTGGCTGATATCCAGGTAAACGCAGTCGATACCCAGGCGCTTCATCTCATGGTCGATGGCGCGGGCGACGATGTCCCGTGGTGCCAGTTCGGCCCGTGGATCGAAGCGCTGCATGAAGCGTTCGCCGTTGGGCAGCTTCAAGTGTCCGCCTTCGCCGCGCAGGGCTTCGGTGATCAGGAAACTCTTGGCTTGCGGGTGATAAAGGCAGGTCGGGTGGAACTGGTTGAACTCCAGGTTCGCCACCCGGCAGCCTGAACGCCAGGCCATGGCGATGCCATCACCGCAGGCGCCATCAGGGTTGCTGGTATAGAGGTAGACCTTCGCCGCGCCGCCCGACGCAAGGATCACGAAGCGCGCACCGTAAGTGTCGACTTCACCCGTGCTGCGGTTGAGGACGTAGGCGCCGAGGCAGCGGTCGCCTTCAAGGCCCAGGCGCTTTTCGGTGATCAGATCGATCGCGACCCGCTGTTCCAGCAGCTCGATGTT
This sequence comes from Pseudomonas sp. GW822-FHT07A10, assembly GCF_058798795.1. Taxonomy (NCBI): domain Bacteria; kingdom Pseudomonadati; phylum Pseudomonadota; class Gammaproteobacteria; order Pseudomonadales; family Pseudomonadaceae; genus Pseudomonas; species Pseudomonas sp. GW822-FHT07A10. Next base: position 57,638 of record NZ_JBXAKV010000010.1, read on the forward strand.
GGGCCGCTGTATGGCCTGATCGAGCAGGGTTCTGAAGATCGCCGCACCCGTCGCATCGGCGGCGTGGATGATGCGTCGATGGCTGTGACCGCCTTCGCGGGTCAGGTGAAACTCGAAACCGCCGTCTTCGGTGCCGGATTGTTCGTCACGGGTAAAGGGTACGCCTTGGTCGATCAGCCATTGAATCGCTTCTCTGCTGTGCTCGACGGTAAAGCGCACGGCGTCTTCATGGCACAGGCCACCCCCGGCGTTGAGGGTATCGTCGACGTGGGACTCGACAGTATCGGTGTCATCCAGGACGGCGGCGACACCTCCCTGGGCCCAGAAGGTCGAGCCATTGGCGAGGTCGCCTTTGCTCAATACCGCGATGCGCAAATGACCGGGCAAGGTCAGTGCAAGGCTCAAGCCGGCAGCACCGCTGCCAATTACCAGAACATCGTGTTGAAACTGTTGGCTCATTTCAGGATTCCGCTCAAAGCGACCCGGTTCGGGGTGGCGCTGGACATCTGGACAGGCGAGGTCAGACAACCGCACAGCCCTCTAGTATATAGAGGGGGGGAGCGGCACAATAGTCGAGCCCACATGGCATTGTGAAACTACTGTGACGGAAAAGACTGGACGCTTCGTCGGAAGTTTTTTTGCATGCTTTGGCGACAAGGCGACTGTATCGTGGATTTAACAGTCTTTTTCGCTTCACGGTTGCACAATGTCGGTGTCAGGCGGCTATAAATATGGAACTTTTGCCAAAGGCTCAAGATCAATAGAAGGTTGCCTGAAACAAGGAACAGTGTCGGTTTCGGTGCGGGACTTGCGGTTAGGTCCTTGCTGACGAATCCGATGACAAGATTATTCGCGCAGCCTGGGTTTCCCGCGCTGCGTTTTTCGTGCGTGCCAAATCAGAGCCCGCAGGAAACTTGCTTGAAGGGGGAGAACTTTTGCGAAAAGCCCGAGTCTATGTTTGCAAGTCTGGTCGTTCAGTAATGCAAGCCTCCTTCGAGCTTATCGAGGAGTGTTCATGCTAACCCAGGAAGAGGATCAGCAGCTGGTCGAGCGCGTTCAACGCGGCGACAAGCGAGCTTTCGATCTGCTAGTGCTGAAATACCAGCACAAAATTCTCGGGTTGATCGTGCGTTTCGTGCACGACACCCATGAAGCCCAGGATGTCGCACAGGAAGCCTTTATCAAGGCATACCGTGCACTTGGTAATTTTCGCGGAGACAGCGCGTTTTATACGTGGCTTTACCGTATCGCCATCAACACGGCGAAAAACTATCTGGTTTCACGCGGCCGTCGGCCGCCGGATAGCGATGTCAGTTCCGAGGATGCAGAGTTCTACGATGGCGATCATGGCCTCAAGGATCTCGAGTCGCCAGAACGTGCATTGCTGCGGGATGAGATCGAAGGCACCGTCCATCGAACCATTCAGCAACTGCCAGAAGATTTGCGTACGGCTTTAACTTTACGTGAATTCGATGGTCTGAGTTACGAGGACATTGCCAGCGTCATGCAGTGTCCGGTGGGTACCGTGCGCTCCCGGATTTTCCGCGCCCGGGAGGCCATCGATAAAGCCCTGCAGCCGTTGTTGCAGGAAAACTGAGACAGCGGCGACAGCCAAGAGAGGAACGCCATGAGTCGTGAAGCCCTGCAGGAATCGCTGTCCGCAGTGATGGATAACGAAGCGGACGAACTGGAATTGCGTCGGGTATTGAATGCCTTTGACGATGTTGAAACCCGCGATACCTGGGCTCGTTACCAGATCGCTCGGGCGGTCATGCATAAGGACCTGCTGCTTCCTCGTCTGGACATCGCTGCGGCAGTCTCTGCTGCGCTGGCTGACGAAGCCGTACCGGCAAAAGCCTCCCGCGGTCCATGGCGCAGCCTGGGTCGTTTGGCAGTCGCTGCTTCGGTGACCATTGCCGTGCTGGCAGGTGTACGTCTGTACAACCAGGACGAGATCGCAGGTGTCGAACTGGCTCAGCATTCTAATCAGCCAGGTCTGACCACTCCTCAGGTCAAGGGCCCCGCTGTATTGGCAGGCTACAATGAGAGTTCGGATGCCACTGGCCCTATGGCCAACGGCGTATTGCAAGGTCAGCCAGGCTGGCACGATCAGCGTCTGCCAGGTTACTTGCGCCAACATGCTCAACAGGCTGCACTGAAAGGTACTGAGAGCGCTCTGCCTTACGCTCGTGCAGCAAGCCTGGAAAACCGTTAAGGAGGATCATGCGCGCCATACCTCTACTTACGCTTCTGCTCAGTGGCTGGTTTATTGTTCCAGCCCACGCCGATGAAGCCCAGGACTGGCTGAAGCGTCTGGGACAGGCGGAGCAAACGCAGAGCTTTCACGGTACTTTCGTCTACGAGCGTAACGGTAGTTTTTCTACCCATAACATCTGGCATCGCGTCCAGGATGGCAAAGTCCAAGAGCGTTTACTTCAGCTCGACGGTTCGGCCCAGGAAGTCGTGCGCATTGATGGGCATACTCAATGCGTCAGCGGCACCCTGATAGCAGGGCTGGGGGACTCACCCAACTCCGCTGCTCGTGCACTCGATCCACAAAAGCTAAAGAATTGGTATGACCTTGCCGTCATCGGCAAGTCGCGCGTGGCCGGGCGTTCGGCGGTGATCGTCTCGTTGACGCCTCGCGATCAGCACCGCTATGGTTTTGAGCTGCATCTGGACAAGGAAACAGGCTTGCCGTTGAAGTCATTGTTGCTCAATGACAAAGGGCAACTGCTGGAACGGTTCCAGTTCACCCGGCTGGATACTGCCGAGGTGCCTTCCGACAGCGATTTGCAGGCAGGTTCCGAGTGCAAGCCCATTAACCTGGATAGTGACAAGGCGTCCGCCGTCAAGACTGCGCAGGTCTGGCATTCGGACTGGTTGCCGCCAGGTTTCGAACTGACCAGCAGTACCTCTCACAAGGATCCGGATACCAAAGTCCAGGTCAACAGTTTGATGTTCGACGACGGTCTGGCCCGATTCTCGGTGTTCCTTGAGCCATTGAATGGGGCAACAGTCACCGACACCCGTACCCAACTGGGGCCAACAGTCGCTGTGTCCCGTCGCTTGACCACTCCGCAAGGCGAAATAATGGTGACCGTGGTCGGTGAAATACCGATAGGCACCGCCGAACGGATTGCGCTGTCCATGCGCAACGATGCCGCGGCTACCAACAAGCAGTGAGCTGATCAGCCATGCTCGTCAATTGGGGCTGTAGGGTGCGGGAGGTCGGCAATAGCTGCCCCGTCGCTGAGGCTTCGAAATGTTTTGCCGAGCATTTTCATTTGCAAATATCCCGAAAATTTTTTATAGGTCAGAGCCCCTCGGCTCTGGCCTTGTTTGTTGTTCCCGGAACAAAGATACCGGCGTATCGTTTCCGGTGTTCCTTGCTCCATATCGCTTAACCATGCTCGTCGTAACGGGAGCCGTATGTCGATACCACGCTTGAAGTCTTATCTCTCCATTTTTGCCACCGTGCTGGTGCTCGGTCAGGCGGTCACTGCGCAAGCGGCCGACTTGCCTGACTTCACGCAACTGGTCGAGCAGGCCTCGCCCGCGGTGGTGAATATCAGTACTACCCAGAAGTTGCCGGAACGCAAAGTGTCCAGCGAGCAAATGCCTGACCTTGAAGGCTTGCCGCCGATGCTGCGTGAGTTCTTTGAGCGTGGTATGCCACAGCAGCCACGCTCACCTCGTGGCGATCGCCAGCGCGAAGCGCAGTCCCTGGGGTCGGGTTTCATCATTTCGTCTGACGGCTACATCCTGACAAACAACCATGTGATCGCCGATGCCGATGAGATTCTCGTGCGCCTCGCCGATCGCAGTGAGTTGAAAGCCAAGTTGATCGGTACCGATCCGCGTTCCGACGTCGCCTTGCTGAAAATCGAAGGCAAGAACCTGCCGGTTCTGAAGCTCGGCAAATCGCAGGACCTGAAAGCCGGTCAGTGGGTCGTGGCCATCGGCTCGCCGTTCGGCTTTGATCACACAGTGACCCAAGGCATCGTCAGTGCCATCGGTCGCAGCCTGCCGAACGAAAACTATGTTCCGTTCATCCAGACCGACGTGCCGATCAACCCGGGTAATTCCGGTGGTCCGCTGTTCAACCTGGCCGGTGAAGTGGTCGGCATCAACTCGCAGATCTACACCCGCTCTGGCGGCTTCATGGGCGTGTCGTTCGCGATCCCTATCGATGTGGCGATGGACGTTTCCAATCAGCTGAAAAGCGGCGGTAAAGTCAGCCGTGGCTGGTTGGGTGTGGTGATCCAGGAAGTGAGCAAGGATCTGGCCGAGTCGTTCGGTCTTGAGAAACCGGCCGGTGCGTTGGTGGCTCAGATCCAGGATGACGGTCCGGCTGCCAAGGGGGGCCTGCAAGTGGGCGACGTGATCCTGAGCATGAACGGTCAACCGATCGTCATGTCCGCCGATCTGCCGCACTTGGTGGGTGCGCTGAAGGCCGGCTCGAAAGCCAATCTTGAGGTGATCCGCGAAGGCAAACGCAAGAATGTCGAGCTGACCGTCGGCGCTATCCCTGAAGAAGGCAAAGAGCTGGACGCCCAGCCTAAATCTGGCGCAGAGCGCAGCAGCAATCGCCTGGGTGTTTCCGTGGCCGAATTGACCGATGAGCAGAAGAAAGCCTACGACCTTAAAGGTGGTGTGGTAATCAAGGACGTGCAGGACGGTCCTGCTGCTCTGATCGGCTTGCAGCCTGGTGATGTGATCACTCACCTGAACAACCAGGCGATCGGCTCCACGAAGGAGTTCACCGAGATTGCCAAGGCGTTGCCGAAGAACCGCTCGGTGTCGATGCGGGTTCTGCGCCAGGGGCGCGCCAGCTTCATCACCTTCAAACTGGCTGAATAAACCGGTTGTCGGCTGAATAAAAAACCGCCTCGAAAGAGGCGGTTTTTTTTGTATCTGAATTTTGTCCCTGAAGCAGTCAGCCCATCATGTCCTTGATCATGCGTTCCTGTTCCATCAGCTCGCGTTGCCGTGCGTCTATCCGCGATGACAGCGGGAAGTTGCTGCCCGCCTTGCGCTTGGCGAAGTCCAGTTGCTGGATCGCCTGGCGATAATCGCCGACTAGTGCGAAGTACTCTGCACGAGCCTGATGCAGGCCGATGATGTTGCCAGACAGACCACGAGTCTCGGCCACCAGGTACCAGACGTCCGGATCTTCGGGACGGGTCTTGAGCAGGTTCTCCAGCGCCTTTTCCGCATCGGCTGCTCGATTCTGCTTGAGCAGCAGGTCAACACGCACCTGATTCAGCGGGTAGTTGCCCGGATACTGAGTCAGCATCCGGTCAACCCGTGACTGAGCATCGGGCAGACGATTATTGGTGATGTCCAGATCGACCTGCGCCAGGTTGTAGATGATCTCGTTCGGCGATTTGGCCAGCAGCTGCTTGAGGTTCTCGCGAGCTTCATTCAGCTGGCCGCCCTTGATCTGGGCGATTGCCAGGCCATAGCGCGCGACGTCGTTTTTCGGGTTTTCATCGAGTTGGGCGCGGAAGCGCTTGGCACCCAAGCCTGGGGTTTCTTCATAGATCAGCTGCACACGTGCACGAATCAGCTGATAACGCATACTGTCTTCGATACCGCCCGGCTTGGCCTGTTCGGCGCGGTTGCGGGTGTCGGCGATACGCGATTCGGTCACCGGGTGAGTGAGCAGGAATTCCGGCGGCTTGGCATCGTAGCGGTACTGGCGCATCAGTCGTTCGAACATGGTCGGCATCGAGCGCGGATCGTAACCGGCCTTCTCCAGATTCATGATGCCGATACGGTCGGCTTCCTGTTCGTTCTGGCGCGAGAAGCGTCGTTGTTCCTGCATTGCCGCCGCCTGGGTGCCGGCAATGGTTGCGATCCCGGCATCGCCTGCACCGGCAGCGGCGATCACGATCCCGGCCAGCAGCGCCGCCATCATGGGCACTTGCATGCGTTGCGAGGCTTCGACGCCACGGGCGAAGTGACGCTGCGACAAGTGGGCCAGTTCGTGGGCCAGAACCGAGGCATATTCGCCTTCGGTCTGGGCATTGAGGAACAAGCCGCCGTTGACGCCGACGATCCCGCCCGGCGCGGCAAAAGCGTTGAGCTGTGGGCTGTTGATCAGGATGAACTCCAGGCGCCGGTCATTGACCTGGCTGGTCTCCACAAGCCGGTAGACGCTGGACTCGACATAATCCTTGAGTTGCGGATCGTTGAGTTGCGACACCTGGCTGCGCAGCATCGCCAGCCACGCACGGCCCAGTTGGTATTCCTGTTGCGGCGAGACGATGGCAGAACTGGCGTCACCGAGTGACGGCAAGTCGTCGGCGAAGCCCGGTGAGGCGAGCAGGCAAGCGAGCGTCAGCAGGGTAGGGCGCAAAAAAGTCATGCACAAAGCCTTAGTCGACAAAGACCTTACTGTAGCCGGACACTACGCTTGGGACCAGATATTCTAAGCGGCTTAACCCCTGCCCAGGAGTGATTCGATGACTGACGCTGTAACCCACGACGCCGAGCTGGACGCCAGCGGTCTGAATTGTCCGCTGCCGTTGCTCAAGGCCAAGATGGAACTCAACCGACTGGCCAGTGGAGCGGTGCTCAAGGTGATTGCCACGGATGCGGGCTCTCAGCGCGATTTTCGCACCTTTGCCCGATTGGCCGGTCATACGCTGCTTCGTGAAGAAGATGAGGCGGGCGTTTACCGCTATTGGTTGAAAAAAGCCTGAAACCTGCTGCGTTCGTTCCTAAGGATTATTGATGTTCAAAGTGTTACGCGACTGGATTCAGCGTTATTTCTCGGATGAAGAGGCCGTGGTGCTGGCGGTGCTGCTGTTTCTGGCATTTACCGCCGTTCTCACTCTGGGTGGGATGCTTGCGCCAGTGCTGGCCGGGATGGTGCTGGCGTATTTGATGCAGGGGTTGGTGGTGATCCTTGAGCGTCTGCGCCTGCCGGGTGCCGCGGCGGTGGGGCTGGTCTTCGCGTTGTTCATGGGGGGGCTGCTGGTATTCATCATCGTCGTGGTGCCATTGCTCTGGCATCAGTTGATCACGCTGTTCAACGAATTGCCCGGCATGCTCGCCAAGTGGCAATCACTGCTATTGCTGCTGCCCGAGCGTTATCCGCATCTGGTGTCGGACGAGCAAGTGCTACAGGCAATCGAAGTGGCGCGGGGCGAGATCGGTAAATTCGGCCAGTGGGCGCTGACGTTCTCGTTGTCGAGCTTGCCGCTGCTGGTGAACATCATGATCTACCTGGTGCTGGTGCCGATCCTGGTGTTCTTCTTCCTCAAGGACCGGGAAATGATCGGCCAGTGGGTGCGCGGTTACCTGCCGCGGGAGCGAGCGCTGATCACCCGGGTCGCTCAGGAAATGAACCGGCAGATTGCCAATTACATTCGCGGCAAGGTCATCGAAATCTTCATTTGCGGGGGCGTGACCTACATCGCTTTCGTGGCGCTGGGGCTCAACTATGCTGCGCTGCTGGCGTTGTTGGTGGGTGTGTCGGTAGTGGTGCCCTATGTCGGGGCGGTGGTGGTGACCGTGCCGGTGCTGCTGATTGCACTGTTCCAATGGGGCTGGAGCGATCAGTTCATCTATTTGATGGCGGTCTACGGGATTATTCAGACGCTGGACGGTAACGTGCTGGTGCCGCTGCTGTTCTCGGAAGCGGTCAACTTGCACCCGGTGGCGATCATCTGCGCGGTGCTGCTGTTTGGCGGGTTGTGGGGCTTCTGGGGCGTATTCTTTGCGATTCCCCTGGCAACGCTGTTCAAAGCCGTGCTGGATGCCTGGCCGCGCAAGGAGCCGGAGGTGGCGCCGCTGCTTTGATCGTCGACTTGAGGGTCTCTTCGCGGGCAAGCCCCGTTCCCACAGGGTTCATACCATCCCAGTGGAAGCGGGCTTTCCCGCGAAGGCGTCCGAATAGACGCCCAAAAAATCAGGCCTTGTTCAGCGCCTGAGCAGCCGCCAAAACCGCATCCACATGCCCCGGCACCTTCACGCCGCGCCATTCCTGACGTAGCACGCCGTTCTTGTCGATCAGGAACGTGCTGCGATCAACACCCATATATTCCTTGCCGTAGAGCTTTTTCAGTTTGATCACGTCGAACAGCTGACAGATGGCTTCGTCCTTGTCGCTGATCAGCTCGAAGGGGAACTCCTGCTTGCACTTGAAGTTTTCGTGAGACTTCAGGCTGTCGCGAGATAGGCCGAACACCTCGGTGTTGGCCGCCTTGAACGCCGCGTACTGGTCGCGAAAACCCTGGCCTTCGGTGGTGCAGCCCGGCGTGCTGTCCTTCGGGTAGAAGTAAATCACCACTTGCTTGCCTTTGAGGGCCGCGAGGCTGACGGTCTGCCCGCTGGTGGCGGGTGCTTCGAAGTCGGCAACCGGTTGGTCGATGGCTACGGCCATGAAAGCTTCCTTACATTGGGTTTTGTGGGCGCCACGGTTCAATCAGTGCGTCCAGGTTCATGGCGTCGGCGAAATCCAGGAACTGGTCACGCAGCCAGCTGATCTGGGTGCCGGCCGGCAGGGTCACGGTGAATGTGGCGTTGAGCATGGTGCCGCCGGTCTGCGGAGCCTGATAGGTGTCGCAGGTCAGGTTCTCCAGCTCGACGTTGTGGTCCATGAAGAACTGGCACAGCTCGTTGATAATGTCCGGGCGGTAGGCTGAGCTGACGTAGGCGACGTACGGCAGGGCCTGGGGACGGTTCTCCAGGGCTGCGCTGCGCACCACGTTGACAGTGAAAGCATGCCGTTTGGCCAGCACCGGCAGACTGCCTTCGAGGCGCGCCAGGGCGTCCCAGCTGCCGGAGATCTCGAGGATCAGCGCGCTGCATTCGCCATGACGCGTCAGGCGAGAGGTGACCACGGCGCAGCGGTTTTCATGGCTGGCGCGGCACAGGACGTTAGTCAGCTCCATGGGGTTGGCGCCGAGGGCACTGATGACAAGGAATTGTTCGCGAACTGTGGGGGTGGACATGCAGCATTCCTAAAGCGATGAGCGGTCGATACTGTTTATGGGCTTTTTTACCGGGAACGAGCCTGCGGATGCGAATTCACAAACCCCCAGCCGAAGGTTGCAACGTGCTCCAGTATGGCAAGAGCGAGGGGTGGCAACGCTGGATCGGGGCTTGTGATGCCGAAAATGGAGGCTGGAACCCGGCGTACGAGCTTATCAGTACCGATCAAAGTCTGAAGGGTAGCGAAAAGCAGCGCCAAGGGGAATGGCGGCAGCGCAGTACTTCGCTTGTACAAGCATCTTGGCGCCAGTACCATTACCGCTCTCTTTTTCCGGCAGGAGCGGTTGCATGATTGCGGGCAGTATGGTGGCACTGGTCACACCCATGGATGCACAGGGTCGTCTCGACTGGGACAGCCTGAGCAAACTGGTGGACTTCCACCTGCAAGAGGGCACCAACGCCATCGTGGCGGTCGGCACTACGGGTGAGTCGGCCACGCTGGACGTGAACGAGCACATCGAAGTGATTCGTCGCGTGGTTGCCCAGGTTGCAGGGCGTATTCCGGTGATCGCCGGTACGGGCGCCAATTCGACGCGTGAAGCGATCGAACTGACGACCAATGCGAAGAACGCTGGCGCCGACGCGTGCCTGCTGGTAACCCCTTATTACAACAAGCCGACGCAAGAAGGCCTGTACCTGCACTTCCGCGCCATCGCCGAAGCGGTCGATATCCCGCAGATTCTTTACAATGTGCCGGGTCGTACCGCGTGCGACATGCAGGCCGAGACGGTAATCCGCCTGTCGACCGTGAAGAACATCATCGGCATCAAGGAAGCCACGGGCGACCTGCAGCGCGCCAAGGACATCCTGGCCGGCGTGAGCAGCGACTTCCTGGTCTATTCCGGTGACGATGCGACCGCGGTCGAGCTGATGCTGCTCGGTGGCAAGGGCAACATTTCGGTGACCGCCAACGTTGCACCGCGCGCCATGAGCGAGCTATGCGCCGCTGCGATGGCCGGTGATGCCGTCAAAGCCCGGGCGATCCACGAAAAGCTGATGCCGCTCAATAAAACCCTGTTTATCGAATCCAACCCTATCCCCGTGAAATGGGCGCTGCATGAAATGGGCCTGATGCCGGACGGTATCCGTCTGCCGCTCACCTGGCTCAGTGCTGCCTGTCACGAACCGCTGCGGCAGGCCATGCGCCAGTCCGGCGTCCTGGTTTAATTGAGGAAGTACTACGCATGAAGCGAATGGCCGGACTTTCCGCACTTGCCTTGATTATCTCCAGCACCAGTGGCTGCGGATGGATCTGGGGCCCGGAAGGTTACTTCCGTGACCGTGGTAGCGATTACCTGGAAGCGCAACAGACTGCACCGATGCAACTGCCACCAAACGTCAGCACCTCCAAGCGTCTGGATCCACTGTTGCCGATCCCGCGCAATGTGGCTGACGATACAGCCAAGGGCGAATATGTCGTGCCTCGTCCGCAGCCGCTGTCGGCAGCGGCTGATATCAGCGCCTACTCCTTGCAGAAGAGCGGCGATTCGCGTTGGATCATGGCTCAGAACCCACCGGCCGAAGTCTGGCCAGTGGCCGTGCAGTTCTTCCAGGACAACGGTTTCCGTTTGGACGAACAGCGCCCGCAAACCGGTGAGTTCACTACCACCTGGCAGCATTCCGACGAACTGTCCGCAGCCATGGCCAAGCGCCTGAGCGCAGCCGGTGTCGGCGCCGACAGCGAAACCCGCGTACGGGTGCGTATCGAGCCAGGCGTGCAGCGCAACACCAGTGAAGTCTATGTGGTCAGCGCCGAGCGTCCTGCCGGCAGCACCGCCAACGTCGACTTCACCAATCGTTCGGTCAACACCGGCCTGGATGCAGCATTGGTCGACGACATGCTCGCGAGCATGAGCCGCACTTCGGAGAAGGGCGGTTCGGTCTCCATGCTGGCCTCGCGTGATTACGATACGCCAAGCCGTGTCAGCCTGACCGAGGATGGCAGCGGCAACCCGGTGCTCAACGTCGGTACCGACCTGGATCGTGCCTGGTCGAGCGTCGGTCGTGCGCTGGAACAGGGCGAATGGCGTGTTGAAGACATCAACCGCAGCCTGGGCCTGTACTACATCAACCTCGCCGAAAAGGCCGAGAAGAAGGATGAGCAACCAGGTTTCTTCGGTAGCCTGTTCGGCAGCAAGCCGAACAAAGAAGAAGTTGAAGCCCGCGCCGAGCGTTATCAGGTTCGCCTGAGCAAGGTCGGCGAGAACGTACAAGTTACCGTCGAGAAAAACATCAACACCGTGGCGCCAGCAGACGTGGCGCGCAAAGTGTTGACCGTGATTCAGGACAACCTGGGCTGATCGCATGCGTTTTGCCGTTCTCGGCAGCGGTAGCCAAGGGAACGGCACGCTGGTAGCCAGCGATGACACGTATGTGCTGGTGGATTGTGGTTTCTCCTTGCGGGAAACCGAAAAACGCCTGCTGCGCCTTGGGGTAAACCCTGCGCAGTTGAGCGCGATACTTGTGACCCACGAACATGCCGATCACGTGCATGGCGTGGGTTTGCTGTCTCGGCGTTACAATCTGCCTGTCTACCTCAGTCGCGGGACCCTGCGCGGGATGCGCAAACCGATTGAACCCGCAGGCTTTCTGGCTGGCGGCGAGCAACTGCAAATCGGCCCTCTGAGCATCGGCGTCATTGCCGTGGCCCATGATGCACAGGAGCCGACGCAGTATGTTTTCAGCGACGGTCAGCGGCGTTTCGGCCTGTTGACCGACCTGGGCTCATACTGCAACAAGGTGCTGGACGGCTATCGGGACCTCGATGCGTTAATGATCGAGGCCAACCATTGCCGTGACATGCTGGCTCGCGGTCACTACCCGTACTTTCTCAAGCAGCGGGTGGGCGGTGAATTGGGACATTTGAACAACCATCAGGCGGCATTCCTGGTGGCCGAGTTGGGCTGGCAAGGCCTGCAACACCTGCAACACCTGGTCCTGGCCCATCTGAGCAGCAAGAACAACCTGCCGCAGCTGGCCCGGCAATGTTTTGTCGACACCCTCGGGTGCGACCCGGACTGGCTGCAACTGGCCGATCAAGATTCAGGGCTCGACTGGCGACACATCGCCTAGCCCACCTACTTAGCAAGCGGAGCCCATCATGGAAAAACGTGAAGAACTCTACCGCGGCAAAGCCAAATCGGTTTACAAGACCGATGACGCTGACCGCTTGATCCTGCTGTTTCGCAACGACACCTCGGCGTTCGACGGCAAGCGTATCGAGCAGCTCGACCGCAAAGGCATGGTGAACAACAAGTTCAACGCCTTCATCATGCAGAAACTCGAAGCAGCCGGCGTGCCGACTCAATTCGACAAACTGCTGGGCGACAACGAATGCCTAGTGAAAAAACTCGACATGATCCCGGTCGAATGTGTCGTGCGTAACTACGCCGCCGGCAGCCTGGTCAAGCGCCTGGGTGTTGAAGAGGGTATGAAACTCAACCCTTACACCTTCGAACTGTTCCTGAAGGACGACGCCAAGGGCGACCCGTTCATCAACGAATCCCACGTCGTGGCATTCGGTTGGGGCACCGCCGAGCAACTGGTTCGCATGAAAGAACTGTCGCTCAAGGTCAACGAAGTCCTGAGCAAACTGTTCGACGACGCCGGCCTGCTGCTGGTCGACTTCAAACTCGAATTTGGCGTGTTCTCCGACGGCTCCATCGTTCTGGGCGACGAATTCAGCCCGGACGGCTGCCGTCTGTGGGACAAGGCCACCAAGAAGAAAATGGACAAGGACCGCTTCCGTCAGGGCCTCGGTGATGTCATCGAAGCCTACGAAGAAGTCGCCAACCGTCTGGGCGTACCGCTTTAATCGACGCAAGCATCTGATAGCACGGAAAAAAATCGCTAAAGGGGGTTCGCTTCCGGCGATTGTGCTGTTATGATGCGCGCCGTTGGAGAGATGCCAGAGTGGCCGAATGGGACGGATTCGAAATCCGTTGTACCTTCACCGGTACCTAGGGTTCGAATCCCTATCTCTCCGCCATACATAGAAAAGCCCCGTAGATGAAAATCTACGGGGCTTTTTCGTTTGCGCAGTTTTTTTCATCGGGCCACTTTCGCGTCCGTCCCGCTTTTTCCCCAAGTTTTTGGTGTCGGAAAAATCAGCACAACAGCGTAAGAAAGATATGTCCCCCCACAGGAAAAGTTACTCCGCCCAGTCGTTCTAATTACCGTCCCCCGTATTCATTGATCGTTTCGGCAATCAAGGTTTTTCCTTCGAAATATCCCCTGACATTGAAAGACGTTGCCGCAAAAATTCCTCATCTACTCTGGTTTCGCAGGTCTCTGATCTGTCGTAATCAGCCATCGCAAGGAGCGATCAATGTACTTTGAGATTTACAGGCAAACCCGTGGCACCTCACAGACCGGCAAGGGCCAATGGCGCTGGCGTTTGCGGGCGGGGAATCATGAAACGATTGCCAGTGGGGAGGCTTACGTCAATAAGTCTGATTGCGTGCATGCCATTGGTTTGATCAAAGGGACTCAAGAGCAGACGCCGGTCAGGGAGATATAGGCTCCGGGCGCTGAAGCTGCTCAGTCAGGGCAGCTTCGTTTCAGCCGGGCGCTCTTGAGTGGTGAGTGCCCCCGGTTTTTATGGATCGGGTCGTTTGCCAACCTGCATAGACGCCGATCGCGACACCTCCCTAAACTGTCATCCAGTCTTGGGGACCGGGGTGCAACGGATGAATCGCAACGAACTACGCAAGGCCGACATCAACCTGATGGTGGTGTTCGAGACATTGATGCTCGAACGCAACGTCACGCGGGTGGCGGAGAAGCTGTTCCTCGGTCAGCCGACCATCAGTGCGGCGCTGAACCGCTTGCGGACGATGTTCAACGATCCGCTGTTCATTCGGGTCGGCCATCGCATGGAGCCGACAGCGCGGGCCGAGGAGATTATTCAGCACCTGTCGCCGGCACTGGATTCGCTGTCGGTGGCCTTGAGCCTGACCCACGATTTCGATCCGCTCAGCAGCACCATGACGTTTCGCATCGGTCTGTCGGACGATGTCGAGTTCGGTCTGTTACCGCCACTGCTGCGTTCTTTGCGCCAGGAAGCGCCGAAGGTGGTGTTCGTGGTCCAGCACGTCGACTACTGGCGCATTCCCGACTTGCTGGCGTCTGGCGATATCACCGTTGGTATCAGCCAGACCCGCGGCCTGCCGGCCAACGCCAAACGCAAGTTGTTGCGACATATCCAGCCCAGCATCTTGCGTGCAGATGCGTCGGACACGCCGTTGACCCTCGATGAATACTGCGCGCGGCCGCATGTGTTGGTGTCCCACACCGCCAATGTCAGTGGCTACGCCGATGAATGGCTGGCGGAGATCGGTCGAACACGCCACGTCGTGCTGTCCGTTCCGCAATACAGCTCATTGCCGGCCTTGCTCGCCGGCACCGATCTGATCGCCAGCCTGCCGGACTACACGGCGGAGGCGATGGCCGCGTCAGGCCAACTGTTCAAGGAGCCGTTTCCGTTCAAGACGCCGACCCTGGACCTGTCCATGGTCTGGCTCAGCCATGTCGACAGCGATCCGGCTGAACGCTGGCTGCGCTCGCGCCTGGAGGCGTTCATGAGTGAACGTCCGATCCTTCCGCTGACAGAGTGAGCAGGGCGGTGTTATATCTACGACCTTTCTGCCAATCCTCAGGAACCCTGTCATGCCCCACCTGCACATGGAATACACCGCCAACCTGTCCGAACTGAATGCCGATGTGGCATTGATGCGACTCAACAACGCGCTGGTCGCTTCGGGGCAGTTTGAAGAGTTCGACATCAAGGCTCGTGCGGTGAAGGTCGAGACTTTCAGGGTGGGCACTGCACCGGGTGAGCGGGCGTTCGTGCATGTGAAACTGGCGTTGTTGAGCGGTCGCTCGCCGCAGATCAAGAAGCAGTTATCAGACAGCCTGCTGGCGGTGGTGCAGGATGTGTGCGAATGGCCGGTCGGTGTTGAGGTCCAGCTATGTGTGGAAATCATCGACATCGATCGAGAGTCCTACACCAAGACTGCCATCGGCCTCTGAATTTCAGGCCATTTCCTGCTCGGCGCAGGCCTTGATCACTTGCTCACGCAGCCAGGTGTTGGCGCTGTCCTGGTCGACGCTTTGACTCCACTGCATGTCCAGGGTGAAGCCCGGCAAACCATTGGGCGCTTCGCAGTGATTGAAGATCGCCTCATTGGCCAGCAATTGCTGGATGCGCCGGGGCAAGGTCAAGATGAAGTCGGTGCCGGTGATCATCTTCAGTGCCGCGCTGTAGCTGTTGGAGCGCGCGACAATCTGGCGTTTGTGGGCCTGTTGAGCCAGCCAGCCGTCAACCATGTTGGTGGTGGACGTCCAGGGCGTCGGGAACACATGCCGACGTTCAGTGAACGCTTGCAGGCTCAAGCGCGGCTCCAGCGGCGTGGCGCGTTTGTCGAAGACGCAGACCAGATCGTCCTCCAGTAGCCGTCTGGAGTTGAAGTCGGTGTGGCTTCGATGAAAGTTCGGGCCGAAACAGATCACCAGGTCGAGGCTGCCGTCGCGCAGTTCTTCGGCCGGGATGTCGGTTTCGAACTTGTGCATGTTGACCATCACCGGCAGGTCGGCGAAATCGAAGCTCTTCAACAGGCGCGGCAGGATCAGTTGCTCGAAGTATTCCGGCGCACAGATATTGAAGGTGACCGGTTGCAGAGACGGATCGAACGTCGGTGTCCCGGCGTGACACAGGTTGATGCTTTCGAGAATCTTCAGCACATGGGCATACATGGTGCTGGCTTTGTAGGTGGGGCGCATACCCGTGCGGGTATTGATGAATAACTCGTCTTCGAAACTTGTGCGCAGTTTTTTCAGGCAGTAACTCACGGTGGACTGGCTGACGCAAAGTGCCTCCGACACACCTGTGACGCTGCTTTGCTCATACACGGCGACAAACACCATGAGGTCTTGCATATCGAGCTTTCTAAGCAAGTTACTGTTCAGCATCCGTTCTGTCCCGCTGTGCTCCTTGCGCCGACTGTGCGCAAACGTGTGCGAACGATCCTAACGGAACGATAGTGCCAAGAGAATGCCTTGTAGGATGTTTCATGGTCGGTTGTGGGACAGATAGTGTTATGAACACGACTTGTGAGTTCAATCACCCGAAACATGGCCAGAGGCCTTCAGCGCTGATTGCTGTGCAGGCATCGCATCGCGGCTGGATATTAACAGCGCCAACATGCCTACGCCCACCAGCAACGCGCCGAAGATTTCCAGTGCGCGTGGCGACTGGCGTAACCACAACCAGTGGAACAGTGTGATGAACAGGGTGCTTAGGTAGATGTAGGAAATGACTGAAGAAGGAGCGATCACGCCAATGGCTCGATGCAGCAGCCAGAAAGTTGTCAGGGTGGCGAACAGTGCCAGGTAGATCAACCACCAGATATCGCTCCCGCTCAGCAACAACGCCGAGCGCCAGCCGCCGCTGAACCCACAGAACACCAATAGAAACAGTGCGCCGAACAGCATGTTCCAGAAAGTCATGCCCACCGGGCCGCGCCCCTTGAGACTGTTGGCCTTGAGCCGTTGACTCAGGGGCGAGTAGAGCGCCATTGCCAGGCAACCGACCGCATACACCGATATCGCGTACAGCGACGGCAGTTCGCCGGGACCTGCGCCTTTCAATACCAGCAGCACGGCGCCGGCCGCGGCAACCAGCATGGGCAACACGCGTTGTTTCAGGCGGCTGTCGGGTGTCAGGATGGCTTCGAACAGCAGCGTCAGCAACGGCACCAGAGTGAACATCGTCCCGGTGTTCACCGCCGAGGTGTAACGCAGTGCTTCGAACAACGAGCCGAAGTACAGTGCCAGCAACATGCCGAGCACGGCATGACCGAGCAGGCCGCGGGCGGTCATGGCGGTATCGCCCTTGAACAGCAACAAGGGCAAAAACACCAGGGCGCAACACAACAGGCGCAACCCGGTCAGCAGAATCGGGTCGATGGCCTGGCTGACCTGGGCTGCCGCGGAAAACGAGACGGCAATCAACAGCGCCCAGAGCAACATGCCGACGTGAGCGGCAGCAAAACCTGTGCGTTTCATGATGGGGGTTCCGGGTTAATGAATGTGTTTGGCGTAATGCCGCGGATCGAAGCGCAGGACCATCAGGATCATCAGTGCCATGACGCCCATCAGTGACCACCAGGCCCATTCGAAACTGCCCAGTTGATCGCGAATCATCCCGGCGATCAGCGGCGAGAGGCCGGCGATCAGGTAACCGATGCCTTGCACGAAGGCGGTCAACCCGCCCGCGCGTTGGGGATTGTCCAGATGATCCAGCGACACGATCAGGCTCATCGGGAACAGCCCGCCGATGCCCAGTCCCAGCAGGCACGGCCACAGCAGGCTCAGGTGTCGTGGGCTCAGAATCAGCCCGCAAAAACCGGCCATGATCAGTGCCAGTAACGCCACCAGCACCAGGCGCCGATCACGGCTGCGGTTTGCGATGGCGGGTGTCAGCAGCCCCGACAACACTTCCATGGCCGTCAAAAAGCCCAGCAACAAGCCGGCCTGTTGTTCGCTCCAGCCTTTTTCCACGTAGTACGGCGCCAGCCAGGCCAGCACACAGGTGTAGGACGCCGTGCCCAGGCCGAAGAAGATTGCGAGTAGCCAGGCGCGGGAATTGCGGAAAAAGGATTCTTTGCGGGACGACTTTTCCCCCAATGTCGGCATTCCCGTGCGTTGAACGCACCAGAACAGCAACGCCGCCAGCGCCAGTGCCGCCCAGATCGCCAACCCCACTCGCCAGCTGCCGGTGCGGGTCATCACCAACGGCGCGAATGACGCCGCAATTGCTGCGCCGGCCATGATCGACGTCACGTAGAGACCCATGCACACGGAAACGTTGTCGCTGAAACGGGACTTGATCAGGGTGGGCATCAGCGCCTGAATCAGCGCAATGCCGACACCGGCCAGTACGGCGCTCAGGATCAGTTCCGCCGCCGAATCAAGGAACAACCGCGACACCGTGGCCAGGCCGATGATCAGCAGCGACAGCACTACGGTGCGCTGCTCGCCCAAGCGCTGACTGATACCGATACCAAAGAACATCGCCAGTCCCATGGCCATGACTGGCAACATGGTCAACAGCGAGGCCATGCTGAAATTCAGCGGGATGTCACCGCGAATGGCAGACAGCAACGGGCCGACAGCGGCCATGGAAGGACGCAGATTCAGGGCGACAAGAATGATGCTGAACATCAGCCAGAGGGCAGGGCGGGAGGTTGCGCGAACGTTTTCCATAATCGGACCTTCAGGAACAAGGAGCCGATTAGGCGCGCGAGCCCTGGAGGCGGCAAATCAGAAAGTCCGGAGCAGTATTTAGAAATTAAATAACGTCCCGCTCGGCTAATCCCCTTTAGCGAATAATCAATTGTTTAGCCAATCCACACCCAAGGTTCTTCAAATCCCGATTTAACGGCTTAACCGCCCGTGTGACGCTGCTGCGCATCTGTTTACTGCGGTCTTCTCTATGGACGGTTGTCCAGTCGCACTCCCTTCCGAACTGGCCTTCTGGGCGCTGTGGCACTGCCGTCACGCGCGCCCGCCGGATTCCTGCATCTCCCGCTGATTGTTCTGATAGGTCCCGCGCTGTGCGCCGGGATCAAACCGGCGGCGCCTGTGCGTTTGCCTGACGCGGATAGACGAGAATTCCCATGAGCTGTGCCACGACATCCTTCGCTACCAAAGAACAAGCCCTGACGTTTCTTGAACAGAACCCGGATATCGAGATGTTCGAGCTGTTCATCCTCGACAATAACGGTGTGCCACGCGGCAAATTGCTGCATCGCGATGAGTTGCTGGCGGTGTATGAAAGCGGTCGGCCACTGCCGAGTACCATCCTCGGCCTGACCATCAATGGCGATGACGTGGAAAACTCCGGTCTGGTCTGGGACGTCGGTGATATCGATTGCCGCGCTTATCCCGTCAGCGGCAGTTTGCAGCGCATGCCGTGGCGATTGATTCCCACGGCGGCGGTGCAGGTCAGCATGCATCCGCAAGAGGGCATGCCCGCGACCATCGCCGACCCACGGCACCTGCTGGCCAAGGTCATCGAAGGCTTGCAGGCCGACGGTTATTACCCGGTGATGGCGGCGGAGCTGGAGTTCTATCTGCTGGATCAGCAGCGCGACGGCAACGGTCGGCCGCAACCGGCGCGGGATGTCGATGGCGGGCGGCCACGCGGGACTCAGGTCTACGGCTTGCGTGAACTGGAACAGATCGAGCCATTTCTGGCCGACCTCTACAGCGCCTGCAAGCTCCAGGGCATTCCGGCGCGCACGGCGATTTCTGAATACGCGCCGGGGCAGGTGGAAATCACCCTCGAACACCGCACCGACGCTTTGCAGGCGATGGACGAAGCCGTGCGCTACAAGCGGCTGGTCAAGGGCGTGGCGCACAAGCACGGGATGACGGCTTGTTTCATGGCCAAGCCGTTCGATGACCTGGCCGGCACCGGCATGCACATGCATGTCAGCCTGGCGGACAAGGACGGTAATAACCTGTTCGCCAGCGAGGCCCCGGACGGCACGCCGCTGCTCAAACACGCGGTCGGGGGGATGCTCGCCACATTGCTCGATGCGTTGCTGTTGTTCTGTCCGAACGCCAACTCGTACCGTCGTTTCCAGACCAACAGCTACGCACCCCTGGCGGCCACTTGGGGCGTGGACAACCGCACCGTGAGTTTGCGGGTGCCCGGCGGGCCGGCATTCTCCCGGCATATCGAGCATCGCATCTGTGGTGCCGACGCCAACCCGTATCTGGCAGCGGCGGCGATCCTGGCCGGTATTCATCGCGGCATCCGCGAGCAACTTGACCCCGGGGCGCCGGTGGAGGGCAACGGTTACGCCCAGGCTGCGCAATTGTTGCCGACCGACTGGTTGACCACGTTGCGAGCGCTGGAAGGCTCGAATTGGGCCAGGGAAGCGTTCGGCAGTGAGTTTCTTGGCGTCTATCTGGCAGTAAAACGAGCCGAATACCGGCAATTCATGGGCGAAGTCGGTGAGCAGGACTGGCGCTGGTATCTGCATCAGGCTTGAAACGGGTCGCCAGTGTTGGACGTTTTGGCCTAATGCCAGAAGCCAACTATTCGTTGGCTTCTTTTTCACGAAATATTGATGGTTGACTGCTTAAGATTTGTGGCCTCTCGGTCAATGAAATTTTCACATTTGCCGCGGGCACTTCTTTTCAGGAACAGCCGATCACATGTTGAAGTTCAAAGCCGTGCGCCCCGAATGGGTGACGTTGGTTTCCAGTGCCTTTCTATTGGCAGGGTTCAATTTAGTTCTCTGGCAACACCTCTTCGATATCACCGCAGCAGACGGTCAAGGCATCGTCATGCGTGTCGCGTTCGGGCTGATGATCCTGGCGGCCTTCAACATTGTGCTGACCTTGCTGGCATTCCGGCCCGTGATGAAACCCGTGTTGACGCTGATCTTTCTGATCAGTGCCGGTGTGGCGTACTTCATGAGCCAATATGGCGTGCTGATCGACGCCGGTATGTTGCGTAACTTCGCCGAAACCAATGCCACGGAAGTACGCGACTTACTCTCGCTAAAACTGTTTGTTTATATCGTGTTGCTCGGCGTCTTGCCGTCGTGGTTGTTGTGGAAAATCCCGGTTAATTACCGTCGCTGGCACCGTGAGTTATTAAGTAAAGTGCTGGTGAGCGTCGCCTCGGTTGCAGTGATCGGCGGTGTCGCATTGGTCAACTATCAAGGCCTGTCGTCGTTGTTTCGCAATCACCATGAATTGCGCCTGATGGTGGTGCCGAGCAACTACATCGGTGCCTCGTTCGGTTATCTGCGTGAGCAAGTGGTGTCTGCACGGCAACCATTCGCCAAACTGGGTGAAGATGCCCAGAAAAAACCGGCCTGGCAGGCCCATGACCGTAAATCCCTGACGGTACTGGTGGTGGGCGAAAGTGCCCGGGCCGAGAACTTCGGCATCCTGGGTTATGACCGCGACACCACGCCGAAACTGAGTAAGGAATCCGGCCTGATCGCCTTCACCGATGTGCATTCGTGCGGCACGGAAACGGCAGTGTCGGTGCCCTGCATGTTCTCCAACATGGGCCGCAAGGATTACGACGCCAGCAAGGCGAAGAATCAGGAAGGTCTGCTGGACGTGCTCAAGCACGCCGGTCTCGAGGTGATCTGGCGCGATAACCAGTCAGGCTGCAAAGGAACCTGCGATCGGGTCACTGTCGACGACGTGAGCAACCTGAAAGACCCGGTGCTGTGCGCCAACAGTGAGTGCCGCGATGAAATTCTCCTGCAAGGCATGCAGCACTTCATCGACACGCTGAATAAAGACACCGTGCTGGTCCTGCACCAAATGGGCAGTCACGGTCCGGAATACTTCAAGCGCTACCCGAAAGAGTACGAACACTTCACGCCCGTGTGTGAAAGCAATGCGCTGAACAATTGCAGCCGCGAAAGCATCGTCAATGGCTACGACAATACGCTGGTGTATACCGACCACGTGCTGTCGACCCTGATCGATCTGTTGCGCAGCAACCAGGGCAAAGTTGATACCGCGATGCTATATCTGTCGGACCACGGCGAGTCGCTGGGCGAATACAACCTGTTCCTGCATGGCACGCCTTACATGCTCGCACCGGAACAACAGAAACATGTAGCGATGATGGCGTGGTTCTCCGACAGCTATCAAAAGTCGTTCTCGGTGGACACCCATTGCCTGCAGCAGAATCGTGAAAAGCCCTTGAGCCAGGACAACCTGTTCCATTCGATGCTCGGTCTGCTGGAGGTCAACAGCACGGTCTACAACCCGGGGCTGGATATGTTCGCCGGATGCCGCGGCGCAATGGGCGACGGTGTGCTGGCCAAAAAATGAGCGACTCGACCTTTTTTCACGTAACGACCGCTAATCTGCGGCGCCTGGAACATCCAACAAGAGCCATTACACATGTCCGCGCAGCCCCCATCCGCCTTCGAGCTTGAGTTCGCCCGGCGCTACGATCAGGAACACGCCCGCGTCTGTAAACAGCCGCGACCGCGCGGCCTGGCGGGGCGTTTGACGTTCTGGCGCGAAGAGCAATTGGTGCGTAACGCGCTGCAGGTCGCTGGCGAACCGGGATTGATTCTTGATGTGGCCTGCGGGGTCGGGCGTTTCTGGCCGGTGCTGGCCGAGCATGCGAACCGGGTGATCCTCGCGACCGATCCATCTCAGGACATGCTCGATCATGCTAGCACCCACCATCCGCAGAACCTGCTGAAACGGATCAAGACCTTTCAGAGTTCAGCCTTCACCATCGGCTTGTCGGCGAATGCGGTTGACTGCATTTTTTGCCTGCAACTGTTTCAACGCATCGCCTGTCCCGAGCATCGATTGGCCATGTTGCGCGAATTCCACCGGGTCAGTCGCGATACGGTGATTGTGGCGGTGCGGGTTGATGGGCGTTTCAAGCTCGAGCGTTCGGACGTGGAGGGCGCACAGGCCCAGCCACAGGCCAGCAAGGCCGAGCTTGAGGCCGAGTTCAGGCAGGCGGGTTTCTGCTTGCTCAGTCACCAGGACTTGGTACCGGGTTGCACGCGGATGCGGGTCTACGTGTTGCGTAAGGACAGCTAGTCTTCACCTGTCAGACAATTCTTGCTGTTCGGCAGGTATTTTCGCTAAAGCTCTTGTTCAGTGGATGCGCGGAAATCGCCGGGGGCGATATATACTGCGCGCCATTCTTCAAGGGAGAGCCGTGTGGCCATCGATATTCACTGGATTCGCGACAACGATAGCCTCGGTCAGTTTTGCACCGAGTGGCAGCAGCTGCCATTCGTTGCCCTCGACACCGAATTCATGCGGGTCGACACCTTTTACCCGATCGCAGGCCTGCTGCAGATCGGCGATGGCGTACGCGCTTACCTGATTGACCCACTGACCATCGACAACTGGCAGCCTCTGGCCGCATTGCTGGAAAACCAGGCCGTGGTCAAGGTCGTGCATGCGTGCAGCGAAGACCTCGAAGTCCTGCTGCGCCTGACCGGCAGCCTGCCGGCGCCGCTGTTCGACACCCAACTGGCCGCCGCTTACCTGAACCTGGGTTTCTCCATGGGTTATTCGCGGCTGGTGCAGGAGGTGCTCGGCATCGACCTGCCGAAGGGCGAGACCCGTTCCGACTGGCTGCAACGTCCACTGTCCGAGACTCAGATCAGCTACGCCGCCGAAGATGCTGTGCATCTGGCAGAGGTTTTCGTACAGCTGCGTCCGAAGCTTTCTGACGAAAAATACGCGTGGGTCCTGGAAGACGGAGCCGAGCTGGTCGCCAATCTGCGGCGCGAGGTCGACCCGTACGAGGTCTATCGCGACGCCAAACTGGCCTGGAAGCTGTCCCGCGCCCAACTCGCCGTGTTGCGTGAACTCTGCGCCTGGCGCGAGCGTGAAGCCCGCGCCCGTGATCTGCCGCGCAACCGCATTATCCGTGAACATTCACTGTGGCCGTTGGCACGCACCCAACCGGACAACCTCGGCGCACTGGCGAAAATCGAAGACATGCACCCGCGCACCGTGCGTCAGGACGGCGAATTTCTGCTTGATCTGATCAAGCGCTCTGGCAGTGTGTCGCCTGATCAGTGGCCGCCAGCGGTGCCGGAGCCATTGCCGGTGGAAGCCGCCGCGCTGGTCAAACAGCTGCGCGCCATCGGCCAGACCGAAGCCGAGCGCCTGAACATCGCGCCGGAGCTGATGCTGCGCAAGAAAACCCTGGAAGCGCTGCTCAAGAGCGGCTTCCCCAATGGTCCTTACCAATTGCCTGATTCGCTGCGTGGCTGGCGCCGCGAATTGATGGGCCAGGCGCTGCTCGACAGCCTGGCCACCGCCGGAGAACAGCCTTGAAACGTATTTGCTCGATTTATCGAAGCTCGAAGAAAAGCGGGATGTACCTCTATGTGCTCAAAAGCGATGCACTGGAGCGCGTGCCTGAACCCCTGATGGCGGCTTTCGGCAAAGCCATCCACGCTTTCGACCTGGTGTTGACCCCCGAGCGCAAGCTGTCGCGCGAAGACATTGCTGTAGTACTGGAGAACCTCGACAAGCAGGGCTACCACCTGCAAATGCCACCGGCCGAGGATGAATACATCGAACACTTGCCGGAAGAATTGCTGCGCCGCAACGACCCGATGTAATCGGCAGACAGGCTCTGTTCAGAGCCTTATGAAACACTGGAATGATTTTGGCGATGGCCGTGACGATGGAGTGATCCTCCGTCGGCGGTCGTCTGCACTGTTTTTGAAAGGTTTGAAACATGCGCGTTCTGATTGCTGAACACGACCACCCTGTGTATGCCCAACTGTTGCGTCAGGCAGCGCCTGAACTGGAAGTATTGACCAGCGGCGACTCCGCCGAACTGGCCCGTCAGGCCGCCGACTGCCAAGTCTGGCTCGGTCAGCCGGACCTGCTGGCGACGCTGTTGCGTCAGGGCCACACGCCTGCATGGTTGCAGTCGACCTGGGCCGGTATCACGCCGCTGCTGGCCGATGGCTTGCCACGGCACTATCGGCTGACTCGCGCGGTCGGGATTTTTGGTCAGGTCATGGCTGAATACGTGCTGACTTACATGCTCGGCCACGAGCGCGAAGTGTTGGCGCGGCTGGTCAGCCAGGTCGAGCGCAAATGGGACAATCGCCAGGGTCAAAGCCTGGCTGGACGAAAGGTGCTGATTGTCGGCACCGGTGACATCGGTCAGACAGTGGCGCAGTTTCTGCTGCCGTTTGGCGTCGAGTTATACGGCATCGCCAGCACCGCCCGGGAGCAGGCGCCTTTTGTCGAAGTCGGCGCGCTGAGCGATTTGCCGCGCCTGGTCGGTGAGGTGGATTACGTGATCAATCTGCTGCCGAATACCCCCAATACGCACGACCTGTATGACGCTGCCCTGTTCAAGCAGTTCAAGGCAACCGGGTTGTTCATCAACGTCGGGCGCGGCGTTGCAGTGGTCGATGCGGATCTGGTGGAAGCCTTGAAGGAAGGGCATCTGGCCGGGGCTGTGATCGACGTCTGCCGTCAGGAACCACTGCCGCAACGTCATCCGTTCTGGACCGCGTGGGGACTGCTGCTGACCGGCCACAGCTCGGCACCGACTTCGCCACCTGCGATGGTGAAGCTGTTTGTCGAGAACCTGCGGGCGTATCAGGCGGGTGAAGCGTTGCGTGGGGAAGTGGATTTCGCGCGCGGGTATTGAGTTCACCCAGCTGATCGTTCCCACGCTCTGCGTGGGAATGCATCCCGTGACGCTCTGCGTCACATCCGAAGCGGAACGCGGAGCGTCCCTGGCGGCATTCCCACGCGGAGCGTGGGAATGATCAGGTCCGGCGCGTTTAGAGGGTGAAATTACCTTCAGCCGCCAACTCGCTCAGCGGACGACGCGGGCTTGGCTCTTCACGTGCTTGCAGGTACTCGGCCAGTGTCGCCTTGTCGCCCAGCTTGCCGATCGCCACGGCGGCGTGCAGCGCATAACCCTCAGGAATGTTCAGCTCCTTGCGGGTCAGCTCCTGATCGAAACCGGCCATGCCGTGGGTGTGCCAGCCGCTGATGCTCGCTTGCAGCGCCAGGTGGCCCCAGGCGGAACCGGTGTCGAAGGTGTGCCACAGCGCCGGGGTTTCTTCGCTGGCGCCAGGTGCGACGAAGGTGGTTTTCGAGATTACGATTACCAGCGCCGAGGCGTGCTGTGCCCAGCTGCGATTGAACTCGTTCAGCAGGCCCAGGTAGCGCTCCCAGTTCGGCGTGTCGCGACGCGCATAGAGAAACCGCCAAGGCTGCGAGTTGTACGCCGATGGCGCCCAGCGAGCGGCTTCGAAGAAGCTCAGCAGGGTCTCTTCGGGAATGGTTTCGCCGGTGAAGGCGCGGGGCGACCAGCGATCGGTGAACTGAGGGTGAATGGCGTAATCGGCAACGCGTGGATTAGCACTCATCAAGAGATTCCTTTACGTTTGAAAGTGGGGGTCGTCGTAAAAAACCGGCGGGTACAGTTGAGCTGAGCGCCAGGATTTCTTGAGCCAGCAGTTCACCTGAATGCAACGCGGTTGAGCGTTAATGGCACTTGGGTAGGGCTCCTTGCGACTGGCAAAGCTACTGGGTAGCGCAAAAACTGACAAGTGCCGTCGTACCGGCAGTCGCCAATGCTTGGCCCGCCGGTGCCTTGGCACTAGACTGGCGGCCTTTTCACCACCTGATGTTGATGCTTGAGCCATGGCCGCCAAAGTCGAACCGTTCTGGATACGCAAAACCCTCGATCAACTCGATCAAGAGGAATGGGAATCGCTGTGCGACGGCTGTGGCCTGTGCTGCCTGCAAAAGCTCGAGGATGAAGACGACAACGCCGTCTACTACACGCGCATCGCCTGCAAACTGTTGGACCTCAAAACCTGTCAGTGCACCGATTACCCCAACCGTCGCGACTTTGTCCCCGATTGCATCCAGCTTACGCCGGGCAAGGCCGATGAGTTCAAATGGTTGCCGCCGACCTGCGGTTATCGACTGGTCAGCGAAGGCAAGGACCTGCCGCTCTGGCATCACCTGGTGTGCGGTGATCGTGATGCGGTGCATCACGAACGTATTTCCCAGTCCGGGCGCATGCTCGCCGAAGGCAGCGTGGCCGAAGACGATTGGGAAGATCATCTGATTTTTCGCGCGGGTTAATTCCCGATGCCATTTAGTCTGTGGCGAGGGAGCTTGCTCCCGCTTGACCGGGCTGGCGCTCCAGTGCGCAGCACTCACAAAATCGGCGGTGATCACGAGAATTTTGGGCCGCTACGCAGCCCGGCGCGAGCAAGCTCGCTCGCCACAATAGGAGTGTGTATGGCGGTGGGAGTGCTGCGGGCGTTGGCTGTCGGTCTGCTGGCCTTGAGTTCGCCCGTGTGGGCGGCGAAGAAAGTCGATCTGGATTATCACGTGCGCCTGTTGCCGCAAAGCGATCAGGCCGAAGTGCGCCTGACCCTGGCCCAAGGCTCGGCGGTGCGCAGTCTGGATTTCGACTTGGGCGACGGCAGTCACTACAGCGATTTCAAGGCCGATGGCCAATGGCAGCTCACACCGGGCACGCAGGCCCGTGGTGTCTGGCGCCCGGCCGCCGACAAGGCCAGCCTGACCTACCGCGTGCGCATCAGCCACGGGCGCAAGAGCGGTAGCTTCGACACGCGCATGACACCAACGTGGGCGCTGATGCGTGGCGATGACCTGGTGCCCGCGGCCAAACTCGATCAGCAGGACGGTATCGAGTTGGTGTCACGCCTGGAATTCGAATTGCCCACCGGTTGGAAAAGCGTCGAAACCGGCTGGCCGCGGATTGGCAAAAACAAGTTCCGCATCGATAACGTCTCGCGTCTGTTCGACCGTCCCACTGGCTGGATGCTCGCCGGTAACCTCGGCAGCCGTCGCACTCGGTTGGGGGAAACCGAAGTCACCGTGGCCTCGCCCCAAGGCCAGGGGATGCGCCGCATGGATGTGCTGACGCTGCTGACGTTCGTGTGGCCGCAAGTGCAGGAAGTTTTTCCGCGTCACCCCAGCAAACTGCTGATCGTCGGCGCCAATGACCCGATGTGGCGTGGCAGCCTGGCCGCGCGGGAATCGATCTATCTCAATAGCCGCTTGCCGCTGGTCAGCGAAAGCGGCACCAGTGCCTTGATGCGTGAATTGGCTCAGGTGTTCGGGCGGATCAACGACAGCCAGCGCAGCGACTGGATCAGCGAAGGGTTTGCCGAGTATTACGCCATCGAACTGGTGCGCCGAGCGGGCGGCATGAGTGACGAGCGGTATGAGGGCTTGCAGAGCAAGTTGGCCAAGGCCAGCCAGAAGGTCACGACCTTGCGCGGGGAGCAGATCAACCCGGCGCAGGTGGCCAAAGCGGTGGTGTTGCTGCAGGAACTGGATCGCGAGATTCGCCTGAAGACCCGCAACAAGCGTTCGCTGGATGATGTATTGCGTGGGGCGATGCGTTTGGAGAGTGTCGATACCAAGGAGTTCATTCAGCTCAGTGAGAGCGTTATTGGCGAGTCTTCCAAGGTGCTTGATACCGGGTTGCTTCAGTAATACCGCGTTCGCGGGCAAGCCTCGCTCAGGTTGTGGCGATCGCGTTATTGGCCGTAGGAGCGAGGCTTGCCCGCGAAGAGGCCCTGAGTCTCACCGAAAATTCCGGATCAAACCCCGGCTTTCGGCGACTTCAAAGAATCATTCCCGGTCACGGTGGCGGTTTTGGTCGCCGCCTTGGCATTGGCCTTCAACCGACTCAACTCTTCCCCGGCACGCTCAATCCTGGCCCGAGCGTTAACCATGTCCTGACGGCTCTTTTCCAGAAAGCTTTTCGCCGAACTGTGCCCGGTAATACCCCGCGCCATCGCTACGCCGCCAATGGCCACTTGAAGCAACCCGAACACACCACCACGCCGCAGGCCTTTGCCGACCATCACCACACCGCCGGCCAGGGAACCGATGCGCTCCCAACCCTGGACGTTCTGCGCGGGCTGAGTCTGGAACGGGGTGGATTCGATGCGCTCTACGCGTTTGAGGTCGCTCATGATCTGTCTCCAGGCTTCAAGAATGGATAATTAAGCTGACTGTCGAGGCGGTCGGCTCGTTCCATCGGATGTGCGGTGATTCAGCGGAATTTCGGGCCCGATCGGGTGTTGTTGCCCTTGGCCATGCGGTCGTACAGCACCACGTTGACCGTGGCCGCCAGGTTCATGCAGCCGGTGGTCGGGATATAGACCACGTCTTCGCACCAGTCGCGGATCTCTTTATCCAGCGAACCGTCTTCGGGGCCGAAGATGTAGAGGGCGCGATCCGGGTGCGTGTATTCCGGCAGCGAGCGGGCGCCGTCGACCAGTTCCACCGCGACCGGTACACAGCCCAGCGGCAGGATTTTTTTCAGGTCATCGATGCCGATCAGCGGAATGTCGTAGTGGACTTTCTTGGTGTCGGTGACGAAGTCGGCGGCGCGCTCATAGCGCTTGCCGGTGTAAAACACCGACGCCACGCCATAGCAACCGGCGGCGCGCATCACCGAACCGACGTTCTCCGGTGATTTGGGGTTATACAAACCAATGCAGCTATACCGTTTGTCTGCCACGAGCGGGGTGCCTTCGGGAAAAAAGCGCGATTATACGGGGATTGGGGGAGGGGTGTTCAGTTTGGAGATTGGTGGTGTCAGGGATATAGCCTTCGCGGGCAAGTCGGATCGCCGCACCGCTCGCTCCTACGGATCAATGTCATACGCGGTAGTCGCGTAATCCTGTAGGAGCGAGGCTTGCCCGCGAAGAGGCCAGCATGGCTGGCGAAGATCTTCAGTCTTCTTTCTTCATCAGTCCGGCCAACGCCGCAAACGGGTTATGCGTCGCCTTGGCAATCTTTGGCGTACTCAGCGAGCCTTCGTCGAAATACTGCTGATCGGTATAACGCGAATGCTCGTTGTCATGGCAATACAGGCACAACAGTTCCCAGTTCGAACCGTCCTGCGGATTGTTGTCGTGGTTGTGGTCGCGGTGGTGCACGGTCAGTTCGCTCAGGCGTTTGCCGGAGAACTCACGGGCGCAGCGGCCGCACACGTGCGGGTACATCTTCAGGGCCTTGTCGCGGTAACCCATTTCCTTGTCGCGCTGGTTGTCGGCGAGGATGCGGTCCAACTTTGAGGTGTTGGTTGGAGGCGTTGACGAACTCATGGGTTCACCTTTGTAAAAGACTAATGACGGTTATGTGTTGAAGTTTAGCCTAGCCCTTGAGCTTCTCGGCAATCCAGATGGTGTGGCGGGTGCCTTTGTTGCCGTGGGCGAAGACCTGTACTTCTTCGGCCTTGAAGCCGGCTTTTTTCAGCTTGTCGGAAAACTGCCGGTCAGCGCTGGCCGACCACACCGCCAGCACGCCCTTGGGGCGCAGGGCCTTGGCGCAGGCGCTCAGGCCGCCGGCGGAGTAGAGCCAGCTGTTGGCCTTCTGGGTCAGGCCTTCGGGGCCGTTGTCGACGTCGAGCATGATTGCATCGAAACCCTGCGGCTCGGCTTGCAGCACCTTGGCCACGTCTTCCATGCGGATCACCGTACGCGGGTCGAGCAATGGGTTGCCGGCTTTTTCGCCCAACGGCCCACGGTTCCACTCCACCACGCCGGGCACCAGTTCGGCGACCACCACTTCAGCGGTCTTGCCCAAATGCTTGAGCGCCGAGGCGAGGGTGAAGCCCATGCCCAGGCCGCCGATCAATACCCGCGAATTCGGCCGGCCGGCGACCTTGCGGCAGGGGATTTCCGCCAGGGCATCTTCGGAGCCGTGCATGCGGGTATTCATCAACTGCCCGCCGTCGCCGCCCTGGATCTTGATGACGAAGTCCTCGCCGTATTCGAACAGGCACAGGGCACCGCCGTTTTCAGGAATGGGGGTGGTGTCGAGCAGAACGAAACGTTTCATGGGGCTCTCTTGGGGAGAAATGGACAGACGGAAGAAGGCAAACGAACGCGGTTGGGAGTAGCCTGCAAAAGACTACAAGGCCAACGGAGCCATTGATGAAGCGCACCATTCTAACGGCCATTGCCCTGGCCGCGCTCTCGATAACTGCAGTGCAGGCCCAGGAGCAGCAAACCATCCCCACCGGCCCCACGCCGATACCCGGTTCACCCGGCACTGCCACGCCGACGCCGTACCCGCAGATTACCCCGACCACTGTGCCCAAGACCGGCAACGGTGGGCCACCGTTGTTGCCGCCGATCGAAATGCCCAACCCGCCCAAGGACCAGACCTTGCCGGGCCTTGAGCCGAGCACGACCAAAATCAAAACGCCGGGCGGTTAATGCGAGAGCAGTTGTCCGTCGGCCATGCGCAAGCGTTTGGAGAGGGAGACGGCGAGGGCGCGGATGATCTTGGCGGCGATTTTCGGTGCCTCGTTGAGCATCTTTTCCAGGGAGTCCTTACCCAGGTTGAGCAACTGGCAGTTGCTCGCGGCCACACAACTGGCTGAGCGCCGTTCGCCGTCGAGCACGGCCATTTCGCCGAACGCCCGCCCGCTGCGCAAGGTGGCCATGGTCACCCGTTGCCCTTCGCTGTTGGTCTTTTGCACCGCGACCTGGCCGGTGTGGATGATGCACATGAAACTGCCGGCATCGCCCTCACGGAAAATCTCTTCGCCTTCGGCGATGGTGCTGATGCTGAAGTAACCTGAAGCCGCCACGAAGTCGGCCGGCAGCAGTTGATCGAACAGGCCGCAGTCCATCAGCCAGTCGCGAATTTCTTTGTTCAGTAAGGTCGGTTCTGACATGTCGTCACGGTCTTTTTCTTGTGGTCTTTTGCGGGGGCGGGCCTTCAGTCACCAATTATCCCCTGTGGGTTGTGTCGGGTCCGGCGTCTGGTGTTAAGACCGGGACGCCGGGCCAAGTTCCTCAGGCAATGCCCAAAACCTTCAAAACAAATGCGTATTCGAGGGCTACGTCACGTAATCCCTGGTAGCGACCGCTCATCCCGCCATGCCCGGCGCCCAATTCAGTCTTGAGCAGCAGGGGATTGGTGTCGGTTTTGGTCGCGCGCAATTTCGCCACCCACTTGGCCGCTTCCCAGTACTGCACGCGACTGTCGTTGTAGCCGGCGATCACCAGCGTTGCCGGATAGGCTTGCGCGGTGACGTTTTCATACGGTGCGTAGGCCTTGATCCGATCATAGACGTCTGGCTCTTGCGGGTTGCCCCATTCGTCGTATTCGGTGACGGTCAGCGGCAACTCCGGGTCGAGCATGGTGTTGAGCACGTCGACGAACGGCACTTCGGCTATTGCCGCGCCGAACAGCTCCGGCCGCTGATTGAGCACCGCGCCGATCAGCAGGCCACCGGCGCTGCCGCCACTGATTGCCAGCTGCGATGAGGTGGTGAAGCCGTTGGCGATCAGGTGTTCGGCGCAGGCGATGAAGTCGCTGAAGGTGTTGTGCTTCTGCTCCTGCTTGCCGGCGCGATACCAGGCTTCGCCCAATTCACCGCCGCCGCGAACATGCGCGATGGCAAACGCCATCCCGCGATCCAGCAGGCTCAGGCGGGCGTGGGAGAACCACGGGTCGAGGCTTTCGCCGTAAGCGCCATATCCGTACAGATAAAGTGGCGTCGGCTTACCGAGGAATTCGCGTTTGACCACCAGGCTGATCGGCACTTGCGTACCGTCCGGGGCCGTGGCCCAAAGCCGCTGGCTGACGTACGCGTCGGCGTCGAACGGGCCGAGCACTGGGGTTTCCTTGAGGACTTTCTGCTCGCCGGTGGCCAGGATCAGTTGGCGGATTTGCGCCGGACGGTTCAAGGCCTCGTAGCGCAGACGGATTCTGTCGCTGATAAATTCCAGGCTGTTCTGCACATGCAGGCTGTAAGCCGCATCCGGTAATTGCACGCGATACGGCACCAAGTCCCGTGGGTAGACTTCGATGATCGGCAGGCCTCCTTCACGCAGGCTCAAGGTCATGGCCTCGGCGTTCAGGCTCATGCCATCGATCATCACCGTGTCGCTATGGGGAATCAGGTTCTGCCAGTCGGCTTCGGTCGGCGCGACGCCGGTGTCGGCGGCCTGGTACAGGGCGAAGTTGATGCCGTCACGGTTGGTGCGGATCAACCACGTCCACTCGCCATCGAGTTTGCCGTGATCGACGTCGTATTCATGGTCTTCGACCCGCGGCGCCAGGCAGGTAAAGGCCTGGTGCGGCAGCGAGGCGTCGAGCGCCCAGACTTCGCTGGTGGTCTTGCTGCCCAGCGACAGCAGCAATTGCCGTTCGGAACTTGAGCGGTAGCAATGCAGGAAGAATCGGCCGTCTGGTTCATGGAACACTTCTTCGGCGGCGGTGCCGTCCAGCCGATAGCGGAACAGTTTGTGAGGGCGGTGGGTGTCGTCGAGTTCACCGAAGAACAGCGTCAGGCTGTCATTGGCCCAGGTCATGCTGCCGTCGCAGTCCTGGAATTCCAGTTCGCTGACGCGGCCGCTGGACAATTCCTTCACGAACAGCGTGTAAACCTCCTCGCCACTGGAATCGATGCTGTAGGCCAGGCGCTGGTGGTCCGGGCTGACGCTGAACGCACCCAGGGAAAAGAAACCGCCCTTGGCCAGCACGTTCGGATCGAGCAGCAGGAGTTCCTGGCTTTCGTCGATGCGCAGGCTGCCATCGGTCGGACGTGGGCAGCGGTAATGACGGGCGTATTCGTCGCCGGCCGTGGTGCGGGTGTAATACAGGTACGGGCCCCAGGGCGAGGGCAGCGACAGATCGGTTTCGAGAATCCGCCCCTTGATCTCTTCGAACAGGGTTTCGCGCAGCCCGGCCTGATCGGCGGTTTGCGCCTCCTGATAGCGGTTTTCGGCTTTCAAGTAATCGAGCACTGCGTCGGTGTCGCGCTCCTGCAGCCAGGCATACGGGTCATCGCCGTCGGCCTTGTGGGCAATGGGCGCGTCGGAAACGTTGGCGGATAGGGGCATGAAGAGCTCTCGAACGTTGTACGAAATTGGGGGATCGCAGACGGCGGGGCAGCCTGAAGTGCGAAAAGTCGTTACTATAAGCGCCTCTGTGCGACACGCGTAGCGTGTCTCCAAGACTTCGAGGTGTAGAGTCATCTTGAAGGGCTTCCGAAAGGAAGCCAAGAGCTTGGGTACCCAACCCCAAGAAACAAAACCCTCCCAGAAGTCCAATGCCTTCAAGGACTTGCCGCAGCGGCGGTGGCAAACTCAAGGTCGATTAGCGCTCGGTGGCTCGACCGCAGTACTGGATTTTCCGGTATTGGAGTGCCTACTACACATCAGCCCTATTCAGGGCTAAACCCATGCGGGAGAGAATCCCCGCTGGGGTTCCCTCCTGCTTTTGAAACAGGAGGTAACAATTCTTTGGACATGCTGCTTCGGCAGTCCCTGTTCACATCAAACCGGAGACATGAGCGAAAGCTCTGTCTGTCATTGTCCAGCCATTGCCTGTTCGGAGTGGCAGCGGACTCGTTGTGCGACCAACGATAGCCTAGGAAGACATGCGTCACTGGTAACGGTGAGGTGTGAAGCTCTTCTCACAATGTAGTCCCCGTCCAGGGTGTGCTTTTGCCGCGAGGCAAAGCATAGATGCTCGGAGCAGTGCCGGGTTGAGACGCTAGGCTGGTTGGCATGGGTAACGTAAGTGAACTGCTGATAAACGCCGTGATTATAAACAAGCCAAAACTGCTGTCAGGCTTGAGCCAAAAGGCACGTGGTCGGATACCTCTGTAGAGGCTTGAGGTACGTCGTCATAGGACCATCGGTGAAAAGGCAGACCCTAAACCAATCGTGTGACAGGCAGGGAACGTGGTAAGCCCGTATGGCTGCCCTTCGGGCAGGTGAACCGTAAGGTGAACTGTTGGCTGTGCGGGTATGGGATCGCAGAGAAAGCGAAAGCCGGGCTGTAATGGCTCGGATAGGGGTTGGGACATTACCCCACGGGAAACCGGGCAGACTTCTGCGTGGTCTTTCGTCGCATGAACTCTGAGTAAACCTGTCTCAATGAACGTAGAGGTCCAGCTGTAACGGACCTTTTATTAATCTAGCCCTGACGGGAGCGTCCATTCCCGTCAGGGGATGCGTACGTCTTTCGCTTGGGGAAACTTGAGAGGAAGGCAGCATGTTAGAACATAGCCAAATGGCCGTGTCTGCGTCTTCCGGCGCTCCGCAGCACTGGCATGACATCGATTGGTGGCGTGTCCAGCGGAATGTCCGGGCGATGCAGATACGGATTGCGAAGGCTTGTCGGGAAGGCAACTGGCGCAGGGTGAAAACCCTGCAGCGGATGCTGACCCGCTCTCGCTCGGCCAGATACTTGGCCGTACGGCGAGTCACTGAAAACCAGGGTAAGCGCACGGCGGGAGTCGACCGCGTGCTCTGGGATACACCCGATGCCAAATGGAAGGCGGCAAATGGGTTGAAACGCCATGGATATAAGCCGCGGCCTTTACGACGTGTGTTTATTCCGAAGTCAAATGGAAAGGAGCGTCCTCTGGGCATTCCAACCATGACGGACAGGGCTATGCAGGCGCTGTATCTGCTGGCTCTGGCGCCTATTGCAGAAACCACGGGTGATCCAAATAGCTACGGCTTCAGGATCGAACGCTCTACTGCGGATGCGATGGGGCAGCTGTTCGTTTGCCTATCCAAGAAGGTTTCGGCCCAATGGGTTTTGGAGGCGGACATCAAAGGCTGTTTTGACCATATCAATCATGACTGGCTAATCGCCAACGTCCCAACGGACAAAGTGGTTCTCCGGAAATGGTTGAAAGCTGGTGTGATTCATAAAGGCCAGCTACAGGCAACGGATGCCGGTACGCCACAGGGCGGGATTATCTCGCCCACCTTGGCAAATTTGGTGCTGGATGGGCTGGAGTCACAACTCAAGCTGTACTGGGGGGTGACAAAGGCCAAGAAGCTGAAAATCAATGTGGTGCGTTATGCGGATGACTTTGTGATAACTGGAACCTCGCGAGAGGTGCTGGAAACTGAAGTCAGACCTTGGGTAGAGCAATTCCTCGCGACGCGTGGATTGCAGTTGTCACCCGAGAAAACCCATGTCATCCATATAGAAGAAGGCTTCGACTTCCTTGGTTGGAATTTCCGCAAGTTCGATGGGAAGCTTCTGATCAAACCGAGCAAGAAGAACGTCAAGGCGTTTTACTGCAAAGTGAAGGAGGTCATCAGCACCAACAAGACGGTGACGCAGGACTATCTGATAGGGCTGCTTAATCCGATCTTGAAAGGCTGGGCGTTGTATCACCAGCCAGTAGTCGCCAAGCAGGCGTATAGCCGCATGGATAACCAAATATTCCACGCTTTATGGCGTTGGGCAAAACGGCGGCACCCTAACAAATCGCTGGAGTGGATCAGGAAGAAGTATTTCCAAAGTCACGAAAGTAAAAACTGGGTGTTCTCCACCGTTGTGCTGGAAGAAAGCGGGACAAAACGGACGATCGCGTTGTATTCGCTAGCGGATACGCCGATTGAGAGGCACAAGAAGGTGAGTGGGGAGTACAACCCCTTCGATCCTTCAATGGAAGAAATGGGTGAGAAGCTGCGTATGGCGCGGATGCTGAACAAGCTGAAGTACCGCAAGCAGATTTTGAGCCTATTCCAGAGCCAAAAAGGAGTGTGTCTGCTGTGCAAGGAACCGATTAACAAGGAGACGGGATGGCATGACCATCACATCGTTCATCGCTCCCAAGGCGGTGGAGACACCTTGGATAACCGAGTACTATTGCATCCTGTTTGTCACCAACAGCTTCATAGCCGTGGATTGACAGTGAACAAGCCGGCTCCGCGAGGAGCTTACTAAAGACTTGAGCCGTATGCGCTGAAAGGCGCACGTACGGTTCTTAGGGGGAGGCAGGCCAGTAATGGTCTGTCTCCACCCGACTTGCCTGCCTTGCCATGGACACCATGACCGAGAACGACTATCTGATCGCTTGGGGCCTCTACGCCTTTGCCGCTTTAGGCTGCCTGTTGGTGTGGATGCGCATCACCCGCTGGATGTGGCGCTGGCTGCGTGAGCCGCTGCGGCTGCTGATGGCGGTGTTGCTGTTTAGCCCGACCATCATCGACCCGGTGAAGGAAAAGGTTGCCCCAGCCATTGCCATTACTGCACTGGATCTACTGTTCAAGGTCGGCAACAACGCCTGGCGGGCGATTTCCGATCTGTTCATGTACGGCATGATTGCCTTCGGCCTTTACCTGGTGCTCGTGGCGATCCGTTTCCCGATCGAGCGCGCATCCAAGGCTCGCAAGGAGCGGGCGGAGGCCGCCAAGGCTGCGGCGCGGACCGACGAGCCTGAAGGCGATCAACCGTTTGGCGGTGCCGGTGATGATCGTTACGGCCGGCCACCGGTACCGAGCAACCCGCAGCGTTTGCGGGTTGAACCGCGTCTGTAACAGTGCCCCTGCCTTTCATCGAGAGTCCGAGCATGTGTGAGTTATTGGGCATGAGCGCCAATGTCCCGACCGATATCGTGTTCAGCTTCACCGGGCTGATGCAGCGCGGCGGCCGCACCGGACCGCACCGTGACGGTTGGGGCATCGCTTTCTATGAAGGCCGTGGCCTGCGGTTGTTCCAGGACCCGGCGGCGAGCAGCGAGTCGGAAGTGGCGAACCTGGTGCAGCGCTATCCGATCAAGAGCGAAGTGGTAATCGGCCACATCCGTCAGGCCAATGTCGGCAAGGTCTGCCTGTCCAACACCCACCCGTTTGTGCGCGAGTTGTGGGGTCGCAACTGGTGTTTCGCCCACAATGGCCAGTTGGCCGACTTCAACCCGACCGCCAGTTTCTACCGCCCCGTCGGCGATACCGACAGCGAAGCGGCATTCTGCGATTTGCTCAACCGGGTGCGTGCTGCGTTCCCCGAGCCGGTGGACATCGAAGAACTGCTGCCAGACCTGGTGGCCGCTTGCGCCGAGTACCGCAGCAAAGGCGTGTTCAACTGCTTGCTCAGCGATGGCGACTGGTTGTTCTGCTACTGCTCGACCAAGCTGGCGCAGATCACCCGTCGTGCCCCGTTCGGCCCGGCACGCTTGAAGGATGTCGATGTGATCGTCGACTTCCAGGCCGAAACCACGCCCAACGACGTGGTCACGGTGATCGCCACCGAACCCTTGACCGAAAACGAAACCTGGACCCGCTACGAACCGGGCCAATGGAGCCTCTGGCGACGCGGTGAATGCGTCAGCCAGGGCAAGACCGAATAAGGATCTCCCCCCCCATGTTGCTCAGTTATCTACGGCTGGTGTTGTTTGCGGCAGGCCTGTTGATCGGTGTCCAGGTGCCTGGGTTCATCAGCGACTATGCCAAGCGGGTCGAGGCGCATCTGATCGAGGCGCAGACCGGTTTGAGCGGTTTTCAGGGCACTGCCAATCAGTTTTTCAAGGGCGATATGCAGGCGCTGGTGGCCCATTACCGTGCCAGCGAAGACCCGATCTTTCGCAGCGATGCCGACAGCCTGAGCACCTTGCTCACCCGTCAATTGGCTTTGGACAAGCAATTCCAGGCCATGCAGGGCCCGTGGTACATCCGCTTCCTGCAAGTGGTGCTGGCGGCCGACCCGGATATTCGCAAGGAAACCTGGAACGGCTACAGCTACCAGATCCTGCTGACGCCTGAAGCGATGATCTGGGGCATGAGCGGCGCGTTGCTGCTGTCGTTCGGCATTGAATGCCTGTTCCGGTTGATCGACTGGGTGGTGCTGGGCGGCAAGCGCCTGCGTCAGAGCCGGCCGATCGAAGAGCGGGATTTGCGCGGGTTGTAACACTGGAGCCGACTTGCCGGCGATTGCCGCGAGATCGCATCGCTGGCAAGCCGGCTCCGGTTTTTACCAATCGATCGAGTAGCTCATGCTCAGCGTGCGGCCTTCAGCGTTGGCATACGGCGCTCTGGCGTTGGCCTGGGTGAACAGGTTCTGGTACGTGCGGTTGGTCAGGTTGTACACGCCGCCTTCAAGACGACCGACCGGCAGTTGCACGGAGCCGAGCAGGTCCACCAGCGTATAGCCTTCGATGTCGCGTCCATTGTTGTCCTTGGCGGCGGCATCGTAATTGGCCAAACGCATGCCTTGCAGGCGCAGGCTGTAATCGTCTTCGGTGTAGCCGACGAACAATGTGGTCTTGGCAGGTGAGATGCGCGTGGCCGGCAGATCGATCCATTTGCCGTTCTGCTCGGTCTCGCCTTTGGCCCAGGCATAAGTGCCACCCACCGACCAGTGATCGGTCGCGCGGTAGGTCAGGCTGTTTTCGATGCCGCGAACTCGCTCTTTCTGATTGATCAGACGCAATACGCGATCATTGGCATCGTAGAACTGGGTCACGTCTGAGGTGTTTTCGTACACGGTGACGTCGGCTTGCCACTGGTCCCAGTTGCCACGCCAGCCCAACTCGTAACTGTCGACCTTGATGGCCTGGGCGTTAAGACTCTGGATATCGAAGGTGCTGCTGACGTCACGCATGAAGCGCTGGATATCCGGCAGCGAAAATCCCTGGCTGTAATTGGCGAAGACGTCCTGGTTTTCACTCAGGTGGTAGACCGCCCCCAGGTTGTACAGCGTGGCGTCGTATTTGAGGGTGTCGCCGGGTAGCGTTGCGCGTATGCCGGTCTGGACGATCTGACCGTAGGCGATGCTGTCGGAGACGTCGCTTTCGATCCATTCGCGGCGTACACCGCCACGCAAGGTCCAGTCACCGATGTCCCAGGACATCTGCCCGAACAGCGATTTGGTGGTGGTTTCGATGTCCGGGCCCAGCTCGTAGGTGGTGCCGGTCTTGGTATAGGTCAGGCCCTTCAGCGTGTATTGATCACCTCGTTGACGGGAGCGCTCATTGTCATAGTCAGCCCCCCAGACCAGATTGCCCGTGGCGCTCCCGATCGATGGCAGCGGCGTGTCGATGGCCGCGCGCAGGCCGTAGACGTCCTGCACACTGTTGTTGTCGGAGATCCCGGCCTTGCCCCGCGACAGGTCCGGAAAGAACAGTGCATCGGCGCGGCGCCAGTAGCTTTCCAGTTGCAGGCCCTGACCGTAGAAGTCCTTGTCGGTGTAGTTGAGGTTGACCGCCTGGTTATGGGTATAGGGTTGGTCGTCGAGTTTCAGACCTTTGACTGCCACCGCTTGCTGCGAGTTTTTCGGGTCTTTGGTGTAGCCGGTGTCCTGCTGGTCCTTGTAGTCCTGCAGCGACAGGCTGAGTTTCTTGTCGGCATCCAGCTCATAACCGAAACGACCTTGCAGGTCATAGGTTTCGGTATCCATGTTGCTGCCCTGGGAGGTGTCCTGGGGGATGCGGTTGCCGTTGCCATCGAACTGATCGTTGCGCTGGGTCAGGTCGGCAGACACATACCAGTCCAACGCATCCTTGCGCCCGGTGGCACTCTGGAAAGCTTCGTAGGCGAAGCCTTTTCTGTTGAGGTTGTTACCGCTGGTCAGGCCCAGTTTGCTGCTGTAGGCAATGTCCTGGCCCTGATTGCGCTTGGTGATGATGTTGATGATGCCGCCTGAAGCTCCGGCACCGTAAATGCTGCTGGCGCCGGAGATCACTTCGATGCGTTCGATGCTGGCCGGGGCGATGCTGTTGAGCTGGCGGAAGTTGTCGCGCGTGGCGTTCTGCGATACGCCGTCGATCAACACCAGCATGTTGCGCCCGCGCAGCGTCTGGCCGAAGTTACTCATCCCGCCGCTGGATGGCGCAATACCTGGGACCAGTTGCCCGAGGATGTCGGAGACCCGGCGACCCGCACCACTCTGCTCACGGACTTGCTGCTCGTCGATCACCTGGACCGAGCCCGGAATCGAAGCAATGCTCGCTTCGCTGCGAGTCGCGGAGACGACGGTGGCTTGCATGTTCAATGTACCGGGCTGCTGCTCGGTGTCCTCGGCCCAGGCCTGGGCGCTGAAGGTGCCAAGTAGCGGGATCAGCAGGGAGAGTTTGGTTCGGGTCATGACGTGGTCTTTTTTAGTTGTGATAAGTGTGGGGCGATAAGGTCGAGCGGTCAGGCGTGGCGTTGAACGAGCGCACCCAGCGGATGCCGATGGCGGCTATGGCGTAGGTCAGCGCCACCAGCCAGAAACTGTGGGCCAGGCCCACCAGGCCCATGCCTATTCCGCCAAGGACGACACCGAGCAGAGCACCAGCCTTTGCCGCGCTGTTGCCGAGGCCGAGCGCGAAGCCCTGCTGGGTGATGGAAACGGTGTTGGCGATCAGGGCATAGGCGACGGGCAGCAGGGCGCCTTGCCAGATACCCCAGACGAGTCGGCTGACGAGAAAGCCCAGCCATTCATTGGCCAATGCCGTGGCCGCCAGCGTCAGGGCACATAACCAGGCCACGCCTTCGATGACGCGCAAGGTGTAGGCCGGCTGCCAGCGGTCGAACAGGCGTCCCCACAGCGGGGCGGAAATGGCCAGGGTCGCGGCGCTCGCCGCGTAGGTGGCACCGATCAGCCAGCTTGGGGCATGCAGGATGTTCGCGACGTACAGGGCGTAGAACGACTGCGGCATCATCTTCGCCGCCTGAATCAACACGATCACCAACAGGATTCCACTGAGCCAGCCTTTGGGCAGGGCAACCGGCTCAACCGGTTTTTTCTTCGTGGTTCGCGCTTTGTCGGCCGGCAGGA
This sequence comes from Pseudomonas sp. GW822-FHT07A10, assembly GCF_058798795.1. Classification (NCBI taxonomy): domain Bacteria; kingdom Pseudomonadati; phylum Pseudomonadota; class Gammaproteobacteria; order Pseudomonadales; family Pseudomonadaceae; genus Pseudomonas; species Pseudomonas sp. GW822-FHT07A10. Next base: position 98,747 of record NZ_JBXAKV010000010.1, read on the forward strand.
AAAAACTCCCCAGTGCGCACAGCAGGCAAATCGCCGTCGCGCCATAACACAGCAAGGCAAACCCCGAGACGTCCATCAGCCAGCCACCCAGCACCGGGCCGATCAACGAGCCGACGGCCGTTGCCGATTGCAGGCGAGCCAGGGTGTGACCCCGTCTGGCACTGTCGCAGCAGGCCAGGGCATAGGCTTGCGCAGCAGCGAGAAAACCGGCCAATGCGCCTTGCATCACGCGAATGCCCACCAGCAGCCACGGGTCGAGGGTGATAGCCGCCAACCCTTGGCACAGTGCGAGGGCCAGCAACGCCCGAACAATCATCGGTTTGTGTCCGGTGCGATCCCCCAACCGGCCCCACAGGGGGGTCAGGAGCATGGCCGCCAGCATCGGGCCGGCATAGACCATCGCCGATAACAGCGCGGTGTAGCCGGCGCCTTCGGGCCCGAGCAGATGCTGGATCTGCAAGGGCCAGAACGGGCCGCTCATTTCCATTGCGCCCATGGAGACAAACTGGATGACGATCAGCAGTCGCAGGGCGCGACTGTCAGCGAGCATGGGTGTTGGGTCGCAGCGGGTTACTCAGGCGTCCGACGATGTCGGCATGACTGTCGAGCAAGCGCATGCGCATGAACGATTTGGCGGGCCAATCCTGTTCCAGCAAGGCCTGGCGCTCGCATTCCCAACGTGCCGGTTCAACGCGCTCGCGCAAGGTCTCGAAGCACTGTGCAACGTGCGCTGCCAATCGCTCCCACAGGATATTTTCCGGCACATTCCAGTGGCGGGCACAAAGCAAGGTCAGCTCACCGAGGTGGCACATGAAAGTGGTGTGCAGGAGTTTGTCGCGGACAAAGCCGGCGTCGTCATACAGGGTCATTTTCGGATCGTGCAGCTGGATATCCATACCCTTGGCGTGCAGGGTTTTGCGATCGATACGAACGTCGCCGAAATCACGCAACAGCAGCCGATTCAACTGCCCGTCAGCGCCCATCACCATGAAACTGTTTTGCTGATGCGCTTCGAACGCCACGCCGTACATCAGATAGATGCCCAGCAGACTTGGTACCGCAATCGACAGGTAATCATCGAAGAACGTCAGCATGGCTTCGCTGTCGTCCCGGCCTTGAGCCAGTCTGACCCAATCACGCAGCAACGGTTGTTCGAATTCGTTGACGGCGAACAGGCTGCCGACCGGCACCGCCAACTCGCCTGCTTGCAGCAGGGTCAGCGGGTTGTCGCGATACAGCACGCCAGCATGCCGGGAGCGTTCGTCATCGGCCGGTAGTGGTGCGTAATGCACGCCGATGCGCTCTGGAACGATGTTCAGCAGGCGCTGAATCTGCGGTTCCTGATCGAGGATGTCCAATATCAGTTGGCTGATGCGCGGACCCATCCGGGCCGAGCGCGGCGACACGGTGCGCTGCACGCTGGTCAGGCGCAAAGCCACCGGCAGTTTGACCATCGGTGCCGTGCGACTGGCCTGCGGCAGGACCGTGCGGAAGGACATGGTCGGGTGGCCGGTAAAAGCCACGATGTCAGTGACGATCAGCAGGTTGTCGGCGATCTCGTTGGCAAACGAATGTGGCAGCTCTTCATGGGCTTGCCATGGGTGCGACGGCAGCGGGAGGTAGTCCTTTGCGTCCAGGCCCATTTGCTGCAAATGGCGTTGCAATTGCTCGGCGGCCTGTGGGAAGTGACCTTGCCACCAATCCCAGTAATCCGTGGTGCCCGCCAGCGCTTCAACATGTGCGTACTGGCGGTGCAGGGCGCACAGGACAATCGGAAAACTCGCTTCGAATTCTGGCGAGAAAGCGATGACCTGAGCGGCGCTCAAGCCCAGTTTGGTCTTGTAGTTCGGGTGCCACGGATGGCCGAGAGTCCCCCACTGTTCGAGCAGCGACGTAGGGTTCTGGTGGCTGGGGCTGGCTTTGAGCCAGGCGAGCAGATTGTCATCGTACCCGCCGTCGATCTGCTCTCTCAGGCGTTCGGTCCATCCATGGTGGAACGCCAGGCATAGGGTGTCGTTGCTGAAGCTGTCATCCAGCTCCCGGGCCAGACGTTCCAGGACCTGCGGGGAGGCTGGCGGATTGAGCTGAGTGCTGAGGTGAGCGAGCAGTTCGCTGGGCAACTGGATTTTTTGCGGCAGTTTGTCCGGGGTGTGCAGGACGATGCTGCCGCGTACGTCCCAGCTGTTCATTCTGCCGCTGGACAAGTGCTCGAAGCAAAGATGCGCGCCATCGCCAAGTGGCAGCCAGCAACGGCTGGTGTCGTCGTATTCGCAGGTGTCGGGGTCGATCAGCTCTTCACGAAACAGCGCCTGGATCAGGCGTTGGAAACAGCGCTGGGCGGCGGGCTCCAGGGCATTGCTCAAATGATCGAGAGTGATGCGGTGTGACTGGAAAGCCTGAGTGCCGAGCGCTTCGCTCCAGTGAGCGAGCAATTGCTGCTGTTTTTGCGTGTAGCCGCGCATCAGGTCCGACTCCTTCTGGACAATTGATTAGCTGAAAGCGCGCTGAGAATACCGTTTTGAATAAATAATGCAAATGATAGTGGTTCATATTTACATTTTGGAGGGTGTGTATCAGATTCCGGCCGGTGGTTGGCTCAAGACGATGTAGTGCTCGCCCATTTTCTGCGCATAGCACTCCACGACTTGCTGACACAACGTCACGATTTCTTCGACCCACTCCACGCCAACCCGCCACGACACCACCACCTGCAAATTCGGCGGCCGTTGATCGATGGCCAACAAGGTCAACTCTCCTCGGGCCAGTTCCTCGGCCACCAGCACCGGCGGCAGGGCGCCAATACCGAAGCCGTCGCGTAGTAAACGAGTAATCGCCGACACTGAGTTCACGCAGTTCAGTCGTGGCGCCATGACCCCGTTGGCTTGCATCAGGCTCACGATGTCCTGGTGCGGGCGGGAGTTTTTCGAATAGGTAATGATTCGCTCCCGCGCCAGGTCGGCGACACCTGAATACTCACGGTTGTAGATGGAACTGCTGGCCACGATCCAGCCCATCGGATGACTGACCAATTCCAGGCTGCGCACGCTTTCCTGGCGCAACAGGTCGGTTTGCAGGATCAGATCGAGAAAGCCTTTTTGCAGCTGATCGCAGAGGTTGAGCGCGGTATCGGCCACCAGCTCGATTTCCACCAGCGGATAGTGATCCATCATCTGTGCCACCAACGGGCTGAGCCAAGTGTGGATCACCGTGTCCATGACGCCGATCCGCACCCGTCCGGCCTTGCTCGAACGCGTCTCGATCGCCTGCTTGAGCGCATGCATCGTGTCCATCATCTGCTCGGCATAATCGAGCACTTTCAGGCCTTCGGGGGTCAGGCTCACGCCGCGGGAGTCGCGCAGAAACAGCTTCACCCCAAGCTCGCTTTCGAGCACGGCGATGCGGCTGGAAATCGACGCCTGGGTGGTGAAGAGCTTGTCCGCCGTCAGGCGAAAACTCTTGAGTCGGGCGACCCAGACAAACGTCTCGAGAAACTTCAGGTTCATGGGGGTCAGCTCGTGGATAAAATTTTTCTTATGTCTAGGGCGGGTTTTTATTAGTTGGACGCAGCAGGGCCAACCGCCCAAAAATCAGGCCATCCGGTTCCCACGATAGGCGTCGTCGGGGCTCAGAACAATACCAATAAAATATGCACGGAGATTTTGCCATGAGTGCGCCCGACACCCTCGACATCCCCAAAGCCACGGCTCGCCCGGGACCTTTTGACTGGTACCGCAACATCAACAAGCAGGAGCGTCGCACGTTCTGGAGCTGCAAGATCGGCTATGGCCTGGACGGCATGGACACCCAGATGCTCAGCTTCGTGGTACCGACCCTGATTGCCATGTGGGGCATCACCACCGGCCAGGCCGGGCTGATCCACACCAGCACCCTGATCGCCTCGGCTATTGGTGGTTGGGTGGCGGGGATTCTCTCCGACCGCATCGGTCGGGTGCGCACCCTGCAACTGACGGTGTTGTGGTTCGCCTTCTTCACCTTTCTTTGCGGCTTCGCCCAGAACTACGAGCAACTGTTGATCAGCCGCACGTTGATGGGCTTCGGTTTCGGTGGTGAATGGACCGCCGGCGCGGTGCTGATGGGCGAAGTGATCCGCGCCAAGGACCGTGGCAAAGCTGTCGGCATGGTGCAGTCAGGCTGGGCGTTGGGTTGGGGGCTGACAGCGATTCTGTATGCGCTGCTGTTCTCGCTGTTGCCGCCCGAAGACGCCTGGCGGGCACTGTTCATCCTCGGCATCGTGCCGGCGATTTTCGTGATCTTCGTCCGTCGCCTGGTCAAGGATCCGGAAATCTACCGCGAAGCCAAGGCCAAGCAAGAGCCAAGCAACCCGGCGAAGTTCTACGAGATTTTCGCCCCTGGCATCCTCTTCACCACGATTCGCGCTTCGATACTGACCACCGGTGCACTCGGCGGTTACTACGCGATCACCTCCTGGCTGCCGACGTTTCTGAAAAACGAACGGGGCTTGAGCGTGCTTGGCACGGGTGGTTATCTGGCGATGGTGATCATCGGGTCCTACATCGGTTATGTAATCAGCGCGTATCTGACTGACATCCTTGGTCGTAAAAAGAACTTCATTCTGTTTGCCGTCGGCTCGTTCACCATTGTTCTGCTGTACACCCAATTGCCCGTCAGCAACGGAGTGATGCTCTGGCTGGGCTTCCCCTTGGGCTTCTTCGCTTCGGGGATTTTCAGCGGCATGGGGTCGTTTCTGACCGAGTTGTTTCCAACGCGGATTCGCGGCTCGGGCCAGGGTTTTTGCTACAACATCGGTCGGGCGTTGGCAGCGTTGTTTCCGCTGCTGATCGGCTTGCTCAGTCAGAAGGTGCCATTGAGCGTGGGAATCGGGGCTTTCGCGGCGGTGTCCTACGGGGTGGTGATCCTGGCGGCGCTCAGCTTGCCGGAAACCCGTGGCAAACAACTCGACGCCGAATAACCTGATGTCCGCTAACTGATAATCTGAGGGGCATATGCCCTTCAGCTAAAAAGACAAAAGCCTACAGGAGTGTTCACCGTGAACCGCCTGCTATTGAACTGCGACATCGGCGAGAGTTTCGGCAACTGGACCATGGGTCTGGACGCCGAGGTCATGCCCTTCATCGACTGCGCCAACATCGCCTGCGGCTTCCATGCCGGCGACCCGAGCATCATGCGCAAGACCGTCAGCCTGGCCCTGAGCAACGGCGTGCAGATCGGCGCGCATCCGGCCTATCAGGATCTGGTCGGTTTCGGTCGCCGCTCCATGGCGTATACCGCCCAGGAACTGCAGGACCTGTTGCATTACCAGATCGGTGCCCTCGACGGCATTTGCCGGGCTCAGGGCGGGCGAGTGAGTTACGTCAAACCCCACGGCGCGATGTACAACGACATGATGGCCAACCCGGCGCAATTGCGTACGGTGATCCAGGCCGTGGCGGCTTATGACCGGACACTGCCGCTGATGCTGATGGCCACTCGCGACAACAGCGCCGCCCAGCAGTTGGGCGACGAATACGGCGTGACCCTGTGGTTTGAAGCCTTCGCCGATCGCGCTTACGACAGCGCCGGAATGCTGGTCTCGCGGCAACTGCCGGGGGCCGTGCATCACGATCCCGAGAAAATCATCGAACAGGCGCTGATCATTGCCCGCGGTGACAACCTCACGGCCAGCGATGGCAGCGCCTTGCACTTGCAGGCCAATACCTTGTGCGTACACGGCGACAACGCCAGTTCGGTGGCCGCTGTGCAACGCATTCGCGAGGCCTTGAATCAGCAGAGCGCATCATGAAGCCACGGGTGGAAGTGGTGGCGCTCGATTGCCTGATGGTGCGCCTGTTCGATGAAATTACCGAGGCCAACATGCCGTGGATGCTGGCTGCCAGTGAGCGTTTGCGAGAAGCATTCGCCAGCCATTTGATCGATCTGGTGCCGTCCTACACGACGCTGATGGTGCATTACGATCTGATGGCATTGAACCCGGCCCAGGCCCGGGAGTTGATCGCTCAAGCCCTGATCGATCTGACGCCCAACGCTCGGGCCAAGGGGAAATGCCATGTGCTGCCGGTCTGGTATGACTTGAGCGTTGGGCCGGAGTTGAACCTGTTGTCCCAGCGTAGCGGCTTGGCGGTGAATGAAGTGATCCGCCGTCACAGCGAACACGAGTATCAGGTGTTCGCGCTGGGCTTCGCGCCGGGGTTCGCGTTCATGGGGTTGGTGGAGGAAGTGTTGGCCGCACCGCGTCTGAGTACACCGCGCAAAAAAGTCGCCGCCGGCAGTGTCGGCATCGCCGAACGCCAGACGGCGGCTTATCCGGTAGTGTCCCCCGGCGGCTGGAACCTGATCGGTCGCACCCCGGCCAAATTGTTCGACCGTGAACGCGACGGCTACAGCTTGATGCAACCGGGCGACACGGTGCGCTTCGAGGCGGTCAGTCATGCCGAGTTCATCAACCTGGGCGGTGACGACACGCCGTTGGAGACCTTGGCATGAGCCGAATGACGATTGAAGCAAGTACACCGCTTTGCCTGTTGCAGGACGCCGGGCGATTTGGTGTGCGGCATCTGGGCGTGACCCAGGGCGGCGGGCTGGATTGGCGGTCGATGTCGTGGGCCAACTGGCTGCTGGGCAATGGGCTGGATGCATCAGTGATCGAAATCACCCTCGGCGGGTTCAGTGTGGTGGCCGAGGACGATTGCTTGCTGGCATTGGCGGGTGCCGATCTTGGGGCGCAGATTGATGGCCAGCCCCTGGCGCCGTGGCGCAGTTTCAAACTGGGCAAAGGTCAGCGATTGCAATTCACGCAACCGCTGCTAGGCGCTCGGGCGTACCTCGCGGCACCAGGCGGGTTTGATGCGCCGAAGGTGCTGGGCAGCACTGCAACGGTGGTGCGTGAGGAACTCGGCGGCCTCGACGGCATGGGCCGAGCGTTGGCCAAGGGATCGTCGTTGAAGTACTCCACCGAGGCGCCGCTGCTGGTACGGGAGCTGCCTCGCGAGCACGTTCCGGATTTCAACCTCGATGCGCCGCTGGACCTGGTGCTTGGTGCGCAAATCGGTGAATTCAGCGGGCAGAGTTTGTTTGACGCGTTCAACAGCGCCTGGACCCTCGACAGTCGCGCCGATCGCATGGGCATTCGTCTGTTGGGAACGGCACTGCAGTATCAGGGCAAGCCGATGATTTCCGAAGGCATCCCGCTGGGCGCGGTCCAGGTGCCGCCGGATGGGCAGCCGATTGTGCTGCTCAATGACCGGCAGACCATTGGCGGTTATCCGCGGTTGGGGGCGTTGACGCCGTTGGCGTTGGCGCGGCTGGCGCAGTGTTTGCCGGGGGCGAAGGTGCGGTTGAAACCGGTGGTGCAGGATGTCGCGCATCGCGAACAAGTCGAGTATTTGCGCCGGTTTTAACTGTGGCGAGGGGGCTTGCCCCCGTTCGGCTGCGCAGCAGTCGTAAAACCATTGCATGCGGTGTGTCTGATACATCGCGATTGCAGATTTTGGGGTCGCTTCGCAACCCAACGGGGGCAAGCCCCCTCGCCACAGATGCAATGCTTTATTTGGACAAAAACCGCATCCCTTCCTCCAACCCCCGCAACGTCAGCGGATACATTTGATCATCGATCAAATCCCGCACGATGTTGGTCGACGAGGTGTAGCCCCAGGTGTCTTTCGGGTATGGGTTGATCCAGATGAGCTTCTTGTACTTTTCCTTGAAGCGCTGCATCCACACGTAACCGGCTTCTTCGTTCCAGTGCTCGACGCTGCCGCCGGCCTGGGTGATTTCATAGGGCGCCATGGCGGCATCGCCGATGAAGATCACTTTGTAGTCGGCGCCGTACTTGTGCAGCAAGTCCTGAGTGGCGGTGCGCTCGGAGGTGCGGCGCATGTTGTTCTTCCACACCGATTCATAAATGAAGTTGTGGAAGTAGAAGTACTCCAGATGCTTGAACTCGGTCTTGCAGGCGGAGAACAACTCTTCGCAGATCTTCACGTGGGCGTCCATCGAGCCGCCGATGTCGAACAGCAGCAACAGCTTGACGGTGTTGCGCCGCTCCGGACGCATCTGGATATTCAGCAACCCGGCATCGCGCGCGGTGTGGTCGATGGTGCCGTCGATGTCCAGTTCTTCCGCCGCGCCCTGACGGGCGAATTTACGCAAGCGACGCAGGGCGACCTTGATGTTGCGCGTGCCCAGTTCCACCGAATCGTCGAGGTTCTTGTACTCGCGCTGATCCCAGACTTTCACCGCTTTGCCCTGGCGCTTACCGGCATCGCCGACCCGAATGCCTTCCGGGTTGAAACCGCCGGAACCGAACGGGCTGGTGCCGCCGGTGCCGATCCATTTGTTGCCGCCGGCATGGCGTTCTTTCTGTTCTTCCAGGCGTTTCTTGAACTCTTCGATCAGCTTGTCCAGGCCACCGAGGGACTGGATTGCGGCCCGCTCTTCGTCGGTCAGGGAGCGTTCGAATTCCTTGCGCAGCCAGTCTTCCGGGATCAACGCCTGAAGGTGATCGTCGAGCTTTTCCAGACCGTTGAAGTAGGCACCGAACGCCCGGTCGAACTTGTCGAAATGCCGTTCGTCCTTCACCAGGATCGCCCGCGACAAGTAATAAAACTCGTCCATGTCGGCGAAGGTCACGCGCTGTTTCAGCGCGTTGATCAGGTCCAGCAGCTCGCGCACCGAGACCGGCACCTTGGCTGCGCGCATTTCGTTGAACAGATTGAGCAGCATGGCGATCGCCCTTATTGGTACTTAGCGAGTGCCGCGACGGCTCATGAACGCCAGGCGTTCAAGCAATTGCACGTCCTGTTCGTTCTTCACCAAGGCGCCTGCCAGCGGCGGAATAGCCTTGGTCGGATCGCGTTCGCGCAGCACCGCTTCGCCGATGTTGTCGGCCATCAGCAGTTTCAGCCAGTCCACCAGTTCGGAGGTCGAGGGCTTCTTCTTCAGGCCCGGCACCTTGCGCACGTCGAAGAACACATCCAGCGCTTCGCTGACCAGGTCTTTCTTGATGTCCGGGTAGTGCACGTCGACGATCTTCTGCAGCGTCACGCGATCGGGGAACGAGATGTAATGGAAGAAGCAGCGGCGCAGGAAAGCGTCCGGCAGCTCTTTCTCGTTGTTGGAGGTAATGATGATGATCGGACGCTTCTTGGCCTTGATGGTCTCGTCGATCTCGTAAACGTAGAACTCCATCTTGTCGAGTTCTTGCAGCAAGTCGTTGGGGAACTCGATGTCGGCCTTGTCGATTTCGTCGATCAGCAGAATCACCCGCTCTTCGGACTCGAACGCCTCCCAGAGCTTGCCCTTTTTCAGGTAGTTGCGGACGTCGTGGACCTTGTCCACGCCCAGTTGCGAATCCCGCAGGCGGCTGACCGCGTCGTACTCGTACAGGCCTTGATGCGCCTTGGTGGTGGACTTGATGTGCCAGGTAATCAACTTGGCGCCGAAGGACTCGGCCAGTTGCTCGGCGAGCATGGTCTTGCCGGTGCCTGGCTCACCCTTGACCAGCAGTGGTCGCTCCAGGGTGATAGCGGCGTTGACCGCCAGCTTCAGGTCATCGGTGGCGACGTAGGCCTGGGTGCCTTCGAACTTCATCTGCTAATCCTCGAACGGTAACGCCGACCTGAGCGAGGCAGGGCGGGGCGCAATAAATGGTCAGGCTCGACTATAACGCGCAGGTCGGTCGACTGTGAACGCAGACGGCTTATTCAGTCTCTGAATGGGGCGTCACATCTTGACTCAGTCTCGGCTGCTGGCCAGTATTGAGATATCGCCATTTTGGCGATAGCTTGCGGGGCATGTCTACTAAATACCGATTTCGCGATACGTATCGAATTCAGTTGCGCGAGAAGGATCATCCGCCACCCCATGTCCACCTGACCGGTGGCGGGCTGGATGTGATGCTTAGCCTGGAAACCGTCGAAGTAATGTTGGGCAAGGCGCCGCCGCTGATTATCAAGGAAGCGCTGGAGTGGGTCAGAGCCCATCAGGTGCAATTGCTGGAGGATTGGAAACGATGTTACCCATGAAACGACCACGGTTGTCGGCCGTGCAGGTGTTGCCGGATTACCGTCTGGCGCTGACGTTTATCGATGGGCAGCAACAGAGCCTCGATTTAAGTCGCGACCTGCGCTCATACCCGGGGTTGCAGCCATTGCTGGAGAGCGGTGCTTTTGAAGGCGCAACCCTGGGTGACGATGGCTGGAGTGTGGAGTGGCCCGAGCTGGATATTCAGATTGGCGCTGACACGCTGTATCTGGATGCCCTTGCGCAAAATGCGGCAGATGAAAACACTCGTATTTTTATCGATTGGCGTGCTCGCACCGGGTTGTCGCTGAATCAGGCGGCCGAGGCGCTGGGAGTCAGTGCCCGCAGTATTAGTCGCTACAGCAGCGGTCGTGAAGCAGTGCCTCGGTCGCTGGCGTTGGCTTGTCTGGGTTGGGACTTTTTGCAGCAGCAATCGAACCCGGCGCGGGCGGCGGAAGAAACCGGTCGTTACACCGTTACACGAAAATCTTAGCCGGAATCCGGCTTGGATCGTTCGTACTGGGCATTGAATGCTTCAATGAAACCATTACGTAAAATCTGCAAAAAAGCCTCGAACGCGCTGATATCTCGCTGATGCACGTTGCCCTTGAGCTCGACGCGAGTGGCGAACTGGTTTTTCTGCTGGTTCTTCAGCACGTTCTCGGTGCCTCCGACGAGCGCTTCCCAGATGGAACGGAAAAGCCCTTTATCTTTGTTTTCCACGTCCTGTTGCCAATTGAACACATCGACGTCGTGCAATAGCGGTTTGATGTAGCCAGTGAGTTGACCCTTGTTGGCCTCGGCTTCGATGACCAGATCGCCATGGCCGGCATTGAAGTCGAACTTGCCATAGGCCGCGGCGAAGTCGTTCATGCGTTTGAGTTCGAGGTCCTTGACGCGCAGGCGGAATTGGAAGTTCTGGAAGTCGCTCAATGGATCAAAAGTTGCCGTGGTTTCCAGCGGCGCATCCCCGAGCAACAGGGCCTTGCCGTCGAAACGTGCGTCGCGTTTGCCTTTTTTGTCGACCACGTTGGTCAGGTTGTAAATGGTGGCACTGACCTGGGTGGCATTCATATTGACAGGCGGTTTTGAATTGAAGTTACGAAAGGTGATCCGGCCATCGTTGATCCGTACTTCGTTCAGGGTGATCGGCAGCAGTTTCTCCAATTGAGCCCGCCAATCGGTGCCTTCACCGGTCTGGGAGTTTTTCTTGTTGGCACCACCGTCGACAAAGTTCACCTCGGGCCTGTCGAACCGGGCCTTGCCCACCACGGCGTGGTCGTACCAGAGCGAGTGCCAGCTGACGGAGAGGTCGATCAATGGCGCGTTGACGAATGGCACCGGGACCTTGCCTTCGACCTTGACGATTTTCAGGCCGTTGATTTTGTAGGCGCCGCGCCACAGGGCCAGGTCCACGTCGGTAATCTGCCCGCGATAGTCGCCCATGTTGGCCAATCGCTCGTTCAGATAGTCACGCACGACATAGGGCAGGGCGATGTGCGCGGCAACCAGCAGCATGAGGAGGCCGGCGAGGGTCAGCAGGGGCCAACTGTATCGACGCTTCATGGCGGTAAATCTCTGGCGATGTAAAGCGGTTGACTGCTGTGGCCGCCGGACGTTCGACTGACTGGACGACCACGAGCAACAGGCATACCTTGGTGGGCTAATTCAACGCTGTATAAGGACCCAGCCATGAGCCGTATCTATGCTGACAACGCCCACTCCATCGGCAATACGCCGCTGGTGCAGATCAACCGTATCGCCCCGCGCGGTGTCACCATTCTGGCCAAGATCGAAGGGCGCAACCCTGGTTATTCGGTCAAGTGCCGAATTGGCGCGAACATGATCTGGGATGCTGAAAGCAGCGGTAAACTCAAGCCCGGCATGACCATCATCGAACCGACCTCGGGCAATACCGGTATCGGCCTGGCATTCGTTGCCGCCGCCCGTGGTTATCGGTTGATGTTGACCATGCCCGCGTCCATGAGCATCGAACGACGCAAGGTGCTCAAGGCCCTTGGCGCCGAACTGGTGTTGACGGAACCGGCCAAGGGCATGAAAGGCGCGATCGAGAAGGCCGCCGAAATCCTCGCCAGTGATCCGTCCACCTACTTCATGCCGGGGCAGTTCGAAAACCCGGCCAACCCGGCCATCCACGAAAAAACCACCGGCCCGGAAATCTGGAACGACACCGACGGTGCGGTCGACGTGCTGGTGGCGGGCGTCGGAACGGGTGGAACCATTACCGGAGTTTCGCGGTATATCAAGAATACCCAGGGCAAACCGATTCTCTCGGTGGCGGTGGAGCCGGTGGTGTCGCCGGTAATTACCCAGGCGATCGCCGGGGAAGAGATCAAACCGAGCCCGCACAAGATCCAGGGCATCGGCGCTGGTTTTGTGCCGAAGAACCTGGATTTGTCGATGGTTGATCGGGTGGAATTGGTCAGCGACGACGAATCCAAGGCGATGGCCCTTCGTCTGATGCAGGAAGAGGGCATTTTGAGCGGCATCTCTTGCGGCGCCGCCATGGCGGTAGCCGTACGCCTGGCCGAAACCCCGGAAATGCAGGGCAAGACCATCGTGGTAATTCTGCCCGACTCCGGCGAACGCTACCTGTCGAGCATGCTGTTCAGTGACTTGTTTACCGAACAGGAAAATCAGCAATAAGATTTTATGGCTGTTTTGAAGTCGATCAGGGGGTTGATTCAGGTCAGCCCCCGTTCAGGAACCCTATGTTAAGAAGTGCTTTATTGCACAATCCTTAACACTGAATGTTGAGTAATACGGGTTTTTCCCGAGGCCGGTAGTGTTTATCATGGCCGACTGCCACGTCGGGTAAAAGGCGTTGTGCGGAGTTTCCTATTCTCAAGGAGTCGTAGATGAGCTTTTCCTTTGTCGCGAAGGCGTCGGTGTTGCTGCTGTTTCTCGGCAGCACGCTCTATGTGCATTTGCGTGGCAAGGCGCGTTTGCCGGTCCTGCGTCAGTTCGTCAATCACTCGGCCCTGTTCGCGCCCTATAACGCCTTGATGTACCTGTTCTCCGGTGTGCCGTCCAAGCCCTATCTGGACCGCAGCAAGTTCCCGGAGCTCGACGTGCTTAGGGACAACTGGGAAGTTATCCGCGACGAAGCCATGCACCTGTTCGACGAGGGCTACATTCGCGCCGCCGAAAAGAACAACGACGCCGGTTTCGGTTCGTTCTTCAAGAAGGGCTGGAAGCGTTTCTACCTCAAGTGGTACGACAAACCGCTGCCGTCGGCTGAAGCCTTGTGCCCGAAAACCGTGGCTTTGGTCAGCGGAATCCCGAATGTCAAAGGCGCCATGTTTGCGCTGCTGCCCGGTGGCAGTCACCTCAATCCGCATCGTGACCCGTTCGCCGGTTCCCTGCGTTATCACCTGGGGTTGTCGACGCCGAACTCCGACGATTGCCGCATCTTCGTCGACGGTCAGGTCTACGCCTGGCGTGATGGCGAAGACGTGATGTTCGATGAAACCTACGTGCACTGGGTCAAGAACGAAACTGAGCAAACCCGCGTCATCCTGTTCTGCGACATCGAACGCCCCTTGAGCAACCGCCTGATGACCCGCATCAACCGCTGGATCAGCGGCTGGCTGGGGCGTGCTACTGCGCCGCAGAACCTTGACGACGAGCGCGTTGGCGGGATCAACCAGGCTTATGCCTGGAGCAAGACTTTCAGCGACAAATTCAGCGGCGCGGTCAAGCAGTGGAAGCGCCGCAACCCCAAGGCCTATCGCGTGCTGCGACCGGTGCTGGCGGTGGTGGTGTTGACGTTGTTGGGGTATTGGTTGTTTGGTTGAGGCCAATCATTGAATGAAAAAACCGCTCTTTGGGAGCGGTTTTTTTTGCCTGTGAGTTTTAGGGGCGCCCGGCGAGCAGGCTAGGCTCTTCGGTTTCGGTACCCGTCGCAATAACCTGCAGAATGTGCCGTTGACTGGCTGTCAGCTCTACAGCAATGGGCTTGTTTTCTGTTGTGGGCGAGCTTTTCTTTGTGGGGGACTTTTTAATTACTTTGCGCATCTTCCCTCCGTCGTTGGTTATTAATTGAACAGTTTTCACGATGCTAGGCTCTCCAGTGCTTTGACAAGTCGGCCTTCAGCATCAAAGTAAAAACCGAGTTGTTGGTAAATGGAAATTGCACCCTTCAGCGGCTCCTGAACCTCAATGAACTTGCTGCCGATGATTTGGGCGTACTGTTCGATGACCAATATGGCCAATGGCGCAATACGGTTTTTCAGGGGATGGACTCCACCAGGACATCCCTCCAATCGCACGATACGGATTCGTTGCCGACTGTTGTTTGGGTTTGCAAAGCATAGTCCGCACAGTACTTCATCGAACCAAATGGCGAGGTCCAGAGCCAAGGGTTCCCTCGCTTTCCACCTAACGACCTCACCCCATGAAAAGTGTGGATCGTCCCAGCGCTCAAAAGCATTCAATGCCTGCGCGCTGATTGCTTCAAAGCGTACCCTGGATAGATCGAGGACTGTGGGGCCGGCCCTCTCCAGTTCATGTTGCAGGTGGGCAGTATTAATACCGGCCAGCTTTCTAGCTCTTGATCGATACAACTGATACCGAAGATGAGTCCGTTCCCTTGGCATTTGATCTCTTGCATTCCATGTCCCCCATAGCGGGCGATTCCTTTTCGCCCAGAGTAAGTAGCGCTTCCCTGGCTGTCGTTACTGGCCATTTGGTCAAGTCATTGCAATCCATGTCACGCGCTGGTTATAGTCGGCGCTCGGTGGTTTCCTGAGCCACCGTTCCACCCATCAAAAAAGATCAGCCCATGCCAGCTTTCCTCATCAACGCGGTAGTCGATTCAGCGGTCAACGCTGGCGTCGTGCCGTGCGGGAATCAGCAGCCTGCGCAGATCAGTCATTACCCTCCACCTGTCAGTAGCACGCCGGTGTGCGTCGTCGTATCACCGCCAGGCGTTGGCTTCTCGGGCTGATCAGCTTTTACCGCTGTCCCCCTGTGCCCGTCTGAAAACGACTGAATTTCAGCTTCGGCTGAGTTGGCTTTTTGCCTGACTACAGGTGGTATTCATGTTTGTCCTTTCGAAAAAGTCCGCGCTTGCGGCGGCGTCCACGTGCCTGTTCGTTCTGCTGTGGAGCAGCGGGGCGATTTTCTCCAAATGGGGGCTGGCCCACGCCTCACCCTTTGCCTTTCTACTAGTTCGCTTCGCCATCGCCTTATGCGGGTTGGTGCTGCTGGTGCCGTTGCTCAAGCTGAAACTGCCCAAGGGCGGCAAGCCGATGTTGTATGCGATGGCAACGGGCGTGGTGTTGCTGGGGGCTTATCAGATTTTCTATCTGCTGGCCCTCGACCTGAATGTCACACCAGGCGTGATGGCAACCATCATGGGCGTTCAACCGATTCTTACCGTGATGCTGATGGAACGTCAGCGTTCCTGGAGCCGAATGTTCGGTCTGGCGTTGGGCTTGGCCGGATTGATCATGGTGGTTTATCAGGGCATTGGGCTGGCCGGGATGTCGATGGCCGGAATGCTCTGCGGTCTGTTGGCGCTGGCGAGCATGACGTTCGGTTCGATCATGCAGAAACGCATCACCGACAATCCCCTCGGCACACTGCCGGTGCAGTACCTGGCCGGGCTGTTGTTGTGCGGGGTGTTTGTGCCGTTCCAGCCGTTTCACGTCGAATACAGCACAGGCTTCATCGTGCCGGTGTTATGGATGGGGTTGGTGGTGTCGGTGCTGGCGACGCTGCTGCTGTATCGGCTGATTGCCCGGGGCAATCTGGTGAATGTCACCAGTCTGTTTTATCTGGTACCGGCGGTGACTGCGGTGATGGATTACCTGATATTCGGCAACCGGCTGGCGGCGTTGAGCCTGCTGGGCATGGGGCTGATCATTGTCGGTCTGGTGTTTGTATTCCGTAAGACTGCTTGAAACAAACAAGGCCCGGGGCATGAGCTCCGGGCCTTGTAGGTGATCCGACTTGCCTGCGAAGGCGGTTTTATCGGGCAACCACCTCAACCGGCTTCACTACCGCCGGCTTCAACACCAGCCACAACGCCGCCGCAATCAACACTCCGCCATAGAGGTGCGCCATCGACAGCGGCTCATCCAGCAACAGCGCGCCCCACAACACCCCGAACGGTGGAATCATGAAGGTCACGGTCATCGACTTCACCGGGCCGATCGAGCTGAGCAAACGGAAGTAAACGATGTAGGCAAACGCGGTGCAGCCCAAGCCCAATCCCAGCAACGACAACCAGACACTCCAGCCGCCCCAGCTCGCCGGTGGCTGGCTGATCACGCTGTAGCCGAACAGCGGCAGCAAAAACAAGGTGGCGCCGAGCATGCTGCCCAGGGCCGACAGGCGACTGTCGAGGCCGCCGGCCTGGTCGAGCCAGCGGCGGGCGAGGAAGCCGGCAAAGCCATAGCAGGTGGTGGCCATCAGACAAGCCAGTGCGCCCATCAGCAGTTGCATATCGAACGCCACCGGACCTGCACGGGTGAGGATGCCGACGCCGAACAGTCCGAGAAACACCCCGCAGACCTTCGCTCCGGTGAGCTTTTCACTGAAGAACAACCCGCCGATCAACACCCCCATCAATGGCGTGGTGGCGTTGAAAATGGCCGAGTAACCGGCCGGCAGCACCTGGGCAGCTACGGAATAAAGGGTCGCCGGAACCCCGGAGTTGATTACTCCGAGCAGCATCACCGTCTTGAGTTTGCCTTTGAAATCCCAGCTGATACGCAGCAGCCCGACGATCACCAGCAGCCCGACAGCGGCAATCGATACACGGAAAAAGGCAGTGGGGATTGTGCCAATCACTGGGGCGATAATGCGCATGAACAGAAAGCTCGCTCCCCAAATGGCGGCAAGTGACAACAAACGCAGGATATCGACGGGGTTCACAGCACTTTCCTTCCTTGATTGGCGCGCAAGTGTCGCGCCAGTCGGGGTACAAGGCAATGGTTGCGTTGCGTCACACGGGGCCACTAAGCTCAGGCTCCAACGATAAGAACAGCCGCAGAGGTTCCACCATGCCGCAGCAATGGCCAGCCGCCGACATCGCCCGAATGATCCTCGATGGCTTTGACGATTACCGCGAGCATTTCCGTCAGATCACCGACGGTGCCCGAGCCCGCTTCGAGCAAGCCCAGTGGCAGGCGACGCAAGTCGCGTCGGCGGCGCGGATCAACCTCTACGAAGAGAAAGTCGGCGAAACGGTCGGGCGCCTGCATCAGTCGTTCGCCGCCGATGTGCTGATGGACGTCAGCAGCTGGCCGTTGGTCAAAAGCGCCTATATCAGCCTGATCGACCTGCGCTTCGACGATGAACTGTCCGAGACCTGGTACAACTCGATTTTCTGCGGGCTGTTCAGCCATGACCTGATCAGCGACGGCTGCATGTTCATCCACACCACGCGGCCAAGCTTGCGCCGTGCACGGGCCGCGCAAACCCGTACTTACAAGCCCCATGGCCAGTTGTCCGGCATGCTCGCGAGTATCTTTACCGACTTCCGCTTCAGCGAGGACTACGCCGATTTACCCGGCGACCTGCGCCGCCTCGAAGCGCAACTGCGCGAGAACCTGCCGGACTGGGTCTGCAAGGATCCGGAACTGAGTGTCGAGCTGTTTTCCTCGGTGCTTTACCGCAACAAGGGCGCCTATCTGGTGGGGCGCATCTTCACCCAGGACGATCAATGGCCACTGGTGATTCCGCTGCTGCACCGCGAAGGCCGGGGCATCCAGATCGATGCGCTGATTACCGACGAGGCGGAGGTGTCGATCATCTTCTCCTTCACCCGTTCGTACTTCATGGTCGATGTGCCGGTGCCGGCGGAATTCATTGGCTTTCTCAAACGCATCCTGCCAGGTAAACACATTGCCGAGTTGTACACCTCGATCGGCTTCTACAAGCATGGCAAGTCCGAGTTCTACCGGGCGCTGATCAATCACCTGGCCAACACCGACGACCAGTTCATCATGGCCCCCGGCGTACGCGGGATGGTCATGAGCGTGTTTACGCTGCCGGGCTTCAACACAGTATTCAAAATCATCAAGGACCGCTTCTCACCGTCGAAAAACGTCGACCGCGCCACGGTGATCGAAAAGTATCGGCTGGTGAAAAGCGTCGACCGGGTCGGGCGCATGGCCGACACCCAGGAGTTCGCCGACTTCCGTTTCCCGTTGAGCAAATTCGAGCCGGCATGCCTGGAAGAACTGCTTGAAGTGGCGCCGTCCACGGTGTCGGTGGAAGGCGATACGGTGTTGATCCGCCACTGCTGGACCGAACGCCGGATGACGCCCTTGAACCTTTATCTGGAACACGCCAACGAAGCGCAGGTGCGCGAGGCGCTGGAAGATTATGGCCTGGCGATCAAGCAACTGGCGGCGGCGAACATTTTCCCCGGCGACATGCTGCTGAAAAACTTTGGCGTCACCCGTCATGGTCGCGTGGTGTTTTATGACTACGACGAGATTTGTTTCCTGACCGAAGCCAACTTCCGCCACATCCCGCAACCGCGTACGCCGGAAGACGAAATGGCCTCCGAACCGTGGTACTCGATCGGGCCACTGGACGTGTTCCCCGAGGAGTTTCCACCGTTCCTGTTTGCCGATTCCGGGCAGCGAAAGTTGTTCGATCAGTTGCACGGCGAGCTGTACAACGCCGATTACTGGAAGGGGCTGCAGGAAGCGATTCGGGCGGGGAAGGTGATTGATGTGTTCCCGTATCGGCGCAAGGGCCTGGATAACGAATAGACCGCCTGAGTGAACACACTGTGGCGAGGGGGCTTGCCCCCGTTGGGTGGCGAAGCCGCCCCAAAAAACAGCCAGCGCGGTGATTCAGAAAAACCGCGAGTGCCGGGTTACGGCTGCTCCGCAGCCGAACGGGGGCAAGCCCCCTCGCCACAAAAGCAGGTTGCATTCGTCGTCATGTGCCCAAATCTGCGACAATCCGCCTCCTGCGCCACTAGACGACTTTTGCGTACCTGATGACTGACGAATCGCCTTCCATCGACAAACTGCTGAAAAACCTCGATCACGCCATGCTCGCCGACCGCCACCGGCTGCGGCGGCAGTTGCTTGAGCTGCGCAAGAAACCTGACGAGGCCAAGCTGGCCCAATGGGTGACGCGCACACAGGCGTCCTGTGATCAGGTGTTGGCGCGGCGCGCCAGCCTGCCGGTGATTCGTTACGACGACAGCCTGCCGATCGCCGCCAAGCGCGACGAAATCAAAGCGGCGCTGCAAAAGCATCAGGTGCTGATCATTGCCGGCGAAACCGGTTCGGGTAAAACCACCCAGTTGCCGAAGATCTGCCTGGAAATCGGTCGCGGCCAGCACGGTCTGATCGGCCATACCCAGCCGCGTCGAATCGCCGCCCGCAGCGTGGCGAGCCGGGTCGCTGAAGAGTTGGCGACACCGTTGGGCGCGCTGGTCGGCTATCAGGTGCGGTTCGAGGATCAGAGCGATGCCAACACCCTGATCAAACTGATGACCGACGGCATCCTGCTGGCGGAAACCCAGAACGATCGCTACCTCGAACGCTACGACACGATCATCGTCGACGAAGCCCACGAGCGCAGCCTGAACATCGACTTTTTGCTCGGTTACCTGAAAACCCTGCTGCCCCGTCGCCCGGACCTTAAGGTCATCATCACCTCGGCCACCATCGACCTGGAGCGTTTCTCCAAACACTTCGATGACGCGCCGATTGTCGAAGTCTCCGGCCGCACCTTCCCGGTGGAAACCTGGTATCGCCCGCTGACCCTGGAGCAGGACGAGGAGGGCAACCGTGTCGAGGATGACCTGACCGTGGATCAGGCGATCCTCGCCACCCTCGACGAAATCGCCGCGTTCGAACGCAGTGAGCGCAAGAGCCCGGGCGATGTACTGGTGTTCCTGCCCGGCGAGCGCGAGATTCGTGACGCGGCGGACATGCTGCGCAAGGCACAGCTCAAACACACCGAGATTCTGCCGTTGTATGCGCGGTTGTCGCCGGCCGAACAGCAGCGGATTTTCCAGTCGCATCCGGGGCGTCGAGTGGTTCTGGCGACCAACGTTGCGGAAACCTCTCTGACGGTGCCGGGCATTCGTTACGTGATCGACAGCGGCACCGCGCGCATTAGTCGTTACAGCTACCGCGCAAAGGTCCAGCGTTTGCCGATCGAAGCGATTTCCCAGGCCAGTGCCAATCAGCGTAAAGGTCGCTGCGGGCGGGTCGAGCCGGGTATTTGCGTGCGCTTGTACAGCGAAGAAGATTTCATCGGTCGGCCGGAATTCACCGACCCGGAGATCCTGCGGACCAACCTCGCGGCGGTGATTTTGCAGATGCTCCATCTGCGCCTCGGTGAAATCACCGATTTTCCGTTTATCGAGCCGCCGGATGGCAAGGCCATCAGCGACGGTTTCAACCTGCTGCAAGAACTCTCGGCAGTCGACCGCAACAGCCAACTGACGCCGCTCGGCCGGCAACTGGCGCGGTTGCCGGTGGACCCGCGCATGGGCCGCATGCTGCTGGAAGCGGCGAAACTCGGCAGCTTGCAGGAAGTGCTGATTGTCGCCAGCGCCATGTCGATCCAGGACCCGCGCGAGCGTCCGCCGGAGCGTCAGCAAGCCGCCGATCAGGCCCACGCCCAGTGGAAAGACGTGGACTCGGACTTCGCCGGGCTGGTCAATCTGTGGCGAGGTTTTGAAGAACAACGCCAAGCCCTGACGGCCAGTCCGCTGCGCAACTGGTGCCGCAAGAATTTCCTCAATTACCTACGCCTGCGTGAGTGGCGCGATTCCCATCGCCAGTTGAGCCTGATCTGCCGCGACATGCAGCTGAGCCTCAACAAAGAGCCGGCGGATTACCCGAAGCTGCACAAAGCCGTGCTCTCGGGTTTGCTCAGCCAGATCGGCCAGAAAACCGAAGACGGCGATTACCTCGGCGCCCGTCAGCGACGCTTCTGGATTCACCCGTCGTCGGGCCTGGGCAAGAAACGCCCGCAATGGCTGATGACCGCCGAGCTGGTGGAAACCACCAAGCTTTACGCGCGGATGGTCGCCAAGATCGACGCCGACTGGATCGAGCCGCTAGCCGGGCACCTGATCAAGAAAAATCACTTCGAACCCCATTGGGAGAAGAGGCGTGGACAGGTGGTGGCCTTCGAGCAAATCACCCTGTTCGGGCTGATCGTGGTCGGACGCCGGCCGGTGCATTACGGCCCGGTCGACCCGGTGGTGTCCCGCGAATTGTTTATCCGCGAAGCCTTGGTGCGTGGTGAGATTCAATCCAAAGCCAAGTGCCTGACGGCCAACAAGCAACTGCTGGAACAGCTCGACGAACTGGAAGCCAAGGCGCGTCGCCGGGACATTCTGGCCGACGAAGAAACCCTGTTCGCCTTCTACGATGCGCGCCTGCCGGCGGAGATCCACCAGACCGCGACCTTCGACAGTTGGTACCGGATCAACAGCCAGAAAGACCCGCAGCTGCTGATCATGCGCGAAGAGGACGTGTTGGCCCGCGAAGCCAGTGAAGTCACCGCTGCGCATTACCCCGACACCCTGCACATCGGCGACTTGGAACTGGCGCTGAGTTATCACTTCGAACCCAACCATCCGCGTGACGGCGTGACCTTGCGCGTGCCGGCACCGCTGTTGCCGATGCTGCCGCCGGAACGTCTGGAATGGCTGGTGCCGGGCGTGATCGAGGCCAAGTGCATTGCGCTGGTGCGCAACCTGCCCAAGGCCCTGCGCAAGAATTTCGTGCCGGTGCCGGATTTCGTCAAAGCCGCGATGCAGCGCATGACTTTTGGCGAGGGCTCGTTGCCCCAGGCGCTGGGCCGCGAGTTGCTGCGTATGACCGGGGCACGGGTCAGCGATGAGGCGTGGGCCGAAGCGTCACAGCAGGTCGAAAGCCATTTGCGGATGAACCTGGAAATCGTCGACGGCCAGGGCAAGTTCCTTGGCGAAGGGCGTGATCTGGCGGAGTTGACCGCGCGCTTTGCCGAGGCTAGCCAGGCCGCCTTGGCCGTGCCGCAAACCGCGAAAAGTCAGCAACCGGTGGAGGCGAAGGTCTTTGCCGCCGTCGCCGAGAAAACCCAACAGAAGATCGCCGGGCTGTCGATGACGGTGTATCCGGCGCTGGTGGAAGAGGCCGGCACGGTGAAGGAGGGGCGCTTCTCGACCCCGGCCGAAGCCGAGTTCCAGCATCGCCGGGCCTTGCAGCGCTTGCTGATGCAACAACTGGCGGAGCCGGCGAAGTTCTTGCGCGGCAAGTTGCCGGGGCTGACCGAGTTGGGCCTGATGTACCGCGAGCTGGGGCGCATCGATAGCCTGGTGGAAGACATTCTGCTGGCCAGTCTCGACAGTTGCATCCTCGACGGCGAAGACCCGTTGCCACGCGATGGCGCCGCACTGGCGTCCCTGGCCGAACGTAAACGCGGTGCCTGGACCGAGCACGCCGAACGTCTGGCCAGGCTGACCCTGGAGATTCTCAAGCACTGGCACGGCCTGCAAAAACGCTTCAAGGGCAAGATCGACCTGGCGCAAGCCGTGGCCTTGAACGACATCAAGCAGCAGCTCAGCCATCTGGTGTACCCGGGGTTCGTGCGGGAAACGCCGATGCCGTGGCTCAAGGAACTGCCGCGTTACCTGAAAGCAGTCGAGCAGCGTTTCGAGAAACTCGGTGCCCAGGTGCAGAAGGACCGGGTCTGGAGCGGAGAATTGTCTGGCCTCTGGACCCAATACCAGACCCGAGCCAACAAACACGCCCAGGAAGGCAAGCGCGATCCGCAGCTGGAGCTTTATCGCTGGTGGCTGGAGGAATACCGGGTTTCGCTGTTCGCACAGCAATTGGGAACCAAGGTGCCGATCTCCGACAAGCGCTTGAGCAAGCAATGGAGCCAGGTCGAGGCGTAGCAAAAAGGGGCCAAAAGCCAGCGTTTATGGCAAACTTCGCGCCTATAAACGCCGGCCCCGCGGTTTTGAGCCTTCCGGGCCTGGGCGGATCGGAATAAAGCGATGCCAGGTTTGCATCTGGAACCTGGAATAGACCCTTTGTGTGTTGGTACGTCGGTGCCAGCGCTTTCTGCCTGAACAGATTAGAGAAACGACCATGCATAACGTCGTCATCAGCGGCACCGGGCTGTACACCCCGGCCAACAGCATCTCCAACGAAGAGCTGGTGCAGTCTTTCAACGCTTACGTCGCGCAGTTCAACGCCGACAACGCCGAGGCCATTGAGCGCGGCGAAATCCAGGCATTGACCGAATCCAGCGCAGCGTTTATCGAAAAAGCCTCCGGTATCAAAAGCCGCTTTGTCATGGACAAAGAGGGCATCCTCGACCCGCAACGCATGACGCCACGCTTGCCCGAGCGCTCGAATGACGAGTGGTCGGTGCTGTGCCAGATGGCCATTGGCGCGGCCGAGCAAGCCTTGCAGCGCGCCGGCAAAACCGCCGGTGACATCGACGGTGTGATCGTCGCCTGCTCCAACCTGCAACGCGCCTACCCGGCCATCGCCATCGAAGTTCAGGAAGCGCTGGGTATCCAGGGTTTCGGTTTCGACATGAACGTGGCGTGTTCCTCGGCGACCTTCGGCATCCAGGCCGCGGCCAACAGCGTGCAGCTGGGCCAGGCCCGGGCGATCCTGATGGTCAATCCGGAAGTGTGCACCGGTCACCTGAATTTCCGTGACCGCGACAGCCACTTCATCTTCGGCGACGCCGCCACTGCGGTGATCATCGAGCGCGCCGATCTGGCGACCTCCAAGTACCAGTTCGACGTGGTCAGCACCAAACTGCTGACCAAATTCTCCAACAACATCCGCAACAACTTCGGCTTCCTCAACCGCGCCGCGGAAGAGGGCATCGGTGCCCCCGACAAGCTGTTCGTCCAGGAAGGCCGCAAGGTGTTCCGCGATGTCTGCCCTATGGTTGCCGAGCTGATCGCCACGCACCTGGAAGAAAACCAGCTCAACGTCAGCGACGTGAAGCGTTTCTGGCTGCACCAGGCCAACCTCAGCATGAACCACCTGATCGTCAAGAAGCTGCTGGGCCGCGAAGCCACTGAAGCAGAAGCCCCGGTGATTCTCGACACCTACGCCAACACCAGCTCCGCCGGTTCGGTGATTTCGTTCCACAAGAATCAGGACGATCTGGTCAGCGGTTCGCTGGCCGTACTCAGCTCGTTCGGCGCTGGTTACTCGATTGGCAGCGTGATTCTGCGCAAACGTTGATCGAAGGGGTTGTTGTTCTTTCCTCTGGCTTGTGATGACTTTTCCTACATTCGAAATAGTCGGAAGGCTGTAATTTTCGGAAATTCCAGCAGGACGATGCCTACAGGCGAAGTCCTGCTGTTTTCATTTTCGAGGTCAGAACAAGGGGGTTGTTAATGGCGGCTGACGACGCGCAACTGCTTGAGCGCTTGCTGGCAGGTGAACAAAAGGCCTTCAAAGAGTTGGTCAGCACCTATCAGAACGCCATGCGTGCGGTGGCCTACGCTATTGTGGGCAACCGGCATGCCGACGAAATCGTTCAGGATGCCTGGCTATCGGTTGTGCGTAACCTGAGCGGATTCGAGGGACGTTCGAGTCTCAAGACCTGGCTGCTGACCATCACCGCCAATTCGGCCAAGAGCCGCTACAAGCAAAACCGCCGGGAAGTGTTGCTCGATGACCTACCGTCGCCCCATGGCACGATCGATGATGATCGTTTTTCATCGAGCGACGGTCATTGGCTGGTGGCGCCGTTTGCCTGGCATCAGGACACGCCAGAGGCGCTGTTGACTGAAAACGAACTGCGCGAATGCCTGGAGCACACGCTGCTCAGCCTGTCGGAACTGCAAAGCAGTGTTTTACTGCTGCGCGAGCGACAGGGGCTGGAGTTGGAGGAGATCTGTAATCTTCTGGAAATCTCGCTCTCCAATGTTCGTGTGCTGCTGCATCGGGCACGGTTGAAGGTCTTTGCGACCGTAGAACATTTTGAGGAAACCGGCGAATGCTGACCTGTAAGGAACAAGTGGCGCGCTCCAGTGATTATCTCGATGGCCAGTTGAGTTTTCGCGAGCGTCTGATGATGCGGCATCACTTGATGTTTTGCCCCAATTGTCGGCGTTTCATTCGGCAGATGCGGTTGATGCAGGCGACCTTGCGGGTGATGCCGCAGAAGCCGGTCGAGGATGTGGAGGCGCTGGCCGAGCGGCTGGCGGCGCAGCGGCGCAAAGATCGTTCCTGAAGGAAAGCACAGGCCGGCGCGGGTGAAACGAACGGATGATGGGGATCGTTGCCCCGCGCCAGACTGTTGAACCTCTTCAAACGACACGACCGTATGTAAACCGCATCGTTTGAAGTGTGTTGCTTCGCAGCTTAGAACTTCGCTTCCGCGTCCAGTTGCAGCGTGTTGGTGTCGGCATCACGCTGGGTACGGCTGGAGAAGTCGGCTTTGGTCAGGAAGTAAGTGGCACCGAGGGCGAAGTTCTTGTCGATGTCGTAACCGACTTTGAACTTGTGACCGCGAGAACCGGTGGTGCCGTTGGCGAAGTCCGAGTCGGTGAAGGCGCCGACCACGGCGTTACGCTGCACGTCGCGGTAGTTGTAGTCGAGGTTGAAGCCGAAGACTTTCGACTTGGCACCCACCAGCCAGGCAGTGTCCTGATCGGTCACCGCATCGTTGTTCTTCACATATTGACCGTAGAACGACAGCGGCATCGGCAAGCCGCCGATATCGACCTGGCTGAAACCTTCGTACAGGCGGAACTCGTTGTTGGCCGAGTTGCCGTTGACGGCCAGGGCGCACGGCGTGGAGGTGCCGGTGCAACGGCTGTCTTCGTCGTTCTGGTAGGCATAGACGCTGCCGCCGACGGTCAGTTTCAGGTTGTCGGTGATGGCGAAACGGCTGCCCAACTGGCCGGCGGTCAGACGCAGGTCGTGACGAAATTGCACGCCTTCGCCGTCGACGTTGTCCTTGAGGTTGTAGTTGCCCAGGCTACCGAACAGTTCGGCACTGCTGCCCAGCGGGTATTTGTAGGTCACTGCCAGACCTTCCGGGTTGATGTCGCTGTCCCAGATCACATCACCCATGCTGACCCACGGTTGCAGCATCTTGCCGCCGATCACATGCAGGTTTTTGATGGCGTCCGGGTGGTAGTCGATGTAGCCCAGATCCAGCCAGATCTGCTTCTTGTCGAAGTAGTTGTCCATGTCTTGGTTGGTCGAGCGAGCATCGTCACCGCCGCCGGTGGCAATGCGGATGCCGGTGTCCACTTGCGGGTTGATTTCGCTGTAGGCACCCAGACGGGCGCGGATGCGTTGACGATCCTTGTCACGGCCACCGTTGTTGGGTTCGCCGTCGATCTTGACCGTTTCCTGGCGTACGCGAACGTCGCCCTTGAACTGGGTCTTGGCGGCCCAGGCCAGCTTCTGGTCGAAGGCACTCAGCTCGTTGGCTTTCTTCGCGGCGACCGCTATTTGTTCGTTGGTCTCTTGCTGCGCCTGCTGCGCGATTTGCTGAGCCTTCTGATCCTTGGCAAGTTCGGTTTGCAGTTCAACGTACTGCGCCTGGGAAATAGAACCGTTAGCCTTGAGCATGTCGAGCAGTTTGGCGTCGACTGCGGCACTGGCCGGAACACTCATGGCCAGCAACAGGCCACCGCACAAGGCCGCCGCAGTTTTCGTGGAAGCAAGACGCATAGCAATCTCCGAAGATGAGAGGGATGGCTGAACCATCCTGGACACAACCGACAGTTGAAGGTCGGAAAACAGTGGCCGGGTAGAACCCGGCGCTCTAAAAACAGGCGCCAGTATCGCGATGGTTTATGACAGGTCAGTGGCGAAGTGATGGCAGGTCGATGACGATACAAACATTTCCGAAATGCCCGATTCAGAGCCTTGTATTGGATTGACGCGTGTGGATCGCTCTGCGATCGGCGATACTCGCGGAGCTGTCACGCCAAGATGTGGAGAGGAAAATGCCGCTGCAACGTCTGCATACACTGTCGCAAATCGCAGCCCGTACCTGGGATGCCCTGGTGCCGGAGAATCAGCCGTTTCTGCGCCACGCGTTCCTCGGTTCACTGGAAGACAGCGGCAGCCTGGGCCCGCATTCCGGCTGGCAGCCCGAGCATCTGCTGCATGTCGAAGGCGAGCGCCTGATCGCCGCGCTGCCCAGTTACCGCAAATGGCATTCCTACGGCGAATACGTGTTCGACCATGCCTGGGCCGATGCCTGTGAGCGTGCGGGTATCGACTACTACCCCAAACTGTTGACGGCGGTGCCGTTCAGTCCGGTCAGCGGGCCGCGATTACTGGCGGCGACGATCGAGGACGGTTTCGAACTCTTGCAGAGCCTGCCGGGTTATCTGGAGATAGAAAAACTTTCCAGCGCCCACATCAATTTCACCGATCCGTTCACCGACGCTGCATTGGCCGAACAGCCAGGCTGGTTGCAGCGCATTGGCTGTCAGTACCACTGGCAGAATCGTGGTTATCGGGATTTTCAGGACTTTCTCGACGCCCTCAGTTCGCGTAAGCGCAAGCAAATGCGCAAGGAGCGTGAGCAAGTGGCGGGGCAGGGCATCGACTTCGAATGGCTGGAAGGCCGGCAGCTGACCCAGGCGCAGTGGGACTTCGTGTACGCCTGCTACGCCAATACCTACGCGGTGCGTCGGCAGACGCCTTACCTGACGCGGGAATTTTTCAGTCTGTTGGCCGAGCGCATGCCAGAGTCGATTCGCGTGGTGCTGGCCAAACAAGGTTCACGGCCGGTGGCCATGGCCTTCAGCCTGGTCGGCGGCGACAGCTTTTATGGCCGTTACTGGGGGTGCCTGGCGGAGTTCGATCGCCTGCACTTCGAGACCTGTTTCTATCAGGGTATGGATTACGCCATTGCCAACGGCTTTCAGCGTTTCGACGCCGGCGCTCAGGGCGAACACAAACTGATTCGTGGCTTTGAACCGGTGATCACCCATTCCTGGCATTACCTGCGCCATCCGGGCTTGAAGTCGGCGGTGAAAGACTTCCTCGAGCGCGAACGCGCCGGGGTGCTGGGGTATGCAGAAGAGGCGAAGACCGCCTTGCCTTATCGACAAGGTTGATCTTCGCCGTTGATTGCAGGCTCAGTCGCGCAGATTAACTGTCTTCTTTGCCCAACCAGCGATACATCACACCACCGATGACCGCCCCCAAAATCGGCGCCAGCCAGAACAGCCACAGTTGTTGAATCGCCCAACCCCCGACAATCAGCGCCGGCCCCGTACTGCGGGCCGGGTTGACCGAGGTGTTGGTGACCGGAATCGAGATCAGATGGATCAGGGTCAGCGCCAGGCCGATGGCGATGGGCGCCAGCCCGGCCGGGGCGCGTTTATCGGTGGCGCCGAGAATGATCAGGATGAACATGGCGGTCATCACCAGTTCACTGACAAACCCCGCCGCCATCGAGTAGCCGCCTGGCGAGTGTTCGCCGTAGCCATTGGACGCCAGGCCACTGGCCAGTTCGAAGCCGGGTTTGCCACTGGCGATGAAGTACAGCAGGGCCGCTGCGATGATTCCGCCAATCACCTGGGCGATGATGTAGGCGGGCAGTTCTTTGGCAGGGAAGCGTCCGCCGACGACCAGTCCGACCGAAACCGCAGGGTTGAGATGACAACCCGAGATGTGGCCGATGGCGAAGGCCATCGTCAGTACCGTCAAACCGAATGCCAGGGACACCCCGAGTAAACCGATCCCCACGTTTGGAAACGCTGCCGCCAGAACTGCACTGCCGCAACCCCCCAATACCAGCCAGAACGTACCTACCAATTCTGTAGCCGAACGTTTGAACAAAGACATAGCGAGTTCCCTGTCGAGATAACACTGTCGTTGTGCATCCGGTAGATGGACTACAGAACCATCTCCAGTACTCTGGCTGAGTACAGCAGGGTTTTTGCGGAATTCCAGTGGCCATAAAAACCGCCAGAGCCCTTGGTTTGCGGGGTCTGGCGGTTTCTGGTGTTCTTGTGCATGGCTGATGGCGCCAAGACCGCGGCTCAATCGATCCCGACAAACCCGCCGGTCTGGTGTTGCCACAACCGTGCATACAAACCGCCATGGGCCAGCAGTTCGGCGTGGCTGCCGGTTTCGGCGATCTTGCCGTTTTCCAGCACCACCAAGCGGTCCATCCGGGCGATGGTCGAGAGACGGTGGGCGATGGCAATCACGGTTTTGCCCTGCATCAGGGTTTCGAGGCTTTCCTGGATTGCTGCTTCGACTTCCGAATCCAGTGCCGAGGTGGCTTCGTCCATGATCAGGATCGGCGCGTCCTTGAGCAGCACCCGGGCGATGGCAATCCGCTGACGCTGGCCACCGGAGAGTTTCACCCCGCGCTCACCGACATGGGCATCGAAACCGGTGCGGCCTTCGGAGTCCGACAGCAGCGGGATGAACTCGTCGGCACGGGCCTTGTGCACCGCTTCCCAGAGTTCGGCGTCGGTGGCGTCGGGTTTGCCATACAGCAAATTGTCGCGGATCGAGCGGTGCAGCAGTGAGGTGTCCTGGGTGATCATGCCGATGCGTTCGCGCAGGCTTTCTTGCCCGACTTCGGCGATGTTCTGGCCGTCGATGAGGATCCGCCCGCCCTGCACGTCATACAGGCGCAGCAGCAGGTTGACCAACGTCGATTTGCCGGCGCCGGAGGGGCCGATCAGGCCGATTTTTTCGCCGGGCTTAATGGTCAGGTTGAGGTCGCCGATGATCCCGCTCTTCTTGCCGTAGTGGAAATCGACGTGTTCGAAACGCACTTCGCCACGGGCCACCGCCAAGGGTTTTGCCTGTTCGCGGTCGGTGACGCTGACCGGTTGGGCGATGGTCTGCAAACCGTCCTGGACCATGCCGATGTTTTCGAAAATGCCGTTGACCACCCACATGATCCAGCCGGACATGTTGACGATGCGGATCACCAGCCCGGTGGCCAAGGCAATCGCGCCCACGCTGATCAGCGACTGCGTCCACAGCCACAGGGCCAGCCCGGTGGTGCCGACGATCAAGAGGCCGTTCATGCTGGTGATGACCACGTCCATGCTGGTGACCACACGGCCGGCCAGTTGGGCTTTTTCGGTCTGTTCCGCGATGGCTTCGCGGGCGTACTGCTGTTCGAAGTTGGTGTGGGCGAACAGCTTGAGGGTGGTGATGTTGGTGTAGCCGTCGACGATCCGCCCCATGAGTTTGGAGCGCGCATCGGAGGACACCACCGAACGCTCTTTCACCCGCGGCACGAAGTAGTAGAGCGCGCCGATGTAGGCGGCGATCCAGATCAGCAGCGGGATCATCAGTCGCCAGTCGGCTTCGGCGAACAGCACCAGCGAGCTGATCGCGTAGATCAGCACGTGCCACAGCGCATCCACCGCTTGCACGGCAGAATCGCGCAGGGAGTTGCCGGTTTGCATGATGCGTTGGGCGATGCGCCCGGCGAAGTCGTTCTGGAAGAAATTCAGGCTCTGTTTGAGCACGTAACTGTGGTTCTGCCAGCGGATCAGGCTGGTCATGCCGGGACTCAAGGTCTGGTGCACCAGCATGTCATGCAGGGCGAGGAACAAGGGGCGCAGAATCAGCGCCACCGCTGCCATCCAGGCCAATTCCACGCCGTGGACCTTGAAGAAGTCGACGTTGGATGTGTTCTGGGTCAGGTCGATGATGCGACTCAGGTAGCTGAACAGCGCCACTTCGATCAGCGCGCCGAACAGGCCGACGACCAACAAAACGGCGAAGATTGGCCAGACCTGCTTGAGGTAGTAGGTGTAGAAGGAGAGAACCCGGCTCGGTGGAGCCGCCGTCGGGGCGTCGCGGAAAATGTCGATCAGTTTTTCGAAACGGCGATAAAGCATCAGTTCTCCGCCCGCGTACGGGCTCTCCTTTAAACGATATGAGCGGCGCCGGATATCGACCGGCCACCGCTCAAGACTGCCGGTGTACTCAGTCGATGCGCTTGGCCGACTTGATCAGCACCGGGTCGACAGGCACGTTCTGCATGCCTTGTTTGGTGGTGGTCTGAGAGTTGACGATGATGTCCACCACGTCCATGCCCTTGACCACTTTGGCGAAGACGGCGTAACCGGCGTCGCGACCCGGATCGAGGAAGGCGTTGTCGGCCACGTTGATGAAGAACTGGCTGGTGGCCGAATCCGGGTTCGAGGTACGCGCCATCGACAGTGTGCCACGCACGTTATGCAGGCCGTTGCTGGCTTCGTTTTTGATCGGTGCCTTGGTTTCCTTCTGTTGCATCTGTGCAGTGAAACCACCGCCCTGAGCCATGAAGCCCGGGATCACACGGTGGAAGATCGTGTTGTTGTAGAAGCCACTGTCGACGTACTCAAGGAAGTTCTTGGTACTGATCGGCGCCTTGACCGGGTCCAGTTCGATTTCGATCTGGCCGTTGGTGGTCTCCAGCAGCACGTGCGGTGCCTTGGCCGGCGTGGCGGCCATCAGGTTGGCGGCAAACAGAACGGAGCCGGCGACGAGGGCGATTTTTTTCAGCATGGGTCAGTGATCCTGAGTGGTGGTGTCGACTGCGGTGAGAAACTCGAGCAGCGTTTGGTTGAAGCGTTCGGGTTGATCCAGCGGGGTGGCGTGGCGCGAATCGGCGATCACCACCAGCCGCGCATCGGGCAGCAGTTTTACATAGGTTTCTTTCAGCGCGACCGGGGTGTAGTCACGGTCGGCGCTGACGACGAGGGTTGGACAGGAAACCCTGGAAAGTCGTTCCTGAACCCCCCAGCCAACGATGGCATCGAAGCTGGCGAGATAAGCATGTTTGTCGTTTCTTGCCCAGCGCGCCGCTATTTTTTGTCGTAACGAAGCTTGTTCCGGCTTGGGAAACAGTTTTGCGCCCAGGGCCTTGCCGATGGTGCCCATGCTCAGCACGCGCATCAGGCTCCAGCGTTTGAACCACTGCCAATAGTCGTTGCGGCTGCGCCGTTTGACCTCGGGCGCGCTGTTGACGATGCACAGGCTCTTGAGCAGTTGCGGCTGGTCCACCGCCAGTTGAAAAGCGATCATACCGCCCATCGACAGTCCCACAAGATGGACAGGGCCCAGGTTCAAGTGTTCGATCAGCGCGATAAGGTCGGCGCTGAACCCGGCGATGGTGTAACGCTCACGGGGTTTGTCGGAACGCCCGTGGCCGCGCACATCCGGCACGATCACCCGATGGTGGGCGGCGAGCGCCGGGATCTGCATTTCCCAGTCCAGGGTGCTGGAGCCCAATCCGTGAACCAGCAGCAACGGCGTGCCGTGGCCATATTCCTCATAATGCAGGTTGCAACCTTCATGTTCGAAATAGGCCATGGGTACACTCCGTGTCAGGCTTGTTCGGGCGCGGCGAAGGGCGCATCCAGCGGCGCGGTGTCAAAGGTGCGCAGCAGTTCGATGAGAATCTGCGTGGCCGGGCCCAAGGGTTTGTCCTTGTTCGAATACAGATAGAAACTCGGGTTGCGGCTGCCGCCTTGGTCCAACGGTAGCAGCTTGAGCGTACCTTCCTTCAATTCGCGCTCGATCATGTGCCGGGGCAACCAGGCGAAGCCCAGACCGCTGCTGACGAAGGTCGCGGCAGTGGCCAGGCTGCCGACGGTCCAGCGCTGTTCGGCACCGAGCCAGCCGACATCTCGCGGTTGCTGACGGCCGGAGTCGCGGATCACCACTTGCATCTGAGTCTCCAGGTCCTGGAAGTTCAGTTCGCGGTTCAGGCGATGCAGCGGGTGTTCTGGGTGGGCGACCGCGACGAATTCGACGTCGCTCAATTCCGCGCCAAGGTAACCGGGAATACTGAGGCCGGTGATGGCCAGGTCGGCCACGCCTTCAAGCAGGACCTCTTCGACACCCGACAACACTTCTTCGCGCAGCCGCACCCGGCAGCCACGACTTTGCGGCATGAACGCGGTCAAGGCGCGGACGAGGCGGGCGCTCGGGTACGCGGCGTCGACCACCAGCCTTACCTCCGCTTCCCAGCCTTGTTCCATGTGGTGGGCCAGGTCTTCCAGTTGGCTGGCCTGTTTCACCAGTTGCCGGGAACGGCGCAGCAGCACGCCGCCGGCCTCGGTGAGCACCGCTTTGCGGCCATCGATGCGCAACAGCGGCACGCCGAGTTGGTCCTGCATGCGCGCTACGGTGTAGCTGACCGACGATTGCGAACGGTGCAGCACTTCGGCGGCCTGGGCGAAACCTCCGTGATCGACCACGGCCTGCAACGTTCGCCATTGATCAAGGGTCACGCGGGGCGCTTTCATGTTGAGCTCCTCTTGTCCTAAGCTGGCAGTTCTTATTGGAGACTGCCGAATGAAAAAAATCTGTTGTGTGATGGCGGGGTGTGCGGTGTTGGCGATGTTGCCTCTGACTGCGTTTGCCTATCCGATCGATGTCAATAAACAGCTCAACGGTTTGAAGGTCGACTACAACGCCTACGACACGGACGCCGACATCGGCTCCATTCAGGTCAACAACTACGGCGACACCGACGTCACTTGCAAAGTGGTTTTCAATAACGGCCCGGAAGCGCCACGCACCCGCAAGATCGACGTACCCGCCGGAAAACACAAAAACGCCACGGCCAAGTTCACCCGCACCATCATCAAGCTGCGTATCGACCTGACTTGCACCCCGAAATGACCTCAAGCGGAGCATGTCGCCTGGGCATGCTTCGCTTATAAACGAATTTATCGATGCTTTATAGCAGTTATTTGCGCTTTTTCATCGATATGACTCTGTTTAACCTTCACTCCATCGACTTACAGCATTCTCAGATGGAGGCTACATCCCATGTCCCGCGTTCTGATCATCGAAAGCAGCGCCCGTCAGCAAGACTCGGTTTCCCGCCAGCTGACCCAGACCTTCATCAGCCAGTGGAAAGCCGCACACCCGGCCGACCAGATCACCGTCCGTGACCTGGCCGTCAACCCGGTGCCGCACCTGGACATCAACCTGCTGGGCGGCTGGATGAAACCTGTTGAACAACGCAACGAGATCGAACAGGCCTCGCTGGAACGCTCCAACCAATTGACCGACGAACTGCTGGCCGCCGACGTGCTGGTGATGGCAGCGCCCATGTACAACTTCGCGATTCCGAGCACCCTGAAAGCCTGGCTCGACCATGTGCTGCGTGCCGGCGTGACTTTCAAATACACCGAGACCGGTCCGCAAGGTTTGCTCAGCGGCAAGCGCGCCTACGTGCTGACCGCTCGCGGCGGGATCTACGCCGGCAGCACTGCGGATCATCAGGAACCTTACCTGCGTCAAGTCATGGGCTTCATCGGCATCCACGATGTCACGTTCATTCACGCCGAAGGCATGAACCTGGGCGGCGACTTCCAGGAGAAAGGCTTGAACCAGGCCAACGCCAAACTGGCCCAGGTCGCCTGAGTCGTTAATCGCCAGATAATCGCTGGATGGTCTAGTGACCTGGCGCAACCCTTCAAGCCTGTACGCGCATCGAACCTCCCTTTGCACTTATTGCTCCTGAGTGCTCTAGCCCGATTGAACGCTTTAGCGAGATCGGGCTTTTTTTTGCCTGGGATTTAGTGGGCGCTGATGATCCTGTGGGAACGGGCCTGTTGTTGGCCGACCGTTCGCGATAACGGGCAAAAACCGCTATCGTCGCCGCCATTCGAAACGAGGCGAGCATGGGCTATCTACTTTTTGTCACGCTGATCCAGGCGTTTTCCTTCAGTTTGATCGGCGAGTATCTGGCCGGTCATGTCGACAGTTACTTTGCGGTGCTTGTGCGAGTGCTGCTGGCGGGGCTGGTGTTCATTCCGCTGACACGCTGGCGTTCGGTCGAGCCGGCGTTCATGCGCGGGATGTTGCTGATCGGCGCGCTGCAGTTCGGTGTGACCTATGTCTGTTTGTATTTGAGCTTCCGCGTGCTGACGGTGCCGGAAGTGTTGCTGTTCACCATCCTCACGCCGCTGCACGTGACCCTGATCGAAGACGCACTGAACCGGCGCTTCAATCCGTGGGCCTTGATCGCGGCATTGGTGGCCGTGGCGGGTGCGGCAGTGATTCGCTACGACCGGATCAATCCGGACTTCTTCATGGGCTTTTTGTTGCTGCAACTGGCCAACTTCACCTACGCCGCCGGGCAGGTGCTCTATAAACATCTGGTGGCCCGCCATCCGAGCGATCTGCCGCATTACCGGCGATTCGGCTACTTCTATCTGGGCGCATTGGCGGTGGCGTTGCCGGCATTTCTGCTGTTCGGCAAACAGAACTTCCTGCCCGAAGCGCCGCTGCAATGGGGCGTGCTGCTGTTCCTCGGACTGGTCTCGACCGCGCTGGGCTTGTACTGGTGGAACAAGGGCGCGTGCCTGGTGAATGGCGGGACGCTGGCGGTGATGAATAATCTGCATGTGCCGGTGGGGTTGCTGATCAATTTGCTGATCTGGAATCAGCATGAAGAGTTGGGGCGGTTGTTGTTGGGTGGATCGGTCATTCTGGCGGCGGTGTGGATCAGCCGGTTGGGTGTACGCCAACCCGTCATTGCACACTAAACCGGGTTAATTCGGCGCCAACTGCGCCACCAGAAACTCAATAAATGCCCGGGTCTTTTGCGGTACGCGACGCGAGGAAGGGTAAACCGCGTTGATGGTAATCGCTGGTGCCTGCCACTCGCACAGCACCGGCACCAGCCGGCCTGTCGCCAACGCGTCTTCCACAATGAAATCAGGCAGCAGGGCGATGCCCATCCCGGCTTCGGCGGCCTGAGCGAGCAAGTCGCCGTTGTTGGCGTGCAACGGGCCGGAAACGTTGACCCGTTGCGTCTCCTTGCCATTGCACAACTGCAGGCTCACGCCGCTTTGCAGATACCCGTAATTCAGGCATTGATGCGCGCGCAAGTCTTGCGGAGTCCGCGGTATGCCTGCACGCGCCAGATAGGCGGGGGAGGCCACCATGATCCGCGGTGCCGGTGCCAGTTGCCGGGCGATCATGGTCGAGTCTGGCATGCTGGCGATGCGAATCGTCACATCGAAGCCGCCACGCACTGGATCGACCTGTTGATCGCTGAGCACCAGTTGAAGCTCGATGTTCGGATGCTGCTCATGGAACAGCGGAATCAACTGTCCAAGGCGATGCAGGCCGAACGACATCGGCGCATTCACCCGCAACACCCCACGTAGCTCGCCGATGCCGTCTCGAGCGCGCTGCTCGGCCTCGTCCAGCGCGGACAACACCTCCCGCGCCGCCTCGAAATACTCGGCGCCAGCCTCGGTCAAGTGCAGGCTGCGCGTGGTGCGCTGCAGCAATTGCACGCCGATTGCTTCCTCCAACGCCTGAATCTGTTTACTCACCTTTGATCGCGGCACGTCCATCGCGCGAGCGGCAGCTGCGAAGCCGTTCTCGCCAACCGTCACGACAAAGGCGCGCATGCATTCGATCCGATCCACGATTGTCCCTTTTTTAGAATCAATTATTCTCGATTTTAGGTAATTGTCCCTTTTTTATCTAGCCCGTAAAGTTACTTCCAAGCCAGCAAGCAAACAGCTTGAGGCAAGTGACTCACCCAATACTCATTAAACAAATCGACATCAAAAGGAACGCGCCATGTCTAACCGTGAATTGCTCAACCCAACCAACTCCGCCCTGATCCTGATCGACCACCAGCCGCAAATGGCGTTCGGCGTGCAGTCGATCGACCGTCAGACCCTGAAGAACAACACCGTGGGTCTGGCGAAGGCCGCGAAGATTTTCAACGTGCCGACGATCTACACCTCAGTTGAAACCGAAAGCTTCAGCGGCTTCATCTGGCCGGAGTTGCTGGCTGTTCACCCAGAGCAGAAGCCGATCGAGCGCACCTCGATGAACTCCTGGGAAGACAAGGCGCTGGTTGATGCGGTGAAAGCCACCGGCCGCAAGAAGCTGATCATTGCCGCGCTCTGGACTGAAGTCTGCCTGACCTTCCCGGCGCTGGAAGCCCTGGCTGAAGGCTACGAGGTGTACATCGTGACCGACGCGTCTGGCGGCACCACCAAAGAAGCTCACGACATGTCGGTGCAGCGGATGATTCAGGCAGGCGCGGTGCCGGTCACCTGGCAACAAGTGCTGCTGGAATACCAGCGTGACTGGGCACACAAAGACACTTACGAGGCGGTGATGGAACTGGTGCTGGAGCACAGCGGCGCGTATGGCATGGGCGTGGATTACGCCTACACCATGGTGCACAAGGCGCCGCAGCGTCAGGTCAAATAACACCGTTACCCTTGTAGGAGCATGGCTTGCCCGCGAAGGCGGAGTATCAGTCGATAACTATGTTGACTGACACTCCGCCTTCGCGGGCAAGCCATGCTCCTACAGGGGCGGTGTTTACATGATGTGTTTTTCCGGCTCCGGAATGTGGCTCGCGCCTAACATGGCCGGAAGCAATCCGGCCCTTAAATCCCCGCCACTCGGCTGCTGATAAAGACTCAATCCGAACTCCGGCAGTACCGCCAGCAGATAATCGAAAATATCCCCCTGAATCCGCTCGTAATCCGCCCACGCCGTGGTGCGGGTGAAACAATAGATTTCCAGCGGAATCCCCTGCGCCGTCGTCTGCATCTGCCGCACCATGCAGGTCATGTTCTGCTGAACCTCCGGGTGACTTTTCAGATACGCCAGCGCATAGGCGCGGAAGGTGCCGATGTTGGTCATCCGCCGACGGTTGGCCGCCATCGCCGCGACGTTGCCCTGGGCTTCGTTCCAGGCCTTGAGCTCGGCTGTCTTGCGGCTCATGTAGTCAGTCAGCAAATGCACCTGGGACAGCTTCAGCTCTTCGTCGTCACGAATGAATCGCACGCCGCTGGCGTCGATGAACAGGCTGCGCTTGATCCGCCGTCCGCCGGACTGCTGCATGCCGCGCCAGTTCTTGAACGACTCGGACATCAGGCGCCAGGTCGGGATCGACACAATCGTCTTGTCGAAATTCTGCACCTTGACCGTGTGCAAAGTGATGTCCACCACGTCACCGTCGGCACCGACTTGCGGCATCTCGATCCAGTCGCCGACCCGCAGCATGTCGTTGCTGGTCAGTTGCACGCTGGCGACGAATGACAACAGGGTGTCTTTGTAGACCAACAGAATCACCGCCGACATGGCGCCCAGACCCGACAGCAGCAACAGCGGCGAACGGTCGATCAACGTGGCGACGATGATGATCGCGCCAAACACGAACAACACCATTTTCGTCAGTTGCACATAACCCTTGATCGAGCGGGTGCGGGCGTGTTCGGTGCGGGCATAGATGTCCAGCAGGGCATTGAGCAACGCACTGATGGCCAGCACCAGGAACAGGATGGTGAACGCCAGCGCTACGTTGCCGAGGAAGTTCAGGCTGGTCTTGCCCAACTCCGGCACCAGGTGCAGGCCGAACTGGATCACCAGCGATGGCGTCATTTGCGCCAGGCGATGAAACACTTTGTTGTGGCGAAAATCGTTGACCCAGTGCAACGCCGGCTGGCGGCCGAGCATTTTGGTCGCATGAAGAATGAGGTAACGCGCCACTCGTCCGAGCACCAGCGCCACCACCAGCAGCAACATCAGCGCGAGTGTGGAATGCAGGAGCGGGTGCTGATCAAGGGCACCCCAGAGGTCTTGGGCGTTGAGCCAGAGCTGTTTGATATCCATGGGTGAAAACGCTTCTTCTGTAGGGCGCGACGGGGCGATTAGAGCATTTAAGAGGTTGCGGATGACGTTTTGAGACAAATCAGGCAACAAAAAAGCCACTGTTTGCAGCCGTTTGTATAAAGAAACTCGGCCTTCGCGCTCGAAACCGTTACCCTATGCAGCTGTTTTTTTGTATTTCTTCGAGGTAGCACCCGTGTTTTCCCAATTCGCCCTGCACGAACGTCTGCTCAAAGCCGTGGCCGAGCTTAAATTTGTCGAGCCAACGCCTGTGCAAGCAGCGGCTATTCCGCTGGCGCTCCAAGGGCGTGACCTGCGGGTGACAGCGCAAACCGGCAGCGGCAAAACCGCCGCCTTCGTTTTGCCGATCCTCAACCGCTTGATCGGCCCGGCCAAAGTCCGCGTCAGCATCAAGACCCTGATCCTGCTGCCGACCCGCGAGCTGGCCCAGCAGACCATCAAGGAAGTCGAGCGCTTCGCTCAGTTCACTTTCATCAAGTCCGGCCTGATCACCGGCGGTGAAGACTTCAAGGTCCAGGCCGCCATGCTGCGCAAGGTGCCGGACATCCTGATCGGTACGCCGGGCCGGATGATCGAGCAACTGAACGCCGGCAACCTCGACCTCAAGGAAGTCGAAGTGCTGGTGCTCGACGAAGCCGACCGCATGCTCGACATGGGCTTTGCCGAAGATGTGCAGCGTCTGGTGGACGAGTGCACCAACCGTCAGCAGACCATGCTGTTCTCCGCCACCACCGGCGGTTCGGGCCTGCGCGAGATGATCGCCAAGGTCCTGAACAACCCTGAGCACTTGCAGCTCAACGCGGTCAGCCAGTTGAACGAAACCACCCGTCAGCAGATCATCACCGCTGACCACAACCAGCACAAAGAACAGATCGTCAACTGGCTGCTGGCCAACGAGACCTACCAGAAGGCCATCGTGTTCACCAACACCCGGGCCATGGCCGACCGTATCTACGGCCGCCTGGTGGCGCAGGAATACAAAGCGTTCGTGCTGCACGGCGAGAAGGACCAGAAAGACCGCAAACTGGCCATCGACCGCCTGAAGCAGGGCGGGGTGAAAATCCTCGTCGCCACCGACGTCGCTGCCCGTGGCCTGGACGTGGACGGCCTGGACCTGGTGATCAACTTCGACATGCCGCGCAGCGGCGACGAATACGTTCACCGCATCGGTCGCACCGGCCGCGCCGGCAACGATGGCCTGGCCATCTCGCTGATCTGCCACGGCGACTGGAACCTGATGTCGAGCATCGAACGCTACCTCAAGCAGAGCTTCGAGCGCCGCACCATCAAGGAAGTCAAAGGCACCTACGGCGGACCGAAAAAGGTCAAGGCCTCGGGCAAAGCCGTTGGCGTGAAGAAGAAAAAGGTCGACGCCAAGGGCGACAAGAAGAAAACCGGCGCCAAGGCCCCAACCAAGCGCAAGATCGCCAACCGCCCGAAGACCGACGCCCTGTCGCTGGTCAGCAAGGACGGCATGGCACCTTTGAAACGCCGCAAGCCGGAAGCGCCGGCGGCTGAATAAAGCGCCGAAGCGAACCAATGAAAACCCGGACAGTGTCCGGGTTTTTTTACGTCAAGAAATTGCAGCCCTCGGCTCTGCCTCGATCCAGAGCGTTCAGGTAATCGACCAAAAACCGCAAGCTAGAGCCTTCGCAAAAAACATCCCGAACGGCTTATTGACGTCAGAATGATGGCAACTTAACATCGCGCCATCACATTGATATCACTTTGCCGTTTCGAGGGACCGAACAGACCATCCGCACGCTGATGCAATGGTCGTTTACGCCACGCTCTGGACCTTCTGACCCAGGCGCGTACCTACCCCCTTATGACGTATTCGCTCTGCAAGCGCCCCCAGCGTCTGCCGAGTCGGGACGGCTTTGTCTGTGATTTGCTCATTCCATTCTTGCCGTTCGCACCGAGACTCTTTGACATGGACGTTCGCCACTACGCCTTCCTCGCTGGCCAGCCCTCGGCTGCGGTAAAAAACCGCGAGCACTTCTGGGGCATGCCCAAGCGCGGGCTGGCGTTCCTGTTGGCCAACGTCATGTTCTGGCAGCCGATGTGGGCTCAGGCCGACGGGATTGTGGTGGCCACGCCGGGCACCAGCCTCGGGCAGGCGGGCAACGGGGTGCCGATTATCCAGATCGCCACGCCCAACGGCACGGGGCTGTCGCATAACCAGTTTCACGATTACAACGTCGGCACCCAGGGCGTCATCCTCAACAACGTCGCCAACCAGACCGGCGCGACGCAACTGGGCGGGATCATCATCGGCAACCCCAACCTGACCAACGGGGTCGCCGCGCAAACCATCCTCAACGACGTGGTCGGCGGCAGCCCGAGCCAGTTGCGCGGCTACACCGAAGTGGCGGGGCAGTCGGCGCGGGTCATCGTCGCCAACCCCTACGGCATCAGCTGCAATGGCTGCGGCTTCATCAACACCCCGCGCGTGACGTTGACCACCGGCAAACCGGTGCTGGACAACGGTCGACTGGATCGCTTCCAGGTCGATCAGGGCAGCGTCTCCATCGACGGCGCCGGGCTGAACGCCAACAACGTCGACCGCTTCGAAATCATCACCCGCAGCGCGAAGATCAACGCCGAGATTCAGGCGAAGAA
The DNA here is from genome assembly GCF_058798795.1 of Pseudomonas sp. GW822-FHT07A10. NCBI lineage: Bacteria > Pseudomonadati > Pseudomonadota > Gammaproteobacteria > Pseudomonadales > Pseudomonadaceae > Pseudomonas > Pseudomonas sp. GW822-FHT07A10. The sequence continues at coordinate 140,002 of NZ_JBXAKV010000010.1, forward strand.
CCTGACCATCGTCGCCGGTCGCAACGACGTCAACGCCGACAGCCTCAACGCCACCGCCCGTGCCGATGACGGCAGCGCCAAGCCGCAACTGGCCATCGACTCTTCGGCCCTGGGCGGCATGTACGCCGGGGCGATCAAACTGGTCGGCACCGAAGCCGGGGTCGGGGTGAAACTCGATGGCAACCTGGCCGCCAGCGGTGGTGATATCCAGCTCGACGCCAACGGCCATCTCAGCCTTGCGCAGACTTCTGCGGCAGGCGCCGTCAATGTCAAAGCCGCCAGCCTCGATGCACGCGGCCCGGTCTACGCCGGCACCGCCGTCAACGTGCAAACCCAAGGCAACCTGACCAACCAGCAAACCCTCGCCGCCCGGGACAGCATCGCGCTGACGGCCGGTGGTGTATTGACCAACAACGGCATCATTGAGGCCGGGGTCAACGCCGATACCAGCCGCAATGCCAGCGGTGATGTGAACCTGAATGCGCAGAACCTCACCAATACCGGCAAGAGTGTTATTGCCAGCCGCAACCTGACGGTCAATACCAGCCAGACCCTGAACAATCAGGGCGGCACGTTGAGCGCCGGGCAAACCACCAACATCACTGTCGGGACTTTGGACAACCAGAACAACGGCCGGGTGTTGAGCAGCGGTACGCTGAATGTGACGGCCAATCAGGTCTTCAACACTAACGGGGTGATCAACAGCACGGGTAATTTGACGAGCACGATCGGTCAGTTGAACAACAGCAATGGTGAGTTGACCAGCCTGGCTAATGCAACCCTGAACATGGCCTCGCTGGATAACGTCGCCGGTCTGGTAATGGCCGGACGTTTACTGGATATCACCGCCAGCGGCACGATCAACAATATCGGCGGCACTCTCGCAGGAAAAAACGCTCTGACCGTCCGGGCACAAAACCTCGATAACAGCCAGCAAGGTGAGCTGAGCAGTGAAGGTCAACTGACCACCCGGGTCAGTGGCCTGCTGAACAATCAGAATAAAGGGCTGATCCAGGCCAACGGCGTAATGGATGTACAAGCCACACGCCTGGACAACCGTGAAGGCAAGATCTCCAGCCTCAACACGCTGACGGTCAGCAGCAGCAATGCAGACAACCGCGCAGGCGTGATTCGCGCGGATCAGGCGGTGAAGTTGTTGGTTACCGAGATGGATAACCGCGATAAGGGCCGCCTCGAAAGCAAGGCTGCACTGACCTTTGACGGCAACAAACTGGACAACCGCAACGGTGGTTGGCTGACGGCCAGCGGCCTGATGAGCCTCAAGGCCAAGGAGGTCGCCAACGATGCAGGCCGGATCTCAAGCCAGGGCGACGTCGAAGCGAATATCGACTCCCTCAGTCAGCAGGGCGGTGAACTGGTTGCCGAGGGGCATCTGAAGCTTACCGGCAAAACCCTGGGCAACCAGAAAAATGGCCTCGTCGCGTCCCTCAAGTCCCTGACAGTCAACGTCGAACAGATCGACAACCGCGGCGGTTCGTTGTCCAGCCAGGCCGACATGCAGGTCAATGGCAAGAGCCTGAACAACAGCGACGGCGGCAAGGTGCTGTCTGACACGACCCTGGCACTGAAGGTCGATCAGATCATCAACCAGACCGCAGGCCTGATCTTCAGCAAAGGCGCGAGCACGCTCAACGGCATCGGGCTCAACAACGTCGCCGGCAAAATTGTCAGCCAGAACAGCCTGGCGTTGACCTTCGACAATGCCATGGACAACCAGCAAGGCCTGATCAGCAGCGAAGGAACGCTGACACTCACCGCCGACACTCTGGACAACCGACTGGGCAAACTGTCCAGCCTCGAGGCCATGGCGCTCACCACGACGTCTGCGCTGCAAAACCAGGGCGGGTTGATCGCCTCGCAAAAAGGTCTGACGCTGGTCAGCGGCAGCCTCGACAACAGCGACAAAGGCATTGTCAGCGCCAAGGCCGCATCGAACGTCACCACCGGCGAATTCAACAACAGTAAGGGCGGCAGCCTGGCGACTGACGGTACCCTTGATCTGACAACCAAGCACCTGGACAACTCGGCCGGCCAGATTGGCAGTCAGCAAAAGTTGAACGTCTCGGTCACGAGTCTGGATCAAGACGGCGGCGAGCTGTTCAGCAATAGTGACCTGACCCTCGACCTGAACAATGGCCTGCTGAACAACCAGCGCGGCAACCTCCATACACCGGGTCTGTTGCTGTTAAAAAACCTCAATGAGGTGAACAACAGCGGCGGTGAAATCTCCGGTGCCAAGGCCTACAGCCTCACTGCGCAAAGCCTGAACAACGATGGCGGCAAGCTGCTGAGCAACGAGAAACTCACCCTCGTCATCGACCGTGCACTGAGCAACGTCAAAGGTCAGATCGTTTCCGCTGGCCTCGACAGTCGCAGTGCCAGCCTGAACAACGTCGGTGGTGAAATCCGTGGTCGCGGTGAAGTGGACCTGACGGTCACCGACGCTTTCGATAACCAGGCCGGCGTAGTCATTGCCGATGACGGGCTGACCGTAAAAGCCGCCAGCCTCGATAACCGCCAGGAGGGTTTGGTAGGGGCCACAAAAGCGCTGAAACTGACTGTCGATGACATCGATAACCGTAACGGCGAACTGTCGAGCAAGGCTGATGTGACACTGATCGGCCAACAACTCGACAACAGCGACGCCGGTTACATCCTGGCCGGTGGCAACCTTGCAGTGACCGTAGACAAGGTCATCAACCGCAACAAAGGGCTGCTGTCCGGCGACGCCGGGTTGACGCTGACCGGGAAAACCCTGGAAAACAGCGGTCGCCTTACCACGCTGAACAACCTCACGGTGAACCTCACTTCAGATCTGGACAACAATCAGGGCAGTCTCGTCAGCGAGAGCGAACTGGTGATCGATGCCCAGAGCCTGAGCAACAACGGCGGCACGATTTCCAGCGCCAAGGCGCTCACAGTCGATAGCAAAGGCGCGGTCAGCAACCAGGGCGGCAAACTGTTGACCGACACCACACTGACCCTCACTAGCATCAGTCTGGATAACCAGCAAAAAGGTGCGATCAGCAGCAAAGGTGGAATGAGCATCACCACCGGCGCGCTCAATAACAGCCAGGCCAGTATTTACGCGGGCGACAATCTGGAGTTGAGCGCCGGCCAGATCACCAACACCGGCGGCAGCATCGGCGCGGCCACCTCGCTGCTTGCCAACGTCACAGGCCTGGATCAGCAAGACGGCAAACTCTTCAGCAAGGGCACCTTGAGCCTGGACGTGAACGGCGGCGCGCTAAACAACCAGGACGGCTTCATCAACTCACCGGGCCAGTTGCTGCTGAAAAATCTTGCCGACGTGAACAACCGCAACGGTGAAATCTCCAGCGAGGAAGCCTTCGACCTGGTCGCCAAACAACTGGATAACAGCGACGGTGGTCGACTGCTCAGCAATCAGAAACTCACGCTGCACATCGACAACGCACTGACCTCGATCAAAGGCAAAATCGCCGCCGCAGCATTGCAAGTCCGCGCCGCCAGTCTGGATAGCAGCGCTGGCACACTGCTCAGCGATGGCGATCTGCAAGTGACCGTCGACGGTCTGTTGACCAACCAGAACAAAGGCGTGATCAAAGCCGCCGGACAACTCACCCTCAACAGCAACGGGCTGGATAACCAGGGCGGTACGCTACTCGGCGGCACCGGTCTCAGCATCGATCTGGGTGCAACACCTGCCGACTTGATTAACCAGAACGGCCTGATCAACACCAAGGGCGTGTTGAGCATTGCGCACCTGCGGGACCTGAATAACCAGCAAGGCGAAATCTCCAGCGTCCACAGCTTCAGCCTGACCGGCAACACGCTGGATAACCGCGGCGGCAACTTGATCAGCAATGATCAATTGACTCTCAACGCCACCCGCCTGAATAACCAGGGCGGCCTGGTTTCCGGCTGGAACAAACTCGCCGTCGCCGGCGGTAGCCTCGACAACAGCCAGGAAGGCACGCTCTCCAGCCTGCTCGGCAATCTGAACATCGACCTCAGCGGAGCGCTGATTAACAACGCCAAGGGCGGTCTGGCGGGCAAAGGCGATGTGACCATCACTGCCGCCAGCCTCGACAACAGCAACGGCATCGTCACCAGTGGCGGCAAGCAGACGCTGGCGATGACTCAAGGTGCGATCAACAACACCTCGGATGGCTTGATCGAAAGCAGCGGCACACTGGATATCAGCGCGACCTCCTTGAACAACGCGTCGGGGCAAGTCACCGCGAACCAAGCGCTGACCTTTACCGGTACGAGCCTGGATAACAGCAACGGCAGTGTGGTCGGCGCAGACAGCGTCACCCTCGATCTGCTCGGTACGTTGACCAATACCAAAGGTGCGCTGGGCAGTACGGGGCAGCTGGTGATCAAGCGCTCCAGCAGCATCGATAACCAGGGCGGCCAATTGATCAGTCAAGGCCTGCTGAGCCTGTTGACCGGAAACCTGAATAACAGTCTCGAGGGCACCGTGGCTGCCAACGGGCAACTCGACCTCACCGCCACCGGCAATGTTCGCAACGACGCTGGCGGCCTGATCTCCAGTCGCGATGCAGGCGTCAACGTTAAGGCTACCGGCCTCAACAACGCCCAAGGCGCGTTACAAAGCCAAGGCGCACTGACTCTGGACGTGTTGGGCGGCGCCATCGACAACCAGGGCGGCAAGGTCATCGCCCAGGCCGGTGAGCTGAACATCACCGCGGCCAGCCTCGACAGCCGCGCCGGCGTGCTGTCGAGCCTCAAGGGTTTGCTGCAGACCCGCCTGACGGGCGTATTGCGCAACGGCCAGGGCGGCAAGATCGAAGGCAATCGCCTTGACCTCCAGGCCTTGGGCGGAATCTACAGCGACGGCGGACGTATTGCCGCCAACTCCGGCAACATTCTGCTTAACGCTGGCCACGCCGCTATCGATAACAGCAACGGCGGAATCTACGCCAAAGGCCTGGTCAAGGTAATTGGCGGTTCGCTGAACAACAACGCCGGCAAGATCAGCGGCGACGGTATCGACGTCGTCCTCGATAGCAACCTCACCAACCGCGGCGGCCTGATCGAAAGCGTCGGCGCGCTCGCAGTGCGTGCCGCCAACCTGGACAACCAGGGCGGCAAGCTGCGTGCGTTGGGGGGCGTGGGTAAAACCAACTTTCAGATTGGCAGCCTGTTCGATAACCGCAATGGCCTGGTGGAAACGGCCAACACTGACTTGACCCTTGCGACGCCAAGCTTTTTGAACTCGGGCGGTACCGTGACCCATGTGGGCGCGGGTGAATTCGATATCTCGACAGCCAATGTCATGAACGCTGGCGGTTCGCTGGTGACGCGTGGTGGGCTGACCTTGAATGCTGATAGCTGGACTAACAGCAGTGTGATTCAGGCGGGGCGGTTGACGGTTAACGTAAACAATTTCGTGCAAACCGCGAGCGGGCAACTGTTGGCTTCAGACCACCTCGAAGGTCGGGGTGTGAATTGGAGTAATGATGGGTTGATTGCCAGTGACGGCAGCTTGAATCTCAACCTGGGTGGCACTTACGCCGGTAACGGGCGACTCTCCAGTCTGGGCAACCTGACATTAACTGCCGCACAACTCGGCTTGTCGAATGCGTCCAGCATTGGCGGGGGCGCACAAAGCACGTTCAACATCGGTGGCCAACTGACGAATGCCGGGGGGCGGCTGACCTCTGACGGCGCGCTGAATATCACTGCCAACAGTGTGAACAACACCGGTACGTTGGCTGCCGGGCAAGCGTTGACGATTAATACGGCGAGTCTGGTAAACAACCGCGGCCTGATCTTCAGCGGGCGCAACATGAACTTGCAGGTCGATGACCTAACCAACCAAAACGGCGATGTGTACAGCATCGGCAATCTGGCGATCACCGGACACAATAGTGGTCGTGCTAATTCGGTGACTAACCTGGCAGCGTCGATTAATGTTGATGGTGATTTTTCACTGTCGGCCAATAGTTTTAACAATAAAACCGAGGGGGTTGTTGGCGCGGAGAAATTCATCACAGGGGATATCACCTTTGATTGGCGAACCAATACTTTTTATGTCAATGAAAGTTATGATTCACAGTCCTATATTACAGGGGGTCAAGCAACACTTGTCGTAGCAGGAAACCTGACCGCTAACGTCGGTACCTTTAGCAATACGGCTTCTGTTATATCTGCAGGCAAGAACATCAAGCTGGACGTGGACTCGTTCGATAACAAAGGTTTGCAATCTGGAAACTTTACTCGCTCGCGTACCTTTAAACTCGGGAACATGCCGGAAAGCCTTGCCTATAGCTACGAGGGTTCCCTCTACGATTACGCACTCAGAAACTCCAAATACGTTTACCGTTATGAGAAAACTGTACATGAACCCGATAAGGGTGGAACGCATTTAGAATACATCGACTTAGATAAACAGCTGACCACAACGTTAAATACCAACTTTGGTATTGGTCCGGAAGTTACCGTGCCTGGGCAAATTTTGGCCGGTAGCCTGAAAGACGATACCCGGATCTTTACCACTGGTGGCGGCAGTGTCTCCTCCATCGTTCAAGCCGGGCAAGCGGTAGAAATCAACGCTAAAAACACGATCGACAACGGCAATCTCAACCCGTACACGAGTTTTGGCGGGACGACTAAGGGCACTGCGGACACCGGGGTCAAAAACTCCGCCAAACCTACTGTGATCTTCTTGAATCCGCAGCTACCGCCGGACCTGGCCCAACAACAAGTCAACCCGCTGACGCTGCCAGGCTTCACCCTGCCAACCGGCAATAACGGCCTGTTCCGCCTTAGCGGTCAAGGCGGCACCGAGCAAACGATCGTCCCCGGACAGAGCTGGACCATTGGTTCCGTTACAGCCGCTACCACGCAGCGTTCGGACGGCATGCCTGTCAGACAAGCCACCGAGCTCCAGTTCGACAAGAACGACCCGGTCTCGGTCAAAAAACGCGATCTGGCCCTGGCCAGTCGCCCGTCGGTGAGTCTCAACGATAAGACCGTTCAGGTCAGCGTCAACCCAGCCACCGGTGGCGGTCCGGTCGGTGTGCTGTTGCCCAACAGTGGGAACGTTTCCTTCAACGTGCCGCGTGTGCAGGGGCTGCCCGACACCAGCGTGCGCTCCAACCCGCATAAATACCTGATCGAAACTAACCCGGTACTGACCAACCTCAAGCAGTTCATGAGTTCGGACTACCTGTTGGCGAACCTCGGCTACAACCCGGACACCAGCGCCAAACGCCTGGGCGACGGTTTGTTCGAACAACGACTGATCCAACAGTCGATTGTCGCCCGCACCGGCCAACGTTTCATCGACGGCCAGACTTCCGACGAAGCAATGTTCAAGTACCTGATGAACAACGCCATCGCCAGCAAAGACCAGTTAAACCTGTCCATGGGCGTGACGCTGACTTCCCAGCAAGTGGCGGCGCTGACCCACGACATCGTCTGGCTCGAAGAGCACGTAGTGAACGGTGAAAAAGTCCTGGTGCCGGTGCTCTATCTGGCCCAGGCCAACAATCGTCTGGCACCCAACGGCGCATTGATCCAGGGCGGCGACGTGACCCTGATCGCCGGCCAGGACCTGAACAACGCCGGCACCCTGCGCGCCACTAACAACCTTTCCGCCGAGGCTGGCAACGATCTCACCAACACCGGCTTGATCGAGGCAGGTGATCGCCTGACGCTGAAGGCGGGCAACAACATCGTCAACAAATCGGGCGGGATCATTTCGGGTCGGGACGTCAGTCTGACGGCAACCAATGGTGATGTGATCAACCAGCGTGACGTGACCGGTGTTGATGTCCGTCGGGGTGGAAGTCTGCAGCATCGCGATTATCTCGATAACGCGGCGCGGATCGAGGCGGCTAACGACTTGAGCATTGATGCCGGTCGTGACATCAATAACATCGGAGGCGTTTTACAGAGCGGGCGTGATCTCGAGCTTATCGCCGATCGTGACGTGAACATCACCTCGGTCCAGGATCGCAGCACCAATGCGCGTGGCAGCCATTTTCTCAACCAGACCATCACCCAGCATGCTGCTGAAGTGACGTCTGGCCGGGATCTGTCGATCAGTGCTGATCGTGACGTCGCGGTTGTTGCCAGTCGCCTCGACGCCAAACGTGATATCGGTGTCAATGCTGGCAATGACATTGTCATTACCTCTGCAGCCAACGAAAGCGATTACGTCTCGCGCAGCAAGAAGAGCGCGCAGGAGACCCACAGCACCACTCAACAGTCCTCCGTACTGAACGCCGGTCGCGACATTGCCCTTAATGCGGGCAACGATCTGGGCATCATCGCCAGTCGGGTCAAGGCCCAGGAAGACATCAGCCTCGATGCGGTGCAGGACATCACCGTCGCCTCCGCAAAAGACGAGAGTTCTTCCTACTACTACAAGAAGAAAAAAGGTTCGTTCGGTCGCAGCAGCACCACCCAGAAAGAGAGTTACGACAGCAGCAACGTTGCATCGGTGATCGAAGCGGGCCATGACCTGACCGTGAACACTTCCAAGGGTGAGGATGGCGCGGTCAGCCTCGATGGTGGGCGTAATGTCACCATCATTGGCAGTCAGTTGAAGGCTGGTAATGATTTGGTGGTCGGTGCGACCAACGATGTCGCGGTACTCTCGGCCACTGAGGAAACCGGGGATTACAGCAAGAAGACCAAGACTGGTCTGTTCGGCATGTCGAGCAGCGGCAAAAGCCAACTGCAAACCACCGTTACCCAGATCGGTAGCGAGTTGACCGCCGGCCACGATGCGGTGGTGATCGCGGGGCGCGATGTACGCCTGAACGCCAGTGAAATTACCGCCGACAACGATGCCGAACTTCACGCCGGGCTGGTGGACAAAACCGGTGACATCACCCTGTCGTCCGCTGATGACCAAGCCTACAGCCGTGCCGAGGAGTACAAGAAAAAGCTTGGCTTGTCGCTCAAGGACACCATCGGTCTGTTCGCCGGGACGCCAGGTGTCGGCGCCGACATTACCCTCAACTCTTCGCACAAGGGTGGTCGCGAAGTCATCAGCTCCAACAGCGTCGGCAGCCAGGTCAATGCCGGACACAACGCCATTCTGAATGCGGCCCGTGATATCAACATCATCGGCAGCGGCGTCAGCGCCGATAACGATGCGATTCTCGACGCGGGTCGCGATGTCAACGTGGTCGCCTCCATCGACCAGCAGCGCAGTAATAGCTGGGAAACCGACAAAAGCTACGGCATCAAACAGACCATCGATAGCAACGGCTTCACCACGTTCGTCGGCAATGAAACCATTAAACATGGGGTGGATAGCAGCGGCTATACCGCGGCGGGCAGCTCCATCGATGCAGGGCAGAACCTCAAGGTGACTGCTGGTCGCGACGTCAACCAGCAGGGTTCTGATCTGACCGCGGAAAACAACATCAAGCTCAAGGCCGGTCGCGACATCAATATCGATGCCGAAGAAGAAGCCAGCGAAGTCACCATTCGTGACAGCGTGAAGCGCAACGGCACCACCACCACCGTCGCCTACAACTTCGGCAATACAATGGACGGCCTTAAAGGTACCGGCAAAGGAGAGGATGGGGTCAGCAAAGGTTCCAGCGTGCTGAAGACGGTCGACACCCTTGATCAGTTCTTCAGCGGGCCGAAGTTCGACGGGCACGCAGGCGCGTCAAGCACCAGCCAGACCCAGACCCAGACTTCGGTAAGCCACCGTCCTTCGACGCTCTCGGCCGGTGGTGATATCACCCTGGACGCTGAAAACGATGTGAATGTGAGTGGCAGTCAGTTCAACGCCGGACACAACATCAATGTCACCGGCCGCGACATCACCTTCGATGTGGCCCATGGCTCCCAAAACAGTGATGGTGGCCAAACCCAAAGCAAGGGGGGGCTCAAAGGCGGAACCACCGGTGGCTTTAAACTGGGTGTAGGTGTCAGCAATGCCGGTAGCAAGGATGAGTCGTCTCAAGGCACTTCAACGCCAACCCAACTCAATGCCGGCGGCAGCATCAACCTGGACGCGAAAAATGACCTGACGCTGATCGGCACCCAGGTCACAGCCGAACGGGATATCAAACTCAAGGCAAACAATGACCTGAATATCCTGTCTGCACAAAACGCATCCAGCAGCGAACACACCCGGCGCAGTTGGGGCGCGGAAGGCGGCATCATCGCCGGCCAGGACGGTTTCGGGGTCTATGGCTCTGTCAACGTCGGTATTGGTGATCTTGATCGCAAAGGCGTCCAGCAGCAGGAGGCCTACCTGTACGCCGGCAACAAACTGAGTTTCGAAAGCGGCCGTGATACCACCATTGCCGGCGCTACCTTACGTGGCGACGAAGTGATCGGTGATGTCGGTCGCAACCTCACCGTGACGTCCGTGCCGAACACCGGCAAGGTCGAAGGCAAAGAGTTCGATGCCAGCCTCACCGTGGCGGTCAGCTTCGGTGCGACGGTCAGTGGTTCCCTGGGGTATGGCCAAACCAACGGCAAAACCAATTGGGTCGAAAACCAGACCGTCATCAGCGGTAAAAACAAAGTCGATATTCGTACCGAAAACCATACCCAATTCGATGGTGCGGTGGTGTCTGCCGACAACGGCAACCTGAAGCTGGACACCGACACGCTGGGTTATCGCAACATTACCGGCAAGGACAACGAGCACGGCTATTACCTCAACGTTAGCGGCAGCTACGGTGGGGGTGGCGGTTCCCAGGCAGACAAACCCAATAAAGGTATGGAAGGAGGGGAAAAGAACAGCTGGGCAGTGGAGGGTTACAACCACACCAAGGATCGCGAGCAGACGCTGAACGCCACGGTTGGGGCGGGCGAGATAGTTGTGCGTCATGACAAGGCTACCGGTCAGGACTCCACAGCAGGCTTGAATCGGGATGTGAACAAAGCGTACGAGATCACCAAGGATGAGGAGCATCGTACAGATCTATATGTCAGCAGTTCCTCCATTGAATCGGTCAGCCATCCCCTTGATACCTTGAACCGCTGGAAAGACAGCGTCGTCAACTTCAAGAAAAACATGATCAAGCAGGCGCAGGATGGCGCGAAGGTGCTGAAAAACCTGGAGCGGGAGATCGACGCTCAGCTGCTCGATGTAGATCAGGTTTCGCCCAAGGCTCGTAAGGCATGGGGTGATAAGCGTGCGTTGGACATTGCCAAGAATTTTGTTCGACAGGGTATCGATCCTTCGCAGATGGATTCCCTTCCTGCGCAGGTCATTGACGGCTTGTCGCGTTTCGCGGATCTGGCGGCGGACTATAACAAGAAGGTGCAATCGTGCGTTGATGCAGGAGACTGCACTGTTGAAACGAAGGATGACGGTAACGGAGGGACTAGAGAAGTTATCAATCTTCCGCCGATATTTGTAAAAGAAAACGCCATCACCATTGGCCGAGCTGCTCTCATTGAGCTGCAAGATATGCTCAAGTTCGCTGACACACTCCCTCTTGAGCAGTTTCAGGCTATCGCAATCGCTGCCCAGGCCGTGATGGGGCCGATGAAGCTAGTGTTAAGCATGACCGCTAATACCCTGCTTAACATCGCATATGGTGATGAGATTGATGAGTTGAAAGAGACCGCTGCGATCAAGCTCGCAGCATTCTTTATCGATGAGTCAGAGGAAAGACTGACGAAGAGTAATGAGCATGCAAAGGACGAGCATGCAAAAGGTAATGGTGACTATTATTTCGATGGTGATGGATACGTCGTTGCGACTCGCTTTCTGATCGATGCGGTGCTGGGTGAATTCCAGGCGCTGGGGATCAAGGCTGGCGGCAGGGCTATCCAGGTTTTGGATAAGAAAAATCCATATGAAATTCTGGGCGGACCTCATAGAGATACGACCAAGCCCAAGAATGATGGTATTGACTCTCACCATTGCCCGGCAAAGGGATGTTATGTCGGTGCTCCAATTAGTACGAAGGACGGCCCGGCAATCAAAATGACGCCAGCCGATCATGCCAGGACTGCGAGTCATGGTAATTCTGATCAAGCTGTGGCATACAGGGCAAGACAGGAGGAGCTTTTAAGTCAAGGCAAGCTGATGGACGCTATCGACATGGATGTCCGCGATATAAGGGGTAAATTCGGCGATAAGTATGATGAGGCTATAAGGCAGATGTTGGATTACGCCTCAAAGTTGAATCCTGATGATTTTAAGAGATGATGAATATGAATTTTGAATTGTTGGCTTTTGGTGATATTGGCTCGATTAAAGTCGGCATGAGTCGGGTTGAGATAAGGTCGACCCTAGGGGGTGGTTTTGAGGAGTTTCTCAAAGGGCCAGATTCTGTTGTGCCAACAGATGCTTATGATGATTTTGGGGTGCATATTTACTATGATGAACATTATAGAGTTATCGGTGCAGAGTTTTTAAAGTGGAGTAATTTTTTCTGGAAGGGCCAACGATTGGCGGGTGAGGATCTGCAGTCGGTTCAACGGTTTTTTGAGAGCGAAGGTGAAGTGTTGACATTTAACTCTTCAGGTTTTTATGTAAATAGTTTGGGGCTAAGGTTATATGCTCCGGATATTGGGGAGGAAGATGCCATTGTTGAAGCGGTGTATGTGAGCTTTTTACGTGTTGAGTAGGCGTGAATTACGTAAAGGGGTGGATTTATTTATTACTGGTTTTGCGAGTAAATAAGACCGTACCCTTGATTTGTTAGGAATACCTGTTCCCGTTCACTTGGGACAAGGCGCAAGATCGCCAACCGCCCGAAGATCGACACTCTGTCGTAGGGCAGCAGCGAAAAACGGGCGAAAAACGGGGACAGACCACGTTTATCCTGAGAATGACAGAAAATGGGGGCAGACTACGTTTTTCTGTGCCGCACTTTAGCGATCTGAAATAGTGTGAAATAGATAGGGAGATTGTTTTTCGTAGGATTGACTAAGCTCTTGGCATCATTAATTGTGAACGGATTCGTCATATGCCACGCAGGGCACGTCTCTTGATACCAGGTGTCCCCTTGCATCTGATTCAACGAGGAAATAATAGATCAGGTTGCTTTTTTTAGAGGATGATTATCTTTTTATTTAGAGCTGCTTGCTGAGCAGGCCAACAAAAATGCGTGTGAAATTCACGCATGGTGTCTTATGACTAATCATGTCCATTTATTGATTAGCCCTCATGAACACAGCAGTACCAGCTCGCTTATGAAAGGAATAGGGCAACGATATGTGCAATACATAAATCGTACATATGGACGTAGTGGGACTTTATGGGAAGGACGCTTCCGTTCGTGCCTTGTTCAAAGTGATAGTTATGTATTGGCCTGTTATCGCTACATTGAGATGAATCCTGTCAGAGCCAAAATGGTGACGCATCCTGCGCAATATCGTTGGTCGAGTTATCGTGCTAACGCACAATCAGAGTTTTCGCATCTCATTACCCCGCATGCTCAGTACCTATCGCTTGGGGACACAGATGTATCGACTGCTGAAGTCTATCGCAAGCTTTTTAAAAGCGAGTTGGAGATAGGATTGGTTGAGCAGATTCGGGCTACCACCAATGGCGACTATGTACTTGGTGGTTCGCGATTTGCAGCCGAAATTGAAGCTATGATTGGGCGACGAGCTCGGCGGGGATGCCCGGGCAGACCGAAAAAGCATTCGATTTTTTAGATGGAAAACGTGGTCTGTCCCCGTTTCTCCCATCTGATTCAACGAGGAAATAATAGATCAGTTTGTTTTTTCTCAGAGGATGATTACCTTTTTTATTTAGAACTGCTTGCTGAGCAGGCCTACAAATATGCGTGTGGAGTTCACGCGTGGTGTCTTATGACTAATCATGTCCATTTGTTGATTAGCCCTCATGAATACGGCAGTGCAAGTTTGCTTATGAAGGGGATAGGGCAGCGATATGTGCAATACATAAATCGTACATATGGACGTAGTGGGACTTTATGGGAGGGACGCTTCCGTTCGTGCCTTGTTCAAAGTGATAGTTATGTATTGGCCTGTTATCGCTACATTGAGATGAATCCTGTCAGAGCCAAAATGGTGACGCATCCTGCGGAATATCGTTGGTCGAGTTATCGTGCTAACGCCCAATCAGAATTTTCGCATCTCATTACTCCGCATGCTCAGTACCTATCGCTTGGGGACACAGATGTATCGACTGCTGAAGTCTATCGCGAGCTTTTTAGAAGCGAGTTGGAGACAGGATTGGTTGAGCAGATTCGGGCTGCCACCAATGGCGACTGTGTACTTGGTGGTTCGCGATTTGCAGCCGAAATTGAAGCTATGATTGGGCGACGAGCTCGGCGGTGATGCCCGGGCAGACCGAAAAAGCATTCGATTTTTTAGATGGAAAACGTGGTCTGTCCCCGTTTCTCCTGCGTCCGGAACGCATTCCTGTGACGAGCGTGCCTTCTGCGTAAAGACGCTCAGCTATTTGAATTCCCTATGTAAAACGGGCGACCCATAGGTCGCCCGTTTTACATTTACTCCGCAGCCTGCGCCCGCAATCGCCTGCCAATCACATCCATCAAATCACAACCATCCCGCAACGGTATGGCCAGCAGTTTTGAAAAGTCGGACAGCACCACCGTATCGCAACCAATCTCGGCGCGAAAGGCGATGTTTTCCAGCACCTGGGTGACGGTGCGAATGCGGTAGTCGGCCATGGCGTGCAGGACGTCGAGTGGGGCTTGGGTGTCGATGAGCAGGGAGGCCGGGATCAGGTCGATTCCGGTGAGGGGCATGTATCGATTCATTTGAAGATCTCTGTTTGATGGGCTAATGCCGTCACTCAGTCGTCGCCAAACGAGAGGGTGGCAGCTGTACGCAGGTTGGCGAACCGGTACAGAGAAACCGGCAGATCCGAAGATCTCCCGCGCACAGCCGCCATAAATAGCGGCTTTGCGGGTGCGTTGGCGCCTGCAATTAAGCTGATAGCCTTCGCATTCTCTATAATCAGGTCGCCAAACCTGAATCGCCATTTGGGCGACGGGCGGACTATAAGCTTCATCGTTCCAGCGGTGCAAGACGACTGTTTCCGAGGTTGTTGTAGGGCGTTTGCCTGGCGGCAGTTGGGCAACCGGACGCGGCCTACAGAACACTACGCAACTTTGTGGGAGCGAGCCTGCTCGCGATAGCGGTGTATCAATCAACATCAATGTTGAATGTTAGTCAGTCATCGCGAGCAGGCTCCCACAGTGGATTGGTGGTGTTCATACTCGGCCCATGCGGGTCTACCCCCCATGGCAGCAACTGGCCGGCGCCTTGTCCTCATACCGATCGTGATGTCTCACCCAATCCATGATTTCCTCTTCATTACGCCCCTTAGGCGTGAGGTCCAGATAGTTGTAGGCGCCGACCAGCAAATCCAGGCCACGGGCATACGTTGAATAGGTATGGAAAATCTCCCCCGCTTCATTGCGATAAAACACGCTGAGCCCTGGGAGTTCTTCCTCAACACCGTCAGTTTTTTCGTAGTTGTAAGTAGCTTTTCCAGCGGCGACGTCTTCGGCCCGGGCGCAGACACCGAAGTCGTAGTTGAAGTCGCAGCCTTCAGATGAGACCCAATCGAATTTCCAGCCCATGCGCTGTTTGAACGGTTGGAATTCGGCGAACGGTGCGTGGGAAACCGCGACCACGGCGACGTCGTGGTGGGCCAGGTGGTGGTTGGCGCCGTCGATGTGGTCGGAGAGGAACGAGCAGCCTGGGCAGCCTTCGTCCCAGCCGGCGGCGAACATGAAGTGGTAGACGATCAACTGGCTGCGGCCGCCGAACAGGTCGGTCAGGCTCAGTTCGCCGTTGGGGCCCTGAAAGCGGTAGGGTTTGTCGATTTTTACCCAGGGCAGGGCGCGGCGTTCGGCGCTGAGTTTGTCTCGTTCTTTGGTGAAGGCTTTTTCGTGGGCCAGGTGTTGTTTGCGGGCCGCGACCCATTCTTCCCGGGACACGACCGGATGATTCTGTATGTTCATGCTGATTTCTCCTGCTTGCTGTGGCGAAAGTCGATCCGCGCAGAGGGGTAAACCGTCTTACACAGCCTAGTCGTTTGGCCTGCGCTCAAATCGACAGGCCGCCGGTCGGTTGGGGGAGAGACCTCGGCTGAACGGCTGCACTCCCTGTCGGTCACAACCTATGAAGGCCATTTCACTCGTGGGCACTGGAGGTTGATCAGGATGACGACTTATAACTGGGATTTGATCGAGCATTTACTGCACGAAGTGCAGAACAGTGCTGGCCGCAGTTTCACTCCACGGCCTTATGCCGAGCAGTATGCGGCGGCGAAAGCCTCCGCGGGCGAGCCGTTCGAGAATCTGGATCGCCTGAAAACGGTGGCCGGTGAGTACGAAAAAATACTGCTGTTGCGGGGGTATATCGAGCCTCGGCCGGAGGATCAGGGTGGCAATGGCGAGAATTACATTTTGACACCCCGGGGCTCGAGTTTGTTGAGCCTGATCGACAGCAGCATCCCGGGAAATGAGCATCCGCGCCAGGTGCTGGATGAGCAGGACGATGCGCTGGATGAATTGACGTTTGATGAGGTGGCGTCGAAGGCGCAGATTGCGTGAAGCTTGCAGCTTTAGAACTTATCCTCGTTGCGCCGCTTTCAGGCATTTCAAATCAGTGAAGTCCTTGCGCATGTCTTCAATCTTTTGCAGCAACCGTTGACGCTGAAACGGCGTGCTTTCGGCCATCAAGTCCACCAACAACGCTCGAGCCTGGGCTTCGGTGTTGGCGTAGGCTTCACGGTAAGCGGGGGTCCATAAACTCTCGCGATCAACCAGAAGCGTCTCGATTTGCCGTGGGAATTGCGGACTCTGACGTTGCGCGACCGCCGCGCTGAATTGCTGTTGCCAATGGACGCGGTTGGCAATCCATTCTTTGTTCTGATCCCCCAGGGCGTTCGACCAGGCCATCACCCGTTGCTGTTGGGTTGGGCTGAGTGGTCCGAGCCAGGCATTCAGGCGTTTTTCCATGCGCTTGCTTCGCTCTTTGATCTGTTGCTCTAGAGGTGGCTTCAGATATTCCTCCTGGCGTTTGCGCAGGTCCTTGGCGAAAGCGTCGTTCATTTCCGCGACTTGCTTGTCATCCAGCCCTTGCAACAGTTCGATGGCCGATGGGGTGATTTCCCGGGCGGTTTCGGCGATGGCTTGTTTGGCTTCCTGGGTACGGGCTTGCAGCTCAGAGTCGGTGATCTGGTTGGTCTCGATCATGGTCTGTAAACGATTCAGCCAGTCGAGGTAACCGGGTAGTTGCGTGGTGCAGTGCCAGCGCAGGTGTTCCTTGAGACGCTCGTTCAACCAGTCTTTTTGCTGGCGGTTCATGTCCAGGTAGTCGCTGAGCGTCCAGGGAATGATCACGTCGAGGTTGCGGTAAGCCAGGCCCACGCGGGTGCAGGCGGCGATGGTGAGGCTGAGCGTGAGGATGACGGTGATCTGTTTCAACCAATGCGACATGGCAAGCCCTTGCGAAGACCTGGTTTTTTATTGGGTTCTCTTATGTGAACGCAGGACGAGCCTGTCAGTTCAGCCGATTAATAGAAGGCGCGTACAGCCTTGAGAGTGACCAGGCCGTCGCACTCGCTATTGTGGCCGGAATAGGCGGAGCAATCGCTGCCGCTCAGGCTTGAGTCACTGTAGATCAAGTCCAGGTCGATACCCATGAACGGCCGGGACAATTTCACCGACCAGTCGGTAAAACTGCCTACATATCCACCGTCAACGGACACCGGCGTATTGAGCTGGTGAGTGGTGTATTTCAGGCTGACCCCGATGCCGAACGGCTGATTGCCACTGAGGTCGGCGAACAGGGTGCTGTTCTGTTTGTCTGGGTCGTTGCTGAAGGCAGCGCCGAAGCGGCTGCCCAGCAGGGTCAGGCCGCCGAACAACTCCTGGCTGTCGAGGGTATCCACTTTGGGATAGCTGTAATGGATCATGCCCACTTCGTAGCCGAGGGAGTGATCGAAGGGCTGTTTAAAGCCCATGTAGGAATCGACTTCAAGGTTGCTCGAAGGACTAAGCCCCATGCTGGGGGACCATTGGCCCACGTAGAAGCCGCTGTCGTGGCTCAGGTCGAGGCCACCGTGGAACGAGCCGGTCGTCGAGGGTTTGACCAGCCCTTGGGCCATGCTGCGGCTGGGGGTGGTGGCGAGTTTGAGATCGAAATCGCCCAATTCGCGCTGGAAGACTTGCGCATGGGCGACGGAACACCACAACAGGCTGGCGAGCAGGAGAAAAGGGGGCTTGAGCATGCGTCACTCCATGAGCTGCGAGGAGCAGGTGGTGAAAACCTGCTGAAACGCTTGATCCAGACACGTGCAAGCATACCGGCGAATGTTCGGCATCGAGGGCCGTTCGTCGATTGTTGAAATATTGATTTGTTTTATGGGGTGTTGCTGGAGGGTTCCAGTCCAAGCGCTTCGAAGCTCAAAGCGCTTAGGGACCAGTTAAAGCGGGGGAATTACTTTTTGCCCAGCGTGATCTGCTTGGACGGGCCGAACGTCTGGCCGCTGACGCCTTTGGCAATTTGCTGGATCTCGCCACCGGACTTGAGGAACGCAGCGATCTGATTGTTGATCGATTCGCTGGTTTCAACGGCTGGAGCTGGCTTTGCTTTGCTGTTGGATGCTTTTACACGCATGGCGGCCATTAACCTGTAGAAATTAACTTGGCCAGGCATCGTACAGGAAATACTTGACAATTGCTTGGTAAATATCCTCCCGAAATACACACGGCAGGTGCGCGAATAATCGCAAGTTATTATTTGGAATAGTCCCCTAAGCTGCTGTTTTAACTAAAAACCTCAGTGGAGAAATAGTGCTTTTCGGATGGGCTGGCCACCGTCCAGACCACCCGAACGGCCTGACGAGCGGCCAAACACGCCCGCCAAACCCAGGGAAATTAGGGCCTTGCGCGGATTTTCTCGCGCCACCGAGCCGGCCCGCCGAACGCCGCCCGCAAAACCGGGTAGAATGCCGCCCACGCAATGAGGGTATTGGACATGGCTTTAGTCGGGCGTTACAACAGTTTGCAAGTGGTTAAACACACTAACTTCGGTTTATATCTGGACGGTGGCGCGGACGGCGAAATCCTTCTGCCTAATCGTTATATTCCCAAAGATATTCCCAGCGAAGATGAAGATTGGCTCAACGTTTTTATTTATCTGGACAGCGATGACAAACTTATCGCCACCACCGAAAAGCCGAAAGTTCAGGTCGGTGAATTCGCCAGTTTGAAAGTCGTTGAAGTCAACAGCATCGGCGTGTTCCTGGATTGGGGGTTGCCGAAGGATCTGCTGCTGCCGTATTCCGAAGAAAAGCGCCAGATGACGGCCGGCGAGTATGTCGTGGTGCACGTCTACCTCGACAAACACACCCGGCGCATCACCGCGACGGCACGTCTGGACCGTTACCTGGACAAGACCCCGGCCAACTACACCCCGGGCCAGGAAGTTGATTTGCTGGTAGCCGAAGCGACCGATATGGGCTTCAAGGCAATCATCAACAACAAGCACTGGGGCTTGATCCACAAGAACGAAATCTTCAAGTTCATGCGCGCCGGTAAAGAAGAGAAGGGCTTTATCAAAGAAGTCCGTGCCGACGGCAAGATTAGCTTGAGCCTGCAGCCGGTGGGCGAAGCCGCCGCCACCAGTCTGAACTCGAAGATTCTCGCCAAGTTGCGCGACAACAATGGCACCCTGCCAGTCAGCGACAAGAGCGACCCGACGCTGATCAGCAGTATGTTCGGCGTCAGCAAGGGCAACTTCAAAAAGGCCATCGGTGCGTTGTACAAGAACGGCCAGATCGTCATTCACGCTGATCGTATCGAACTCAGCTGACCTGCACCGGCCCCGGTAGGCGCTACCGCAGGTTGTGATCAAAAAAGGATCCAGCCTACGGTAGCCTTCTGCGCAGCAGTCACCCATCTCTTTGTATACATAACGTCCTGCACCGTTTGCAGGCGCGGACGCCCTGTTCATGGGCGTTATCACCCTCTCTACGACTTGAAGGCTGCGCTCTGAACAGGGCTGAAAGCCAGGTTTGTCACACCTTTTGATCGTATGGCACGCATTCTGCGTAGCAACTCGTATACAAACCATGCCGGCTCCCGTACGCAGTGTGCTCGCCACACCCATCTCGGGGGCCGCGCCTGTACTTTCGAGGAGCCCCGCGATGACCGAACAATTGCCCAATGGCTACAGCCCGCGCCTGTATAACCAGGACCTGGGGCCGCTGCCGCAGACATGGAATTGGTACAACATCTTTGCCTTCTGGATGAGCGACGTGCACAGCGTCGGCGGCTATGTGTTCGCCGCCAGCCTGTTTGCGCTGGGGTTGGCCAGTTGGCAGGTGTTGATTGCCTTGCTCGGCGGGATTTGCATCGTGCAGTTGATCGCCAACCTGGTGGCCAAGCCGAGTCAGCAAGCCGCGGTGCCTTACCCGGTGATCTGCCGACTGGCGTTTGGGGTGTTCGGGGCGAATATTCCTGCGGTCATCCGCGGTTTGATTGCGGTGGCTTGGTACGGGATTCAGACGTACCTGGCGTCCAGTGCACTCATCATCGTCGTGCTACGGTTTTTTCCTTCGATGGCGACCTACGCCGAACCGCACTTTGCCGGTTTGTCCTACCTCGGCTGGTTCGGTTTCCTCAGCCTGTGGTTCGTCCAGGCGCTGGTGTTCTGGACTGGCATGGAATCGATTCGCCGCTTCATCGACTGGGCCGGCCCCGTGGTGTACGGCGTGATGTTCCTGCTCGCCGGCTGGATCGTCTGGCAAGCCGGCTGGAGCAACATCAGTTTCACCCTGGCGGAAAAGTCCTTGTCTGGCTGGGAAGCCTTTGGCCAGGTAATCGTGGCAACGGCATTGGTGGTGTCGTATTTTTCCGGTCCGACCCTGAATTTCGGCGATTTCAGCCGCTACTGCCGCAGCATGAATGACGTGCGTCGCGGCAATTTCTGGGGGCTGCCGGTAAACTTTCTGGCGTTCTCGCTGGTGACCGTGGTGATCGTTTCCGGCACCTTGCCAGTGTTCGGTGAAATGCTTCACGACCCGATCGCCACCGTGGCGCGCATCGACAACAGCGTGGCGGTGCTGCTCGGCGCCTTTGCCTTCGTCACCGCGACCATCGGCATCAACATCGTCGCCAACTTTGTGTCCCCGGCGTTCGACTTCGCCAACGTCGCCCCGAGCAAAATCAGTTGGCGTGCGGGTGGCATGATTGCCGCCGTGGCATCGATCTTCATCACCCCGTGGAACCTGTTCAACAACCCAGAGGTGATTCACTACACCCTCGACGTGCTGGCGGCGTTCATCGGCCCGCTGTTCGGGATTCTGCTGGTGGATTACTACCTGATCAAAAAGCAGCAGATCGACGTCGATGCGCTGTTCAATGACGGCCCGAGCGGGCGTTATTACTACAGCGGCGGGATCAACTGGACGGCGGTCAAGGCGTTGATTCCTGCCACCCTGATGGGCGTTGCGATCACTTTCATCCCGGTGTTGCAGCCGATGGCCAACTTCGCCTGGTTCACCGGCTGCTTCCTCGGCGGCGTCCTGTACTTCGCGCTGGCCAGGCGTGAGCAGGCACAGCAATCGGCGGCGCTGGTCATCGCTGGATGACGTACGTGGCGATTTAAAGGTCTTTTGCAGACACCTTTTTCTGTCCATCTGGTTAATAATCGACAGCATAATTTTTCGCCCCGGCACCCTCTGTTCAGCAGGAAGGCCGGGGCTTTGCTTTTACTGTCGAGTCACTGCCATGGATTGTGTTGTCGAGGTGTTCCGGTGAGCGCCACCCGGCGTAGCGCCGATGGGTTTGCCCTGCAAGTGATGGTCGGGCTGTGCCTGATCTGGGGTGTGCAGCAGGTGATGATCAAATGGGCCGCGCCCGACATCGCACCGGTCATGCAGGCGGCGGGGCGCTCAGGTATTTCCGCGTTGCTTGTAGGATTGTTGATCTGCTGGAAGGGCGGTTGGGATCAGGTCGGGACTACCTGGCGCGGCGGCTTGCTGGCCGGCGCGTTGTTTGGCCTGGAGTTCTTCTTCATTGCCGAAGGTCTGCAACTGACCACGGCGGCGCACATGTCGGTGTTTCTCTACACCGCGCCGATCTTTACCGCGTTGGGCGTGCATTGGCTGCTGCCGAGTGAGCGTTTAAGACCGGTGCAGTGGCTGGGGATTTTTCTGGCGTTCATTGGCATTGCCATTGCGTTTGCCGGTGGGGTGTCCTGGGACAACCTTGACCACCGCATGTTGATGGGTGATGCCCTGGGTGTGCTGGCCGGCGCGTCGTGGGGCGCGACCACTGTAGTGGTGCGCGCCTCGCGTCTGTCGGAAGCGCCGGTGACCCTGACGCTGTTTTATCAACTGATCGTCGGCTTCGTCGGCCTGCTGCTGATCGCGATCCTCAGTGGTCAGGTCACCCATGTCAGCCTGACCACGGTGGCGGTGGCCAGCGTGCTGTTTCAGGGATTGGTGGTGTCGTTCTTCAGTTATCTGACGTGGTTCTGGCTACTGCGCCGTTACCTGGCGGCGAACCTCGCGGTGTTTTCGTTCATGACGCCGCTGTTCGGCGTCACGTTCGGCGTGGTGCTGCTGGGTGAAGAGCTGAGCCTGAACTTTGTGATCGGCGCGGTACTGGTTTTGCTCGGGATCACTTTTGTGAGCGCAGAGCAGTGGGTGCGCCGTCGTTTGCGCAAAGCACTTGGGCAACCCTGATCGGGCGCAGCAACAAGCCTGCGGCAATGATAAAACCGCCGCCGGCGATCACCAGCGCGGGTTGCAAGCCACCGCTGAAATGGCTGCTCAACGCGGCTAGCAACGGCCCGCTGAGCTGACCCACGGCGAAGCACGCGGTCAGCAGCCCGGCGTTGCGCTGGGTGGCGTGGGGCGCCAGTTCCCGGGAGCGCTGCATCACCAGTTGCATGCAGGCCAGGAATGGCCCGCCACACAGGATCACCCCCAGCGCCAGGCCGGCACCGCTGCCCAACAGGCAAGCAAACACCCCGGCGGCCTGTAGCCATAGCGTCGCCATCAGCCAATGACGAGTTGCGTTCGGGTTGTGCCGACGCAGGCTCACCAACACGACCCCGGTCGCCGCCGCCAGACCAAAGCACGGCCAGAACAGATCGGCTTGCCATTGCCCATGGAACTGCGCGCTGGCCATTTGTGAGAGGAAAGTGGCCGGGATGATGTAGCCCAAACCGTACAACCCATAGATCACCGGCAAACGTCCGACGCCTTGGTTGATCGACGTGGCGGCAAGCGGTGTCGCTGTAGAAGGGGCCGCCGGTTGCGGCAGGAACGGCAGAATCCCCAGTAGCATCACCAGCCCGACAGCGGCATACACCAACCATAAGGTCGCAGACGTCTGCCCCAGCAGGTTCGAGCCCAAGGCCAACAACCCTGTCAGAAAAATCCCCAACCCCGGACCGGCAAACACCAAGGCGCCGAGTCGCGGACGACCGGCCGCCGCTGCCAGCGGTTGGCTCAACGCGGTAATCATCACCAGCACCCAGGCACTGGCCACGCCCGTGCCGAAACGCAGCGCCAGATGCGCCCAGAACCCGTTGGCCCAGAACGAGGCCAGGGTCAGCAATACACACAACCACAAACCGCCGAGCAGGCGCCTGCGAACCTGATCGGGGCGACGGGCGAACATCGCATCCACCGCGCCGACGAAGTAGCCGAGGTAGTTGGCGGCGGCAATCAGACCGGCGGCAGTCAGGTCGATCTGACCCTCACTGAGCAAGTGCGGCAGTTGTGGGGTGAGGGCGAAACGCCCGATGCCCATGGCCATCATCAGGGCGACAAAGCTGGCGGTTAAGCGAATCAGCGGGGACATGGTCTGAGTTCCGTTTCGAGGATCAATGACCGTCAGGCTAGGACTGATTGACTTTCTTTAAAAATGAATAATAGTGAGAAACTTGTTCTTATTTGGAGAATGGCGTGGAATTCAGCCAATTGCGGATCTTCCAGGCAGTGGCGGAGGAGGGTTCCATTACCCGAGCCGCCGAACGCCTGCATCGCGTGCCCTCCAACCTGTCGACCCGGCTTAAACAGCTCGAAGAGCAACTCGGTGTCGAACTGTTCGTGCGTGAGCGTCAGCGTTTGCAGTTGTCGCCTGCGGGAAAAGTCCTGCTGGACTACACGGCCAAGCTGTTCGCCTTGCACGACGAAGCCCACGCGGCGGTGCAGGGCGGGCAACCGGCCGGGGATTTCGTACTGGGCACCATGTACAGCACCGCCGCAATTCACTTGCCAGAGCTGTTGGCGCGTTATCACCGCCGCTACCCGGCGGTGAACCTGCAAGTACAGTCGGGCCCCAGCGGTGAACTGCTCGAAGGGCTGCTCACCGGGCGCCTCGATGCGGCGCTGGTGGACGGCCCGCTGGAACTGGCCGGGCTCGACGGCGTGCCGTTGTGCGACGAACGGTTGGTGTTGATCAGCGAGGCCGATCATCCACCGGTGCGCAGTGCGCTGGATGTCGAAGGGCGTTCGGTGTTCACGTTTCGCCAGGGTTGCTCCTACCGGATGCGCCTGGAAGCCTGGTTTGCCCATGACCATGCGGCGATGGGCCGGGCCATGGAGATCGAGTCTTATCCAGGAATGCTGGCCTGCGTGATTGCCGGCTCTGGCGTGGCGCTGATGTCGGAGTCGATGCTCGCCAGTCTGCCGGGGCGTGAAAGCGTGGCGGTGCACCCGTTGGCCGAGCCGTTCGCCAGCGCGACCACTTGGTTGATGTGGCGCAAAGGCATGGTCGGGGCCAACCTGAATGCATGGATCGAGCAGCAACAGGCGGTGTATCCGTCGGCAACGGTCCAGGCCCAGGCAAATGTTTGAACGAACGTCCAAGGATTTGGATCAATTCAGTAACAGATCATTGCGATCTTGAGCGAGCATTGCGTAGGACTTCGGACTATTATCAGTGCGAAGGGGCTACAGAACTTCGGCCGCTCGGCACGACCCTGAAGGGGGGCATCATGAAAGAGAAAATCCAAAACTGGCTGCATGACCTGGGTGTCGCACTCGGTTTGATTGAACCGCCTCTGCAACCGGTGCCAATTCGCACTGATGACGAACAACGTCGCCGCCAGCAGCGCCGTCGGTAAGTCTGGAAAATCACCTGTGGCGAGGGAGCTTGCTCCCGCTGGGGTGCGCAGCGGCCCCATTCATCGCCACTCAGGTGGGTCAGGTTGAGCGCGAGTGCAGCTTGCGATTGCTGCGCAATCGAGCGGGAGCAAGCTCCCTCGCCACAGAGGTTCGTTCGGCCCATCGGATGTATTTAGCAATCCGTTTCAATACCGCCCAATCTCAATCAAAAACCGGGTCAAGTCATTCGCCGTCCTGGCAGTCTTGAGTATCCGGTCTTCTTCGGCGGTAAACGCCGTCAACCCCAACTGATCCTCCAGACGGAAGATCAGCTCTTCAATATCCTCTTTGTCCAATCCCAACTGCATCAGGTTGGTGTTGTCGTCGAAGTCATCCTGGTTTTCCAGCAGGCGGCGGATGCGACGATGCACGGCGGCACGAACGGCGGCTCTTGTCATGAGGTCCTTCTTCGAGAACGTTATGAGGTCCCTGACGCTGAGTACAGCAGGCTTCAGGCGTGTCGGCGCTGCCACTCGTCAATCATCGAGCGCAGATACTGTCCGGAAAAACTCCCGAAATGCCCGCCGTGCACCGTGCGGATCGGCATCGCGCGCAAGCGTTGCAGGCTGCGGGCGTAGTCGTCGAGGTTGGAGTGGTAGGCGTTTTCGATCAGCGGCCCGTCGTAGATGATGTCGCCACTGAACAGGGTTTCAGTCGCCGCTTCATACAGGCTGATGCCACCCGGTGAGTGACCCGGCGTGTGCAGCACTTGCAGGACCCGATTACCGAGATCGAGCACGTCGCCGTCTTCGATAAAACCGGTGGCCGGCGCAGCTTTGACCCGGTATTCGGCGTAGCACAATGGGCCGTCGGGGTGAGCCTCGAACATGTCGTCACCGACGAAAGCCTTGCTCAGGGTGTTGTCGCCATCGGGCTCGGCGAGGATCTGCGCTTCGGCCGGATGCACCAGCCGTTCGGGGAACTCGTGATGGCCGGCGATGTGGTCGAAATGGCAATGGCTGGCCACCGCTACCAGCGGTCGTTCGGTGAGCCACGGCAATTGCTCGCGCAGGCTGACCAGCCCGGAACCGCTGTCCAGCAGCAAGTCCTTGTCGCGGCCCTGAATGTGCCAGAGGTTGCAGCGGTAAAAAGGCCGAATGTACGGCTCGTGAATCAGGCGGATACCGTCGCTGAGCTGTTTGACCTCGAACCACTGATCGCGGCTGACGATCTTCATGGGCAAATTCCTTCAGGCGAAAAAAAACGGGTGTGGCAACCGACGCCACACCCGCCGAAGAAAGCATCAGGTCGTTATAGAAATCTTAGGCAGCGCTCGCCACTAGGGCCGGGCGACGGGACAGAAGGCTGACCACCACGAAACTCACCAGGCCCACGCCGAGGCTGTAGTAGATCGGAGTATTGGCGTCCATACCGTCCTTGATCATGAACAGCAGCGCAGTGGCAAAGCCCAGGCCCATGCTGGCGATGGCGCCGGCGGTGGTTGCACGTTTCCAGAAGATGGCGCCGATCAGCGGGATCAGCATGCCGCCCACCAACAGGTTGTAAGCCAGGGTCAGCGCGCTGATCACGTCATGTACGACCAGAGCGATGCCGAGTACGACGATGCCGGTCAACAGGGTGAACAGGCGGTTCATGCCCAGGCTCGACTGTTTGCCTCCACGCAGTTTCGGCAGCAGGTCTTCGGTCAGTGTGGTGGCAGCGGCGAGCAGGCCGGCGCTGGCGGTGGACATCATGGCCGCCAGGGCCGCGGCGATCACCAGACCACGGATACCGTCCGGCAGGGACAGTTTGACGATGGCGGCGAAAGCGTTGTTGACGTTGTCCAGGTCCGGGATCAGCACGTGAGCGGCCATGCCGATCAGGGCGCAGGCCAGGCCGTAAAGGATGCAGTAGAAGCCTGCGAAGGTACCGGCGACCTGAGCCACTTTGGCGCTCTTGACGGTGAACACACGCTGCCAGATGTCTTGGCCGATCAGGATCCCGAAGAAGTAGATCATGAAGTAGGTGATGATGGTGTCCCAGCCAATCGTGGTGAAGCTGAAGGCAGTGGCCGGCAGTTTCAACACCAATTCATCCCAGCCGCCAACGCGGTACAGGCAGATCGGCAACAGGATGAACATCAGGCCGACGGTCTTGATCACGAACTGGACGATGTCGGTCAAGGTCAGGGACCACATGCCGCCGATCGCAGAGTAGATCACAACCACGCCACCGCCGAGCAATACCGAGACCCAGAACGGCAGGCCGAACAGCACTTGCAGCACGGTGCCGATTGCCAGGATCGAAACTACGCCGATCATCAGCGCATACGCCAGCATGATCACCGCGCTCGCGGAGCGGGCCATCGGGTTGTAGCGTTTTTCCAGCACTTGGGTAACGGTGTAGATTTTCAGTTTCAGCAGCGGTTTGGCGAGGAACAGGTTCAGCGCCACGATCCCGCAGCCGAGTGCCGCGCACAGCCAGAAACCGGAGATGCCATGGACGTAGCCCAGGCGCACGGTGCCGACGGTGGACGCGCCGCCCAGAACGGTGGCGGCCATGGTGCCCATGTACATGCTCGGGCCGAGGTTGCGACCGGCGACCAAAAAGTCTTCGTTGGTCTTGGCCTTGCGCATGCCGTAATAGCCGAGCATCAGCATCGCGGCGGCGTAGATGAGTACGACGAATAAATCCAAAGCCATGATGGCGTGTCTCCGATTGTCTTTTTTATGGTGAGGCTGAATAGCAGTGATGCGATGGAACACTTAATTGTGGCGAGGGGGCTTGCCCCCGTTGGGTCGCGAAGCGGCCCCAAAACCTGATAGCGCGGTTCTTCAGTCAGAACCGGTTGTTTGTATTGCGACTGCTGCGCAGTCGAACGGGGCGATGCGGCGTTCCGACAAGCCCCCTCGCCACAAAAGCTCCTCGACACAATTTCTGCGAGTTGAATCAGGCGGCTTGTCGCATCGCCGGTTTACCGAGCGAATCCGTGCCCTTGCTGCGTGCATCGTTGGGGCCGAACACCGCAGCCGATTCCGGGAACAGGCTCAGCAGCGTCAGGTACACCAGCGAGGCCAGGCCGAGGGTTACCGGCAGGCTGATGTCGATCCCGCCGGCCAGATCTCCGAGCGGCCCGACAAACTGCCCCGGCAGGTTCACGAAGCACAAACCGACCGCGGCACTCGGGATCCAGGCGCCCAGGCCACGCCAGTTCCAGCCGTGGGTGAACCAGTAGCGGCCACCTTTTTCGCCACGGGTGAACACTTGCAGGTCATCCGGGCAGTAGAAGCCGCGACGCACCAGCAGGCCGATGATCATGATCACCATCCATGGAGTGGTGCAGGTGATGATCAGCACGGCGAAGGTCGACACGCTCTGCACCAGGTTCGCCGCAAAGCGCCCGATGAAGATGAAGGCAATCGACATCACACCGATCAGCAGCGTCGCTTTAACCCGCGACAGGACCCGTGGAAAGACGCTGGACATGTCCAGCCCGGTGCCATACAGCGACGTGGTGCCGGTGGACATGCCGCCAATCACCGCAATCAGGCACACCGGCAGGAAGAACCAGCTCGGTGACACCGCCAGCAGGCCGCCGACGTAGTTGTTGGCCGCGATGTAGTCCGGTGCCTTGATCGCCACGATGGTGGCGGTGGCCAGGCCGAACAGGAACGGGATGAAGGTCGCGATCTGCGAGATCACCACGGCAGCCATGATCCGGCGCTTGGAGGTGTCACGCGGGATGTAGCGCGACCAGTCACCGAGGAACGCCCCAAAGGAAATCGGGTTACTCATCGCCACCAGCGCAGCGCCGATGAAAGCCGCCCAGAAACCCGGTTGACCGAGGCTGACGCTGCCGGCGTAGTTCACATCGAAAGGACCGGCGAAGGCGAAGACGCCCAGCAGAAACAGCAGGCTGGCGCTCCACACGGCGATCTTGTTGACCCACAGCAGGAAGCGGAAGCCGTAGATGCACACTGTCAGCACCAGGATCGCGAACAGACCGTAGGCCAGGCCCAGGGTCAGGTCGGTTTCCGGCAGGCCGATCAGGCGTTTCGCACCACCGATCAACGCATCACCCGAACTCCATACCGAGAGCGAGAAGAAGGCGATAGCAGTCAGAAGCGACAGGAACGAACCGACGATCCGCCCGTGCACGCCGAAGTGCGCACCGGACGACACGGCGTTGTTGGTGCCATTGAGTGGACCGAACAGGCCCATCGGCGCGAGGATCAGCGAGCCCAGCAACACGCCCAGCACAATCGCCCAGACGCCCGCCTGAAAAGACAGGCCGAACAGTACCGGGAAACTGCCGAGCACGGCGGTGGCGAAGGTGTTGGAACCGCCGAAGATCATCCGGAACAAGTCCGTCGGGCCTGCGGTGCGTTCGTTGTCCGGGATCTGCTCGACCCCGTAGGTTTCAATTTGCGTAAGGCTTTGGTCTTTGTTGTTGTTATTCATGATCTGCTCCGATCATAAAGGCGCGCTCATCGTGCGTGAGCGTCACCTGTTTGGCTAAGGGGGTGGCAGCCCTTCCGGCATTGCGGACAAATGTTCATGGCAGGCCAGCCAAAGGCCTTGTTGTTCTTGGCCAGACGCCTGTTTCTTGAAAACAATCGTCTCGCGTTCCTGGCTGAAGTGTTGCTCCCCTTGCATGCGCAGCTCGGTGGCCACGTCATGGATGAAAATCGCCACGTCACCCTGCAGGCTGACGAAGGCGTTGCTCGAGGTGCACGACAGCACCTCGAAGCCGTCCTCGGCACGCCAGCTGTCCCACAACGCCTGGTAGGCATCGCGCGACAGCAGGGGCTGCTCGAGGGTGTAGAACACGAAGCTGGCGTCGATGCTGAATGCGCCGAAGTAGGCTTCGCGATCGTTTCGGGCAAAGGCCGACACCAGTTCGGCGGCGGCATTGAGTACCTGATCACGTTCGTTCATGACCGATCCTCAGCGATGGACCACGCCTGGCAGTACGCAGAGCATTTCGTACAACAGGTTAGCGCCCAGCAGCGAGGTGTTGCCGGTGGTGTCGTACGCTGGCGAGACTTCTACCAAATCGCAGCCGACCAGGTCGAGGCCTTGGCAGCCGCGCACGATTTCAATCGCCTGAATGGTCGTCAGACCGCCGATTTCCGGGGTGCCGGTGCCAGGTGCCCAGGCCGGATCGATGCCGTCGATATCGAAACTCAGGTACACCGGACCGTCGCCGACTTTCTCGCGAACTTCAGCCATCAGCGGCGCCAGGGATTTGTGCCAGCACTCTTCGGCCTGAACCACACGGAAGCCTTGATTGCGGCTCCAGTTGAAGTCATCAGCGGTGTAGCCCTGAGCCCGCAGGCCAATTTGCACTACGCGGTCGCAATCCAGAAGGCCTTCTTCTACTGCGCGACGGAAGGTGGTGCCGTGGGCGATTTTCTCGCCGAACATGTGATCGTTCACGTCGGCGTGAGCGTCGATGTGCACCAGGCCGACTTTGCCGTGCTTTTTATGAATGGCACGCAGGATTGGCAGGGTGATGGTGTGGTCGCCGCCCAGCGTCAGGGGGATCACATCGTGTTCGAGGATATTGTCGTAGGCCTCTTCGATGATCCGCACGGCGTCCAGCAGGTTGAAGGTGTTGATCGCCACGTCACCGATGTCGGCAACCGACAGCGAGTCGAACGGCGCAGCGCCGGTGGCCATGTTGTACGGACGGATCATCACCGATTCAGCGCGGATTTCACGCGGCCCGAAGCGGGTGCCGGGGCGCAGGGACGTGCCGATGTCCAGCGGGATGCCGATAAAGGCAGCGTCCAGGCCGGCAGCGGATGGCAAATGGGGGAGTCGCAGCATGGTGGCGATGCCGCCGAAGCGCGGCATTTCATTGCCGCCCAGTGGTTGGTGAAGAATCTTGTCCACGGGTAAGGCCTCATCGTCGTTGTTTTATTTATGCAGGTAAGCCGCTCGGGGAGAGACGGGCACCGCTGTGGGCCGATTCTGCGAAATGCAGTGGCCGGGAAGAATCGCTACGGGCAAATACTTAGTTCAGATTTTTCTAAACTAATGGCGGGCGGGAAGATAGACTCCCCACCATGCACCGAACCCTTGTGGCGAGGGAGATCACTGTGGCGAGGGGGCTTGCCCCCGTTCGGCTGCGCAGCAGTCGTAAACCTGCCAACTCGGTCTGTCTGATTGCACCGGGGTGAATGGTTTTGGGGCTGCTGCGCAACCCAACGGGGGCAAGCCCCCTCGCCACAAAAGCTCCCTCGCCACAAAAGCAACATGCACTACCTTGCAATGGAGCCCCCCATGGCCAACGCTTTACCCGACCTGAAACTATTGCGCATCTTCGTCAGCGTGGTCCGCCATCAGGGGTTCGCCAACGCCCAGCACGAGCTCAATCTCTCGACGTCGGCCATCAGCACTTATATGAGCCAGCTCGAAGCGGCGCTCGGCCTGGTGCTCTGCCATCGAGGTCGCGGTGGTTTCAGCCTGACCAGCAAGGGCGAGCTGTTTCATCAGGAAACCCTGCGTCTGTTGGCCGAACTCGAAGGTTTCGAACAATACGCCGCCGCCCTCAAAGGCGAACTGCGTGGCACGTTGAACCTGGGGGTGATCGACTCCACCGTCAGCGACAAGGCCTTGCCATTCGCCGAAGCTATCGGCGCCTACAGCCAGGAACACCCGGCGGTGCATTTGCATCTCTCGGTCATGAGCCCCTACGAACTGCAACTCGGCGTGCAGGACAACCGCCTCGACCTGGCCATCGGTGCCTTTTCCACGCGTATGAGCGGTCTGGTCTACATGCCGCTCTACCGCGAACAGCACTGGCTGTATTGCAGCAGCCGTCATCCGCTGTTCAACGAGCGGCGCATCCCCGAGCAGGTCATCACCCAGCAGCGTATGGTCGGTCGCGGCTATTGGAGCCAGGCCGAACTGGCGCGTCATGGTTTCAAGCACAGCGCGGCGACCGTGGAAAGTATGGAGGCCCAATTGATTCTGGTGCTGTCCGGCGCCTACATCGGTTACCTGCCGGAGCACTACGCCCAGGCCTGGGCCGACAAGGGGGATTTGCGTGTGCTGTTGCCGGCGACGTTCGGTTATCAGGCGCCATTCTCGATGATCGTGCGCCGTGGCCGTAGCCGCGAGCCGCTGATCCAGACCTTCCGTGATTTGCTCAAAGCACAGCTCAATCAGGCTTAAGAAAATGTCCAGAATCCAGTGCCCGCGCTGCCTGCGTCCGCAAACTCACTGCCTGTGCCCGCTGATCCCAAGCCTGGATAGCCGCACGCGGGTGTTGCTGTTGCAGCATCCGAGTGAAGTGAACCATGCATTGAACACCGCACGATTGGCAGCGTTGGGACTCAAGAATGCCGAGCTGATCGTCGGCGAGGTGTTTGAGGATTTGCCGGCGTTGTTGAGTCAGCCGGGTTATCAGGCGCGGCTGTTGTTTCCCGGTGAAGATGCTCAGCCGATGCAGGCGTACACCGCGAGTGATAAGCCGCTGCTGCTGGTGGTTCCGGACGGCACGTGGCGCAAGGCGCGCAAGATGCTGCACCTCAATCCGTTGCTGGCGGCGTTGCCCAGAGTGACCCTGGCCGAGGGCGGGGTGTCGCGTTATCGCTTGCGCAAGGCACCTGGGCCTGGGGCGTTGTCGACGGTAGAGGCGATTGTGCAGGCGTTGCAGACCCTCGAAGCACCGAGCAGTTTCGAACCGTTGTTAAAGCCGTTCGAGGCGTTGATCGAGGGGCAGATTGCGGCGATGGGGGAGGAGACCTATCAGAAGAATCACGGGCAATGATTCCCTGTGGCGAGGGGGCTTGTCGGAACGCCGCATCGCCCCGTTCGGCTGCGAAGCAGTCGTAAAACCGACTAACGTGGTTTACCTGTTACAACCGGGTTGAATGGTTTTTGGGGCCGCTTCGCGACCCAACGGGGGCAAGCCCCCTCGCCACAGGATTGAGTCAGACCTACCTTTCGCGCATCGCCTCGGTCCGTGCCTTCAACACCGGTTTAAGCAGGTAATCCAGCACGCTTTTCTCACCGGTAATAATGTCCACCGTCGCCACCATCCCCGGAATGATCAGCAGCGGTTTCACATCCCCGCCCAAGTGATTTTTGTCGGTCCTGACCTGAATCAGATAGAAACTGTTGCCCTTGTCATCGGTGATGGTGTCCGCCCCGATCAACTCAAGCCTGGCACTCAACCCACCATAAATCGTGTAGTCATAAGCGCTGAACTTGACCATGGCTTTTTGGCCCGGGTGCAGGAACGCCACGTCTTGAGGGCGGACCTTGGCTTCGATCAGCAGGTTGTCCTCCACGGGCACGATTTCCACCATGTCGCTGCCCGGCTGGACCACGCCGCCGATGGTATTAACCTTCAGCACTTTGATGATGC
This sequence comes from Pseudomonas sp. GW822-FHT07A10, assembly GCF_058798795.1. Classification (NCBI taxonomy): domain Bacteria; kingdom Pseudomonadati; phylum Pseudomonadota; class Gammaproteobacteria; order Pseudomonadales; family Pseudomonadaceae; genus Pseudomonas; species Pseudomonas sp. GW822-FHT07A10. The sequence goes on from NZ_JBXAKV010000010.1 coordinate 173,433, forward strand.
CGTGAACCGGTGACACCACGGTGGTGCGCGTTACACGGTCGTCGATGGCAATGCTCGTGGCGGTGATTTTCGACAGGTCGGTGCGTTTTTCATTCAGCTCCTTCGCCGCGTCCGAGCGGAAGGATTGTTCGGACTCGTCGATCTTGCTTTTGATCTCGTTGATCGCCGATTCCGCCCGGGGAATTGCCAGGGTCGTGGCGTTCAACGAGCCGCGGATTTCCACCGCGCTGCGTTTGAGCCGCAGGATTTCCACCGGCGACACCGCCCCGGTGCCCACCAGCGGCGCCGACATGTTCATCTCTTGTTGCAGCAGCGCCAGGCTGGAACTGAACTGCCCCTGTTTGGAACGGAACTCCGCCAGCTCCTGGGTTTTTTGCCGAAGTTGTTCGGTCAAGGTGCGCTGTTCGCTGGCCAGTCGGCGCTGGCGTTGTTCGTACAGCGAGCGTTCGTCCTCGGCCACTTGCGGCGCCTTGGCGATGACTTCCGGGGACAGCTTGAACGGCCGGCCTTCCGCTTCGGCAGACAATCGTTCGACCTGCGCGATCAAGGCATAGCGGTCCGCTTCGCTTTCGCCCTTATTCGACAGGAATCGCGTGTCATCCAGGCGCAGCAAGGTGTCGCCCTTGTTCACCATTTGCCCTTCGCGCACGAAAATCTCGGTGACGATGCCGCCTTCCAGGTTCTGGATCACCTGAATCTTGCTCGACGGAATCGCCTTGCCTTCGCCCATGGTGACTTCCTGCAACACGGCGAATTTGGCCCAGACCAGCGCGCTGATCAGCAGCGCCGCCGCCAGCCACACGGTGATCCGCGACCAGCGCGGTGAATCCTGCAACGAGGCGCCGGCGGTTTCCGGCATGAACTCGCTCTCGGCACTTTTGCTGAAACTGCCGAAGTAGCTTCGGGCCGCTGAATCCGGTGTTTGAGCAGACATGAGGCGATACCCGTCAGTTAAGAGAAATAAGGCCGATCACAAACTTGTGGCGAGGGAGCTCCTGTGGCGAGGGGGCTTGCCCCCGTTCGGCTGCGAAGCAGTCGTAAACCTGCCAGCTCGATCTGTCTGATACAACGGGGTGAATGGCTTTGGGGCCGCTTCGCGACCCGACGGGGGCAAGCCCCCTCGCCACAGGTATCTATTGGCATCGAGTGGGCGCTCCTAAACCGTCGCAGAGCCGACACGGCCCTTGCGCAATGCATCGATCACCGCTTCTTTCGGGCCGTCGGCGACGATCCGCCCGTTGTCCAGCACCACCAACCGATCCACCAGGCTGAGCATCGAGGTACGGTGGGTGACCAGTAGCACGGTTTTGCCCTGGACCCAGCCGTGGAGTTTCTGCCGTAGAAGGTCTTCGCTGCTGTTGTCCATGGCGCTGGTGGGTTCGTCGAGCAGCATGATTGGCGGATCGAGCAACAAGGCCCGCGCCAGCAACACCGCTTGCCGTTGCCCACCCGACAGCAATTGACCGCGCTCGCCCACTGGCCGATCAAACCCTTGCGGATGCTGACGCGCCAGTTCAGTCACGCCGGTCAACTCAGCGACTTCAAGCATCCGGGCATCGCTGATGTAGCGTGCACCGAGGGTCAGGTTGTCGCGCAGGCTGCCGGCCAGCAGGGGCAGGTCGTGAGCGACGTAGCCGATCTGTTGACGCAGGTCGGCGACGTCCAGTTGCCGCAGGTCCAGGCCATCGAGCAGCAACTGGCCTTCTTCCGGTGCGTAGAAACCCATCACCAACCGCGCCAGCGTGCTTTTGCCCGAACCGCTGCGACCGATGATGCCGATCCGTTCGCCCGGCTTCATGCTGAAGCTGACGTTGGCCAGGGCCGGCGCGCTCTGGCCGTTGTAGTGGAACGTTACGCCGCTGACGTCCAGGGCGCCTTGCAGTTGCGTGCGCTCCAGCGGCCGCTGCCTGGCGTCGCGCTCTTGCGGCAACGACATCAGCGAATCGGTGCTTTTCATGGTCAGTTGCGCTTGCTGGTAACGGGTGATCAGCCCGGCGATCTGCCCCAGCGGCGCGAGCACGCGGCTGCCGAGCATGTAGCTTGCCACCAGCGCACCGACGCTGAGGTTGCCGGCGATGATGCTGTAGACCCCGGCGACGATGGTCGCCATGCCAGAGAACTGCTGAATGAACAGCGTGCCGTTGGTGGCCAGCGCGGAGAGGTTGCGCGCATGGCTGTCGAGGCGGGTGAGGGCGCCGTGGGTGCTTTCCCATTTGTGCTGGCGCTCGCTTTCAGCGCTGCAGGCCTTGAGGGTTTCCAGGCCGCCGAGGGTTTCGATCAGCAGGGCCTGGCGTTCGGCACCGAGGCTCAGACTCTTCTGCACGGTGTCGCGCAGGCGCGCCTGAATCACCATGGCGAAGAGAATCGTGATGGGGAAGGCCAGCAGCGGAATCACCACCAGCCAGCCGCCGAGCAGGCCGATCACCACCAGCATCAGCACAGCGAAGGGCATGTCGATCAGGCTGGTCAGCGTGACGGCGGTGAGAAACTCCCGCAGGCCCTGGAAGTCATGAATGCTTTGGGCGAAACCACCGATGGTTGCGGGTCGCGCTTTCATCGCCATGCCGGTGATGCGTTCGAACAGGGTCGCCGAAAGAATCACGTCGGTTTTCTTCCCGGCAGTGTCCAGCAAGTGTGCACGAACCACCCGCAGCACCAGTTCAAAACCGGTGCCGATCAGCAAGCCGATCGACAGCACCCACAAGGTTGAAGTGGCCTGGTTCGGCACCACTCGGTCGTAGGTCTGCATCACGAACAGCGGCACCATCAGGCCCAGCAGGTTGATCAGGAAACTCGCCAGAATCGCATCGCTGTACAGCCATTTCGACAGCTTCAGCGTGTCGCGAAACCACGCCTCGACCCGCGGCACCAGCGGCGCGCGCAAGTCTTCGAGTTCATGCCGTGGCCGCGCGAACAAGGCCTGGCCGCTGTAGTTGGTGGCCAGCTCGTCCGTGCTCACCCATTGTTCTCCGCCGTCGGCTTCGCTGGGCAGAATCAGCGCCTGACCATCGTCGCCCCAACGGCGCAAGACCGCGCAGCGGCCATGGTTGAGGATCAGCATCACCGGCAGGTTGAGCGCGGAAATATCCTTCAGTTCACGGCGCAGCACCCGCGCCTGCAAACTGGCCCGGGCCGCTGCGCGGGGCAGCAGGTCCAGGCTCAAGCGTTGGTGTGCCATTGGCAGCCCGGCACTCAGGCTGGCGCGACTGACCGTCGCGCCGTGGAGTTTGCAGAGAATCAACAGGCCGTCCAGAAGCGGATCATCGAAGCTCAGACGCGGATCGACACCCGTGTTGCCGGTTTCCATGCTGGTCACATTGATCGCTCCTACACGGCGTTACTTCATTTGAGTTCAGGCAAGCGCGCTTCGTTTTTCACTTCGGTGGCGGCGATCGCATCGGCGGGCAGCACCACCCGTTGCTTGCTCAACAACTGGCCCATGTTCGCCAGCACGCGGTACATCGAGAACTCCTCGGTGTAGCGCACTTCGGTGTAGCGGCGGTTGGCGTTGTAGAGCTCGTTTTCACTGTCGAGCAAGTCGAGCAGAGTCCGTTGGCCGAGACCGAACTGATCCTGATACGCCGCCCGTACACGGGTGGTGGTTTCGGCATATTCACGGGCGGTCGGGGTTTGTTTCTTGGCGTTTTGCATGGCGTTCCAGGCCAGGTGGATGTTCTCGTTGAGCTGGCGCAATGCGTTGTTGCGGATGTCCATCGCCTGGTTGATCTGATGCGCATCGGAGGCCAGCCGGGCCTTGTCGCTGCCGCCACGGAACAGGTTGTAGTTCATCACCACGCCCACTCGCCATTCGTTGTCGTGGCCTTGATCGCCCTGCACATTGTTATTGGCGCCCACCGCTGCTTCGGCGTCGAAGCGTGGGTAGAACGGCGACTTGGCGACTTCGTACTGGCTTTCGGCCGATTGGATGTCAGCCTGGGCGGATTTCAGGTACGGGTTGTTTTCCACCATGCTCTGCTGGGCTTCAGGCAGGGTGGCGGGCAGTTCGCCGCGGGTCGACGGCGGTGTTTCGAGTTCATCGGGCATGCGCCCCACAACGCTGTAGAAATTCGCTTCGGCATCGGCCAGATCGACCTCGGCGGTGTCGAGGTTGTTTTGCGCCAGTGCCCGGCGAGCGGTGGACTGGTCGGCGTCGGCGTTGCTGCCGATCCCACGCTGGGTACGCAGGCCGATCTGATCGTTGACCCGCATGTGCGCTTGCAGATTGTTCTTGGCCAGGGTCACCAGTTCGCGGCGCTTGAGCACTTCGAGGTACACCTCGATGGTGCGCAGGGCCAGGTCCTGGGCGGTGCCTTGAGCGTAATAGGCCCGCGAGTTGGACACGCCTTTGGTGCGCGCGACCTCGTTGGCGGTGTTGAAACCATCAAACAGCATTTGCCGCAGGCGCAGTTCCGACTGGGTGTAGGTGAGGATTTCGGTGTTGTGATTGCCCCGCGACCGGGTGGTGGTGTTATCGCTGTAGCCGCGCCCGTAGGCGGCGTTCAAATCCACCGATGGATAAAAGCCCCCTTTAGCGACTTTAATCTGCTCGTCGGCCGAGAGCCGGGCATCGACCCGAGACGCCAGTTCCGGGTGGGTCGCAATGGTGCTCTGGATCGCCTCGGTCAATGACATCGCCTGAGCCTGAGAAGCGCAGGCCATGGCCAGCAGAATCGCACTGCAAAGGGGGGTTAAAACGCGCATGGGTGCATCTCCCTGATTCCTGATGGTGCTTAGCGGTCGCCATTTTTTTGACGATATTTTTAGATGAAACCGTTTCATGCCTGTAACAACAGAGCTAAGAACATCCTGAAGCGTAGCTAAGAAAAATTTTTCATAAGGGCTATGCCAAAAAAAACTTATGCGGCCTGAAAAATCCAGCACATTGTTCAATGCGAAAGCCTTTGTTTTATTGGCCTTCTGGAGCATCAACAGGGTTTTGGAAAGTTCCATTCACTTTTCGACATAGGGCGAAGAAGTGCTGGAGGGGAGGAGAGCGAGACGGTTTAGAGGCGACATTTTTTTGTCGATCGAGTGATTCAAAACCGTTACGCATGCGTTTGCAGGCCGGTCGTTTTGGAAATGGGTCCCGATGCCATTGATTGCAGAGGGTTTTATCCCGATCCCAAGACACCCCCCTCGCAAGCGACACGCCTGGCGAGAGTGTCGGGAGGCAGCGGTTTACTTCAGGTAAACGCTTTCCGGTACACGGGTCTCGGGCAACCTGCTTGAACCATGAGCACGTTTCTTCGCGCAAACAGGATGCCGACAGCAGTTGGCAGCGGAGGAATGCACATGGCAACGCTCATCGGTATCGTCAGTAAGGTCATCGGTCAGGTGTATGCAGTGGCGGGTGATGGCACTCGACGGGCACTGATCGAGGGCGATCGGCTGTTTGCCGGCGAGCAGTTGGTCACCGGGGCCGAAGGGGCGGTGGCGGTGCATTTGCAAAATGGCCAGGAGCTGACCCTGGGGCGTGACAGCAGCCTGCAAATGAATGCCCAGTTGCTGGCGCACCAGGTGCCGCATGTGGAGACAGCCGATGCGGTGACGCCGAGCCAGGCGCAACTGACCGATGTCGAGCAACTGCAAAAAGCCATTGCCGCCGGTGCCGACCCGACCCAGACCGCTGAGGCCACCGCCGCCGGACCGGGTGCAACGGGCGCGCCCGGTGGTGCGCTGGGTGGTGGCCACAGTTTTGTGCTGTTGGAGGAAGTGGGCGGGCGGGTCGATCCCACGATTGGTTTCCCCACCGCGGGCTTCAACGGTATTCCCGAATTTCCCCTGGAACGCCGGGACGCTGCACCGGACAACGGCGATAAAGGCATCGTTACGCCGTTTGCCGCGAACGTGCCGAATCACCCGGTCTTCCTCACCGGCCTGTCGGTGGCGGGCGGTGAACTGACCCTCAATGAAGCCAACCTGGCGGACGGGTCGGCCAGCAACCCGGGGGCATTGACTCAGCACAGCACGTTCACGGTGTCTGCGCCCGACGGGCTGAGCAGCCTGAGCATCGGCGGGATCAGCGTGATCAGTGGCGGGGTGCCCATCGGTTTTCCTCAGTCGATCACCACTCAACTGGGCAACACCCTGACGATCACCGGCTACAACCCGGCCACCGGCGTGGTCAGTTACAGCTACACCCTGGTCGGCAACGAAACCCATTCCGCCGGTGACGGCACCAACAATCTCAGTGAACAATTCACTGTGGTTGCGAACGACAGCAACGGCGATACCGCGACTGGTTCGCTGGACGTCAATATCACCGACGATGTGCCCAAGGCCATCGACGACAGCAATGCCCATACCGCGTCGGAAACCCTGCTGACCCTGACCGGCAGCGTGCTGCCCAATGACGTCCAGGGCGCCGACCGCATTCCGACCGGCCCCGACAGCGGGCCGATCATCGGCGGTACTTTCACCGGGACGTTCGGCACCTTGGTACTCAATGCCAACGGCACCTACACCTACACCCTGAACACCAGTGATACCGATTTCAAAGCCTTGCACGGCGGTGGCAACGGCACCGAAAATTTCGTCTACACCCTTACCGATGCCGATGGCGATACCAGCACCGCGACGCTGGTGCTGAACATCCATAACAACGACGACCTGGTGACGCTCAATGGCCTGAATGCCGAAGGCGGCGAGCTGACCGTCAATGAGAAAAACCTCAGCGACGGCAGCAACCCTGATGCATCGGCGCTGACCCAGAGCGGCACCTTCACCATTACTGCGCTGGATGGCGTGCAAACCCTCAGCGTCGGCGGAATCAATGTGGTGGTTGGCGGTGTATCGGCGGGTTTCCCGCAATCAATCGTCACGCCGCTGGGCAGTACGCTAACCATTACTGGCTACGACAGCGCGACCGGCGTGGTCAGCTACAGCTACACCCTGGTGGATAACGAAACCCATCCGAATGCCAACGGCGCCAACAGTCTCTCCGAACAGTTTGCGGTCACCGTGGTGGACGACAACGGCACCACCGCCAATGGCAGCCTCGATGTGAACATCATCGATGACCTGCCTCATGCCGAGGACGACAGCAACGCCAATACGGCATCGGAAACCCTGCTGACCCTGACCGGCAGCGTGCTGCCCAACGACGTCCAGGGCGCCGACCGCATTGCCACCGGCCCCGACAGCGGGCCGATCATCGGCGGTACTCTCACCGGGACTTTCGGCACCTTGGTGTTGAACGCCAACGGCACGTACACCTACACCCTTAACACCAGCGACGCCGATTTCAAAGCCCTGCACGGCGGTGGCAACGGCACCGAAAATTTCGTCTACACCCTTACCGATTCCGATGGCGATACCAGCACCGCGACGCTGGTGCTGAACATCCATAACAACGACGACCTGGTGACACTCGATGGCCTGAACGTCAACGGCGGCGAACTGACCGTCTACGAAAAAAACCTCAGCGACGGCAGCAGCCCCAACACACCGGCGCTGACCCAGAGCGGCACCTTCACCGTCACCGCGCTCGACGGTTTGCAAACCCTGACGGTGGGCGGCATCGCGGTGGTCACCGGTGGCGTGGCCGCAGGCTTCCCGCAGTCGATCGTCACTCCGCTTGGCAGCACGCTGACCGTCACCGGTTACGACAGTGCGACCGGCGTGGTCAGCTACAGCTACACCCTGGTGGATAACGAAACCCACCCGAACGCCAACGGCACTAATAGCATCATCGAGAACCTCAACGTCGTCGCCACTGACGTCGACGGCAGCACGGCGTTGGGCCAGATCAACGTCAACATCGTCGATGACTTGCCCACCGCCAACCCTGATCACGCCTCAGTGGCCGAAGGCGCGACGGTCTCGGGGAACGTGCTGGGCAACGATATCGGCGGCGCCGACGGGCCGGCACTCGGTGGCGCGGTGGTTGGCGTGCGCGCCGGCAGCGACACCTCGACTTCAGCCATCGGTGGCTTGAACAGTCAAATCAACGGCACCTATGGCTACCTGACCCTGGATGCCAACGGCGATGCGGTCTATCACAGCAATCCAAATGCCGTGAACGGCCCTGGTGCTACCGACGTGTTCACTTACACCGTGCGCGATGCCGACGGCGATGAAAGCACCACCACCATTACCATCGATGTGGCCAACTGCACCCTCGTAGCTGCCACTGACACCGATGTGACGGTTAGTGAAAAAGCGCTGGACCTGACCAAGGACGGGCAGGACCTGGCGGCGGGCACGGTCATCGGCAGCGAACCTGGCAACACCGGCGAAACCGCCTCCGGCACGCTGGTGGGTTCAGTCACCGGCACCAGCGACACCATCACGTACAGCCTGGTCGGCAGCGCCAACGGAACCTACGGGCAAATCCTGCTCAACCCGGACGGCAGCTACACCTACACCCTGACCTCGCCTCCCGCGACTACACCTCACGCCAACGACGGGCCGAACACCCTGAGCGAAAGCTTCACCTATCAGGCCAACGATTCTCTGGGCAACAGCGTTACCGGCACCATCGTGATCAACATCGTCGATGACGTGCCAACCGCTCATGCCGATGTCGTCTCAGTGGCGGAAGGCGGCACGGTCAGCGGCAATGTGTTGGGCAATGATGTGCTCGGTGCTGACGGCCCGGCCTTGGGTGGCGCGGTGGTCGGCGTGCGCGCCGGCGGCGATACCTCGACTTCGGCTATCGGTGGCTTGAGCACGCACATCAACGGCACCTACGGCTACCTGACCCTGGATGCCAACGGCAACGCCGTGTACCACAGCAACCCGAACTCGGTCGGTGAACCGGGCGCCACGGACGTGTTCACCTACACCGTGCGCGATGGCGACGGCGATGAAAGCACCACGACCATTACCATCGACATCTCCAACTGTTCGCTCGTGGTGGCCCCCGATAACGACGTGACCGTCTACGAAAAGGCGTTGGATCTGACCAAGGACGGCCAGGACCTCGCGGCGGGCACTGTCACCGGCAGCGAGCCTGACAACACTGGTGAAACCGCCTCCGGCACGTTGGTCGGTTCAATCACGGGCGCCACGGGTGCAATTACTTACACCCTGGTCGGCAGCGCCACCGGCACCTATGGGCAAATCCTGCTCAACCCGGACGGTTCCTACACCTACACCCTGACCTCGGCACCCACGACCACGCCGCACGCCAACGACGGACCGAACACCCTGAGCGAGAGCTTCACCTACCAGGCCACCGACTCTGTGGGCAACAGCGTCACCAGCACCATCGTGATCAACATTGTCGATGACGTGCCGACGGCCCATTGCGATTCGGTTTCGGTGGTGGAGGGCGGCACGGTCAGCGGCAATGTGCTGGACAACGATGTGCTCGGTGCTGACGGCCCGGCCTTGGGTGGGGCAGTGGTCGGCGTGCGCGCCGGCAGCGACACCTCGACCTCGGCCATCGGTGGCTTGAACACGCAAATCAACGGCGCTTACGGCTACCTGATCCTGGATGCCAGTGGCAATGCGGTGTACCACAGCAACCCGAATTCGGTCGGCGAAGCCGGCGCCACCGACACCTTCACCTACACCGTGCGCGATGCCGACGGCGATGAAAGCACCGCCACGATCACCGTTGACGTCTCCAACAACTGCCTCGTAGCGACCACCGATACCGATGTGACCGTCTACGAAAAGGCGTTGGATCTGACCCAGGGTGGGCAGGACCTGGCGGCGGGCAGCGTCACCGGCAGCGAGCCCGGCAACACCGGTGAAACCGGCTCCGGTACGTTGGCAGGCTCGGTCACTGGCGCCACGGGTGCGATCACCTACACCCTGGTCGGCAGCGCCACCGGCACCTACGGGCAGATCCTGCTCAACCCCGATGGCTCCTACACGTACACCCTGACCTCGGCGCCGAAAACATCGCCGAACGCCAACGATGGCGCGAACACCTTGAACGAAAGCTTCACCTACAAAGCCACCGATGCCATCGGCAACAGCACCACCGGCACCCTTGTGGTCAACATCGTCGATGACGTGCCTCACGCCGTCGCCTCGGACCGTTCTGTGCCGGCCGTGCAGATCGACTCCAACCTGATGCTGGTGATTGATGTGTCCGGCAGCATGGATGACCCTTCCGGCGTGTCGGGCTTGTCGCGGCTGGATCTGGCCAAGCAAGCGATTAGCGAGCTGCTCGACAAGTACGACAACCTGGGCGACGTGAAGGTGCAGATCGTTACCTTCAGCAGCAGCGCCACCGACCAGACGTCGATCTGGGTCGATGTGGCGACGGCCAAGTCGATCATCGCTACGCTGACGGCAGGTGGCGGCACCAACTACGACGCGGCCGTGGCGACCATGGAAAGCGCGTTCGACACTGCGGGCAAACTCACCGGGGCGCAGAACGTCGGCTACTTCTTCTCCGATGGCAAACCCAACGAAGGCGACATCGGCACTGCGGACGAGACTGCGCTCAAAGCCTTCCTCGACGCCAATGGCATCAAGAACTACGCCATCGGCCTGGGCAGCGGCGTCAATAACGCCAGCCTCGATCCGGTGGCCTATGACGGCAGCACGCACAACGACACCAACGCTGTGGTGGTGACTGACCTCAACCAACTCAACTCGGTACTTTCAGGCACCGTGCAAGGTGCGCCGGTCACCGGTTCGTTGCTGGGCGAGGGCGGTACATTCGGCGCCGATGGCGGTTTCATCAAAACCCTCACGGTCGACGGCACCACCTATACCTACGACCCGAAAGCCAACAGCAATCAGGGTTCGCTGAACTTCAGCGGCGGCGCCAACCACGGCACCTTCAACACCGTCGACAACACCCTGAGCATCGCCACCAACAACAGCGGCACGCTGCTGGTGAACCTCGACACCGGCGAGTACACCTACACCTCGCAGAAAACCACGGCCGTGCAGATCACCGAAAACATCGGCTTCACCGCCAGCGACAACGACGGCGACCTCACCAGCTCGACCCTGACAGTCAACGTGATTCCGAATTCGCCACCGGTGGCGGTCGATGATCACATCATCACCAACGTGCTGTCGGGCAGTATCGGGGTGCCGGGCGAGCTGCTATTGGCCAACGACACCGACCCCAACGGTGATGCGCTCACGGCATCGCCGACTACCTTCAACACGGGTTGGACGGCCAAGGGGGCGGACTTTACCGGCACCAATACGAGCTTCAGTTTCACCGGCAATAACGTCCAGGCCGTGACCATCGCCCGCAGTGCATTCGTCGCCAACGCTGCCGCCATGACCGCCATGCTGGTGGTCAGCGGGGCATTGGGGTCGGTCAGCACCAACAATACCAACGATGAGGACCGCATCACCGTCAACCTCAAACAGGGCGAAACCCTCAACCTGGACCACAACCTGGCGGCCGGCCACATCACCATGGAGTACTCGGTCAATGGCGGCGCTTACATGGCTCTCGCCGATGGCCAGACCATCACCGCCACGGCGGACGGCACGTACCAGATCCACATCACCAACATCGACGACGGGGGACCTGGCAACAGCGGGAAGGGGGCGGAAAACTATCAACTGACCATGACCGTCAACTACGCCGGAGCCCAGGACTCCGCGCCAGACTTCCACGGCACCTACACCGCCAGCGACAACCACGGTGGCAACGACAGCGCGGCAGTCGACATCACCTATCAGGCCGGCCATACACTGACCGGCACCTCGGGCGATGACGTGTTGATCGCAGGCACCGGCAACAACATTATCAATGCGGGTGACGGCAACGACGTGCTCACCGCAGGCTCAGGCAATAACGAGATGCACGGCGGCGCCGGTAACGATCTGCTGTTCAGCGGACCGGGCAACGATTGGCTCGACGGCGGCAGCGGCAACGACACCGCGAGCTACGCCCATGCCACCGCCGGCGTCACTGTCGACCTCAGCCTGCTCACCGCGCAAAACACCTCTGGCGCAGGCACCGACACCCTGACCGGCATCGAAAACCTCACGGGCTCGAACTTCAACGACAGCCTCACGGGCGACAACAACGGCAACATCATCAACGGCGGTCTGGGTAACGATGTGCTCAACGGCGGGGGCGGCGACGACTTCCTGATCGGCGGCCTGGGCGACAACACCCTCACCGGCGGCAGCGGCGCCGACACCTTCCAGTGGCTTAAAGGCAACAGCGGCCACGATGTCATCACCGACTTCACACCGGGAACCGACAAACTCGACCTGTCGCAACTGTTGCAAGGGGAAAACGGCACCGCGGCATCGCTGGATGACTACCTGCACTTCAAAGTCACCGGCAGCGGCGCCTCACTGGTCACCAGCATCGACGTCAGCACCATGGCCGGCGCCACGCCGAGCCAGACCATTGACTTGGCGGGGGTGAATTTGGCCAGCCATTACGGCGTCACCCCCGGAGCGAATGGTGTGATTGCCGGCGGTCACGATACCGCGACCATTATCAACGGCATGTTGAATGACCATTCGTTGAAAGTGGATACGGTGTGATCTGAAACGACAAAACCCGCCATTCCCGGTGAAAGGGGATGGCGGGTTTTTTGTTGTTTGAGGATTTATCTACCGGCCCTGTGCCCGGATACACCTCATGTGGCGAGGGAGCTTGCCCCCGTTCGGCTGCGCAGCAGTCGTAAAACCTGTACATGCAGTTTGCCAGACAGACAGTGATTGCAGGTTTTGGGGGCCGCTTCGCAGCCCAACGGGGGCAAGCCCCCTCGCCACAGGGATCAGGTCATAGGGCCGGGTCAGCCTTCAGCTCCAGACTGTCCAGCGCCCGACTCACCGCCAGCTCGCCGAACATGATGAGCTGCGCGACGCCCAGTATCGTATTGCGCTGCGGCCCCTCCAGAAACCCGGCACAGTCACTGGCGATCACCTTGGCCGAGGCAAAGGACTCGCAGGCATTGGCCAGTAGCTCTTCGATGTCGATGTCCGGGGCGACGGTGTAAATCGTGCTCGGTTTGCGTGGGGGCTTGGGGTCGGACGGTTTGAGGTAGTAATCGAGGGCGCGCTCGGCGGCTTCGTTGAGTTTTTTGGAGTCCGGGGTTTCGTAGGGGGAAACGTCGTCGGTTTCAGGGGGATTGGGTGTGGCTTTGAACATTGTAATGCTCCTTGATTAGTGGAGCCGCCACGGTTCGCTGCGAAACGAAGATAGGTGGCAGCTGTACGCAGGTTCGCAGACCGGGAATCAAGGAACCCGGCAGACCCGAAGATCTCCCGCGCACAGCCGCCATAACGCAATCCAGTAGACGAAAAAAAGCGCCAACTGAAAGGGAACGGTGGCGCTATGCGCCTTGATTGATCCAGGCTGCGAAACCCGACCACTGATGAGCAGTGGCAGGGAAACGATAGAGCCCGACCTCAAAGCGCACAAGCCGGCGGATTCTGGCGCAGTCGTAGGCAGCGGCGCAAGGATGTGTAGCCTGAGTGAGTGTCTTGAGATGTTTTTTAAACATCGCTGTTTATTTCTCATTCAGGCTTAAGAGAGGCAGGGCTGATAAATAATGGCGTGCCCAGATACGCCCCTTTTCGTCCGACAAACTGTTGGTTGGCGGTTGAACGTTGCCCAAATCGGCCGGGAAAGGCCGTTTTGTTGGAGAAATATTCCATCCTATAAATTATCTGTAAGTCATATTGAAATAATCAATAGAAACTAAATCCATTTCCGATGTTTGGACTTCTACACCCCAAATATCGATACTGGGATGCGAGTAACTAACAAGTTGTGCATCGAAATTAAGTGGGAGCGTGTGTTGATGGATCGTGTTGTTATTTATGTCTAAAAATCTGATCCATAGATTACGGGTTTGTGCGAACCTGACAAAAAAACTGACGCTGGAATAGCCCCAATTGAATCGAATACGCATATGTTGTGACGTGCCAAGGCCTTTCCAATGCATCTCCAGAGTCTGCCCATAACTTTTACCCGGTATCTGAGGATAGGGACCAGTGAATAAGTCAGCCAGTGGAGCTATCCCGATAAAGCCGGTGCCCCCTAAATGGTAAATAGTCATGCTGTTTAGTGGGATGTTTAGACCTGGCGATACGTGTCTCGTTGAGTATTGATCGAAATTTTCAGACGTGGATGGCACTACTCTGGTGAAACTCCGTGAGTTGGAATTCAACCCGGTCGCTACTGCTGTGGCGTATACCCTGTTTAGGCCAGTGACGATGGGCAGGGGGGTAGTCCAGAAGCCACTTGCGTTGCTCTGCACGATATTCTTGGCACTGTTGTTGTGATGGATCTGCACGCTATAAAAAGGTGTCACCGATCCTTCCAGTGTGACAGAGGCACTGGCGGTACTCTGTCCCTCGCCCAGCTCTCCTCGCGAATGCTTGACCGACGTCAGGGTCACTGCCAGATGGGCTTTGCGTGTAAAGATGCGCGCGGGGGATTCCAGCTGATTGCCATAAACGGCTCTGGCGGTGAGGGAAAAAACCTTCTGCTCCAGAGCCGATAACTTCGTAGTCCCACTCCCTTTGCTATCAAGTGGAATAGGCGCCCCGATGGCCTTGGCTCCATCGTAGAGTTGGATACTCTGGTTCGGATCGGCAGCGACGGTCACCGTGACCTCGGTGTCGTAAGTCGTTCCGTTATGGGCGACCGGACCTTTGGAATCCGTCAGTGCGGTGATGCTTGGTTTGGTGGCCACCACCGTCAGGTTGCGCACGTTGGAGTAAGTCGCGGTGGGGTGATACAGCGATTTGGCGTACAAGCGGTGGCCACCCTGCGCGACGGTGATCGTGTGCTCCCAGATTCCCGTGGTCGCGTGGGCGGTCGCCGTGCCCTTGGACACTGCACTCGAGCCACTGCCGTCGAAGATTTCAACCTGCTGGCCGTTGCTCGCCTTGCCCTTGAGTTTCAATGTGGTTTTGATGGTGCTGGTGCCCTCCGGCACTTCGACGTTGTTGGCGTCCAGCACATTGACCAGCGTCGGCACAATCACAGCCACCACCGTCAGGTTGCGCACGTTGGAGTAAACGGGGGTGGGGTGATACCGCGACTGGGCATACAAGCGGCGACCGCCCTCCGGCACGGTAATCGTGTGTTCCCAGATCCCCGTTGTCGCGTTGGCGGTCGCCGTGCCCTTGGACACCGCGCTCGGGCCACTGCCGTCGAAGATCTCGACGGGCTGCCCCTTGCTGGCTGTGCCCTTGAGCTTCAGGGTGATACTGGCGGTCAGCCCACCCTCCGGAACTTCCTTGTTGCCGGCATCCGTTACGTTGCTCAAGGTCGGAACAACCAGCTCCACCGACTTAATGGTGTAGGTACGGTCCGGAAACACCACCGCCGTTGCCTCGACATTGCTCTTATCCAGAGACGCCTTGAACTTGATTGTCAATGTAGAACCGTGCCCGAGCAGCTTGAGGTAGCTGTTGGCCAATGTATATGGCCAGAAGCCCTGGCTGACCCACGTGGCGTTGACCTTTGAGGTTCCGCCACTCCAGACTTGCAGGTTGTGCGCCGTGCCGTCCGCTTTTTTCCCCTCCAGCCTCATCCGCACTTGCTGACCCGCTTCGATCAGCGTCCAGAGCA
This sequence comes from Pseudomonas sp. GW822-FHT07A10, assembly GCF_058798795.1. Lineage (NCBI taxonomy): Bacteria > Pseudomonadati > Pseudomonadota > Gammaproteobacteria > Pseudomonadales > Pseudomonadaceae > Pseudomonas > Pseudomonas sp. GW822-FHT07A10. The sequence goes on from NZ_JBXAKV010000010.1 coordinate 188,911, forward strand.
ATCCGTGGAGGGTCGCGTCTTTGGTGCCCAGTGCCATCAGGTCAAGCACATTGTTGGCATCGACCTCGACAATCTTCGGCGGGATCAACGCCGTCTTCGGCAACGGCAGAATGTTCAGCGACAAGGGTAATGAGGTGGAGGTTATGCCGTTGCGTTCGATGACGTAAGTGACGGTCACGGTTTTGCCCAAGCTATAGGCCAGCACCGAGCGCGGTACGACAAACTCCCGCCCGGCGCTGACCAGGCGTTGCGGGCTGGTGAAGGAACCCGCAGCCGGCGTGCCGGTCGCGCCTTGCCAGCTCACGGTCACCTTGTCGGTGGGCAGCAGCGAGCCGAGCGGCACTACCGTCACAACGTCCTGCAGGGTCGGATTGAGGTTGTTGCCTGTCTGCCCCTTGACGGTCGGGGCCAGCAGATCGAGACGGTTGGCGTGGATGTCCAGATAGGTTGTCGCCGACTGGTTACCGTTGCCCAACTGGTCGGTCACTGTGCACTTGACCGGCATCTTGGCGTTGTCGCCGATCTGCTGGAAATCAGCGGCGGTCAGGGTCAGTGTGATCGCCTTGGCAGGGTCAGTGACTTTAATCGTGGTGCTCCAGGTGCCCACGTCCAGGCGAATCTCATCATATGGCCGCGCGAAGCTGATGATGAAGGTGGCCAATACCCCCGTCGCTGCATCTGCAGGACCGACGCCGTTGGCGACGATGTTGGGTGGAAAGACGATGGTGATACCGGCCGGCGCGGGGTTACCGGGTGCCGGGTCGTGATACAGCACATCCAGCACCGGGGTCGAGTCCTCAAAATTCCCGCTGGGCCGGGTGACCCGGTAAAACAGCTGATTGATGCCGTTCACCAGCCTCCCCAGCGGCAGGTACAGGAGAATGCGCAGTTGCTCTTCTCCCGGCAGGATGACCTTGCTCACGGAAGTGGCTTTGCCGTTGACCCACACCTCCACGGTGTCGAATGCATCCAGCGTAAAAGTTTTCAGCATCGTGGGGGGATCAATCACCAGTGCCAGGCCATTAGGCGCCTGATAAATGGACAAGGGTATGCCGCCGTGGGCGAGCCCCGCCGGTTGCACGGGTGTTCTCCACCCCGGGATGAACATGGGCACCAACAAAAGTCCGTCGCTGGCCTGTGCTGAATTGACGTTGATGCTCATCTTGTTCTCCTGGCGCGTTGTGCCCGAGCCATTTCGGGAGCGAGCCCCATCACACCGCGAAAGAAGAAAACCGGCTACTGTCAGATCTGACAGGTGACGGTGGGTTTGCGACGAACGGTCATGTGCGATGGCTTTTCAGGGTTTTCGCAAGGCGCAAAAAAACGGCCTTTGAAGGGCCGTTTTCGGTTGCAACTGAGTCAGAGGCCAGTCAGTGCGTTCACCTTTCCCGCAGGGCTGCGAAGCGGCCCCAAATAGCCGCAATCACGGTTGGTCTGGCAAACCGCATACACAGGTATTACGAGAATGCGTATCCTTAAGGAGTATCTGGAGGTGTCAGATTAAACATCTCCGTTTATTGATCACGCCGGATGCATCGACAAATTGATGCGTTCCCTTTTTTCCTCAGAGGCTCCAAGACAATGTGTGTCTGATTGCTGTGGCAAAGGGCAGGTGGGCGGTTCCCAGGATTTCTTCTTCAGGGAATAACTGCAGTTCCTCACTTGCCGGATCGTCCTGAAACATCTCATGAAGTGTTTCTGCGGTTTCCAGGTAACCACGAACGGCCTCGCGCCTTATTTCGCGAAGGGCACCGTTTTCTGCATCGAGATTGAAGATGCGAAGGGTTTCTATCGCTCGGTGACGGTGCTGATGATCCAAGTCTGCCCGTGGCGTGATGGTGCCATCGCTGACAAAGATGAAATAGTCGTCAGGGTTGTCCTCGTCGGGTTTGAGCAGAACAACAGGGTCATAGAGGCTGCACCTGTCCTTGAACTTACCGCAGGTGTCTTCTCGGTTGCATGATCCGAACAGATTATTCCAATCGAACGTACCTTGAGGAAATCTGTCTCGCTGTTGAAAGTGTTCGAGGTGCTTACGCCCGGATTGAATAATGTCTGCTTCGCAGTACGCACAACGGGTACCTTGGAACATATATGGCGCGGATTCTACTGTGAATGAAAACAGGTGAACACCATGGACATAAAGCGCTGCAAAACTACATCGGCTCCGGTGGCCCGATCAACCGCCCCATCACCCCAAACAACCCCAACTCCCGAATCACCTCCAGTTCCCCTTTGGTCTCGACCATCTCCGCAATCAATGGCAAATCGATGCTGTTGGTCGCCCGGTATATCGCATCGATAAACAACCGCTTGTCACTCTGCTCATCGATGCCCCGAATGTACGCCCCATCGATTTTCAAGTACGCCAACCCCAGCTGCGTCAGATTGCCGATCTGGCTGAAGCTGCCGCCGAAATGCTGCAAACCGATGCGGTAACCGGTGTTGAGCAGGCTGTGGCTCAGGCGTTGCAGTTCTTCGGGGGGCGGCAGTTGGCGTTCGTCGATTTCCAGGGTCAGCAGAGGCGCCAGTTCCGGCAATGATTCGAGTATGTCGCAGATCAGTTTCAGCTGGGTCTGGTCGCGCAGGGTGCTGCCGGACAGGCTCAGCGCGAGCGGCCAGCGGTTGGCGGCGAGGTATTCGAGGGTGGTTTCGAGCATCGCCAGATCGAACCGCGCCGACCAGCCGAGGCGTTCGATCCACGGCAGGAAATGCCCGGCGGCAACGGCCTCGCCTTGCGGGTCGAGCAGGCGCGCGAGGACTTTGTGGTGCAGCACCTGACTGGTGTCGGCGCATTGCACCACCGGTTGGAAATACAACTGCATCTTGCCCTCGGTCAGCGCATCGTCGATCCAGTTGCGCCAATCATGCTGAGAGTGATTCGGCGCAGTATCGACCTGAGCCTGGTATATCCATGGCCGCTCGGGATGTTGCCGGGCCTGGGTCAGCGCCTGATCCAGGCGCAGCAGCACATCATTTGCCGGTTCGCCGGGGTGATAGGCGACGATGCCCAGGTGCGCCACGGGCATACAGTCGCTGGCGCCGGTCAGGCGCAGGTTTTCCAGGGTGGCGCTGATTTCGGAGGCCAGTCGCGCGGCATCCTTACTGTCCAGGCCCGGCGTCAGCAAGCTGAATTCGCCACCGCGATTACGCGCTGCGAGCCAGGTGCGACGTTCTGCAGGTTGCGTCAGGCGTTTGAGCAACTCGCCGACGGCGCTGATCAGGGCATCGGTGCGTTGGCCACCCAGGCGTTGATTGAGACCGATCAGGTCGTTGATCCGCAGCATCAGCAAATGACCGTCGCGGCTTTGCTCGGAATCCAGTAATTGGTCGGCCAGTTGTTCATCCAGCAAACGCCGGTTGGCCAGGCCCGTGAGGTTGTCCTGATAGGATTCGGAGCGCAGTTTTTCGCTGCGCGCGGCCTCTTCGGCGAACAGCGCTTTGAGTTTTTCGACCATCTGGTTCATGGCCAGCACCACGCGTTTGAGCTCCGGCGTGCGCGGCAGTTTCGGCAAACTGCGGAACTCGCGTTTGCTGATGGCTTCCGCCTGTTTGACCATGTTGTCGAGCGGCCGCAGCTGCCGGCGCAACAGCCAGCCACCAAACACGGCGCTGAGCAGTCCGCAAATCAGCAGCCAGATCAGGCTGCCAAGGGTGCTGTCCCAGAGTTTGGCCAGGGCGAACTGCGGGTTGCTCAGCACTTCGACCCGGGCTGCCTGGTCCCAGCCACGCGTGACCAGCGCATCGCCGCCTTGTGGGCGCAGGTTCACCAGGCTGACGAACCAGCCCGGAACACCCTCGATTTGCGCTGGTACGCTGCGCTCCACCAGCACTTGTTCATTCTCGATGTTGATGACCCGGATGCTGCTGAAATAGCCACTGTCGAAAATCGAGCTGACCATCAATTCGATCATCGCCGGGTCGTCGATCTGCGCGGTCAACGACAGGCCCAGCGCCGTCGCAGCATCCTGGGCGTGGGAGCGCAACTGGCTGAGCATCTGTTCACGGGAGCTTTCCAGGCTGACAAAAAAACTGCCGCTGAAGGCCACCAGCAAGAACAGGCAAATGGCGAGGAACAACTGTTTGCGCAGTGACATGAAAACACTCCTTGCAGTGGCGGCTAGCCTTCGCCCACGGCGAACCCTTCGATTTGCATCTTTTTCAATACGTCTTGCCAGCGCGACAGTTTTTTCGAGTCGCTGCTGCGTTTACCGCCATTGGCCCCCGGCAAGTACAGACCTTCGGCGTTGAAGGCGTACACCGGCAGCAAGTCTTTGCGTTGGGAGGCGGGGCGGATCTCGTCGATCAGGTTGTCCAGCACCAGCGGATCGGCCGTGGGGCTGCTGTAGAAGGTCAACACCATGTGCGCCTGGTTCTGGGTCAGGGCCTTGACGTAGGTGATGCGCAGTTTTTCGCTGGGAATCCCGAGGTGACGCAGGCTGAAGTATTTCGCCAGGGCGTAGTCTTCGCAGTCGCCTGCGGCTTTGATCAAGGATTCCACGGGCGTGGCCCAGTAATCGGTCTGATGCCAGATGCGCGTGTCATCCTGAAAACTCAGTTGCTGATTGAAGAAGTGATTGACCGCGTTCAGTTGTTCACGCTCAGGCTGGTTGCGTTCGCTTTGCAGCATTTGGCTCCAGGCCTCGATCCGTCCCTGTGCCGGGCCAAGGGGGCCGTAGCGTTTTTCGGCCGTTTGCAGAACCTGCGCAAAATCCCAGTCGGCCCAGACACTGCCTAACCCGGCCAGCAGAAAACTCGCCAGCAACAGCCATCCGCCGAACCGAAGTCGGAGCGTTGACCATCCTGGACTACGCGGACCGCGGGACATGTCTGGCTGCTCGGGTGCAGATGCCTGAAGTCTAGGTGGTGTTTACGGCGAGGGAGGGCAGGTCGTCGGACGAAAGGATGTCGGCGGGTTGTTTTGTGTGGCGAGGGGGCTTGCCCCCGTTGGGTTGCGAAGCAGCCCCAAAACCTGCAACCCAACCTTCTCCGACACGCCGCATTGACGACTGCTGCGCAGCCGAACGGGGGCAAGCCCCCTCGCCACAAAAGCCCTCGAGCCACAGAGGGGAATCAGGGCTTATGCAGGGTTTTCTGTTTGAGGATATAAACCGTCACCAGCACCGCACTGGTCAGCATGAACCCGCGCGCCCACGGCAGGGGCACCAGGTAGCAGGAGAACAGGATGCTCGCCCACATCAACCCGATGGTGTAGACCTTGCCCTTGAGCGGAATGCCGTTGCCGTCCAGATAGTCGCGAATCCAGGGGCCAAGCCGTGGATGTTCAACCAGCCAGTGATAGAAACGCGGCGAACTGCGGGCGAAGCAGGCTGCCGCCAACAGCAGGAACGGTGTGGTGGGCAGCACCGGCAGGAAAATCCCGATCACCCCCAGCACTACGCTCAGCCAGCCGATGGCCAGCAGCACGTAGCGCAACATCAGGGGGCGGTTGCCTATGGGTTTGTCCATAGGCAAAACCTTAGTGGTGACGTGGCTTGAGGATCGCCGGTTTTTCGTCTGGCGCGTTGCACAGCAAGTACAGCGCGGTCAGGGCTTCCGGGATTTGCACGATCATGTCGTCCATCAGGTTGGCGTCGGCCGCGATGTCGGAGAACTCAGGCTGTTCGTCGAACAGACCCGAACCGACCATGATCGGCAGCAGCATTTCACTGACTTCGTCTTCGGCGGTTTCGAACCAGGCGGCTTCGCGCAGGAACACGCCTTCCATGAAGCCGATGCACCAGCCACGCAGGTCGGAATCGTCTGGGTCATCACCCAGGTCGAGGTCGCATGGCAGCTCGAACTCTTCGTCGGACGCCAGTTGGCGGGCGATGTGAGCCTTGAGCAGCACCAGGGTGGATTCGATCGCTTCACGCTCGGTGTCGTCGGCGTAATGCGGTTCTTCGGCGAACAGCGCATCGATCCATTCGCGGTCGGGAACGCTTTCGGAACAGATCGACAGCGCGGTGAGGTAGCCGTGGGCGGCCACGTAGTCCAGCGCCTCGTCATGCAGCTCGTCGGCGTCGAGGAAGACTTGCAGGCGGGTTAGTTGCTCAGCGAAGGACATTAAAGGGCTACCTTGGGGAATATACGATGCGGGAATTCTAGGCCTTCTTGAGCGCTCAGGCCAGCCGCGCGGCATATTTGCTCCCGCGGTTGGCTTGTGTGCGTCTTATCAGCGGCGCCCTTTGCAGGGGAGGGCTCGGGTATACTCGCGCGTTTTGTGATGCCCTGCTGGCGTCACGGCTGAAATATGCAGCGTCATGCAATGCGCACTTACGATTTGTTTGTGCAGCTTTCGTGGTTCTGAACCAGCCTTGCAGGGATGTTTCGGTGATTTTTGGAGTTTTTATGCTCGAACAGGCTCAACGCGTCCTCAAGGACATCTTCGGCTACGACAGTTTCCGTGGCCGTCAGGGTGCAATCATTGAGCGCGTGGCCAGTGGCGGCGACGCCCTGGTGCTGATGCCTACCGGGGGCGGCAAGTCCTTGTGCTTCCAGGTGCCGGCGCTGCTGCGCGAAGGCCTGGCGGTGGTGGTGTCGCCGCTGATCGCGCTGATGGACGATCAGGTCGCCACTCTCGAAGAGCTGGGGGTCGCCGCGGCGTCGTTGAACTCCACCCTCAGCGCCGAGCAGCAGCGGGATCTTGCTGCACGGATCAAGCGCGGCGAGGTGAAAATGCTCTACCTGGCGCCCGAGCGCCTGGTGCAGCCACGGATGCTGGCCTTCCTGCAAAGCCTCGAAATCGCCCTGTTCGCCATCGACGAAGCGCATTGCGTGTCCCAGTGGGGCCACGACTTCCGTCGCGAATACCTGCAACTGGGCCAGTTGGCGGAATTGTTCCCCAACGTCCCGCGCATTGCCCTGACCGCCACCGCCGACAAGCGTACCCGGGAAGAAATCGTCGATCGCCTGCATTTGCAGGATGCCGAGCGTTTCCTGTCGAGTTTCGACCGTCCCAACATTTTTTATCGCATCGTGCCCAAGGAACAGCCGCGCAAGCAGTTGCTGGCGTTCCTCGCCGAACGGCGCAGCGATGCCGGCATCGTTTACTGCCTGTCGCGCAAAAAGGTCGACGAAGTGGCGGTGTTCCTCAGTGAACAAGGCTTCCCGGCGCTGCCGTACCACGCCGGTCTGGCCAACGAAACCCGGGCGCATCACCAAAAACGCTTCCTCAACGAGGAAGGCCTGATCATGGTCGCCACCGTGGCGTTCGGCATGGGCATCGACAAGCCCAACGTGCGTTTTGTGGCTCACCTCGATTTGCCCAAATCCCTCGAGGCCTACTATCAGGAAACCGGTCGCGGCGGCCGTGACGGTCTGCCAGCGGATGCCTGGATGGCGTACGGCCTGCAAGACGTGGTGATGCTCAAGCAGATGTTGCAGAACTCCGAAGGCGACGAGCGCCACAAGCGTCTGGAGCAGCACAAGCTCGACGCCATGCTCTCGCTCTGTGAAGAAACCCGCTGCCGCCGCCAGACCCTGCTGGCGTACTTCGACGAAGACATGCCCGAGCCCTGCGGCCACTGCGACAACTGTGTCGACGGTGTGCAGACCTGGGACGCCACCGAGCCGGCCCGCCAGGCGCTGTCGGCGATCTACCGCACCGGTCAGCGCTACGGCGTCGGCCATCAGGTGGACGTGTTGCTGGGCAAGGACAACGAAAAGGTCCGCAGTTTTGGCCATCAGCATTTGTCGGTATACGGCGTAGGCAAAGCGCTGGGTGAAAGTGAATGGCGCTCCTTGTTCCGACAACTTGTTGCTCGCGGTCTGGCGGACATCGACCTCGAAGGCTACGGTGGGCTGCGCCTGAGCGATACCTGCCGGCCGTTGCTCAAGGGCGAAGTGACCCTGGAACTGCGCCGCGACCTCAAGCCGCAAACCACCGCCAAAAGCAGCAAGAGCCAGGCGAGCCAACTGGTCCGCTTCGAGGAGCGCGAACAGTGGGAAGCGCTGCGTGCCTTGCGCCGCAAACTGGCCGAAGAACATGGCGTGCCGCCGTACGTCATCTTCCCCGATTCGACGCTGCTGGAAATGCTCCGCAGCCAGCCGACCTCGCTGGCGGAAATGGCCACGGTCAGCGGTGTCGGCGCGCGCAAACTGGAACGTTACGGCGAGGCTTTCCTCGAAGTGCTCGGCGGTCAGGTCGAGGCACCGAAAGTGGTGGCCGATGTGCGCCACGAGCTGATCACGCTGGCCCGGGCCGGCATGACACCGCTGCAGATCGCCGGTCAGCTGCAATGCTCGGAAAAGAATGTCTACACGATGCTCGCCGAGGCCATCGGCAAGCAGCAGCTGTCACTGGAACAGGCGCTGGACCTGCCCGAAGAGTTGATGGGCGAAGTTCAGGACGCTTTCCTCGACGGCGAAGGCGAGTTGCCGCCGGTGGCGGAGATCGCCGCGTTGTTCGCAGGGCGGGTGCCGGAAGGCGTTTTGTATTGCGTACGTGCCGCGCTGCAGTCGGAATTCGAAATTTGAATGACCTGTCGCGCAGATGTAACGATTCAGTACAGAGCAAACCTTGCCTATAGCCAAAGGTCATGCTTAGCTGACTAATAATTAGTTTTTCTCTATTTCAGTCTAACCATGAGTGTTTTATGCCGTTAACCGATCAACACCGCTTTGGCATGCAACTGGCCCAGATGTCTCGCGGCTGGCGTGCCGAACTGGACCGCCGACTGGCTGGCCTGGGCCTGTCCCAGGCGCGCTGGCTGGTGCTGCTGCACCTGGCGCGTTTCGATGATGCTCCCACCCAACGTGAACTGGCGCAAAGCGTCGGCGTCGAAGGGCCTACCCTGGCTCGGCTGCTCGATAGCCTGGAAAGTCAGGGCCTGGTGCAACGCCAATCGGTGCTGGAAGACCGTCGGGCGAAAAAAATCGTCCTCTGTGCCCCGGCCCGGCCCTTGATCGAACAAATTGAAACCATTGCCACACAACTGCGCCACGAATTGTTCGAAGGCGTTGATGAGGCGGATTTGAAGGTCTGCATGCGTGTCCACGCGCACATCCTGGGCAACCTGGAAAAATCTTGAGGCACAACCACGCGTCGGACTTTTGAGATACCCCGTTGGGCAGACTATAAAGAACTACTAGGCAATATCGTGTTCGTACCGGATGTGCGAATGCATACAGGTTGGTTCTGGTTATCTAAGGGATGCTCATGCTCGAGAGTTGGCACGTTGTATTGCGGTGTTGCACCCGGCTGCTGCTGGTCGGTAGTGCCGTCACTTACTCGGCATTGGCCCCCGCGCTAGGCTTGGGTGAGATCACCCAGCATTCGGCGTTGAATCAGCCATTCAGCGCCGATATCGCCCTGCTGGACGTTGGGGGGCTGGAGGAGGGCGAGCTGTCGGTCAGCCTGGCGACGGCGGAAGAATTCAGCCGCGCCGGTGTCGAGCGGGTGTTCTTCCTCAATAACCTGAAGTTCACGCCGATCCTGCGGGGCAACCGCAACCTGATCCGGGTGACGTCCAGTAAACCGGTCAAGGAACCCTTTCTGAATTTTCTGGTGCAGCTCAATCAGCCCAACGGGCGTTTGCTGCGCGAGTACACCGTGCTGATCGATCCGCCGGGTTCACCTGGGATCGTTCCCGTCAACGACGACCCCGCGCCGAGCCCTCAGGATTCCGCGTTCCCGTCTGTTGAACCGGCTGTTGCACCGCCACCTGCGGTGAATAGTAATAGTTCGGCACCCAAGCCTGATGTCGATAAATCAGCCGCCACGCCGGCGAGTGATCCTGTTGCCGAACAACTGGCCACTAGCGTGCTGCAAAACCAGCAGTTGCAAAAGACCATCGATGAACTCAATGCGAAGCTGCAGGCGCAGGACGAGCAGATCTCTGTTCAGAAAAAACAGGTGACTGAGCTGCAAACCCAACTGACGGAAGTCAAACAGGCGTCGGCGGCGCCTGCCGCACCCGAGGTGCCGGCGCCGGTTCCGGTGGTTGTCGAGACGTCCGAAGCATCCCATTGGCCGCTGATCATCGGGTTGCTGTCGTTGGTGGCCCTGGTGTCGCTCGCAGTGTTCATTCGCCGTCAACGACAGCAGGTTCAGGCCTTGCCCGAGCCGCTACCCGTGCAGCCGTCACGTCATGAATCGGTGCTCAACCGCACAGCAGATCCGGCCAAGTCAGCCACCCAGGCGCAATCGCTAGGTGGCTCGTCTGATGAGACTGCCGCAGGCGACGTGCTGGAAGGGGTTAGTATCTACCTCGCCTATGGCCGTTTGTCCGAGGCAGCCGGATTGTTGCGAGAGGCGTTGGTCAAGGAGCCCCAACGCATCGACCTGGCCGTGCAGCTGCTGGAGGTTCTTGGTAAGCAGGGTGACGTGCAAGCGTATGACGCGCAGGAAAGTAGCCTGCGTGACGCCGGGTTTGACACACAGCAACTTCAGGACATCCGCAACCGCCATCCGAAACTGATCGATGCCGTGCCGGTGGCCACCGCGGTGGCAGTGTCTCCGTCCACGCCTGCAATTCCAGTGGCACCGAGCGATGAGTTCCAGTTGAACCTCGACGACCTGTCGATGGATGCGAACTGGGACCTGATCAGCCCCTTCGACAACTCTCCGCCCAGTGCCAAACCGTCGAATGAGTCATCACCGGCAGACGAGCCGGGGTTCACTTCGAATCTGCATGTGTTGCCCGATGTTTTCGAAATACCCGACGAGCCGACGCTGGACGAGCCCGAGCTTGAATGGGTCGCCGAACCCGACTCGCAATCTCTGGACGAGACCTTTCTCAACGAATTCAGCGATCCCGGCCAATCGCTGGAGCTTGAACCGCTGACTGCTGAATTGATCGATCTTGAACCGGCCGAGCCGAGCAGCGCGGGCAAACTCGAACAGGCCCAGACCTGCATCGACGACGGTGATCTGGACAGCGCCATCGAGCTGCTCAACGAGTTGCTCAAGGAAGGCGACGAACCGCTGAAGGAGACAGCCCGAACGCTGTTGGCGGGTATTCGCTGAAGATCAAAAGGTCGCAGCCTTTGCGGTTATTATGGCGGCTCCCTCAGGCAGAGGAGTTTTGCCAATCATGACCGCACGTAAACCGGAAATCGTCATCACCTACTGCACGCAATGCCAATGGCTGTTGCGCGCCGCCTGGCTGGCCCAGGAACTGCTCAGCACCTTCGGCGACGACCTGGGCAAAGTATCCCTGGTGCCCGGCACTGGTGGGGTATTCCACATTTTCTGCGACGATGTGCAGCTCTGGGAACGCAAGGCCGACGGCGGTTTCCCCGAGGCCAAGGTGCTTAAGCAGCGGGTCCGCGATCAGATCGATCCGGACCGCGACCTGGGCCACAACGACCGCACTCAGTGAGACGGCGCTTGCGCGGCAACGGTCTTGTGGCTTGAACCGCCGGACAACCGGCTGGAGACCACGATGGCCACGATGATCAACGCGCCGCCGATCAGCATGCGCAGCGTCGGGTTTTCATCGAACAACAGCCAAGCCATGGTGATGCCATAAACTGGCTCCATTGCGAACACCACTGACGCGGTCCGGGCCTTGATCACCGCCAGGCTGGCGACGAACAGGCTGTGAGCGACGCCGGTGCAGAACACCCCGAGCAGGCCAATCCACAGCCAGTCGATGGCGCGTACTTCGCTCAACTGCGGCATCGCCACCGGCAGCAGGCAGATCGCAACCACTACGTTCTGACACAGCGCCGCCTGCACCGGCGGGATTCGCCCGGAGCTGGCGCGGTTGGTCAGGGACAGCAGGGAGAACAGCAGGCCGGAGGCTACTGCCCACAACAGGCCGGTGGTGGCGCCGCTGGCCAGATCGAAGTCCGGTGTGACCAGTACCAAACCGATGCTGACCAGTACCACCAGCAGAATTTCATTGGCACGGATGCGCTCGCGGAAAATCAGCCCTTCGAGGATCACGGTAAACGCCGGGAAACTGGCAAAGCCCAGGGTCGCGATCGCCACCCCAGCCACCTTCACCGCAATGAAGAAACTCACCCAGTGCCCGGTCAGCAGCGAGCCGCTGAGCAACAGGCGGCGCCAGTCCACGGCGTCGAGTGTCTGCCAACGGGTATTACTGGCGAACCGGGCGAAAAACGCCAGGGCGAGGACGGCAAACGCGGCACGACCGAACACGATGATCGCCGGCGAGGCGGCGGCGAGTTTGCCGAACACGCCGGTCAGGCCGAACATCAGTGCACCGATATGCAGAGCGCCAAGGGCGGTACGGGGAGTCATTGCAGTCCTTGAGTAACGTATCGAATCTGGCCGACGACACCGTCGACCTGTGTAGGAGCAGCCTTCGGCAACTCCTACACAATGAACGATGTGCTTGCGGGGGTCTGTCGCCAGACTCGCGTCATTTGTCGCCAGCCTCGCGGCGCAATTTACCGGGTGAGGCGCCGAACTCACGCAGCACTGCTGCGGCGAATGCGCTCTGGGAGCTGTAGCCGACCCGACACGCGATCTCGCCAATGGGCAGCGCCGAATCGCGCAACAAGCGCACGGCGATGTGCAGCCGGCGACTGCGGATGTAGTCCATCGGCGTTTGCCCGCATTCCGCCACGAACCGCGCATGCAAGCGAGCGCTGGACAGGCCGGCGATGCGCGCCAGATCGGCGACTTGCAGTGGATAGGCCGCGTATTGATCGATGTGAGCGTTGAGCGCCGCATACGGTAGACGCCGACCGCCGACCGTGTCGGGCTTGGCGTTGTTGAGGCTGGCCAGCAGCAACACCGCGCCTTGCTGGGCGATCAGCGGATCGCTGATCGGGCTGCCCGCCAGCCAGCTCACCAATTGGCTTTGCCCGGCGTCCAGCGACAGACGCCCGGCATTGTCGAGCAAACGGCGGCTGGCCTCGGCGTGGTCCCCCAGCGACTGAGACACCCACTGATCGCTCGGCACATCCAGCACCAGGCAACGACTGCCATGGGCACTGTCGCAGGCATGATGCGCCCCGGACGGCACCACCACGAAACTCTGCTGAACCACCTGACTGCCAAGCCCCTCGACCTCGAAATCCAGTGCACCCGACAGCCCGAATACCAGTTGCGCGTAGTCGTGGCTGTGGACGATCAGGTCGTGGGTGTATTGGCGCAGTGTGAGGATCGGTCTCATCGCAGGTCTCGTGGCGATATTGATGAGTGAAGCCGCCAGTCTACACCGAGGTCCTGCGTCCGCGCGTTGTCACAGGACTGACTTGCGATTGTCATGGGCAATTAACCCGACCGGCGCAAGCTTGCCAAAACTTGTCCAGAGGGTTGCCCATGACCAGCGCCGAGCTCGCCAAACCCAGCCGTAAGCAACGTGTGCGGACCTTATGGATTTCCGACGTGCATTTGGGCACACGGGACTGCCAGGCAGAACACCTGTCGCAGTTTCTCAAGGGCTACCATGCCGACAGGATTTACCTGGTCGGTGACATCATCGACGGCTGGAAGCTGCGCAGCGGCATGTATTGGCCCCAGGCGCACACCAACGTGATTCGTCGCCTGCTGACCATGAGCAAGCGCGGCACAGAAGTGATCTACGTCACCGGCAACCATGACGAATTCCTGCGCCGTTATTCGAAACTGATGCTGGGCAATATCCAGCTGGTGGACGAAGCCGTGCACGTGACCGCCGATGGTCGTCATCTGCTGGTGATTCATGGCGATCAGTTCGACGTGATTACTCGCTATCACCGCTGGCTGGCGTTCCTCGGCGACTCGGCCTACGAATTTACCCTGACCCTCAACCGCTGGCTCAACCATTGGCGGGCCCGTTATGGCTACGGCTATTGGTCGTTGTCGGCGTACCTCAAGCACAAGGTCAAGACCGCCGTCAGTTTCATCAGCGATTTTGAGGAAGCCATTGCCCACGAATGCGTCAAACGCGAGTTGCATGGCGTGGTGTGCGGGCATATCCACCATGCCGAAATTCGCAAGGTTGGCGAGGTGGACTACCTCAATTGCGGGGATTGGGTGGAGTCGTGCACGGCGCTGATCGAGCATTGGGACGGCTCGATCGAGTTGTACCGGTTGGCCGATGCCCAAGCGCGGGAGGCGGAGTTGAAGGCAATTAAAATCGCAGAACCAGCTTAAACCGGAGGTTTAGCCTTTGTGGCGAGGGGGCTTGCCCCCGTTCGGCTGCGCAGCAGTCGTAAAACCTACACACACGATCTAGGGATAATGGTTTTGGGGCCGCTTCGCGACCCAACGGGGGCAAGCCCCCTCGCCACAGTGTGGGGTCAGGCCGGCGCTTGTTCTTCCATCGCCGCCTTGTAGATCGAATGCTTCGGCTGCGCAAACAACCGCTCCATCATCGGTTCGAAAAAGCTCAGCGGCAGCGTGTCGTATGCCGGGTCAAACGCCGCCGCGTCGTACCGGGCGCAAAATTCGATGGTCGCCTGATACTGCGGATGAACGCTGAATTGCTCGCGCAAATGCCGGTCCATGCCCAGGTGATGGAAGAAGTAATAGCCCTGGAAAATCCCGTGTTTCTCCACCATCCACAGGTTCTCGGCACTGACGAACGGCTTGAGGATCGCCGCGGCGATGTCCGGGTGGTTGTAGGACCCCAGTGTGTCGCCGATGTCATGGAGCAAAGCGCAGACCACGTACTCTTCGTCGCGGCCATCGCGCCAGGCGCGGCTGGCGGTTTGCAGCGAGTGGGTCAGGCGATCCACCGGGAATCCGCCGAAATCACCTTCCAGTAACTTCAAATGCGCCACGATCCTTGTAGGCAATTGCCGGGCATAGGCGCTGAAGTCTGTGGCGATGATCGCCCAGTCTTCCTGCGTGCCGTCCTGCATGTGGGTAAAACGGGCGCGGGCATTCATCGGCTATCCTCTTGTTCTTATCGAAAGGGATGTTTGGAGTGTAGGGCTTGGATCCAGAGCGCTGCACTGGCTGCACAGGACGCTTTTGTGGCCAAAGGAGCCTAGAACGGCACACGACCTACAATCATGTCGCGGTACATGACGAAATCGCCGAGCAGGCTGTAAAAAGGATGCTGAAAGGTTGCAGGACGATTCTTCTCGAAGAAGAAATGCCCGACCCAGGCGAAGCTGTAACCGGCCAGCGGCAGGGCCAGCAACAGCCACCATGCGCCTTTGGCGATGGTCAGCGCCAGAATGACAATAACCAGCGTGGTGCCGACAAAGTGCAGTCGTCGGCAAGTGCTATTGCGGTGTTCGCTGAGGTAATACGGGTAAAACGCAGCGAAGCTGTTGAAACGTTTGATGTTTTCCACGACTGCGATCTCTGTGGTGTGTGTGCAGGCAACAAGTTGCGCTGCGGGTAGCCTATTTAAGTCTAGAGTGATCATAGGCATCAGCCAGTGACAATAGGCGCCACTTTAGTATCCTTGGGCATTGGGTCGTGGCATGCGGCCATCACGTAGTAAACGCCATGAGCGAACGAACGACTTCTGCAAGCTGGGCGATGGGGATTGTCAAAGCACTGGAAATGGACGGCCTGGATTGCCGGGTTTTGTTCAAGCAGCTAGGGCTCGACTATGCGGCACTGGATGATCCGGATGCGCGGTTCCCGCAAGATTCCATGACGCGGCTCTGGCAGCGCGCGGTCGAGTTGTCCGGCAACCCGGCGATCGGCCTGAACATGGGCAAGGTGGTGCGACCGGCGTCCCTGCACGTTGCCGGTTATGCCTTGATGTCCAGTCGAACCCTGGCCGAAGGCTTTCAACGTCTGGTGCGTTATCAGCGAATCATCGCCGAAAGTGCCGATCTGAGTTTTCGCATACTGGACGAGGGTTATGCGCTGATTCTGACGGTGCATGGCGACCACTTGCCGCCGACCCGACAAAGCGCCGAAGCATCGATGGCCTGTGCCCTGGCGTTTTGCGGCTGGTTGACCGGGCGCACGCTGTGTCCGCGCAAAGTGCTGCTGCAGGGCGATCAGCCCGCCGACCTCGAACCGTATAAGCAAGCCTTCCACGCGCCGATGATGTTCAATGCGCCCTATGACGCCTTGATTTTCGAGCGCGCTGACCTGGAGGCGCCGTTGCCCACCGCCAACGAGGCCATGGCGTTGCTGCACGATCGCTTTGCCGGTGAATACCTGGCGCGGTTTTCCGAGAGCCGCGTGACCCACAATGCGCGGCAGGTGCTGTGCCGTTTGCTGCCCCAGGGCGAACCCAAGCGCGATGCGGTGGCGCAGGCGTTGCACCTGTCGCAACGCACCTTGCAGCGACGCTTGCAGGAAGAGGGCACGAGTTTTCAGTCGTTGCTGGATGACACGCGGCGTGAACTGGCCGAGCAATACCTGGCGCGACCGAGCATGACGCTGCTGGAAATTGCCTACCTGCTGGGGTTTGCCGATCCGAGCAACTTCTTCCGCGCCTTCCGACGCTGGTTCGACACCACCCCCGGCGAATACCGGGCGCGGCTGACGGAAGCGCTCAAGCCGGTCAGTGACGCCAGAACGCAGGGATACACAGAACAAACACCGTAATGATCTCCAACCGGCCCAGCAGCATGCCGAACGAGAGAATCCACTTCGCGGCATCCGGCAGGCTGGCGAAGTTACCCGCCGGGCCAATGGTTTCGCCCAACCCCGGGCCGACGCCGGACACTGTGCTGGCCGCACCGGTAAGGGCGGTCATCCAATCCACGCCGAGCAGCGACAGCAGTAGCGCGATCACGCAAATGGTGATGGCGAAAAAGAACGAAAAGGTCAGGATCGAACGTACGATTTCTTCGTCGAGACGGTGGCCGTTGTACTTCTGCTTGATCACCGCGCGCGGGTGAATCAACTGGTTAAGGTTGGCCTTGAGCAGAATGTAGGCCACCTGGAAGCGGAAAATCTTGATCCCGCCAGCGGTCGAACCCGAGCAGCCGCCAACAAACCCCAGGTAAAAGAACAGCATCAGCGAGAAGTTGCCCCAGAGGCTGTAGTCCCCGAGTGCAAAACCTGTCGTCGTCACCACCGACGTGACGTTCAGCGCCACATGCCGCAACGCCTCCAGCCAGTGCAGTTGAGTGGTCCACCAGTACCAGGTGCCGAGCACCAGCCAGGTCACCAGCAGCATGCCGAGCAAGCCTTGTACCTGTTCATCCTTGATCAGCGCCCGACGGTTACCGCGTAACGTGGCGACATACAAGGTGAACGGCAGGGCGCCGAGAATCATGATGACGATCGCGACCCAATGCACCGCAGGCTCCGGCCATTTGGCCAAAGACTGGTCGGAGGTGGAAAACCCGCCGGTGGAAATCGCTGACATCGCGTGGTTGATGGCATCGAACGGGCTCATCCCGGCCCACCAGAACGCCAGGCTGCCGAAAATGGTGATGCCGACGTAGGTCGCAACGATCAAACGCGCCACCATGTGTGAACGGGGCATGACCTTTTCGGAACGGTCTGACGACTCGGTCTGAAACAGCCGCATGCCACCGATGCGCAGCAATGGCAGAATCGCGACCGCCATGCCGATAAAGCCGATCCCGCCGATCCAGTGCAGCAAGGAGCGCCATATCAGAATGCCGGGGGACATGGTGTCCAGGCCCGTGAGCACCGTCGAGCCGGTGGCGGTGATGCCGGACATGCTTTCGAAGAATGAGTCGGTGTAGCTGATGTTCTGGGTCAGCAGGAACGGCAGGGCGGCGAAGATGCACACCACCAGCCAGCTGCTGACGGTCAGCAGGTACATGTCTCGCGGGCGCAGATGGATGTGTTCGGGGCGCCCCGGAATCACCAGGGCCAGGCCGGCGACAAAGGTAATCATGCTGGCCCAGAGGAACGACGGCAGGTCGCTGGTGCGCTCGAAGATCACCAGGGTAGCCATGGGCACGGCCATGGAAATGGCCAGCGTGATCAGGAAGATGCCGATGATGAAACCAATGATCCGTAAGGTCGGCAACGCCATGAAGTCCGCTCGGGCTGAAGTAGGGAAGGGCGCCATTCTACCTGCGGGGCAGGGCATGTAAACCGACAGCCCTGTGGCAGATGCAGCTAGAATAGCCAGACATTTTTTCCAGGAGGTGGCCGATGCAGGCTCTCGACGCTTTGCTCAACCGTGTTTCCGTTCCACGACTGCTTGATCCGGCGCCCACTGCCGAGCAACGCGAAGTGCTGTTTGCCGCCGCGATGCGCGCGCCAGACCACGGCCACTTGCAGCCTTGGCGCTTCCTGACAGTCGAAGGCGCGGCGCGCGAGCAAATGGGCGAGTTGCTGGCCGAAGCGGCGAAGCTGCAAGACAGCGAGGTGTCAGAAGCCGCGCTGGACAAGGCCCGTAACGGCCCGCTGCGTGCACCGCTGGTGGTTGTGGTGATTGCGCGTTTGCAGGATCACGTCAAATACCCGAAATCCGAACAATTGTTGGCGGCAGGCTGCGCGGCTCACGGGATTTTGCTGGCCGCTTACGCGCAAGGCATTGGCGCCGTATGGCGCACTGGTGAGCTGGCCTATTCGCCGCATGTAGCCAAGGGGTTGGGTTTGGCCGAAGGGGAAGAGGTGATTGCGTTCCTTTATCTCGGTACGCCGCAGAAAGAACCGCGTGTGGCGGAGAAGGTTGATCTGGCCGAGTTTGTCAGCGCCTGGCCCGGTAAGGCCTGAATATCAAAAGATCGCAGCTTCGTTGCACTTGTAGGAGCTGTCGAGTGAAACGAGGCTGCGATCTTTTTGCATCACCCCCGATTTACGGCTGCACCACCGCCCCCGGCACCAACGGCAATTCCAGACTGGCAATAAACCCGCCCCCAGGGTGATTGGCCAGCACCAGACTGCCGCCATGCCGTTCCGCCGCGCGGCGTGCAATGGCCAGCCCCAAGCCATGCCCGGCCGTTGTCTGCCCCGGTGCCCGATAGAACGGTTCACCCAGCTGATTCAAATGTTCGGCCTCTACGCCAGGGCCATGATCGCGCACGCTGACTACAATCCTGTCGCCCTGACGCGACGCCTGCATTTCGATCGGTTGCCCGACCGGATTAAAGCGTTGGGCATTGCGCAGCAGGTTGTCCACGGCCCGCTCGATCATGGTCGGCCAGCCTCTGAGGTTCAGTTGAGGCTCGGCCTCAAGGCGCACGTTCTGCTCCGGCGAACTTAGCTGAGCATCCTTTTGCAGGGTATTGAGCAGTGCATTGAGATCCACTTCTTCGGCACTGGCGTTGTCGGCATCGACCCGCGCCAACACCAGGATTTCGCTGATCAGTGCTTCCAGTCGATCACATTCACGGGTCAGGCGCGGCCAGAGCTTTTCCCGCTCCTGGGGATTGGCCCGCTCGGCCAGTGCCAGCGCAATGCGCAGTCGGGCCAAGGGCGAACGCAACTCGTGGGACACATCGCGCAGCAATTGCCGCTGACTGCCGATCAGGCTTTGCAGGCGCGCACCCATGCGATTGAAGTCGTTGGCCAGCACACCGAATTCATCGCGGCGGTTGGCCAGTTGCGCCAGGCTGTTTTGCTGATACGTCGTCTGCCCCAGTTCATGCACTGCGCCACGTAAACGGCTCAGCGGTCGGGTGATGGAAAGGGTCACCAGCAGGCTGAACAGGGTCAGTACCACCAGGGCGATACCCAGCGCACTCAATGGCCAGAGCAGGCTTTCACGGTGCCAGGCGTCCAGTTCCGGGTGCGGAATGCGATAGATCAGCAGGTAGGTATCGCCCGTCTTGGCGCTGGTGTATTCATCGGTCAGGCGTCGCCACGGCAGGCGTCGATCATCGTTTTGCTGCCGTGCTTCGAAGGCGGCGGCACGCCGAGGGAAGGTGCCGCGTACCACCGGATCGCCCGTCTCGTTGAGCACCTGAACGTCGATGTGATATTGGCGCTTGCGCTGCTCCAGGATGTCCTGGGCGGCTTCTTCGCCCTGGCTTTCGTAAGTTTGCGTCCACTGTTCGGCCAGGGTGTTGAGGCCCGGGTGGCGACTGAGAATCCACGCGTCCTGGTTGAGCATGTGTCCCAGCAAAATGGAAAGCCCTGCAACCAGAGCGATGGCCAGCCAGAAGCTGGCCAGGATACGCCAGAACAATGAGCGCACAGAAAATCCTCGAACAAAGAAAGCCCAACGGCGATTAACCGTTGGGCTGGATCGTGAACCTAGAACATTATTGCGCTTTTTGCGCTTGCTGCGCTTTCCAGGCCTTGAACTCGGCCCATTCGGCGCGACGCTCAGCTTGTTTCTTCTGGATCTCGTCGAATTGCTTCTGTTGATCCGGTTTCAGCAGGGCGCGAACGTCGGCTTCGGCTTTCTTGTGCTTGGCCTCCATCTCGTCTTTCAGGGCTTTCTGGTCGGCTGGCGAGAGTTTTTCCAGGTACTTGTCGACCAGTTGCTGACGCTCGTGCATCTGCTCGCCCATGATTTTGCGGATCTGCTCGCGCTGTTCGCGGCTCAGGTCCAGTTGGCTGTAAGGGCCTTTACCGTGCATGCCGTGCATCTGACCGCCGTGGCGTGAGCCGTCCATGTGATCACCCATCGGGCCTGTGCCTTCAGGCATGGCCATGGCAACGGTCGGCAGGGCGGCAGCAAACATCAGAGCGATAAGAGTCTTGCGCATGGTGTATCTCCTTGTCTCGTTCCCGGTACGTTCCGGATGTGTGCAGATTACGCAGATCAAGGTCAACGGCGGTCAGCGGAGCGTAAAGCTTGGGTAAAGACGGTTTTCTGTCTTCGTGACAATTCCGACACTTCGCCGATTTCTGTCAGATGAAATCTGGCCTTCGTAGCAGCTGTCGAGCCCCAGCGAGGCTGCGTTCGACTGCGCAGCAGTCGTAAAACCTGTTTGCACGTACTTCCAGATACACCGCGTCAGGCGGATCAGGACTGCTTCGCAGCCGAACGCAGCCTCGCTGGGGCTCGACAGCTGCTACAAGAGTCGAACGCAGACCCGATGGGTGTCAGAGGCTGTAGTAGTAACCGCGGCTGCGCAGGGCCACGATGCGTGGGCGGCCGTCGGGGTGTGGGCCGATTTTTTTGCGCAGGTTGCTGACGTGCATGTCCAGGCTGCGGTCGTACAGGGTCAGTTTGCGACCGAGGGCGATTTGCGCCAGTTCCTGTTTATCCAGCGGTTCGCCGGGCTGCTTGAGCAGGGCTTCGAGCAGGCGGCTTTCGGAAACGGTGAGGGTGAATTCCTGTTCATCGATGCTGACCACCCCGCGCACCGGGCTGAAGCACAGGTCGCCCAGCTCGAGCTGGCTGGAGACCGCCGTCGGATGACTGCGGCGCAACACCGCGCGCAGGCGGGCGGTCAGTTCCCGTGGGTCGCAGGGCTTGGCCAAGTAATCGTCGGCGCCCAGTTCCAGGCCGAGGATGCGGTCCAGCGGCTCGCCACGGGCCGACAGCATCAGCACCGGCAAATCCGGATGGTCGCTGCGCAGTTGCTTGAGCAGTTCCAGGCCGCTGCCGTCCGGCAGCATCACGTCCAGCACCACGGCCGCTGGAGACGTTTCGGCCAACGCGCGACGGGCGCTCTGGCCATCGTGGCAGGCGCGAACCTGAAAGCCTTCCTGGCTCAGCCAACTGCTCAGGAGCTCACACAGCTCCTGGTCATCATCAATTAATAACAGCTCGCTCATGACTCACTCAATTTAGCCATTGCCTACGTTTTCTGGTGGCACCACTGGCGAAGATACCGCAGAGCAGGGCCAATAGCGCTACTGCCGCCCCAATGACGAACCACTGCTGCTGATCGGTCAGCAGGCGCGGTAGTGGGCTGGCCAGGGCTTCCTTGAGTTGCAGCTTCAGGCGCTGATTCTCCTGGCGCAACCGGCTCAGCTGGGCGCTTTCGCGTTCACCATCGGTGGTTTGCAATTGTTTGCTCAGTGTTTCTCGTTGCTGCTCGCTTTCTTTCAAGCGCTGCTGCAACTCGGTGATCTGGCTACCGGCGCTCAAGGACAGCGGCGTCGAATTACCGCCATTGGCGCTTTCTTCACCATGGGCGGGCGCCATGATCGACAACGTCACCAACATCAGACACAACGGACCTTTGCGCATCGCAACTCCTGATTCCAATACGAGTATTGGGCAGGTTGTCGGCCGGTAAACGAGAATAATGAGCGATTGAACGTGCGATGAATCGATGAGATTCACCGCACGCGAGAACTTTACGGCAGGACTTGCTTGAACGGCTTGACCAGAACATTGGCGTAGACGCCTGCGGCAACGTACGGATCGGCGTCGGCCCAGGCCTTGGCGGCGCTCAGGGACTCGAATTCGGCGACGATCAGGCTGCCAGTAAAACCGGCTGCGCCCGGATCATTGCTGTCGACCGCCGGGTGTGGACCGGCCAATACGATACGGCCTTCGCCCTTGAGCACTTGCAGACGCTCAAGGTGCGCAGGCCGTGCGGCCAGTCGGGCTTCCAGGGAGTTGGCGACGTCTGTGGCAATGATTGCGTAAAGCATGTCAGTCCTCGGTTTTTGGCGTTGTGGTGTCGGCGTCGTGCAGGTGGCGGGACAGGTAGATGCCCTGGCCGACCAGGAACAGCAAAGTCATGCCCAGGCTGCCGAAGACCTTGAAGTCTACCCAGTAGCTCTGGAAGGTGAACGCGACGAACAGGTTGGCGGCACCGCAAAACAGGAAAAAACCGATCCAGGCGATGTTCAGACGGGTCCAGACCGGCTCCGGCAGAGTCAGCGCGTGGCCCATGATGCGTTTGATCAGCAGTTGGTCACCGACGAAATGGCTGCCGATGAACGCGAGGGCGAACAGCCAGTTGACCACCGGGGCTTTCCATTTCAGGAAGGTTTCGCTGTGGAACGCCAGGGTCAGGCTGCCGAAGACCAGGCAGGCAATGAGGGTCAGCCACTGGCTCTTCTCCAGCTTGCGCTGCTTGATGTACAGCGTGCCGTAGACCACCAGGGAGCTGATGATCAGCATCGCGGTGGCGCTGTAAATACCACCGACAGACAGTTGATGACCGCCAATGTCGACGACCCGCGGGTCGATTTTGAAGACGATGAAAAACAGCAGAAGCGGGATGAAGTCGATGAATTGTTTCACAGTGGCAGCCAGAAGCAGGATGTGGCGGCATAATAACAAACATATTGACGCGCGATAGCGTCAGCTGATTTGAGGTTACATAGTCCTGTGAATGTTGATTTGCACTGCCATAGCACGGCCTCCGATGGCGCCCTGGCGCCTGCGGCACTGGTTGCGCGTGCGTTCGAGAAAGGCGTGCGAGTCCTGGCCTTGACTGATCACGACACCCTTGAAGGCCTCGACGAGGCCCGTAGCGCCGCGACGGCGCTGGGGATGCAACTGGTCAACGGCGTCGAATTGTCCTGCACCTGGGGCGGGGCGACCATTCATGTGCTGGGCTACGGTTTCGACGTCAATGCCGCGCCATTGGTCGAGGCCATCGCCAAATTGCACGATGGCCGCTGGCTACGGTCCGAAGAAATAAGCCGCAAGTTGGCGTTAAAAGGTATGCCGGGGGCGCTTGACGGCGCCCGCGCCATTCAGCAGGAACTGGGCGACAGCGGCAACGCGCCGGCCCGTCCGCACTTCGCCGACTGGATGGTGCGCGAAGGTTTCGTCAAGGATCGCGCCGAAGCGTTCCGCAAATGGCTGGGCGCCGGCAAGCTGGGAGACGTCAAGCTGCACTGGCCGACCCTCGAAGACACCGTCGAGACCCTGCGCGCCGCGGGTGCCTGGGTTAGCCTGGCGCACCCCTGGCACTACGATTTCACTCGTAGCAAGCGTCGCCGCCTGATTTCTGACTATATTCAAGCCGGGGGCCACGCGATTGAAGTGGTCAATGGCCATCAGCCCGCCGAGCAAGTGGGCAGCCTGGCGATTCTTGCCCGTGAGTTTGGTCTGCTGGTCAGCGCCGGCAGTGATTTTCATGGCCCTGGAGGCTGGTCCGAGATCGGTGAATACCGCCCGCTCCCGGAGGATCTGCCACCACTGTGGTGTCGATTCAAACATGACCCAATTATTGCCGCCGTCTGAACAGGTAGAAAATGTGAGTCAATTTTTCCAGATTCATCCGGAAAACCCGCAAGCGCGCCTGATCAAACAGGCTGTCGAGATCATCCGCAACGGCGGGGTGGTGATTTATCCCACAGACTCTTCCTACGCCATTGGTTGCCAGATCGGTGACAAGACCGCCGTGGAGCGTGTGCGTCGGTTGCGTCAGCTGGATGAGAAGCACAACTTCGCACTGATCTGCAGCGACCTGTCGCAGCTGGGGCTGTTCGCCAAGATCGACACCGGTACTTTCCGTCTGCTCAAGGCCCACTTGCCGGGGCCTTACACCTTCATCCTCAACGCCACCCGCGAAGTTCCGCGGCTGTTGCTGCACCCGAAAAAACGCACCATCGGCCTGCGCGTACCAAGCCACCCGATTGCGTTGGCGCTGCTGGAAGAGCTCGGCGAACCGCTGATGAGTGTGACCCTGATCATGCCCGGCGACACCGACCCGCTGACCGATCCCTACGAAATGCGCCAGTTGCTGGAGCATCAGGTGGACCTGATCATCGACGGCGGTTTCGGCGGAATCAAGGCGTCCACCGTGATCAACCTCGCTGACGGCGAGCCGGAAGTCATCCGCGTCGGTTGCGGCGACCCTACGCCATTCATGGCCGAGGCGTAGATGTCTGCAGTAGAACCAGAACCCGTCGACAGCCAGGCCGGCGCCCAGCAAGAACTGCCTTTCGCCATGGTCTATGGCCAGGCGGTCATGGAAATGCCGCTGGACCTGTACATCCCGCCGGATGCGCTCGAGGTCTTTCTGGAAGCCTTCGAAGGCCCGCTCGACCTGCTCCTGTACCTGATCCGCAAACAGAACATCAATATCCTCGACATACCGGTGGCGGAAATCACCCGCCAGTACATGGGCTATGTCGAGTTGATGCAGTCGGTGCGCCTGGAACTGGCCGCCGAGTACCTGGTGATGGCCGCGATGCTCGCCGAGATCAAGTCGCGGATGTTGCTGCCGCGGGCCGAAACCATTGAAGACGAGGAAGACGACCCTCGCGCCGAACTGATCCGCCGCTTGCAGGAATACGAACGCTTCAAGGCCGCCGCCGAAGGCATCGATGGGCTGAGCCGCGTCGGCCGCGATGTCGTGGTGCCCAAGCTCGACGCGCCGGAAGCCCGGGCGCGCAAGCTGCTGCCGGACGTGAGCCTGGAAGAGTTGCTGATGTCCATGGCCGAGGTCTTGCGCCGGGGCGACATGTTCGAAAGCCACCAGGTCAGCCGCGAGGCACTGTCCACCCGCGAACGCATGAGCGATGTACTGGAGCGGCTCAAGGGCGGCGGTTTCGTGCCCTTTGTCGAGCTGTTCACCGCTGAAGAAGGGCGCTTGGGGGTGGTGGTGACCTTTATGGCGATCCTCGAACTGGTCAAGGAATCCTTGGTCGAGCTGGTGCAGAATGAGCCGTTCGCGGCGATACATGTGCGAGCCCGAGCCGAATAACGAGTTGAATCATGAACCTGACTGAACCCCGCGAGCTGGCGCCACTGCTTGAAGCCTTTCTGTTGGCCTCGGGAAAACCGCAATCGCTTGAGCGCCTGTTCGAACTCTTCGAAGAAGGCGAGCGGCCTGAACCAGCGGTTTTCAAGAAAGCGCTGACGATTTTGGGCAAATCCTGCGACGGCCGAGCCTTTGAACTGAAGGAAGTCGCCTCCGGGTATCGCCTGCAGATCCGCGAAAAGTTCGCGCCGTGGGTCGGGCGCCTGTGGGAAGAACGGCCACAGCGTTACTCGCGCGCCATGCTCGAAACCATGGCCCTGATTGCCTATCGCCAACCGATCACCCGGGGCGAGATCGAAGACGTGCGCGGCGTGGCAGTCAACAGCCACATCGTCAAAACCCTGCTGGAGCGTGAGTGGATCCGCATCGTCGGTTACCGCGACGTGCCCGGCAAACCGGCGATGTTTGCCACCACCAAAGCGTTTCTCGATCACTTCAACCTGAAGAACCTCGACGACCTGCCGCCGCTGGCGGAGCTGCGCGAGCTGGAGCCCGAACCGATGCTCGAGTTCGACGACGCACCGGTGCCGGCCGGGTTGCAAGAATTGGCGGATGCCAGCGCCGAGCCGGAAGAGCCCAAGGAAGAAACCAGCTTCCACACGCTGTTGCTGGAACTGGACACCATGGAGGAGGGGCTCAAGACCGATTTCGACGATTTGTTGCGCGATGGCGAGTTGACCGAGACTGAAGAGGTATCGGAGCAGCCGGAGCCGGAAGTCGAGGTAGAGCTTCAGGTTGAGGCGTCAGTTGCTGACGAAGAAGAGCAGGAACCAGAGCCTGAGGATGACATTCTTGGCGTTGCCGAGGCTCGCGAGAAACTGCTGGCCGCGGTTGCCGCGCTTGAACAACCCAAGCCCGAACCTGAACTCAGCGATGAAGAAGCCGAAGCCCGGGCCCTGGCCGAAGCGATCGAGGCCGAACGCCGCCAGTTCGAGGATTGAAGTCCGCCAAAAGATCGCAGCCACCGCCGGCCGGCGGAAAAACCAATAACCGACGGTCGATCAGCTAGTCTCTGATGCGCGAACGCTTCCATGAGCGTATGATTCGCGACCCTTTGACGATCCCTTCGTCAAACGACCAGATTTCACATCTTCAGGCCAAGGCCTGAACTTGATCACACCGGGAGGTGCCCAGATGAGTATCAACGACCAGAAAGACGACCAGGAAATCGGCCCAGCAGGCGAAAAACTGCAGAAAGTCCTCGCCCGTATCGGCGTCGGCTCGCGCCGTGACGTAGAAGCCTGGATCAGCCATGGCCGCATCAAGGTCAATGGCAAAGACGCCACCCTTGGCCTGCGCGTCGACCTGCATGACGCCATCACCATCGATGGCAAGGTGATCAAGCGCGAAGAAGCTGCCGAGTCGGTACGCCGCGTGATCATGTACAACAAGCCCGACGGTGAAATCTGCACCCGTGACGACCCGGAAGGTCGTCCGACCGTGTTCGACAAGATGCCGCGCCCGAAAGAAGGTCGCTGGATCAACATCGGTCGCCTGGACATCAACACCACAGGTCTGCTGATGTTCACCACCGACGGTGAGCTGGCCAACCGCCTGATGCACCCGTCCTACGAAATGGACCGTGAATACGCGGTCCGTGTACGTGGTGAAGTCGACGACGAGATGATCGAGCGTCTGAAGGCAGGCGTGGTGCTCGAAGACGGCCCGGCCAAATTCACCGATATCAAGCAGGCACCAGGTGGCGAAGGTTTCAACCACTGGTACCACTGCGTGGTGATGGAAGGTCGTAACCGCGAAGTTCGTCGTCTGTGGGAATCCCAGGGCCTGGTGGTCAGCCGTCTGAAGCGCGTACGTTTCGGTCCGGTGTTCCTCAACTCCGACTTGCCGATGGGTCGCTGGCGCGAAATGAGCCAGCAGGAAGTCGACATTCTGAGTGCTGAAGTCGGCCTGACGCCGGTGGCGATGCCGCAAATGAACGCCAAGAGCAAAGACAAGCTCGAGCGTATGCAGCGCAAATCGTCCCGCCCGGTGGGCAAGACCGAACGCGTACGGACCTTGCGTCCAGCCGCTGGCGCTCCAGCTGCCGGCCCGCGTCCATCTCGCGAGCCGCAGATCGAAGGCGAGCGCCCGGCCCGCAAGCCAGCGCCACGCCAGGACGGCGAGCGCGGTCCACGCACGCCACGTCCGGCCAACGGTCGTACTGAGCGCGGCGAAGGCCGTGGCGCTCCGTCCGGTGGTCGTAGCGATCGCGGTGCGCCTGCCGGCCGTGGTACGCCGGTGGCAGACCGCCCGGCCGACACCAAGCGCCCGGCCAAGCCGGCGCCGAAGAAACGCCCAGGCATCGTGCTGGTCGACAAGGACGCACCATCGGGCAAGCGCCGCGGCGCACCCGCCGGTTCGGGCCAGCGTCCGGGCTTCGGTCGTCGCAAGCCTGAGTAATCGGTAAGCGCAGCATAAAAAACGCCATCCCTCGGGATGGCGTTTTTTTGTGTCTGGCAGAACCGGTTTTCAGTATGCAGGTGGCGTTGTGGCGAGGGAGCTTGCTCCCGCTGGGGCGCGAAGCGGCCCCAAAACCCATTCACCTCGTTATGTCAGGTAACCGCGTCGGCAGGTTTTGCGACTGCTGCGCCCGGGCGCGGATCGGCCGGCGGGAGCAAGCTCCCTCGCCACAGGGGCCGGTGTTGTTCAGAAGACAAACCGCCCATCAAACACCGGCTCATCATCCAGCGCCAACACGCCGCCAGAGAAGATCAGGTCCAGATGATGGCTGCCCTTGGCGCCTCCGCCCAACCCCAAGTGCAAACCGCAATGGCGCTCTTCGAAGCCGGCATTGCGCGCATACAACTCTTTCACACCTTCGTTGGTGCCGATCCCCAACTCCTCGATGCGCCGGTTGGACGGATTGGCGTCCAGGTATTTGTTGAAGTCATGTTCCAGTCCCGGCACATCGGTGGCGATTTTGCTGATGGTCGAGTTCTCGATCCACAACTCCAGCGGTGATTCGAGTACGCCGTACTTGCGGGCAAACGGAATCGTGCTGAGGAACGTTCCCATAAACTTCACCCGGCCATTAATCGCCTCGCTATGGGTGGCAATCTCGCCGGGCGCCAGATCGAAGTTGCCGACACCATTGATGTCGGTCCACTTCTTGATACTGCTCAACGGAGTTTCGAACCACGAGCCGTGATCATCTTTGAAACTTAAAGTGGTGGCGTGGGACATGCGCTGGATCAAGTGGCTGTTCAACCCGGCGATCCGCTGCGGAGTGACACTGAACGTGTCGTAGAAGTAATCGCCGTAATCCTTGAACAGCAACGACTTCTTCCAGTTTTCCGCCATCACGTCTTGCAGCGCACGGACAAAGTCCGGGCCGTCGGGACGCGGGTTGGGCAGGGTGGAAGAGTCGTAGAAGAAAATGTACAGATCGCTGTCGGCAATCGCCTGGGCCAGCAATGCGGTGGGTTCGAGGTCCAGGCGCACTGCGCTGAAGCTGAACCTTGGGCTGTTGCCGGCCTGTTCGGCGATGGCGCCGGTCAGCGCCTCGTAATCAGCGGTATGGCCGAGCAAGACCTTCGCCGGGTTGATGCCGGCAACGGCTGGGTGATGTTCGAGGTAGTAAAGGAAATGCGAGATGGCACGCTGCTTATCCATGGAGTCCTCCCTGACAAACCTGGTAAGTGGCGGGCACGACCGGCCGGATCATGCCCGCCGGGATGTCTTACAGAGGCCACATCGCCGTGCCGAACGGAACAACCGCGTCGGCTTGCATCATTTCAACGGCGGCTTCATGGGTCGGTGCTTCAAACCAATCGTCCAGTTGCAGTTCAGTATCCAAGTCTTTGTCCAGTGCTTGCATGGTGAATCTCCTGAATGACTTTTTCGGTAAGAACAGCGGCGCGTTTTTCATTCATTGAAGAGCGCGTCAACTTGCCGGTCGATGCGGCTCGGCAAGTCGTTGAAAACCTAGTTCACAGGTTTTTGAATTGCAAAAAAATAATTAAACAATTTTCATTTGAACTAATTATTCCATTTTTCAAAAAGTAAATTTCCTAATAAAAAACAGAAAACTAAGTCGGAAAACTCCTTAGGAAGCTTCCTATCGTCAATTTACAGTCGACGGCTCTCTGGATCTGATTTGGAAAGCATGCGTTACGCGCTGTAAATAAATCCTTACGAAAAGCGCGCTCAAACCCCATGGAATGCCGCTGTGGAAAGGGCTGTAAGGAAAACCTGCCGTCCGCCGCCGCGATGGTGCTGTTCAAGGGCTCTGGCGCGCTTGTCTCGGCCTCGATTGAAAGGTGAGATGCGCCCCATGCCTGTCGTGCAGGTGCATAACAAGAAGGAGGCGCAATGAACGCCGTGACTCATCTCCATCTCTCTCCGTGGGGCGATTTTTCCGCTGCCCCCGTCGAAGACCTGCAAAGGTCTGACTCAATTTTTGCAGCCGCCCGAGACCTTCGAGGCGGACACAGGCAATCCCGGCAACCGACGCGCTGATCCAGCGGTGTCTGGCAGCAGGGGGTTACAGGTGTACAATGCGCCGCGTTTTAACTGTGACCCTCTGCGCAACAGCGCAAACCTCAAGGCTATCCGCCTTGTTCACTCCGCCGCGTCACGAGCGTGTCGGGTTCGATTTCGTCACAGATAAAAACAAACAGGTGACGCATGACTGTCGTAAAAACGCTGAACTCCTGGTGCCTGCGCTGGGGTTTGATCGGCGCTGCTTGAAATCGCAACCGAGCAGCTACGTCTACTGAACATCATCAAACCTTGCGTGAGACCCTTTTCATGAGTGGACAAAACTCGCATTCAGGCGAGCTTAAACGCGGCCTGAAAAATCGCCATATTCAACTGATCGCCCTCGGTGGCGCGATCGGTACCGGGCTGTTCCTCGGCTCGGCCGGCGTGCTCAAATCCGCCGGCCCGTCGATGATTCTCGGCTACGCCATTTGCGGCTTCATCGCCTTCATGATCATGCGCCAACTGGGCGAAATGATCGTCGAAGAGCCGGTGGCCGGTTCCTTCAGCCACTTCGCGCACAAATACTGGGGCGGTTTTGCCGGTTTCCTGTCGGGCTGGAACTGCTGGATTCTGTACATCCTGGTGGGCATGTCGGAGCTGACCGCGGTCGGCAAATACATCCACTACTGGGCGCCGGATATCCCGACCTGGGTTTCCGCCGCCGCGTTCTTCGTGCTGATCAATGCGATCAACCTGGCCAACGTCAAAGTCTTCGGTGAGGCCGAGTTCTGGTTCGCGATCATCAAGGTCGTGGCGATCGTTGGCATGATTGCCCTGGGCAGCTATCTGCTGGTCAGCGGCCACGGCGGCCCGCAAGCCTCGGTAACCAACCTGTGGTCCCACGGCGGTTTCTTCCCGAACGGTGTCAGCGGTCTGGTGATGGCCATGGCGATCATCATGTTTTCCTTCGGTGGCCTGGAAATGCTCGGTTTCACCGCCGCTGAAGCCGACAAACCGAAAACCGTGATCCCGAAAGCCATCAACCAGGTGATCTACCGGATCCTGATTTTCTACATCGGTGCGCTGGTGGTCCTGTTGTCGCTGACCCCTTGGGACAGCCTGCTGACGACGCTGAATGCGTCTGGCGATGCCTATAGCGGCAGCCCGTTCGTGCAGGTGTTCTCGATGCTCGGCAGCAACACCGCCGCGCACATCCTCAACTTCGTGGTCCTGACCGCGGCGCTGTCGGTCTACAACAGCGGTACTTACTGCAACAGCCGCATGCTGCTGGGCATGGCCGAGCAGGGCGATGCGCCGAAAGCCTTGTCGAAGATCGACAAGCGTGGCGTGCCGGTACGTTCGATCCTGGCGTCGGCCGCTGTGACATTGATCGCGGTATTGCTGAACTACCTGATCCCGCAAAACGCGCTGGAACTGTTGATGTCGTTGGTGGTTGCGACCCTGGTGATCAACTGGGCGATGATCAGCTTCTCGCACTTCAAGTTCCGCCAGCACATGAACAAGACCCGGCAGACGCCGCTGTTCAAGGCCCTGTGGTACCCGTACGGCAACTACATCTGCCTGGCGTTCGTGGTGTTCATCCTCGGCGTGATGCTGCTGATCCCGGGCATCCAGGTCTCGGTGTATGCGATTCCGGTGTGGGTCGCGTTCATGTGGATCTGCTACGGCATCAAGAACAAGCGCAGTGCGCAGCAGGCGTTGCAGGTTGCGGGTTCCGCTGCCAAGTAAGTGCAAAACGCAGAAACAACAAACCCGGCCATGTGCCGGGTTTTTTGTGGGCGATAAAAAACTTTGAATTTGCATGAAACCTGTAGAAGCGAGGCTTGCCCGCGAAGAGGACGCCACGGTTTATCAGGCAAACCGCGTTATCGTTCTTCGCGGGCAAGCCTCGCTCCTACAAGGTATTCTGGCGGTCCTGATATCGGACTTTTTTCCATGCTGGTGATTTCCAACAACGTGCATCTGCCGGATGCCGAGATCGAGTTGACGGCCATTCGCGCCCAGGGCGCCGGTGGGCAGAACGTCAACAAGGTCTCCAGTGCGGTGCACCTGCGCTTCGACATTCCGGCCTCGTCCCTGCCCGAGTTTTACAAGGAACGGCTGCTGGCGTTGCGCGACAGTCGCATCACCAGCGAAGGGGTGTTGATCATCAAGGCCCAGCAATACCGCACGCAGGAGCAGAACCGCGCCGATGCGCTGGAGCGTCTGACCGAGTTGATCCTCAGCGCTACCAAAGTGGAAAAGAAACGCCGTCCGACCAAGCCGACTCTGGGCTCGAAAAAGCGTCGGCTCGAATCCAAGACCAAGCGCGGCAGCATCAAGGCCGGGCGGGGCAAGGTGGATTTTTAGTGGGCCTCACGCTCTTCCCGATACTTGGGTGCCTGCCGGTACAAGTAAACGCTCAACATCAATCCGCTCAAAGCGGCGAGGGCGGCGAACAGGAAGATCGAGGCAAACCCGAATCCTGCAGCAATCGCACCCGCCAGCGGTCCGGTAATCCCCAGTGACAAATCGATAAACAGCGAATAGGCCCCAACTGCTGCGCCACGGCTGGAGGCCGGCACCAGGTTGACCGCTTCCACGCCCAGGGCCGGGAACACCAGCGAAAAACCGAAACCGCTCAGCGCTGCACCGGCCAGTGCCCAATGGGCATCCGGCGCCAGCCACAGCAGCAACAGCCCGAGGGTTTCCACCGAGAGGCAGGCAATCGCCACGCGAAAGCCGCCGAGGCGGTTGATCAGGTTGCCGAACAGCAACCGTGCGCCAATGAAACTGGCGCCGAACAAACTCAAGGACAGCACCGCGTTGGACCAATGCTGAGTGGCGTAATACAGGGTGATGAAGGTCGCGATGGTGCCAAAACCGATGGAGCCCAGTGCCAGGCCGCAGCCATGAGGGAACACCCGTCCCAGCACATGCATGAACGGCAAACGCTCACCGGCGACAATCGGCGCCGCGGTTTTCGGCCAGGCCAGCGCCACACCCAGCACGGCCAGCAGCACGATGCTCACGCCCATGCTCCACAAACCCAATTGACTCACCAGCAGCACCCCCAGTGGTGCGCCGACCGCCAACGCGCCGTAACTGGCGATGCCGTTCCAGGAGATGA
Source organism: Pseudomonas sp. GW822-FHT07A10 (assembly GCF_058798795.1). Classification (NCBI taxonomy): domain Bacteria; kingdom Pseudomonadati; phylum Pseudomonadota; class Gammaproteobacteria; order Pseudomonadales; family Pseudomonadaceae; genus Pseudomonas; species Pseudomonas sp. GW822-FHT07A10. The sequence goes on from NZ_JBXAKV010000010.1 coordinate 221,849, forward strand.
CCTTGGCGGTGTTCGCCGCGCCGACCCGGCCGATGCCCCAGCCGATCGACCCGGAGCCGACCAGGCTTTCCGCGCTGCCGAGTATCAGGCGGCCAATCAACAGGCTGATCAAACTCAGTATCGGCAGGCTTTGCGTCCAGGCCGAAATCAGCATGAACACACCGCTCAAACCACAGCCGGCGAGGCCATACATCACCGCCAGTTTGCTGCCCTTGTTATCGATGATGCGCCCTGCGTAAGGGCGGCTGAGGAGGGTGGCCAGGTATTGCACGCTGATCACCAGCCCGGCGATCACCGCGCCGAAGCCGAGGTCGCTGTGGACGTAGCCCGGCAATACGGCCAGGGGAATACCGATATTGAGGTAACCGATGAAAGTGAACAGGACGATGGAAACGACTTGCAGCGTGACCGCCAGGGGGCGCTGGGTTTCAGACATGGTTAAAAGGTCCACGGGGCAGCAGGATAGATAGGCTGCTTATGATAGCGGCGTGGACGGTCGCAGGGCGTGAAAAAGTAAAACTAATTGCCGAACGGGATGAATCAGGATTTTGCGGGGGCGACCAGTTGCGTCGTGACCAGGGCGGCCAGGGCATTTTCTTCGCTGCCGAAGCGGGCCAGCAGGGCGGCTTGTTTCTCAGGGGAAAGACGGTTCCAGATGTCGATCATCTTCTCGGCGGTGCCGATCAGGACGCTGGCCTGGGCTTCAGTGAAATCATCGCTCATGGTGCGGGCTCGCAGTTCAGGCAGTGTGGAAAGCGCATGTTAGCGCTTTCCACACGGTCTGGCATTGCAGGTGTATCAGTCTTCTCTGTCGGCCTGGCGGCGTTCAGGTGCTTCTTTCGGCTCGGGCTGTTGGGCGCCGGCTTGTTGCGTGGTTGTCTGCTCAGTTTCGTGCAGGCTTGGGAAGGGGAGATTAGGGATCTCGTGCATGTTTCGCGCTCCTCGCTAAGTCTGTTGATAGATCTGGTAGATCCGCGCTTTTAAAAAAGCCTGGGCAGGATACAGCAGGAAAAATGACAAATAGACTTTATATCCAATTGTTACGACGGATGGGATTGTCTAGACAGGTCAGCAGGAGGTGAAGACCCACTGTGGCGAGGGAGCTTGCTCCCGCTGGGTCGCTGAGCGGCCCCAATGCAGGCAATGGGTTCTTTGCGTTAGAACTCGGTTGCAGTTTTTTGCGACCGCTACGCGCTCGAGCGGGAGCAAGCTCCCTCGCCACAGGGAGCTCGCCATTGCATCGGGTTACTTGCAGACGTCAGCGATGGCCTCGGCCAGCAGGTCCAGGCGTGTCGCATCGATCCCCGCCACGTTCGCCCGGCCCGAGCTGACCATGTACACACTGTGATGTTCGCGCAGTTGCTTGACCTGCTCCGGCGACAAACCGGTGTAGGAAAACATCCCGCGTTGCACACCAATGTGCGCAAACCGCTCGCGCAAGCCGTGGGGTTCGAGCGCTTCGACCAGACCGTTGCGCAGCTGGGCGATGCGCAAACGCATGGCTTCCACTTCGTCGGCCCAGCGGCTTTTCAGCTCTGGATCGCCAAGGATGGTCGCGACTACGGCGGCGCCGTGATCCGGCGGTGTCGACCACAGGTTGCGGGCGATGTTGGCCAGTTGGCTGCGGATGTCCACCAGCTTGTCGGCGGTTTGCGCGCAGACAATCAGCGCACCGGTGCGGTCGCGGTACAGGCCGAAGTTCTTCGAGCAGGAACTGGTGATCAACACTTCCGGCAACTCGGCGGCGAACAGCCGGGTCGACCAGGCATCGTGCTCCAGGCCATCGCCGAAGCCCTGATAGGCGAAGTCGATCAGCGGCAGCAAGTCGCGACTGCGCACCACGTCCAGCACCCGGCGCCAATCGTCATGGGACAGGTCGAAACCGGTCGGGTTGTGGCAGCAGGCGTGCAGCAGCACCACATCGCCCTTCGGTGCTTGATTGAGCACTTCGAGCATCGCTTCGACATCGAGACGGTTATCGCTGCCCACGTACGGGTAGTGACTGACCTTGACCCCGGCCGTCGCAAAAATCGTTTCGTGGATCGGCCAGGTCGGGCTGCTCAGCCACACGCCACGGCCCGGCAGGCACTGGGCGATGAAGTCGGCGCTCAAGCGCAGCGCACCGGTGCCGCCCGGCGTTTGCGTGGCGCCGGCCCGTTGCTCGGCGATCAGCGCCGAATCAGCACCCAGCACAAGCTCGTTGATGACTTTGCCGAACGCTGCATCGCCGTGGCCGCCGATGTAAGTCTTGGTGGCCTGGCGATCCACCAGGCGCTGCTCGGCAAGCTTCACCGCTTCCAGGATTGGTGTCAGGCCCTGGGCATCTTTGTAGACACCCACGCCAAGGTCGAACTTGCGCGGGTTAGGGTCCTGCGCATAGGCCTCCATCAGGCCGAGAATCGGGTCGCCGGGTACTCGGCCGATGGCGTCGAAATGCATTATTTGCGGCCCTCGGCGTCTTTGGCCACTTCGTCAGTGCGCGCGGCCATGATGAAGTCGTTGCGGTGCAGGCCCTTGATGGAGTGGCTCCACCAGGTCACGGTGACTTTGCCCCACTCGGTCAGCAGGCCCGGGTGGTGACCTTCGGCCTCGGAGATTTCGCCAACGGCGTTGGTGAACGCCAGCGCGTGCTTGAAGTTCTTGAACAGGAAAACTTTTTCCAACTGCATCACACCGTCGCGCACTTCGATGTTCCAGTCAGGGATCTGCTTGATCAGGATCGGCAGTTCTTCGTCGCTGACCTGAGGGGCGTCGGCGCGGCAGGCTTCGCAATGGGCTTGGTTCAATGTGGACATGATGTGTTCCTGAAATCGAGTGTTTTGAAAAACGGTCGTCAGTGGGACCACGCTAAAGCAAAGCGGCGATCCGTAACAGACTCACTTGATGCCAAAAGTCGCGGGTCACGCAGCTTTTGGCGGAAATTTCGGTGCGTGCAACCCAAGCTGCATGCCTTGTTTGACCATGCCCATGATGTCTTCGTGGGCCAGATCGAACAGGCGCTTGAGGTTCGGCAGGACAAAGTACAGCGGCTGCAGAATGTCGATGCGGTACGGCGTACGCATGCATTCCAGTGGGTCGAAGGCCTGATGCTCAGGTGCGTCCGACAGGGCGTAAACAGTTTCTTTCGGCGAGGACAGAATGCCGCCGCCATAGATGCGCAGGCCTTGCGGTGTGTCGACCAGGCCGAACTCGATGGTCATCCAGTACAGACGCGCCAGGTACACGCGCTCTTCCTTGGAAGCCTGTAGGCCGAGTTTGCCGTAGGTGTGGGTGAATTCGGCGAACCAGGGGTTGGTCAGCAACGGGCAGTGGCCGAAGATCTCGTGGAAAATGTCCGGCTCTTGCAGGTAATCCAGCTCTTCGCGGGTACGAATAAAGGTCGCCACCGGAAACTGCTTGTTCGCCAGCAATTCGAAAAAGGTCTGGAAGGGAATCAGCGCGGGCACCCGGGCAACTTGCCAGCCGGTGGTTTCACCGAGGACTTTGTTGATTTCACCGAGTTGCGGAATGCGGTCGTGGGGCAGACCGAGTTTTTCGATACCGTCCAGGTATTCCTGGCATGCACGACCCTCGACCACTTTCAGTTGGCGAGTGATCAGCGTATTCCACACCGCGTGTTCTTCAGCGGGGTAGTCGATAAAACCTTGCGCATCGGGCTCGCGAGCCACGTATTGCGTCTGCTTCATACTGCTCTCCTGCTAGGGGATACGTTCTTGTTTTATGTCCTGCTCTGGAATTAGAGATACGCCAAGGTGTGCGACTTTGCAGCAGGTGATCCGCGCGTTAAGTGGGAAAAATCCATGCTTTTCGTAAAGTATTCGTTACGGTTTTGCTGCTGTGGCGTAAGTATTGATATTTCCGTGTTTGAAATGGATCACGGGTGTCACATAATCTTGACGACTAACTTGGTGTTCGCGCAGAAATTTCCTTGCGTCGGGCCTCGATCACCCCTGTTACGGGCCTTTATATGCGTATCAAAGTTCACTGCCAGAACCGCATCGGTATCCTGCGCGACATTCTCAACCTGTTGGTCGAGTACGGGATCAACGTCGCTCGTGGCGAGGTGGGTGGTGAGCATGGCAATGCGATCTATCTGCACTGTCCGAACCTGATCAACATTCAGTTCCAGGCGTTGCGGCCCAAGTTCGAGGCGATTGGCGGGGTGTTCGGCGTCAAGCGTGTAGGGCTGATGCCCAGCGAGCGTCGGCACATGGAGCTTAATGCCTTGCTCGGTGCCCTGGAGTTTCCGGTGCTGTCGATCGACATGGGCGGCTCCATCGTCGCGGCCAACCGTGCGGCGGCGCAGTTGCTCGGGGTGCGGGTAGATGAGGTGCCGGGGATTCCGTTGTCGCGGTATGCCGAAGACTTCGACTTGCCGGAACTGGTGCGCGCCAACAAGTCGCGGATCAACGGCTTGCGGGTGAAGGTCAAGGGTGACGTGTTCCTCGCCGACATCGCGCCGCTGCAATCGGAGCATGACGAAAGCGAGGCCATGGCCGGTGCGGTGTTGACGCTGCACCGGGCGGACCGGGTGGGCGAGCGCATCTATAACGTGCGCAAACAGGAGTTGCGCGGCTTCGACAGCATTTTCCAAAGTTCGAAAGTGATGGCGGCGGTGGTTCGCGAAGCGCGGCGCATGGCACCACTGGATGCGCCGCTATTGATCGAAGGCGAAACCGGCACCGGCAAAGAGTTGTTGGCGCGGGCTTGTCACCTGGCGAGCCCGCGTGGGCAATCACCGCTGATGGCGCTCAACTGCGCCGGCCTGCCTGAGTCCATGGCCGAGACTGAATTGTTCGGCTACGGCCCCGGCGCCTTCGAAGGGGCGCGGGCCGAAGGCAAGCTCGGGCTCCTGGAGCTGACGGCGGGCGGTACGTTGTTTCTCGATGGCGTCGGCGAAATGAGCCCGCGCTTGCAGGTGAAATTGCTGCGCTTTCTGCAGGACGGTTGCTTCCGTCGTGTTGGCAGCGATGAAGAGGTCTATCTGGATGTGCGGGTGATCTGCGCGACTCAGGTGGACTTGTCCGAGCTGTGTGCTCGCGGTGAGTTTCGCCAGGACTTGTACCACCGCTTGAACGTGCTCTCGCTGCACATCCCGCCGCTGCGCGAATGCCTCGACGGACTGGCGCCGCTGGTGGAGCACTTCCTCGATCAGGCCAGTCGACAGATCGGTTGCCCACTGCCGAAACTGGCGCCGGCGGCGATGGAACGGCTCAGTCACTATCACTGGCCGGGTAACGTGCGGCAGTTGGAAAACGTGCTGTTTCAGGCGGTTTCCCTGTGCGAGGGCGGCACCGTCAAAGCCGAGCACATTCGTCTGCCGGACTACGGCGTGCGTCAGCCGCTTGGCGATTTCTCCCTCGAGGGCGGGCTGGACGAGATTGTCGGGCGCTTCGAGAAAGCGGTGCTGGAGCGCTTGTATTCCGAGTATCCGAGCAGTCGGCAACTGGGCAAGCGACTGGGGGTTTCCCATACCACCATTGCCAATAAGTTACGCGAGTATGAGGTGGGCAAAGAGCCGGGTGTTTAAACCTGTGGCGAGGGGGCTTGCCCCCGTTGGGTTGCGAAGCGGCCCCAAATGCAGCAACCGTATAGTGTCAGGTAAAACGCGTCGGATGATTTTGCGGCCGCTTCGCAACCGAACGGGGGCAAGCCCCCTCGCCACAGAGTTCTGTGTTGACTGCAAAGGTCGATGCTTGCCGTAAGCGGCATGACACCGCCGGTTTTTCGTCTTCGATTCATTCCCCCATTCCTCTCTAAACCCCTCAAGTCCTTTGTTTGCCGGGCCCGGCGCCGCCAGAAAAAAGTTGGTCTGCAAATTGCTTATGGCTCAGCAGTACAGCGGTGGGCGGCAAACGTCCGGCATGCAGAGGAAAGAGTGTGGACAAGTACCTTTATGTGGCAATGACCGGCGCCAGCCAGAATGCACTGGCGCAGAAGGCTCATGCCAACAACCTGGCGAACATCTCTACCAATGGTTTTCAGAAGGACCTGGAGCAGGCCCGTTCGATGCCGGTGTTTGGTGACAGCTTTCCGGCGCGTGCGTTTGCCATGAGCGAACGTCCGGCTACCGACTTCTCCCCGGGCGCCCTGGTGCAAACCGGTCGCGACCTCGATGTCGCGGTGCAAGGCAACGGCTGGATCGCCGTGCAAAACCCCGATGGCGGTGAAAGCTACGTGCGCACCGGTAGCCTGAACGTTGACGCGCTGGGCGTACTGCGCGCCGGCAACGGCATGCCGGTGATGGGCAATGGCGGGCCGATTGCCGTGCCGCCCGAGCAGCAGATCGAAGTTGGCGAAGACGGCACCGTCAGCATCCGTGCGATGGGTGAAGGCCCGCGGGTGATGGCCGAAGTCGACCGCATCAAACTGGTCAACCCGGACTTCAAGAACATGACCAAAGGCCTGGACGGTTCGATCCACACCAAGGACGGCAAGCCGGCGCAAGCCGATGCCGGCGTCAAACTGGTGTCTGGGTTTCTCGAGTCGAGCAACGTCAATGCCGTGGAAGAAATGACTTCGGTACTGGCGCTGGCCAAGCAGTTCGAGCTGCACATCAAGATGATGAACACCGCCAAAGACGATGACCAGGCCATGGCTCGGGTCTTGCAGATCAGCTAATTATCAGAACGTCGCGCCGTAAAACAGGCGCACGAGGAGAAACGAATGCTTCCGGCTCTATGGGTTGCCAAAACAGGTCTGTCCGCCCAGGACACCAACCTCACCACCATTTCCAACAACCTGGCGAACGTATCGACCACGGGTTTCAAACGTGACCGCGCCGAGTTCCAGGACTTGCTGTATCAGATCAAACGCCAGCCAGGCGCCCAGTCGACCCAGGACAGCGAACTGCCGTCGGGTCTGCAAGTGGGTACCGGTGTGCGCATCGTCGGCACCCAGAAAAACTTCACCGCCGGCAGCCTGCAAACCACCGAGCAGCCATTGGACATGGCCATCGACGGTCGCGGTTTCTTCCAGATCCTGCAGCCCGATGGCACCACGTCCTACACCCGTGACGGTACCTTCCACCTGGATTCCAACGGCCAGATCGTCAACGCCAGCGGCTTTGCCCTGGAGCCGGCCATTGTCATTCCGAACAACGCCCAGACGTTCACCGTTGGTCGTGACGGCACCGTGTCCATCACCGTTGCCGGCAACCCCGCCTCCCAGGTGATCGGCAACCTGCAAACCGCCGACTTCATCAACCCGGCCGGCCTGCAAGCGGTGGGTAACAACCTGTTCCTGGAAACCGCTGCCAGTGGCGCGCCGCAAGTCGGCACCCCGGGCCTGGCCGGTTTTGGCACCACGCTGCAGAACACTCTGGAAACGTCCAACGTCAGCACCGTTGAAGAGATGGTCAACATGATCACCACTCAGCGCGCCTACGAGATGAACTCCAAAGTGATCTCCACCGCCGACCAGATGCTCTCGTTCGTAACGCAGAATCTGTAATCAAGTCTATGAGGCGGCCATGAGGTCGCCTGCAACACCGTGAGGTAGGGTCATGAATCGCTTCGTATCTGTTCTGGCACTGAGTGGGGTCGCCGCGCTGGCGGGGTGCGTCGGTCCGACGCCAAAGCCCAATGACCCTTACTACGCCCCGGTGTTGCCGCGCACGCCGCTGCCGGCTGCCGCCAATAACGGCTCGATCTACCAGGCCGGTTTCGAACAGAACCTGTACAGCGACCGCAAGGCGTTCCGGGTCGGTGACATCATCACCATCACCCTGAACGAGCGCACCCAGGCGAGCAAGAACGCCAACTCGCAGATGGACAAGAACAGCGACAACAAGATCGGCCTGACCTCGCTGTTCGGCTCCAGCCTGACCACCAATAATCCGGTCGGTGGCAACGACCTGAGTCTGAACGCCGGCTATAGCGCCGACCGCTCAACGAAGGGCGATAGCAAGTCCGGTCAGAGCAACAGCCTGACCGGCTCGATCACTGTGACCGTTGCCGACGTGTTGCCCAACGGCATCATCGCTGTACGCGGCGAGAAGTGGCTGACTCTCAACACCGGTGACGAATTGGTACGGATTGCCGGCCTCGTTCGTGCCGATGACATCGCCACCGATAACACCGTGTCGTCGACCCGCGTCGCCGATGCACGCATCACCTATTCGGGCACCGGTGCGTTTGCCGATGCGAGTCAGCCAGGCTGGTTCGACCGTTTCTTCCTCAGCCCGCTGTTCCCTTTCTAGGTGGCTACGTTGAATCTGAAAAGCCTTATGGTGGGCGTCCTGTTGCTGACGGCGGCCTTCGATGCTCAAGCCGAACGGTTGAAGGACATCGCCAGTATTTCCGGTGTGCGTTCCAACCAATTGATCGGCTATGGCCTGGTGGTCGGGCTTAACGGCACCGGTGACCAGACGACCCAGACCCCGTTCACCCTGCAGACCTTCAACAACATGCTCTCGCAGTTCGGCATCAAGGTGCCGCCAGGTTCCGGCAACGTGCAATTGAAGAACGTCGCGGCCGTGTCGATCAGCGCCGATTTGCCAGCGTTCGCCAAGCCAGGTCAGCAGATAGATATCACCGTAGCGTCCATCGGTAACTCCAAGAGCCTGCGCGGCGGCACCTTGCTGTTGACGCCGCTCAAAGGTATCGATGGCAACGTCTACGCCGTCGCTCAGGGCAATCTGGTGGTCGGTGGTTTCGATGCCGAAGGTCGTGACGGTTCGAAGATCACCGTCAACGTTCCGTCGGCCGGTCGCATCCCCGGCGGTGCGTCGGTCGAGCGTGCCGTACCGAGCGGCTTCAATCAGGGCAACAGCCTGACCCTGAACCTCAACCGTTCGGACTTCACCACGGCCAAGCGCATCGTCGACAAGATCAACGACATGCTTGGCCCTGGCGTCGCTCAGGCCATCGATGGCGGCTCGATCCGCGTGACTGCGCCACTCGATCCGAGCCAGCGGGTCGACTATTTGTCGATCCTCGAAAACCTCGAAGTCGATCCGGGTCAGGCGGTGGCGAAAGTCATCATCAACTCGCGCACCGGCACCATCGTGATCGGCCAGAACGTCAAGGTTTCCCCGGCTGCCGTGACCCACGGCAGCCTGACCGTGACCATCACCGAAGACCCGATCGTCAGCCAGCCCGGCCCTCTGTCCAACGGGCAGACGGCGGTCGTGCCGCGTTCGCGGGTCAACGCTCAGCAAGAAGCCAAGCCGATGTTCAAGTTCGGCCCTGGCACCACCCTCGACGAGATCGTTCGTGCGGTGAACCAGGTCGGCGCAGCGCCGGGTGACTTGATGGCGATCCTCGAAGCGTTGAAACAGGCCGGCGCGTTGCAAGCCGACCTGATCGTGATCTGAGGACGGCGATCATGGATATGCGCAAAAGCGGTCTGGTCAGCAGCAGCGATTCGGGTTCTTACTCGGACCTGAATCGTTTGAACCAGCTCAAGGTCGGCGACAAGAACAGCGATGCGAACATGCGCAAAGTGGCGCAGGAATTCGAGTCGCTGTTCCTCGGTGAAATGCTCAAGTCCATGCGCTCGGCCACCGAAGCGCTGGGCAAGGATAATCCGCTCAACACGCCGGCAGCCAAGCAATACCAGGAAATGTACGACCAGCAGTTGGCCGTTTCCCTGTCCCGCGAAGGTGGCGGTATTGGTCTGGCTGACGTGCTGATGCGCCAGATGTCGAAGAACAAACCGTTGGCACCGGGTGAGGCTGCTGCAGCGTCTGCCGCCAAGCAAGCCGCCGCGAAGGCCGCCGTGGAAACACCGATTGCCGCCGGTACGGTTGCCACCAATGGGCCGCTGTCGCGCCTCAACGGCGAGCGCCCGTTGTGGGCTTCACGCGCGGTGAGGACGCCGGCAGGTGCGGGCGAGGGCGCACACCGCAACGACATGGCGCTGATCAATCAGCGGCGTCTGGCGCTGCCACCGAAACTGGCCGACCGTTTGCTCGCCGGGTTGGTGCCATCGGCATCGACCACGGCGACAACCGCCACCGCAACGCAGAACAAAATCCAGGTGCCGCCGAGCACCGCGACCGGTTCCGGCCCGCTGTACAACGGCGATTGGCTGGCTTCGCAAACGGATACGACCTCCAGCGGGCGCCTGCAGATTTATGGTCGTGCCATGGCTCAAATCCCCCTGGCGCCAGCGAAGAAAGCCTTCAGTTCCGCCGACGAATTCGTCAACACCATGCTGCCAATGGCCAAAGAAGCCGCCGACCGTATCGGTGTCGATCCGCGTTACCTGGTGGCTCAGGCCGCCCTGGAAACCGGTTGGGGCAAATCGGTCATGCGCGCCCAGGATGGCAGCAGTAGCCACAACCTGTTCGGGATCAAGGCCAGTGGTAACTGGAAGGGCGATTCGGCGCGGGCGATCACCAGCGAATTCAGAAATGGCCAGATGGTCAAGGAGACGGCCGAGTTCCGTTCCTACGCTTCTTACAAGGACAGTTTCCATGACCTTGTGACCCTGCTGCAAAGCAACAATCGCTATCAAGATGTGCTGAAGTCGGCCGATAACCCAGAACAGTTTGTACGCGAGTTGCAAAAAGCCGGGTATGCAACCGACCCGGATTACGCAAGCAAGATTTCGCAGATAGCCAAGCAGATGACGAGTTACCAAAACTACGCTGCAGCGGGCGCTTCCACTACGCCTTTATAGGCACAAGGCATAAGGTTTGAATCATGAGTTTGCTCAACATCGGGATGTCGGGTTTATCCGCAGGCCAAAGCGCGTTGATGGTGACCGGTAACAACATTGCCAACGCCGACACCGCAGGCTACTCGCGTCAGCAAACCGTGCAGGGCAGCAAGGCCTCGAATCAGTTCGGCAATGTCTACATCGGCACGGGTACGACCCTGGCCGATGTGCGTCGGGTGTACAACAGCTACCTCGATGCGCAACTGCAAACCACCACCTCGCTCAACAGCGACTCGGCTGCCTATGCCGGACAGATCAGCCCGCTCGATAAGTTGCTGTCGGACAGCGGCACCGGCCTCAACGGCGCCCTGACCAAGTTCTTCGCCTCGGTACAGAACGTCAACGCGAAACCTGGTGACGATGCTTCCCGCCAACTGCTGCTCAGCGACGCGCAAGCCCTGAGTAACCGTTTCAACTCGATCTCCAGCCAGTTGACCGCGCAGAACGCGGACATCAACGGCAACCTGGCGGACATGGCCGATCAGGTCAACAAACTGGCGGCCACCGTGGCCCAGTTGAACCAGAAGATCTCCGAAGTTTCCAACGCCGGCGGCCAGCCCAACGACTTGCTCGACGCGCGCAACGAGACCGTGCGCCAGTTGTCCACCTTCACCGGTGCGCAAGTGATCGAGCGTGACGGTAACCTCGACATTTACCTGGGCAGCGGTCAGCCGCTGGTCATGGGCAGCACTGCCAGCAAGCTGGAAGTGGTGCCGAGTAAAGACGATCCGTCGCGTTCGGCCATTCAGCTCAATCGAGGTTCGAGCACCATCGATATCACCTCGGTGATGACCGGTGGCGAGATGGGCGGCTTGCTGCGTTATCGCAGCACCGTGCTGGACCCGGCCATGAATGAACTGGGGCGTGTGGCGCTGGTCGTTGCCGATCAGATGAACACCGTCCAGGCCCAGGGCATCGACAAGAACGGTGACTTCGGCTCGAACCTGTTCAATAGCATCAACACCGCAGCGCAAATGGCTCAGCGCAGCGTTGCCACGGTCGGCAACAGCGCCGGCTCAGGCAACTTCGATGTGAGCATCGAGGACAGCGGCAAGCTGACCATCAACGATTACAAGGTCACCTTCACCAGCGCCACCAACTACACCGTGCAGCGTCTGCCTGAAGGCACCGCCATGGGCGCGTTCAGCACGCTGACCACGCCACCGCCGGTGATCGATGGTTTCTCCATGACACTTTCCGGTGGCACAGCAGCCGCCGGCGACACGTTCAAGATCACCCCGACCCGCAACGCGGCGACCAACATCAAGACCGAGATGACCGACTCCAAACGTCTGGCCATCGCGGCACCGTTGGGCGCGGCCATTGCAGCGGGCGGCAGCGGCACACTGACGATTCCGGCCAGCGGTCAACCGACCCTGACCACCAAGTTCGATATCTACGACACGGCGACCACCACCACAATCCAGAACGGCCTGAAGACTTCGACGCCGGTCAAGATCGTGTTCGGTGCGGCCGGTGGTACGACTCAGACTTACCAAATGCTCGATGCCCAAGGCAACGCGCTCAGCAGCGGCACCATCGTGCCGGGCCAGAACAATACGCTGAGCCTGACCATTCCGCTGGTCGACGGCACCGGTGCCGCGATCAATGATCCGGGACCGCCCATCGTGCAGCGCACTGTGTCGTTTGACATGACCGTGGCCGGTTCGCCAGGTAACGGCACCGCGATCAACGTATCGCTCAGCCAGCCGGGCACGCTGGACAACCGCAACGGCACCGTACTGGCCGGCTTGCAGACCAAGCAGACCGTGGATACCGGTTCCGCCAGCAAAGGCATTTCCCTGACTGACGCCTACGGCAAACTGGTCGAAGGCGTCGGCGCCAAGGCCGCGCAAGGCAAGCTCGACAGTGCCGCGACCACCGCCATCCTGGCCAATGCCAAGGGTGCTCGTGATTCGCTGTCGGGTGTCGACCTCGATGAGGAAACCGGCAATCTGGTCAAGTATCAGCAGTACTACACCGCCTCTTCGCAGATCATCAAGGCTGCGCAGGAAATCTTCAGCACACTGATCAACAGTCTTTAAGGAGTCGTAGCTCATGCGCATTTCTACCGCCCAGTTTTACGAGTCCTCTGCTGCCAACTATCAGAAGAACTTTTCCAACGTGGTCAAGAGCAGCGAAGAGGCCAGCAGCCTGGTTCGTGTGAATACCGCAGCGGACGATCCGGTCGGCGCTTCGCGTCTGCTGCAATTGGGTCAGCAGGCTTCGATGCTCGATCAGTACGAGGCTAACGCCACGACCATCAAGGGGACCCTGGGCACCACCGAAGCGGTGATGAGCAGCATTGGCAACGTATTGCAGCGCGCCAGGGAACTGGCGGTGGGTGCCGGTAACGCCGGTTACACCGACGCCGACCGCCAGGCCAACGCATCGGAGTTGGGGCAGATCGAAGAGCAGCTGCTGAGCCTGATGAACAGCAAGGACGAGAATGGCAAATACATCTTCGCCGGCTCCAAGGGCGACACTGTGCCGTTCACCCGCAACAACGATGGCACCTACAGCTACAACGGTGACCAGGTGACGCTTGACCTGGCAATCGGCGACACCATGTCGATGGCCACCAACAGCACCGGTTGGGACGTATTCCAGCAGGCGATCAACACCAGTCGCAGCGAGGTCACCCAGACTGCGCCGGTCGTGGATGACGGCCGTGTGACCCTGTCCAACGGCCAGGTGTCGTCGAACGTCACCTACAACGCCAAGTTCCGCAGTGGTGAGCCATACACCGTGGACTTCGTCAGCGGCACACAGCTGAAAATCACTGACTCGCTCGGCAACGACGTAACCGCCGAAGCCAGCCAGGGCGGCGCATTCGATCCTGCCAGCAAGGCGGGCCAGGCCGTCTCTTTCCGTGGCGTCGAGCTGACCCTGAACATCAACCTGAGCGCTGGTGATACGGCGGCGACTGTGCTGCCTGGCCACACTTTCACCCTGGCGGCCAAGCCGGATACCTTCAGCGCAACCGGCAGCCCTGGCAACCCTTCGACAGCGCAGATTACCGCCAGCAATATCACCAACCCAGTGAATTACCACGCCAGTTTTCCTAGCGGCTCAGCGGTCCTGAAGTTCACCAGTGCCACCGCCTTCGAACTGTACGCAGCGCCATTGACGGCAAGCAGCAAGCCGGTATCGACCGGGACTATGGCCGGTAGCGTCGCCACCGCCTCGGGTGTGAGCTTCACTGTCAGCGGTACTCCGGCTGCGAACGATCAGTTCAGCATTGCGGTCAACACCCACGAAACCCAGAACATTCTGGACACCGTGAACCAGTTGAAAACCGCACTGAATACACCCACCAACGGTAACCCGATCGCCATACAGAAACTGCAAGCGTCACTGGCTTCTGGTGTTGCCAACCTGGCCAGCGGTACGGATCAGCTGTCCAGCGCCTTGAGCTCTGTCGGTGGGCGCGGTGCTGCCCTGGACACCCAGAGCGATACCAACCAGAGCCTGAAACTGGCCAATGCCCAGACCCAGTCGTCGATCCGCGATTCCGATCCGGCTGAAGTGATGACCCGTCTGACCTTGCAGCAGACCATGTTGCAGGCCTCGCAACTGGCCTTCAGCAAAATTGCTCAGTTGGGCCTGTTCAACAAGGTCTGAGCCGGCGTCTGCCGAGCTGCCAACCGTCTTTTTCCAAGCGGTTACGGGGTCTCTGCCTGAAAGGGTAGAGGCCCGCCGCTCGAGAGTTTCCCGCCGTGAATCAACGCCCCCTCGTCAGCATTGTCATCCCTGCCTTTAACCCGCGCTTCTTCAGTCAGGCATTGGAAAGTGCGCTCGCCCAGACCTATGAGCACGTCGAGATCGTCATCTGTGACGATTCACCCGATGATGAAATTCGCGGCATTGTCGATGCTTTCGTCGAACCGGTTCACCCGATTCGCTACCTGCGTAATCCGCAACGTCTGGGGTTGCAGAAAAATGTGCTGCGCTGCGTGGAAGAAGCCCGTGGCGAATTGATCAAAGTGCTGTGCGATGACGACCGTCTGTTCTCACCGAGCGTTGCACTGCAGGCGCAGGTACTGATTGACCACGCGGACGTGAACGTGGTGTTTGCCCTGCGAATGCTCAGCGATGCCGGCAATTTCATCCTGCCGCCACGGGTCGACAACTGCCGGTTTTCGCCGAACGACGCCTTGCTCAAGGGCGATGACATGTTGGCGATCTTTGAAGGCACGCCGAAAAATTTTCTCGGCAACTTCAGTTCGACCCTGATGCGTCGCGCCGATGTACTGGAGCTGTTGCCGGCTCTGATTCAGGAAGGCGCCGGTTTCGTTGCGATGCTCGATTTCGCCTTGTTCGTATGTCTGATGCGTCGCGGTAACCTGGTGTCCCTGAGCACGGTGCTGAGTGCCGAACGCCTGTACCCGGAACGTTTGAGCAAAACCCCGGAAATGATCAAGGCCGCGGCGATGGAGTGGAGCTGGCTTTCGCAGATGCTCGCGGCGCGCAGCGGTGAGTCGGCTCCGGCGTCGGGTTGGGTGCGCTATATCGAGCTGAACAAAATCACTGAGCAGCCCCACGCCTGGGAAGAGTTGTGTGTGGTGCGTGTCCTGGGCAACCGCAACACGGTGGTGAATGGCCGGGTGGGCGGGGAGAGCGAAAGCTACGCCGATTTTTATCGTGAATGGCTGGCGATCCGCAGGTTGTCCGATGTCGAGCAGCGGCTCTTGCCACAACGCATCGATAGCTGGGCGTTCCGTCCGCAGATCGTGCCGATCGTGATCGACAGCGGCGTCGATAGCGCTGCGCTGAACACTACATTGCAAAGCATCAGTGGTCAGCTTTACACGCCGCAAGCGGTATTGGTGCTCTCCGATGCATCCATTGTCGTCGACGATCGCGTGGTGCAGTTGCCATTCCAGGCCGATTGGGCGCGACAGCTCAACGCCGTGGTGCCGCAGCTGGAAGGTGCTCACTGGTTCTGCCTGCTGCGGGCCGGCGACACCTTGCGCGAGTCTGCTCTGTTGATTTTGGCAGAACGCATTGCGGGGTCACCGGGCATTCTTTGTGCCTACAGTGACGAGGGCGCGTTGGTCGATGGCGAGTCGACCGACCCGGTGTTCAAACCCGATTTCAACCTCGACCTGATGCGTGCTTATCCCTACGTCGGCCGAACCCTGGCCTTCGAGCGTCAACGCTTCATGGCGCTGGGCGGTTTCGATCCGGCTCACGGTGAGCTGGCGCCGCACGATCTGTTGTGGCGTTTGGTGGAAGAGGCCGGGCCGCAGACCATCGAACACATTGCCGAGATTCAGGTGGAGTCGAGCCAGACCTTCGCCGACTGGTTGTCGTTGCCCGAAGTGATCGAGAGCAACGCCGGTATGGTCAGCGCACACCTGGATCGTATTGGTGTGGCGCACGCGATCCGGCAGGAAGCATTGCCGTTGATCAACCGCATCGACTATCTCCATGCAGCGCGTCCGCTGGTGTCGATCATCATCCAGACCGGCGATTCGTTATACGCGTTGCAGCGTTGCATTGAAGGCTTGATCGAGCGCACGGCTTACACCCAATACGAAATTCTGATTGTCGACAGCGGCACTGATGACCCGGCGATGCTCGATTGGCTGGCCGCCATGGCACAACTGGGCGCGGCGATGCTGCGGGTGCTGCGTTACGCCGGTGACGCCAACGACGCGGCGATCCGCAACTTCGCTGCGAGCCTGGCCCATGGTGAGTACTTGTTGCTCCTCAGTGCGCAGACCGTGATCTGCGACAGTGACTGGCTGGATGAATTGCTCAATCACGCCCAGCGTCCCGAAGTGGGTGTGGTCGGTGCCCGCATTCTCAGCCCCGAGGGTTCGATCGTCAGCGCCGGGTTGATTCTTGGGCTGGCGGGGCCGGTCGGTTCACCATTTTATGGTGAGGCAGCCGGTTCTCGCGGTTACATGCAGCGTTTGCACGTGACCCAGAACTGGAGCGCGGTGAGCAGTCACTGCCTGATGGTGCGCAAGCAAGTGTTCGATGACCTCGAGCAGTTCGATGAGGTGACCTATTCCCAAGGCCTTAGCGATGTCGACTTGTGTTTGCGGGCGAACAAGGACGGCTACCTGGTCGTCTGGACGCCTTACGCCAGTGTGGTGTGGATGCCGCAAGAAGTATCATCGGCACAGCCTTCGACGCTGGCGCTGTGCGAGCTTGAGCAGGAAGCCTTCTATCGCAAATGGTTGCCGAAGATCGCCAAGGATCCGGCCTACAGCCCGGCGCTGAGTCTTGGGATTTCCAGCTTCAGCCTGGAGCCGTCGCTGCGCAATAACTGGAACCCGTTCTGCACTCGCGCTTTGCCGTTGATACTCGGTCTGCCGGTCAACAGCACTGCCGTTGGCCACTATCGAGTGACAGCACCACTGGCCGAGCTCGAAGCGGCCGGGCGCGTGATTGCGCGGGTGGCCTACGAGTCGCCGTCGACCGTGGAAATCGAGCGCCTGTCGCCGGACACGATCATCTTGCAAGGGCGTTACAGCGAAGGCGCTGCCGGCGACATTCTGCGGATGAAAAAGTATTCCAGTGCGCTACGGATTTTCGAACTCGACGACTACATCATCAGTGCGCCGAAGAAAAACACCCACGCCCGCAACAAACCGGTCAACACCGAGCAGATGCTGCGTGAAGGCATTGGCCTGTGCGACCGGGTGGTGGTCACCACTCAACCGCTGGCCGATGCCTTGTCGAGCATGCACAGCGAAATCCGCGTGGTGCCGAACATGCTGTCGCCGGACCCATGGGCGACGCTGACCAGCCGCCGTCGCACCTCCAGCAAGCCGCGCGTTGGCTGGGGTGGCGGCACCAGCCACACGGGTGACCTGGAGATTATTGCCGATGTGGTGCGCGAACTGGCGGGCGAAGTCGAGTGGGTGTTCTTCGGTATGTGCCCCGACGCCTTGCGCCCGTATGTTCACGAGTTTCACTCCGCCATCGGCTTGCAGAGCTACCCGTTCAAACTGGCGAGCCTGAACCTCGACCTGGCGCTGGCACCACTGGAGTTCCATATCTTCAACGACTGCAAAAGCAACCTGCGCTTGCTGGAATACGGTGCCTGCGGATACCCAGTGATCTGCACCGACACCGAGGCCTATCGCGGGCACTTGCCGTGCACCAAGGTCTATAGCAACAGCACCGACGAATGGTTGCAGGCGATCCGCATGCACCTGGCCGATCCGGATGCCAGTTACCGCATGGGTGATGAACTGCGTGAGGCGGTGCATCGGGATTTCATGTTGCGTGGTGACAATCTTAATCACTGGTTGTGGGGCTGGTTGCCGGACTGATTCCGTTCTTGCGTTCCAAGCATCAAAAGATCGCGGCCTCGGCGGCTCAGGGATGTATTCACACCTTGGGGACCGCCGGAGGCCGCGATTTTTTTTGTCCTGGGCAATTGGCTCACTTCCTGCAAGTACCTCGT
This sequence comes from Pseudomonas sp. GW822-FHT07A10, assembly GCF_058798795.1. Lineage (NCBI taxonomy): Bacteria > Pseudomonadati > Pseudomonadota > Gammaproteobacteria > Pseudomonadales > Pseudomonadaceae > Pseudomonas > Pseudomonas sp. GW822-FHT07A10. The sequence continues at coordinate 239,940 of NZ_JBXAKV010000010.1, forward strand.
ATATCGCCATAAATCCTTCACCCAATCAGGCGTGAACGGCCCAGTGGCTGCGGGTAAATGATGTGCGTCTGACGGTTCGCCGACCCTGAGGGGGCTGCCGCGCCGTGCGAAGAGCAAGAGGACAGCGATGAAGGCAGTAATTCTGGCAGGTGGTCTCGGTACGCGCATCAGCGAAGAGTCGCACCTAAAGCCCAAGCCAATGATCGAGATCGGTGGCAAGCCAATTCTTTGGCACATCATGAAGCAGTACTCCGCCCACGGGATTCATGACTTCGTGATCTGCCTTGGTTACAAGGGCTATGCGATCAAGGACTTCTTCGCCAACTACTTCCTGCACACCTCCGATGTCACCTTCGACATGCGCAACAACCGCATGGACGTGCACCAGAACTACAGCGAACCGTGGAGCGTCACCCTCATCGACACCGGCGAGGAAACCATGACCGGTGGCCGCTTGCTGCGCGCCGGCCGTTACCTCAAGGATGAAGAGGCGTTCTGCTTCACCTATGGCGACGGCGTCTCCGATATCAATATCCGTCAACTGGTGGACTACCACAGCGCCCACGGTCGTCTGGCGACCGTCACCGCCGTACAACCGCCAGGCCGTTACGGCGCCCTGGAACGTCACGGCGATCAGGTGCTCGGTTTCACCGAGAAGCCCCGTGGCGACGGCGGCTGGATCAATGGCGGCTTCTTCGTGCTGTCGCCGAAAGTGCTGTCGTACATCGGCGGTGACGAGACCACCTGGGAAGCCGAGCCGTTGACCCGGCTGGCCCAGGACGAACAGTTGAAGGCGTTCGAGCACGAAGGCTTCTGGCACCCGATGGACACCCTGCGCGACAAAAACCACCTCGAAGCGCTGTGGCAGAGCGGGGAGGCCCCATGGAAGCAATGGGCCTGAGTCCGGAATTCTGGCGTGGCAAGCGTGTCCTGCTGACCGGCCACACCGGTTTCAAGGGCAGCTGGTTGACGTTGTGGCTGCAAAGCCTCGGGGCCGAGGTCAGCGGGTTTTCGCTCGATCCGTCCACCGAACCGAGCCTGTTCGAACTGGCGCGGGTGCACGAAGGCATCAATGATCAGCGCGGCGACCTGCGTGACCTCGGCGCCTTGCTGGAACTGATCGCCGAAACCCAGCCGGAAATCGTCCTGCACCTGGCGGCCCAACCGCTGGTACGCGAAGGCTATCGCGATCCGCTCGGAACCTATTCCAGCAACGTCATGGGCACGCTCAATCTGCTTGAAGCGATCCGCCAGGTCGGCGGCGTGCGTGCCTGTGTTTTGGTGACGACCGACAAGGTCTACGCCAACCAGGAATGGCTGTGGCCGTACCGCGAGGACGAAGCTTTGGGCGGTCACGATCCTTACAGCAGCAGCAAGGCTTGCTGCGAATTGTTGGCGCAGTCTTACGCCGCATCGTTTTTCCCGGCTGACAAGTACGCCGAGCATGGCTTGGCGTTGGCCACCGCCCGTGCTGGCAATGTGCTGGGCGGCGGTGACTTTGCGCCGGAACGCCTGATTCCCGATGTGCTCAAGGCCTGGTCGGCCGACCAGCCAGTGACCCTGCGCTACCCGCAGGCCGTGCGCCCCTGGCAGCACGCTCTTGAGCCTTTGGCGGGTTACCTGCAATTGGCCGCTGGTCTCTACGAACAAGGCCCGGCGTTTGCCGGCGCGTGGAACTTTGGCCCGAGCGAAGCGGACATGTGCAGCGTCGGCGAAGTGGTCGAGTTGCTTGCCAGCCGCTGGCCGCAAGCACGCGGATTGCGCATCGAGCCGAGTGATTTGCACGAAGCCGGCCTGTTGCGCCTGGACAGCAGTCGCGCCCGTCAACGGTTGGCCTGGCAACCGCGTTGGTCGTTGCAGCAGTGCCTGACCCAGACCCTCGATTGGCACCTGGCGTGGCAGAACGGTGATGACATGCGTGAAGTCACCCTGAACCAGTTGAACCTGTACCGAGGCGCGTTGTGAGCGAGTTTCTGTTGAAAGCCTTGCCGCTGGCCGGTCTGTTCAGCGTGCAGCACAAACGCTTCGAAGATGATCGCGGGCATTTCGCCCGGTTGTTTTGCGAAGGCAGCCTGAGCGCTTTCGGTCAGCCGTTTCATATCCGCCAGATCAACCACTCCTGCACCCGTGAGCGGGGCAGTGTGCGCGGTCTGCATTATCAAAACGCCGATGCGCCGGAAGCCAAGTTGATTACCTGCCTGCGCGGCGAGGTCTGGGATGTGGCGGTGGACTTGCGCCCCGATTCCGAAACCTTTCTGCACTGGCACGCCGAGCACCTGAAGGCCGGTGACGGTCGCAGCCTGCTGATCCCGGCCGGGTTCGCCCATGGCTTCCAGACCCTGACCGATGACGCCGAATTGCTCTACCTGCACAGCGCCGATTACGCGCCTGCGCACGAGGGCGGGTTGTCGGTGAACGATCCACGGCTGGCGATTGCCTGGCCGTTGCCTGTCAATAATCTGTCGGTCAGGGATTCCAGCCATCCCTTGATCGATGAACACTTCGCTGGAGTGTGTCTATGAACTGCCGTGGTTGCGGTACTCCTCTGGCCTTGCCGCTGATCGATCTCGGTACCTCGCCGCCATCCAACGCCTATGTGCACGCCGATCGCCTGGAACAAACCGAGCAATGGGTGCCTTTGAAGGTCGCGGTGTGTCAGCAGTGCTGGCTGGTGCAGACCGAGGATTACACCAGCGCCGACAGTCTGTTCGACGCCGAGTATGCGTATTTCAGTTCGTTCTCCAGTACCTGGCTGGCCCATGCCGAGCGCTATGTCGCCGAGATGGTCGAACGCTTCGGCCTGACTGCCGATAGTCGTGTGGTGGAAATCGCCGCCAACGACGGTTACCTGTTGCAGTACGTCGCCGGGCGCGGCATCCCTTGCCTGGGTGTTGAGCCAACCCGCAGCACCGCGCAAGCGGCGCGGGAAAAAGGCCTGGAGATTCGCGAACTGTTCTTCGGTCGCGACACCGCCGCGCAGCTGAAAAACGAAGGCTGGGCCGCCGACCTGATGGCCGCCAACAACGTGTTGGCCCACGTCCCGGACATCAATGATTTCCTCGGTGGTTTTGCCACCTTGCTCAAGCCGACCGGCGTGGCGACGTTCGAGTTTCCGCAGCTGCTGACGCTGATGGCCGGGCAGCAATTCGACACGCTGTATCACGAGCACTATTCCTACCTGTCCCTGACCGCCGTGCAGACCTTGTGCGAGCGCAATGGGCTGGAAATGTTCGACGTCAGCCAGTTGTCGACCCATGGCGGTTCGTTGCGGGTGTTCGTCCAGCGTGCCGACGGTGTTCGCCGTGAGGTGCAGCCAGCCGTTCAGCAGCAGTTGCAGGCCGAACTGGCAGCGGGAGTGAAAACCCCCGAGTACTACGCGACCCTGGCGCCAGCGGCCGAGGGCATCAAGCACCAATTGCTGCGCTTCCTGTTGCAGGCCAAGGCTGACGGCAAGCGTGTGGTCGGTTATGGCGCGGCGGCCAAGGGCAATACCTTGCTCAACTACGCCGGGGTCAAACCGGACCTGCTGGCCTGGGTGGCTGATGCCAATCCGCACAAGCAGGGCAAGTACTTGCCGGGCAGTCGCATTCCGATCGTTTCGCCGGCGCAGATCGATCTGGAGAAACCGGATTACATCCTGGTGTTGCCGTGGAATTTGCTGCACGAAGTCAGTCAGCAACTGGCGCAGGTGCGTCAGTGGGACGGCCGTTTCGTGATCGCCGTGCCTGAGTTGACCGTACTGTGAAGGTGCTGGTGACCGGTGCCACCGGGTTCGTCGGCCGACATCTGGTCGCGGCTTTGCTCGCCCGTGGCTGCGAGGTGCGGGCCGTGGCGCGTAACGCCGAGACCGCCGCGCAATTACCGTGGATCAACGCCGTGGAATTCGTGGCCGCGGATGTTCATGCCGCCGACCTGGACTTCGCCGCGCTGACCGATGGCGTCGATGCCTTGGCGCATCTCGCCTGGCCGGGGTTGCCGAATTATCAGGCGCTGTTTCACTTCGAACACAACCTGATGGCCGATTACCGGTTCATCAAAGGCGCGGTCGAGGCGGGCGTGTCGCAGGTGTTGGTCACCGGCACCTGTTTCGAATATGGCCTGCAGAGCGGGCCGCTCAGCGAGCAGACCGAGGCGCGGCCGAGTAACCCTTACGGGTTGGCCAAGAACACCTTGCGTCTGTTCCTCGAAAACCTGCAGCGCCAACAGCCCTTCGCCCTGCAATGGGCGCGACTGTTCTACCTGCACGGTGCCGGGCAAAACCCCAACAGTTTACTGGCGGCACTGGACCGGGCAATTGATGCCGGGGATGACAGCTTCAACATGTCGGCCGGCGAGCAGTTGCGCGATTACCTGGCGATCGACACGGCCGCCCATTACCTCGCTGCGATCCTGCAACAGCGTGAGTTCGATGGCGTGATCAATTGTTCCAGTGGCCAGCCGGTATCGGTCAGGGCGCTGGTCGAACAGCGGTTGCGTGAGCGTGGCGCGTCGATCCGTTTGAACCTGGGCCATTACCCATACCCGACCCATGAACCGATGGCGTTCTGGGGCGTGGCGGACCGTTTGCAACAGCTACTGGGAGCAGAGCATGAGGCATGAGTTGTATCGGGTCGCCGACCTGCCGGTGTTGCAGAACCGTACTTTTACCGACCCGGAGTCGGCCAGGGCATCGGCCAGCGCCGACATGTTGTTGGTGCAGGACGAGACGAGCGGGCTGATCTTCAATCAGGCCTTCGACGCCGACAAGCTCAGCTACGACGCCGACTATCAGAACGAGCAGGCGCATTCCGGCCAGTTCCAGAAGCACCTGAGCGATGTCGAAGGGATCATTGCCCGCCACTTCAAGGGGCAGGAGCTGATCGAAGTCGGCTGCGGCAAAGGCTACTTTCTTGAACTGCTCAAAGGCCTGGGCTACGCCATCACCGGCATCGACCCGGCCTACGAAGGCGACAACGCCGACGTGATCAAGGCGCCGTTCACTCGCGGCCTGGGGTTGTCGGCGGACGCTATCGTGTTGCGGCATGTGCTGGAGCATATCCAGGACCCGGTGAGTTTTCTTGCCGAGATGGCCGAGGCCAATCAGGGCGGGCAAATCTACATCGAAGTGCCGTGCTTTGACTGGATTCTCGAGCACCGCGCCTGGTTCGACCTGTTCTACGAACATGTCAATTATTTCCGACTCGATGACCTGCGCCGGATGTTCGGCACCGTACACGAGGCCGGTCACCTGTTCGGTGGCCAATACCTGTACATCGTCGCCGACCTGGCCACGCTGCGCCTGACGCCGGAACAACCGGTGCCGCGTCTGGCATTGCCGGACGGTTTCACCAGCAGCCTTGAGCGCGCGGTGCAGATCATTCAAGCGGCGCCCGAGCAAGGTTCGGCGATCTGGGGCGCCTCGTCCAAAGGCGTGATTTATTCGCTGTTCCTGCAACGCGCGGGTGTGGCGGTGGATCGCGTGGTGGATATCAATCCGGCCAAACAGGGACGTTATCTGCCCCTGAGTGGCGTGCGGGTGTCCTCGCCGCAAGAGGCCATGGATGCCTTGCCCGAAGGCGCCAACCTGTTTGTGATGAACTCCAACTACCTCGAAGAAATCAAGCGGATGACTGGTGGACGCTACGTCTATCACGCCGTCGACAGCGCTTCGTTCCAGTGACTATTGAGATTCTAAAATGACCGACAACACCATCAATAAAGCTTTCGAAGCCGAATGCCGGGAACAGATCGCCCAGCAGGGTGACGACCAGAAACTCACCGGCCTGGCCCGGGATTTCTTCAACGAATCGGCCAAACACAAGTACAGCTACCACTTCTCGTGGATGGGTCGTCCGATCATCCAGCTGCCGCAAGACATGATGGCGATGCAGGAAATCATCTGGCAGGTCAAACCGGACCTGGTCATCGAATGCGGTATCGCCCACGGCGGTTCGATCATCTACTACGCCTCTTTGCTGGAGCTGCAAGGCCACGGTGAAGTGCTGGGCATCGACCTCGACATTCGCCCGCACAACCGCGAAGCCATCGAGAGTCACCCGATGAGCAAGCGCATCTCGATGATCGAAGGTTCGAGCATTGACCCGGCCATCGCCGCCCAAGTGCGCGCTGCTGCCGAAGGCAAGAAAGTCATTCTGGTGCTCGATTCCAACCACACCCACGATCACGTGCTGGAGGAACTGCGCCTGTACGCACCACTGGTGTCGGTGGACAGCTACTGCGTGGTCATGGACACCGTGGTCGAAGACATGCCAGCCGATTTCTTCCCGGATCGTCCATGGGGCCCGGGCGATAACCCGAAAACTGCGGTGTGGAAGTATCTGGAAGAAAACAAGGACTTCGAGATCGACCAGCAGATGCAAAACAAACTGCTGATCACCGTGGCGCCGGATGGTTATCTGCGTCGCGTTCGTTAATCAATCCAAAGTAGTTTCAGGTTCTTGGCGATTGGCCGGTTGTGGGGATAGAAAGATGCAGGTTCAAAACAGTGCTCAAAACAACGTTGCGCCGCTGAGCGAGCGGTTCACGGTGGTGGTGATTTCCCACAACCGGAACGCGTTTCTGCGGCGTACCTTGCAGTACTATAAAAACTATCCCTGCACGGTTCTGGTTCTGGACTCGTCCGCTGAGGGCGACGAGAACATGGCCCGGGATTTCCCGTCGGTCGACTATCGCCACTTGCCGCAATACACCTACAAGGGGCTGCAGGACAAACTCACCTATGGCGTCAATCAGGTCACCACGCCGTACATGGTGTTCGCTGCCGATGACGACTTCCTGCTGCACCGCGCACTGACCGAGTCGGTGGAATTTCTCGAAGCCAACCCCGACTACGGCCTGTGCCATGGCTACGGGATCATGTACCTGACCCGTGCCACCGAAGTGAACTACTTCCGTCGCGACCGCAAGGTGCATGAGGACTACAACTCAGAGCTGGCCGAAGACCGTGTCGTGCGGTTCATGGACAATTTCCTGCCGCCGTTCTATGCCGTTACCCGTACCGATCTGCTGCAACAGTGGTACAGCCTGCTGCCCGCGGGCACCGGTTTCGAATGGCAGGAAATCGGTCACACCTTCTATTTGCTGGCCTGCGCGAAGGCGCGGATCCTGCCGATTCCGTTCGCCGTGCGGGAAATGAATTATGGCGCCTCGGACCACAACACCAACGTATTGACGGTGCTGACCTTCAAGGACGCCAAAAGTGTTGCCGAGCGCGAGCAGTTTGCCGAGTTCCTGGCCTCGATTCCGACGCCACTCAGCGACAAGGGACCAACCCAGGCCAAGCAGATCGCGCTGGACAGCTTTGCTGCCATGGCCGATTGCCTGATCGAAGGTCGCTCACTCAAAGGCACCATGATTATTCGCTCGGCCTGGCGCGAGGCGGGGGAGGAGCCGATTCGTAGTTTTGGCCCCGAACAATTCGTCGAAATACCGTTCTACAACAAACCGGTGTTCGACCTGCTGACCGAGTTCGAATTCCTGCTTCACGCGATGCCCGCCGGTCGTGTGCAACTCCAGGAACTGGAAGGCATCCTGCTCAAGCAGCATGAGCTGATGCGCATTCACCCCAATGACACTGACCGCACCGTACGTAGCCGGTTGTGGGAGGCCCTGAGCCTGAACGTGTTCAACCGGGCCGTGGTCAAGCGCCTGGCAGAGTCGTTGAAGGACAGCGAAGAGCCGGAAGAAGGCCTCAAGCTGCAAGCCTGGGTCGAGCGCCTGGACGCTATGCCGGGGCAGCAAGACCGCCGGCTGTTCGAGAACATGCCGTCCGGGCGGTTGCTGAGCTGGCTCGATGTGCGCAATCCGGATGCCGCGCAACTCAAATCGATTACCGCGCATTTGGCCAAACACAGCGGTGGCCCGCAGTTCGGTATTCTTCTGCTGGATCTGGACGCCGACATGGTCAAGTTGCAGGCGACGTTCGACGGTCTGGTCGGTGGCCACTGCAAGGCGTTCAATGTGGTGGTGTTTACCACCGGTGATTTACCGGCGACCACCACCGTGCGTGACACGGTGCACTTCGTCAAAGTCACCACGACCAATTACGTCGAGCGCATCAACCAGATCGTCGCTCAGTCCACCGCCGACTGGCTGCTGCTGGCCGAGGCCGGTGACCAGTTCACCGCCAGCGGGTTGCTGCGCGCCAGCCTTGAGCTGACCGGCGCCGAGGGGGTGCGTGCGGTGGCGATGGACGAAATTCAGCGTCAGGCCAACGGCGCCCTGGCGGATGTGTTCCGCCCCGGGGTCAACCTCGACCTGCTGCAATCCGTACCGTCGCTGATGGCGCGGCACTGGTTGATTCAGCGTGATGTGTTGGTTCAGGCCAAAGGTTTCTCGAGCGAGTACCCCAAGGCTCTGGAGTTCGATCTGTTGCTGCGCCTGATCGAGGACGGTGGCCTGGCAGGGCTGGCGCATCTGGCCGAACCTTTGCTGATCTGCAACGCGCCGGCCTCTGAGGAAAATGCTCAGGAACGTCAGGTGTTGACCCGCTCTCTGGCGGCGCGTGGCTATCGTGCTCAGGTCAGTTCGGCACTGCCGCTGACGTACCAGATCGACTATCAACACGCCGGGCGACCGCTGGTGTCGATCATTCTCCAGAGCCAAGACAACCTTGAGTCTCTGCAACGAGCCTTGGTCAGCGTACTGCAACGCACCCGCTATCAGCGCCACGAAGTGCTGATCGCCGACAACCACAGCCAGTCTGAAGAATTGGCAACCTGGTTGAGCAGCCTTGAAGGTAAGGGCGATCGTATCCGTGTCCTGCGCAGTGGTCAGCGCTTGACGACACCAGCACTGAACAACTTCGCGTGCGCCGAAGCCAAGGGTGATTACCTGGTGCTGTTGTCGGCCGACGCCGAAGTGGTCAATGCCAACTGGCTCGAGAGTCTGGTCAACCAGGCTCAGCGTCCGGAAGTCGGTATCGTTGGAGCCAAACTGATGGACATGCGTGGTGTCACCACCCAGGCCGGGTTGGTCCTGGGTTTGAATGGCGATATCGGCTCGGTGTTTATCGGCGAGCGTAAAGACGCCAAGGGCTACCTGAATGGCCATCAAGTGGAGCAGAACTATTCGGCGGTGGCCGGTGCGTGCCTGATGATTCGCAAGGATCTGTATGAGGCGATCGGTGGGCTGGACGAAGAGCATTTCGACGAAGCCTTCGCTGATATCGACCTGTGCCTGAAAGTCGCCGATGCCGGTTACCTGACTGTCTGGACGCCACAAGCGCAGCTGCTGCACCCGGGCGTATTGCCTGATGCACCACAGGCCCGTGCGGCCCTGCGTGACAAGTGGCCCGCCCGCTTCGAACAGGACCCAGCCTACAACCAGAACCTGGCCTTGACCGGCAAGGGCTTTTCTCTCAGCGAACCGACCAGCGTGAACTGGGCGCAGTTGCTCGCATAAGCCTGGCTGACAGGTAAAAGGACTCAAGGCATGTTCAACGGTAAATCGATTTTCATCTCTGGCGGCACCGGTTCGTTCGGGCGCAATTTCATCCGCCGCTTGCTGGAGCAATACCAGCCCAAGCGTGTGGTGGTGTTTTCCCGCGATGAGCTCAAACAGTACGAGATGCAGCAGACGTTCAATGCACCGTGCATGCGTTACTTCATCGGTGATGTGCGTGACGCCGACCGTTTGCGTCAGGCCATGCGCGGTATCGATTACGTGGTGCACGCCGCGGCGCTGAAGCAAGTGCCGGCGGCGGAATACAACCCCACCGAATGCATCCGCACCAACGTCAACGGCGCGGAAAACATCATCGCCGCGGCCATCGACAACGGTGTGAAAAAAGTTGTCGCGCTGTCCACCGACAAAGCTGCCAGCCCGATCAATTTGTACGGCGCGACCAAGTTGCTGTCGGACAAATTGTTCGTGGCTGCCAACAACATTGCCGGCGAGCAACAAACCCGGTTTGCCGTGGTGCGCTATGGCAACGTCGCCGGCTCGCGGGGGTCGGTGGTGCCGTTCTTCAGCAAACTGATTGCCGAGGGCGCCAAAGAGCTGCCGATCACCGATGAGCGCATGACGCGGTTCTGGATCACCCTCGATCACGGCGTGAAGTTTGTGCTCGACAGCTTCGCCCGCATGCACGGCGGTGAAGTGTTTGTGCCGAAGATCCCGTCGATTCGCATCGTCGATCTGGCGCAGGGCATGGCTGAACATCTGCCGCATAAACACGTCGGCATTCGTCCAGGGGAAAAACTCCATGAACTGATGGTGCCGCTGGACGACGCGCGCATGACCCTGGAGTTCGACGATCACTACACCATTCAGCCGTCGATCCGTTTCACCAGCGTCGACGTGGATTTTGCCGTGGACAAACTGGGCGAGCAGGGGCGGCCGGTGGGCGAAGACTTCGAGTACCGCTCCGACACCAACCCGCATTTCCTGTCGGTCGGCCAGATCGCTGACCTGCACGCGGAGTTGTCGGCATGATTCCCTACGGTCGGCAAAGCCTCGATCAGGCAGACATCGATGCGGTGGTCGCCGTGTTGCAGTCCGACTGGCTGACTCAAGGGCCGACCATCGAGCGTTTCGAACAGGCCATGGCCGAGCGTTGCCAGGCCGATTTCGCGGTGGCGGTGTGCAATGCCACCGCGGCGTTGCACATTGCCTGTCTCGCTGCCGGCCTTGGACCGGGCGATCGGTTATGGACCACGCCGAACACTTTTCTGGCCTCGGCCAACTGCGGTCGCTACTGCGGCGCCGACGTAGATTTTATCGACATCGATCCGCTGACCTGGAACCTCGACGCCTACACCTTGGCGTCGAAGTTGGAAATCGCCGAGCGCGACGGCAAGCTGCCGAAAGTGCTGGTGGCGGTGGCGTTCTCCGGGCAGAGCTGCGATATGCGCATGATCGCCGAACTGGCCGAGCGTTACGGTTTCACGGTGATCGAGGATGCTTCCCACGCGGTCGGCGCGTCCTATGCCGGGCGCCCGGTGGGATGCGGCGAATTCGCGGCAATGACCGTGTTCAGTTTCCACCCGGTGAAGATCATTACCAGCGCCGAAGGCGGCATGGTGCTGACCAATCGCCCGGAACTGGCCGAGCGCTTGCAGCGTCTGCGCAGCCACGGCATGACCCGTGACCCCGGGCAGATGACCGAACCCAGCCACGGCCCGTGGTACTACCAGCAAGTGGAACTGGGCTTCAATTACCGGATCACCGACCTGCAAGCGGCCCTCGGTCTGTCACAGCTGAACAAGCTCGATGGCTTTATCGAACGCCGCCGTGAACTGGCGGCGCGTTACGACCGGTTGCTGGCGTACTTGCCGCTGACCTTGCCCAGCACGCAGCCTGAAGCCGAATCGGCGTGGCATCTGTACGTGGTGCGCTTAGAGACGGAGCGGATCAACCTCAGTCATCGACAGGTGTTCGAAGGCTTGCGAGCAGCCGGTGTCGGGGTGAATCTGCACTATATTCCGCTGCACTTGCAGCCGTACTATCGCGACCTGGGTTTTGCCGAGGGTGATTTCCCCCAGGCTGAACGTTATTACGCCGAGGCCATCAGCCTGCCGCTGTTTCCTCTGCTGAGCGATGAACAACAGGACTATGTGGTCGAGCAATTACGACGGCTGATCCTTGAGGAGTAGTGACTCTTGAGCTGTGTTGCGATCATTCCGGCCCGTGGTGGCAGCAAGCGAATCCCGCGCAAGAACCTCAAGCCGTTCGACGGCGTGCCGATGATCGTCCGTTCAATTCGCACGGCGCTGGAGTCGCGCCTGTTCGACCAGGTGATCGTCAGTACCGACGATGAGGAAATCGCCGAAGTCGCACGAGCCAATGGCGCTCAGGTGCCGTTCATGCGGCCTGCGGCACTGGCTGACGATTTCACCGGGACTGCGGCGGTGATCGTGCATGCCCTGAATCAATTGCCGCCGTTCGACTATGCCTGCTGCGTCTACGCAACGGCGCCTTTGTTGCAAGCGCGCTATCTGCGTCAGGGGCATGAATTGCTGGTGCAGCACCCGGACAAATCTTTTGCGTTTTCAGTCGCCGGTTTTGGTTTTCCGGTGCAGCGTGCCTTGACCCTCGACGAGCAGGGCGCCTTGATCTCGCTTTACCCGGAATTTCGTGACACCCGCTCCCAGGACTTGCCCGAAGCCTTTCAAGACGCCGGCCAGTTCTACTGGGGGCGTAGCGAGGCCTGGTTGCGTGGTGATGCACTGTTCTCGCCAGCGAGCCTGCCGGTGATTCTGCCGCGCTACCTGGTACAGGACATCGACACCCTTGAAGACTGGAAACGCGCCGAATACCTTTACGCCGCATTGAAAGCCGGTGGTGAGTTGCAATGAGGATACTGATCCGCGCTGACGCGTCGCCAACCATTGGCAGCGGCCATATCGCCCGTTGTCTGACCCTGGCCAGGGTGTTGCGCAAGCAGGGCACGCACGTTGCCTTCGCCTGTCGTCTGCTGCCGGGACATCGACTGGACAGTCTGGCCAGCGAGGGCTTCGAGACCTTCGCGCTGTCGGCGCGCTACCCCGATGAAGATCCTCAGCAGGCCATCGAGTCGATGCTGCCGTGGCAGGCGGACATCGCCGCGCTGGCGCAAGCCTTGGAAAGTCATCCTGTGTTCGACTGGATCATCGTCGACCACTATGGCCTCGATCATCTCTGGCAGACTGCGGCCCGTCGCTGGGCACCACGGATCGCCGCGGTGGATGACCTGGCCACTCGGCAGTACCGCGTCGATCTGCTGCTCAATCAAAATCTGTCGGGCACTCCAGAGGCGTATGCCTCGCTGCTGACACCCGATTGCCAGACCTTGCTCGGCCCACGTTTTGCGATGCTGCGCGATGAGTTCTGCTGTCCGGCGATCGAGATCAAGCCTCGGGCCAGGCGAGTGCTGGTGAACTTCGGCGGCTTCGACGCGGCCATGCAGACCCACCACGCGATGTTGGCGCTGGCGGACCTCCATGAGCTGGAAGTCGATTTCGTGGCGGGTGCCGATAACCCGGCCTGGGAGCAGATGCAGGCGCTGGCGGCCTATCGTCCGAACTGGCGCCTGCACAGTTTTGTCAGCGACTTCTATCGGCTGATGACCGAGGCCGACCTGTTTATCGGTGCCGGTGGCGGCACCAGTTGGGAGCGGGCGGCCATGGGGCTGCCGACGATTTGCATTGCGGTCTCGAATAATCAGCAGGCCAACGGTGAGGTGATGGCGACTTCGGGGGCTCATGTGTTCCTGGGCAACCGCGAGCATGTCAGCGTCGAGCAATTGCGCCAAGCCATTGGTTTTGTCGTAGGCAATCAAGGTTTTCGTCAAAGTATGGCCGACCGCTCACGGCAGTTGGTCGATGGCCGTGGCGCGCAACGGGTGGCGGCAGCGCTGGCGGGAGCGGTACTGCAGGTGCGTCGGGCCACTGCGGACGATGCGCAATTGTTGTTCGAGGGACGTAATGCCGAGGCGGTTCGGCGCTGGTCGCTGGATACCCATGCCATCGATTGGCAACGGCATCAAGTCTGGCTGGCTGCGAGCCTGAACAACCCTCAGCGACTGCTGTTGATTGCCGAGGCGGATGACGGCCCGGTCGGTATGCTGCGCTATGACCTTGACGGTACTCGGGCCGAAGTCTCGATCTATTTGTTCGAAGGCCGATTCGGCCTGGGCTGGGGCAGGGCGCTGCTGGCGCGGGGCGAAGTGTTCGTCATGGCTCATTGGCCACAACTTGAGGCCATCACCGCTCAGGTGCTGCCGGCCAATCAGCCATCGCTGAAGGTTTTCCGCGAGGGTGGTTTTACTCAGAGTGCTTGCGCGTTCACGCGCGTATTGAAGGATCCAGAACAATGACCAGTTTCAAGATCGGTAATCGCTCGATCGGTGCCGATGCGCCACCGTTCATCATTGCCGAGATGAGCGGCAACCATAACCAGTCGCTGGACATGGCGATAAAAATCGTCGAAGCCGCGGCCAAGGCCGGCGCCCATGCCTTGAAGCTGCAAACCTACACCGCCGAGACCATGACCCTGGACTTGTCCGAAGGCGAGTTCTTCATCAAGGACCCCAACAGCTTGTGGGCCGGTTCTTCGCTGTATGCGCTGTACGAAAAGGCCCACACGCCGTGGGAATGGCACGCGCCGATTTTCGCCCGGGCCAAAGAGCTGGGCATGCTGGCGTTTTCCACACCGTTCGATGACACCGCGGTGGACTTCCTCGAAAGCCTCGATGTGCCGGCCTACAAGATCGCCAGCTTCGAGAACACTGATCTGCCGTTGATTCGTCGGGTTGCGGCCACCGGCAAGCCGCTGATCATTTCCACCGGCATGGCCAGCATCGCCGAGCTCGATGAAACCGTGCGTGCCGCCCGAGAGGCCGGTTGCAAGGACCTGGTGTTGCTCAAGTGCACCAGCACTTACCCGGCGACGCCTGCCAACAGCAACGTGCGCACGATTCCTCATCTGCGTGAGTTGTTTGGCTGTGAAGTCGGTTTGTCCGACCATTCGATGGGCGTCGGGGTGTCTGTCGCCGCCGTAGCGCTGGGGGCGACAGTGGTGGAAAAACACTTCACCCTCGACCGTGCCGCCGGAGGCGTGGACGCCAGTTTCTCCCTGGAACCGGCCGAACTCGCCAGCCTGGTGGTCGAAACCGAGCGCGCCTGGCAGGCCATGGGCCAGGTGCATTACGGCGTGACTGACGCCGAACGCAAGTCCCTGGTGTACCGCCGGTCGCTGTATGTCACCCAGGACATGACCGCCGGTGAGCCTTTCACCGCCGCTAATCTGCGGGCCATCCGTCCAGGCCTGGGGCTGGCCCCGAAACACGCTGAAACCCTTCTGGGCCGCCGTGCCCGCCAGGCCATCAAGCGCGGAACGCCGCTGGACTGGTCGTTGGTCGAATAACCGCTTGTGGGGCTGATTCGGCAAAATAGCGTGACCTGCGAGTCATTACGCGCATCTTCACTGTATTGTATAAATAGGGAAGAGGGCGCCTGGCCTGCTTTTGGCTCAGTGATGGCCTTTTACTCTTCCCGCTGTCACCTCCTTGAGGGCGACGTTATTCATTGTTTGTCGGCGCCCCTCGATTCCTTGCGAGCGGTGGTATTGGGCTGTTTATTATTGGGAAGCCGTAATGATTGGCATAAAGAGCATTGCGAGCTACGTTCCTGTAGCCGGCGTGGACAATTACGCACAAGGTGCAAAATTCGAGAAGGATGAAGAGTTCATCCTGGGCAAAATCGGTTCGGCCTTCCTGCCGCGCAAAGACGCCGGGCAAGAAACCTCGGACCTGTGTGTCGAAGCAGTCAACGCGCTGTTCGCCAACAATCCTGAATTGAAACGTGAAGCGATCGACGTGCTGATCGTCGTGACCCAGAACGGCGACGAAGAAGGGCTGCCGCACACCGCCGCCATCGTTCAGGACAAGCTGGGCTTGCCAACGACCGTGGCCGCGTTCGATATTTCCCTGGGCTGCTCCGGTTACGTCTACGGCATCTACGCCATCAAGGGCTTCATGGAAGCCGCAGGCCTGAAGAATGGCTTGCTGGTGACCGCCGATCCGTATTCGAAGATCGTCGACCCGGAAGACCGCAACACCACCATGCTGTTCGGCGATGCCGCCACCGCCACCTGGATGGGCGAAGACGCTCCATGGCAGTTGGGCAAAGCCAAGTTCGGCACCGACGGTTCCGGCGCGCCGCACCTGAAGGTCACCGATGGCGTGTTCTTCATGAATGGCCGTCAGGTCTTCAACTTTGCGCTGCTCAAAGTACCGGCGCATTTGCATGAACTGCTCGCTGACTCGGGCCTGACGGCCGACGATGTCGATGCTTTCTGCATTCACCAGGGCAGCGCGGCGATTGTCGATGCCGTGGCACGACGCTTCGAGGGCGAGCCCGAGAAGTTCCTCAAGGACATGGTCGAGACCGGGAACACCGTGTCGTCGAGCATTCCATTGCTGCTGGAAAAGCACGTGCTCGATTCCAAGTGGAGGCGTGTGGCACTCAGCGGTTTTGGTGTTGGTTTGTCTTGGGGTTCGGCGATCATCTATCGCCCTTGATCTTCTAAAAGCCGGACACAAAAAAAGCGCTCAAGGTGTAACCTTGAGCGCTATTTTTTTGCCCGAATGAAAAGCGAGGCTCCATGAGCGAGTTCTTTGAGCGCAACGTCGAGGTCATACAGCGCCGTTGGCCATCGCTGTCTGAGCGTTTGCTGGTTGAAGACGCAAGCCTGTTGCAGGCCGATCTGGTCGAGGGCCTGGGTTCGACGTTGAGCATCAATGGCATTCAGCTGACCAGTCGCCACGACCGTACCCGCGAGGCCAGGCTTCAGGCCGACAGCCTGCCCGTCGACAGCCCGGTGCTGCATGTCTACGGCACCGGTCTTGGCGATCTGCAGATGGAGTTGTTGCAGAGAGCCGGGCTTGGGCGCTTGTATGTGCATATCCTCAACGGCGCAGTGTTTGCACTGGTGCTGCAACTGCTTGATCAGCAACAGTGGCTCAGCGATCCGCGAGTCGAGCTGTTGTATGCCGGAGATTTAGCGGAAATCCAGCTGCCGTTCTTTGCCTTGCCAGCTGAACTGGTACTGGCCGATGACTTCAATGCGAAGATCCGTGATCGTTTGATCAGTGAAACCCACCTGACTTTCAATAACCGTGAATTCGACCCTCAGGCGCCGGACATCGTCGAGCGTTTGCAGGCAAGTCTGGGGCTGGTGCAGGCCGATCACGATGTGGCCGAGTTATTCGGTTTGTGCAAGGGACAGGAGATATTCGTCATTGCCACGGGCCCAAGCCTTGAACAGCATTTCGAAACCTTGCGCACAATTCTCGGTCAGGCCGAGCGACCGTTGTTTGTCTGTGTCGATACGGCCTATCGGCCGTTGCTCAATCACGGAATCCACCCTGATGTGGTGGTCAGTATCGATCAACGCATCTCGGCCCGGCATCTACCGCCCGAAGATACGGTCGACATTACTCTGGTGTATATGCCCATGGTCGACCCTCAGGTTCTGGCTGCCTGGCAAGGGCCACGATACGCCGGTTATTCCGCTAGCCCGATCTACCAGCAACTGCGTCGACAAGTCCCCAAGGGCGAACTGTATGTCGGCGGCAGCGTGATTCATCCGGCGGTGGACCTGGCGGTGAAGATGGGTGCGGCGCAGGTCACCCTGTTCGGGGCCGACTTTGCCTTCCCCAACGACAAGACACACGCGGGCTGGAGCGATGGCGACCTGGGGCCGCAACTGAAAGCGGCCAAGCACTGGGTGCTCGATGGTCATGGTCAACGCATCAAGACCCAGCTCAATTTCCGTAGCTATCTGTGTGAATTGGAGCGATTTATCGCCGGGCATCCTCAGGTCCGCTTCTATAACAGCAGTCGGGCAGGGGCAAAGATTGCCGGAACGGCTTTTCATCCGGAGTTGGCGTCATGAGCAGGGTTGAATCCTTTGTCGTCGACTCCCAGCAATGTGCGGCCTTGTTCCGTCTGGGGCGTGATGTAGAGGCAGGGCTGGTAATGATCGAATTGATCGCAGCGATGCAAGCGTCCTTCGATCCAATGCCGCAGGTTACTCAGCAGCAGTGGGTGTTGTTGCTCGGTCAGATGTTCGAGTGCCAGGAGGCGCAGAACTGGCTGGCACTGGCGGACTACCTGGAATATGAACTGGTCCGGTTGCTGCGCGACAGTCTGTCCATTTAAACAATTTCTCTTCTGCCGGTGCAGGCGAGTTCTCGCCGGTCCGTCACCGGCATTTCCCTGACGTCATTTTTTCGCTGCCTGAATACTGCCAGCCCCTTGATTTACGAGGGGTGGCAACGTGATGGCAAATTTTTTTCAAAATCCCCTAAAGCAAGTTGCAATCTCGACGATAACTATTACGAAGGTTCTCTAGGCCATACCCGGCGGTTGCCAGGGCCGGAAGCCGCAGTACCCAACCAACGAGGAATTCGTCATGGCTTTAACAGTAAACACTAACGTTACATCGTTGAACGTTCAGAAAAACCTGAACCGCGCTTCCGACTCTCTGTCGACTTCGATGACTCGCCTGTCTTCCGGCCTGAAAATCAACAGCGCTAAAGACGACGCCGCCGGCCTGCAAATCGCTACCCGTATGACTTCGCAGATCCGTGGTCAGACCATGGCTATCAAAAACGCCAACGACGGTATCTCGATCGCTCAGACCGCTGAAGGCGCGATGCAAGAATCGACCAACATTCTGCAGCGTATGCGTGAACTGGCTGTTCAATCGCGAAACGACTCGAACGGCACTGCTGACCGTACTGCTCTGAACAAAGAATTCGCTTCGATGTCGGACGAACTGACTCGTATCGCCAAGTCGACCAACCTGAACGGTAAGAACCTGATCGACGGCACCGCTGGCACCATGACCTTCCAGGTTGGTTCCAATACTGGCGCTACCAACCAGATCACCCTGACCCTGGCCAGCGGTTTCGACGCCGTAACCCTGAGCGTTGACTCCGCTACCGTTCAGATCACTGGTAACAGCTCGGCTACCGCTGAAGCTTCGATGAACAACGCGCTGACCAAAATCGACGCCGCTCTGGCCACGATCAACTCCAGCCGTGCTGACCTCGGTGCTGCACAAAACCGTCTGACCAGCACCATCTCCAACCTGCAGAACATCAACGAAAACGCCAGTGCTGCACTGGGTCGCGTACAAGATACCGACTTCGCTGCCGAAACTGCTCAGCTGACCAAGCAACAAACTCTGCAACAAGCTTCCACCGCAATTCTGGCCCAGGCCAACCAACTGCCATCCGCTGTACTGAAACTGCTTCAGTAATCGCTGATGAGTTTTGGCGGGGGAGTGCGCTTGTCGCGCTCTCTCGCTTTTTTACTTTAAGAGGTGATGGACATGGATATGAGCGTCAAGCTGAACTTGTCTTATCCTGCGGCCCAGCAGGCGACGACTGTTGCCGATAAGCCTGCGGAAAAGCCTCGAGCGGAAACTGCGCCAGTGGTTGCCGTCAAGGAAGAAGGTAAAAGCGGGCAGACCGAGCAGGAAAAACTGAAGATGGCTGTTCAGGAAATCGAAAAGTTCGTTCAGTCGGTCAAGCGTAACCTGGAGTTCTCGATTGATGAGCCTTCAGGCAAAGTTGTGGTCAAAGTGATTGCCAGTGACTCCGGTGAGGTGATTCGTCAAATCCCCAACGAAGAAGTCCTTAAGCTGGCGAACAGTTTGAATGATGCAAGCAGCCTGTTGTTCAGCGCTAAAGTCTGACAACTGGCACGAATTTTGTTGCTATGTTCTTTTGGGCGTTGTAGTGGTCAAAAGGCCGGCGACACACTGAAGGGAGTTTCACATGGCAAGTCCAATTCTACCGGGCACGGGTTTAGGCTCCGGCCTTGATACCGGTGCTATCGTCAAGGCCTTGGTGAACGCCGACAAAGCGGCCAAGCAAGGTCAGATCGACCGTGGGACCACCACCAATACGGCGAGTATCTCCGGGATTGGTACCTTGAAGTCGCTGCTGGCGACGTTCCAGAAGACCCTCTCAGACCTGGGCAGCACAACAAGTCCTCAGTTCACCGGTTTCGCGGCAACGTCCTCCGATATCAAAGTACTGACCGCCACGTCCAGCAACGCGGCTGTTTCAGGAAGTTATGTCGTGGAGGTCACCAAGCTTGCGACCTCGTCGAAAGTTGCCAGTGCGGCGTTTGCCGGTGGCACAAGCAGTGCGATCCCGTCGGGTACGCTGACCATCACTCAAAATGGCAAAAGCTACCCGGTCACCGTGGGGGCAGGTGCGACCCTGCAATCGGTGCGTGACTCGATCAACACCCAATATCAGTCCAGTGGCTTGAGCGCCAACATCGTGACCGACAGCTTCGGCTCGCGACTGGTGCTGGGTTCCACGACCACGGGTGCGGGTTCCGACATTTCGGCCAGCGGCATCGCCGGTCTGGAAATCGATGGAACGACCCTGATGGCCGCCACGCCAACTGCCACTTCTTCGGGTGCTATCGGCAGTCTGGCGCAGGATGCGGCATTCACTGTCGACGGGCTGTCGCTGACCAGTTCGTCCAATACGGTCGACAAGTCGATTTCGGGGTTGACGCTGAACCTGCTGACGGTCGGCAAATCGACGGTCAACGTCGCGTCCAACAACGACGGTCTGAAAGCTTCGATCCAGAAGTTCGTCGACGCGTACAACGCCGTCGCCAACGCTGTGACCTCTTTGACCAAACCGTCCCTGGATGACGATGGCAAGCTGACCGTTCCCGCGGCACTGACCGGTGACCCGCTGCCACGTTCGATTCTCGATGCATTGCGCGGGCCGCTGTCCCAGACCGGTGCCGGGGATAAGCTGACTGTGCTGTCGCAGTTGGGGATTACCACCAACCAGAAGACAGGTGCGCTGGATTTCGACTCTACGAAATTCACTGCGGCCATGAATGACAAGAAGCTGGGTGGTGAGGTTCAGACGCTATTTACCGGAACCAACGGTCTGATTGAGCGCATGAATAATGTGATCAAGCCATTCACTGAGTCGAAACTGGTCAATGGTAAAAGCGTCGACTCGATTCTGGATGCACGCTCCAAGGCACTTGATGTGACCAAGAAGCGTCTGAGCAATGATCAGGCAGCCCTGGATCGTCGAATCGAAACCCTGACCGCGGTACTGACTAAAAAGTACAACGACATGGATACTCTGGTCGGCAAGTTGAAGGCCACCGCCAGCAATATCACGTCGATGTTCGAAGCCATAACCGCGCAACAGAAGAACTCGTAACACTTAAAGTGCCAAAAGCCCGGCAGCGTTTTCACGCTCCGGGCTTTTTGCTTTTGAATCTAAAGTTTTTTGACGCGTCGTCGATACACTGGTTATACGAACCACAGATTTCTGATGAGGTACAACATGAATCCAATGTTAGCCCTTCGCCAATACCAGAAGATTGGCGCTCAAGCGCAAACTTCCGAAGCCAGCCCACATCGTCTGGTGCAGATGCTGATGGAAGGCGGTCTGGATCGTATCGCCCAGGCCAAAGGGGCGATGGAGCGTAAGGACGTTCCGAACAAAGGTGTTCTAATCGGCAAGGCCATCGGCATCATCGGTGGTCTGCGTGAGGGTCTGGACCTGGAAAACCAGGCTGAGTCGGTGGCTGAGCTGGATAACCTCTACACCTACATGATGAAGCGTCTGGCTGAAGCCAATATCAAGACCGATCCAAAAATCCTCGACGAAGTCGCCGATTTGCTTCGCACGGTGAAAGACGGTTGGGATGCTATCGCCGCACCTGCTCCCCAGTTTTAAGGAGATCACCATGAGTCTTGTATTGCAGCGAATCGAACAAACCCGGGACGCCCTGGTTGAGGCATTGGCCGAGCGTAACTGGGAAGCCATCGGTGAATTGGACCTGGCTTGCCGTTCCTGCATGGAAGACGTCTTGAGTGAAGCTTCGGTGGACGAGACCGCGTTGCGCGAAAACCTGGAGGAGTTGCTGGGGGTGTATAAACAGCTCCTGGAAGCGGCGACGGGGGAGCGTCAAGCGATAGTCGACGAGATGTCGCAGATCCACCAAGCACAGAACGCGGCAAAGGTTTACCATCTGTTTGGTTAATTAACCCTCAGTTAATCCAAACATAGTGCGCCATAAATTTGACTGTGCACGGTTTTTTGACTTAACTAGTGGCTGGTTCCAGATTTCAGGCGTCTACAGGCACAACGTGTCTGCAAGCGTCTAGCTTGCCCCTCATTTTGGGCATTGAGTTGACTAGGGAAGTTGCTATTGCATGTGGCGTGAAACCAAAATTCTGCTGATTGATGACGATAGCGTCCGTCGCCGCGATTTGGCGGTGATTTTAAATTTTCTCGGCGAAGAAAATTTACCCTGTGGCAGCCATGACTGGCAGCAGGCGGTCGGCTCTCTGTCATCAAGTCGTGAAGTAATCTGTGTCCTCATCGGGACGGTAAATGCTCCTGGTGCACTTTTGGGCCTGTTAAAGACACTCTCAACCTGGGATGAGTTCCTTCCAGTTTTGTTAATGGGCGATAATTCTTCCATTGACTTGCCGGAAGACCAGCGTCGCCGAGTGCTTTCGACGCTCGAAATGCCACCCAGCTACAGCAAGCTGCTCGATTCGCTGCACCGTGCCCAGGTCTATCGCGAGATGTATGACCAGGCCCGTGAGCGCGGTCGTCACCGTGAACCGAATCTTTTCCGCAGCCTTGTCGGCACCAGCCGGGCGATTCAACACGTCCGTCAGATGATGCAGCAAGTTGCCGATACCGACGCCAGCGTGCTGATCCTCGGTGAGTCCGGCACTGGCAAGGAAGTGGTCGCGCGCAATCTGCACTACCACTCCAAGCGTCGTGAAGCGCCGTTCGTTCCGGTCAACTGCGGGGCGATTCCGGCCGAGTTGCTGGAAAGCGAATTGTTCGGTCACGAGAAGGGTGCCTTCACCGGGGCGATCACCAGCCGTGCCGGGCGTTTCGAGCTGGCCAACGGCGGTACGCTGTTCCTCGACGAAATCGGCGACATGCCGTTGCCGATGCAGGTCAAGCTGTTGCGCGTCTTGCAGGAGCGCACGTTCGAGCGCGTGGGCAGCAACAAGACCCAAAGCGTCGATGTGCGGATCATCGCGGCAACCCACAAGAATCTCGAAAGCATGATCGAGATCGGCACGTTCCGCGAAGACCTCTACTATCGCCTGAACGTGTTCCCGATCGAGATGGCGCCACTGCGCGAGCGCGTCGAAGACATCCCGTTGCTGATGAACGAGTTGATCTCGCGCATGGAGCACGAGAAGCGCGGCTCGATCCGGTTCAACTCGGCGGCGATCATGTCGCTGTGCCGTCACGGCTGGCCGGGCAACGTTCGCGAGCTGGCCAACTTGGTGGAGCGCATGGCGATCATGCACCCGTACGGGGTGATCGGCGTGGTCGAGTTGCCGAAGAAATTCCGCTACGTCGATGACGAAGACGAGCAGATGGTCGACAGCCTGCGCAGTGATCTCGAAGAGCGGGTGGCCATTAACGGTCATACCCCGGACTTCACCGCCAATGCGCTGCTGCCGCCGGAAGGCCTGGACCTGAAAGACTACCTCGGCGGTCTGGAGCAAGGGTTGATTCAGCAGGCGCTGGATGACGCCAACGGCATTGTGGCGCGGGCGGCCGAACGGCTGCGTATTCGTCGCACGACCCTGGTGGAGAAGATGCGCAAGTACGGCATGAGCCGTCGTGATGGTGATGAACAGGCGGATGATTGACGCCTGTTTTTCAACCCCTTCATTTATAGGCAGTTTTTTTTAGGCACGGGTATTGCTACGTCCCTCGCAACGTTCCGTTTAACTGACGGTCACCACGCGAGAGAGCACAATGCCCCAAGCCGCCCAGATGTCTCCTGTCCCTGATGTTTCGGGGCAACCGTCGTCCGTAGAGCAGGCAAGCCGGCTTGGCCTTGAGCAGGCGTTTGCGCTGTTCAACCAGATGTCGAGCCAATTGGCCGATTCCTACAGCATGCTCGAAGCCCGGGTTACCGAGCTCAAGGGTGAGCTGGCGGTGGTCAGCGCCCAGCGCATGCAGGAGCTGGCGGAAAAAGAGCGTCTGGCCAACCGGCTGCAAAACCTCCTCGATCTATTGCCTGGCGGCGTCATCGTCATCGACGCCCAAGGCATCGTGCGTGAAGCCAATCCCGCCGCGTGTGAGTTGCTCGGCTTGCCCCTCGAAGGCGAGCTGTGGCGCCACGTCATTGCGCGATGCTTTGCGCCGCGCGAAGACGATGGTCACGAAATCTCCCTCAAGGACGGTCGGCGCCTGTCGATCGCTACCCGCTCGCTGGATGCCGAACCCGGTCAGTTGGTGTTGCTCAACGACCTGACTGAAACCCGTCATCTGCAAGATCAACTCGCCCGCCATGAGCGCTTGTCGTCGCTCGGTCGCATGGTCGCATCGTTGGCCCATCAGATTCGTACGCCGTTGTCCGCCGCGTTGCTCTATGCCAGTCATTTGACTGAGCAGGAACTGCCGGTCGCCACGCAGCAGCGTTTTGCCGGCCGCCTGAAAGAGCGACTGCATGAGCTGGAACATCAGGTGCGCGACATGCTGGTGTTCGCTCGCGGTGAGCTGCCGTTGACCGATCGCGTCACCCCAAAAATGCTGATGCAGTCGCTGCAAGCGGCGGCGCTGACTCATGTTCAGGATCTGCCGGTGCGCTGGCAATGCGACAGTCATGCCGGTGAGTTGCTGTGCAATCGCGACACGCTGGTCGGGGCAATCCTCAATCTGATCGAGAACGCCATTCAGGCCAGCGCCGGCGACGTCCGTTTGAAGGTTCACCTGTATACCCGCAACAACAACTTGCGCGTATCGGTCAGCGACAGCGGCAGTGGTATCGACACGAAGGTGTTGGCACGTTTGGGTGAGCCGTTTTTCACCACCAAAACCACCGGTACCGGTCTGGGCCTGACCGTGGTCAAGGCAGTGGCCCGTGCTCATCAGGGAGAATTGCAGTTGCGTTCGCGGCCGGGTCGCGGCACTTGCGCGCAGGTGATCCTGCCGCTTTTTGCGGGTGAGCAGCCCAGCGCTCAGGGAGTGAAGTGAAGGATATGACCATCAAGGTTTTACTGGTCGAGGACGATCGCGCGCTACGGGAAGCACTGGCCGATACGCTGTTGCTTGCCGGGCATGATTACAAGGCGGTCGGTTCGGCGGAAGAGGCGCTGGCTGCAGTTGGCGCCGAGGCATTTGGCCTGGTGGTCAGTGACGTCAACATGCCGGGCATGGACGGTCATCAGCTGCTTGGATTGCTGCGGGCTCGTCAGCCGCAACTGCCGGTGTTGTTGATGACCGCTCACGGTGCGGTCGAGCGTGCGGTCGACGCCATGCGTCAGGGCGCGGCGGATTACCTGGTCAAGCCGTTCGAGCCCAAAGCCTTGCTTGATCTGGTTGCGCGTCACGCCTTGGGCAATCTCGGCGCGACCGAGAGCGAGGGGCCTGTAGCGTTCGAGCCGGCCAGTGCGCAATTGCTGGAATTGGCCGCGCGGGTGGCGCGCAGTGATTCCACGGTGTTGATCTCTGGTGAGTCCGGGACCGGCAAGGAAGTGCTGGCGCGTTACATCCATCAGCACTCCCATCGCGCCAGTCAGCCGTTCATTGCGATCAACTGCGCAGCGATCCCGGACAACATGCTTGAAGCCACTTTGTTCGGTCACGAGAAGGGTTCGTTCACCGGCGCCATCGCGGCGCAGGCCGGCAAGTTCGAGCAGGCTGATGGCGGGACGATCCTGCTCGATGAAATTTCTGAAATGCCCCTCGGCCTGCAGGCCAAGTTACTGCGCGTATTGCAGGAGCGCGAAGTCGAGCGAGTCGGCGCACGCAAGCCGATCACGCTGGATATTCGAGTGGTCGCTACCACTAACCGTGACCTGGCCGGTGAAGTGGCGGCGGGGCGTTTCCGCGAAGATCTTTACTATCGCCTGTCGGTGTTCCCGTTGGCCTGGCGTCCGCTGCGCGAGCGCACCGCCGACATCCTGCCGCTGGCCGAGCGCCTGCTGGCCAAACACGTCAATAAAATGAAGCATGCCGCGGCAAAGCTTTCGCCTGAGGCGCAGGCCTGCCTGATCGGCTATCCGTGGCCGGGCAATGTGCGTGAGCTGGATAACGCAATCCAGCGTGCGTTGATCCTGCAACAGGGCGGTTTGATCCAGCCGCAGGATTTCTGCCTGGCTGGGCCTGTGGCGTGTGCGCCATTACCAGCATTGGCGCCGGCGCCTGCACGAGCAGTGGAAGTCGAAGCCGAATCGGCGGGCGCCCTCGGCGATGACCTGCGGCGCCGTGAGTTCCAGATGATCATCGACACCTTGCGCTCCGAGCGCGGTCGTCGCAAGGAAGCCGCCGAGCGACTGGGCATCAGCCCGCGCACCTTGCGCTACAAACTGGCACAGATGCGCGACGCCGGAATGGACGTGGAAGCGTATTTGTTCGCCACGTAAAGGTCGGCAAAAAAAGCATAGGAGAGCTTTTGTTTAGAGCGGCCACGGAGCTGGCACCCTTGTTGCTAACACCTCACTACTCGCCGAGTGAGTGTCAAAAAATTGCGAGTAGCCAAAGAGAGCAGACCATGAGCCAAGGTATTGAATTCAACCGGTTGATGCTGGATATGCGCGCCATGCAAATGGATGCCATGTCTGCGCCGAAATCGACTGCCGCAGTCCCTGAAGTGGGTGGCAGCAGCTTTGCCGACATGCTCGGTCAGGCCGTCAATAAAGTGAACGACACCCAGCAGGCGTCCAATCAGTTGGCCAGTGCCTTCGAGATCGGTAAAAGCGGCGTCGACCTGACGGACGTGATGATTTCCTCACAGAAGGCCAGTGTGTCTTTTCAGGCACTGACCCAAGTGCGTAACAAGCTGGTTCAGGCTTACCAAGACATCATGCAGATGCCGGTTTAAGGACGAGATTGAGTCATGGCAGAAGCAATCGCCGATAATGTTCCGGCCAAGGCCACTCCAATAGACGGCAAACCGCCGCTGTTCGGGTTGTCTTTCCTGGAAAACCTCTCCGAGATGACCATGTTGCGTCAGGTGGGCCTGTTGGTCGGCCTGGCTGCGAGCGTGGCGATTGGTTTTGCCGTGGTGTTGTGGTCCCAGCAGCCGGACTACCGGCCTCTATACGGCAGCCTTGCCGGCATGGACGCCAAACAGGTCATGGAAACCCTGGCCGCCGCCGACATTCCCTATACCGTCGAACCGAATTCCGGTGCCTTGCTGGTCAAGGCCGATGACCTGTCCCGTGCGCGGCTCAAGCTCGCGGCCGCTGGTGTCACTCCCAGCGACGGCAACATCGGTTTCGAGATCCTCGACAAGGAACAGGGGCTGGGTACCAGTCAGTTCATGGAGGCGACCCGTTATCGTCGCGGCCTCGAAGGCGAACTGGCGCGGACCATTTCCAGCCTGAACAACGTCAAGGGTGCCCGCGTGCACCTGGCGATTCCGAAGAGTTCGGTGTTCGTGCGTGACGAGCGCAAGCCCAGCGCTTCTGTTCTGGTTGAACTGTATTCCGGTCGCTCGCTGGAGCCAGGCCAGGTCGTCGCCATCATCAATCTGGTGGCAACCAGCGTTCCTGAACTGAGCAAATCGCAGATCACCGTAGTCGACCAGAAGGGCAACCTGCTGTCGGATCAGGCGGAAAACTCCGAGCTGACCATGGCCGGCAAGCAGTTTGATTACAGCCGTCGCATGGAAAGCATGCTGACTCAGCGCGTGCACAACATTCTGCAACCGGTGCTGGGCAACGACCGCTATAAAGCCGAAGTCTCGGCCGATGTGGATTTCAGTGCCGTCGAATCGACTTCCGAGCAGTTCAACCCGGATCAACCGGCGTTGCGCAGCGAGCAGTCGGTCAACGAACAACGTACCGCCAGCAATGGCCCGCAAGGTGTGCCGGGTGCCTTGAGCAACCAGCCGCCGTCGCCTGCCTCGGCGCCGCAAACTACTGGTGGCGCCACCGCGTCGGCCGGCATGGTGCAGCCAGGCCAGCCACTGCTTGATGCCAACGGTCAGCAAATCATGGACCCGGCCACCGGCCAGCCAATGCTGGCGCCGTACCCGGCGGACAAGCGTCAACAATCCACCAAGAACTTCGAACTCGACCGTTCCATCAGCCACACCAAGCAACAGCAGGGCCGTTTGAATCGCCTGTCGGTGTCGGTGGTGGTGGACGATCAGGTCAAGGTCAACGCAGCCAATGGCGAAACCACCCGTGCGCCGTGGAGCGCCGATGAATTGGCGCGCTTCACTCGTCTGGTGCAGGACGCGGTCGGTTTCGACGCCAGCCGTGGCGACAGCGTCAGCGTGATCAACATGCCGTTTTCCGCCGAGCGCGGTGAAGTGATCGCCGATATTCCGTTCTACTCCCAGCCGTGGTTCTGGGACATCGTCAAGCAAGTGCTGGGTGTGTTGTTCATCCTGGTGTTGGTGTTCGGTGTATTGCGTCCAGTGCTCAACAACATCACCGGTGGCGGCAAAGGCAAGCAACTCGCGGCCTTTGGCAGCGACGTGGAGCTCGGTGGCATGGGCGGCCTGGACGGCGAACTGGCCAACGACCGCGTCAGCCTCGGTGGCCCGACCAGCATCCTGCTGCCGAGCCCGAGCGAAGGCTATGACGCACAGTTGAACGCAATCAAGAGTCTGGTGGCAGAAGATCCGGGTCGCGTGGCCCAGGTCGTGAAAGAGTGGATTAACGCAGATGAGTGATAACCGAGCCGCTGTCGCCAAACTGTCCCGGGTTGATAAAGCCGCGATCCTGCTGCTGTCCCTGGGTTCTACGGATGCCGCGCAAGTGCTGCGCCACATGGGGCCCAAAGAGGTTCAGCGTGTGGGCGTGGCCATGGCCCAGATGGGTAACGTGCACCGCGAGCAGGTCGAACAGGTCATGAGTGAGTTCGTCGACATCGTCGGCGACCAGACCAGCCTGGGCGTCGGCTCCGACGACTACGTGCGCAAAATGCTCACCCAGGCCCTGGGCGAAGACAAGGCCAACGGCCTGATCGACCGGATCCTGCTGGGCGGCAACACCAGTGGCCTCGACAGCCTGAAGTGGATGGAACCGCGCGCTGTCGCCGACGTGATCCGTTACGAGCACCCGCAGATCCAGGCGATCGTGGTGGCGTACCTCGATCCGGACCAGGCCGGTGAAGTGCTGGGCAACTTCGACCATAAGGTGCGGCTGGACATCATCCTGCGGGTGTCTTCGCTGAACACCGTGCAGCCGGCGGCCCTGAAAGAGCTCAACCAGATTCTCGAGAAGCAGTTCTCCGGCAACTCGAATGCCTCGCGCACCACCCTGGGTGGCATCAAGCGCGCGGCAGACATCATGAACTTCCTCGACAGCTCGATCGAAGGTCAGCTGATGGACTCGATCCGCGAAGTCGACGAAGACCTGTCCGGTCAGATCGAAGACCTCATGTTCGTGTTCAACAACCTGTCCGATGTCGACGACCGCGGTATTCAGGCGCTGTTGCGCGAGGTGTCCTCGGACGTCCTGGTGCTGGCCCTCAAGGGCTCGGACGAAGGCGTCAAGGAAAAGATCTTCAAGAACATGTCCAAACGAGCGGCCGAACTGTTGCGCGACGACCTCGAGGCCAAAGGCCCGGTGCGTGTCAGCGACGTGGAAACGGCGCAGAAAGAAATCCTCACCATTGCCCGCCGTATGGCCGAAGCCGGAGAAATCGTTCTCGGCGGGAAGGGCGGCGAAGAGATGATCTAAGGTCACTATGTCGTCCAAACATGATGAGTCCCAGACTGACCTGATCCGTGGCAAGGACGTCGCAGGTTTCGATGTCTGGGCGCTGCCCAGCTTCGACCCGTTTGTGCCGGAACCCGAGCCGGAACCGGAACCCGAACCGCCGGAAATGGAAGAAGTGCCGCTGGAAGAAGTCCAGCCACTGACTCTTGAAGAGCTCGAGAGCATTCGCCAGGAGGCCTACAACGAAGGCTTCGCGGTTGGCGAGAAAGAAGGTTTCCATAGCACCACGCTCAAGGTCCGTCAGGAAGCCGAAGTGGCCCTGACGGCCAAGATCGCTGGTCTGGAACAGTTGATGGCCAACCTGTTCGAGCCCATTGCCGAGCAGGACACCCAGATCGAAAAGTCGCTGGTCGACCTTGTGCAGCACATCACCAAGCAGGTGATTCAGCGCGAGCTGGCCATCGACTCGACGCAGATCGAACACGTCATGCGTGAAGCGCTCAAGCTCTTGCCACTGGGTGTGGGCAATGTGCGGTTGTACGTCAACCCGCAGGATTTCGAACAGGTCAAAGCCCTGCGCGAGCGCCATGAAGAAACCTGGCGCATCGTCGAGGACGAATCCTTGTTGCCAGGCGGTTGCCGGGTCGAGACCGAGCACAGTCGTATCGATGCGACCGTCGAAACCCGTGTAACCCAGGTCATGGCCAAGCTGTTCGACCAACTTCACGATCAGGCGCTGCACCCGGCTGCGCCGGACCTGAGCCTGGAATTGCCGATCGACGAAAAGCCTGCGGTCGCCCCGGTCGAGCCAGAACTGGAAGAACCCGATGCGCCTTGAACGCACCAGCTTCGCCAAGCGCCTCGGCAGCTACGCCGAGGCCACGGAGCTGGCTGGCGCGCCGATCCTCGAAGGTCGATTGCTGCGTATGGTCGGCCTGACCCTCGAAGCCGAAGGCTTGCGCGCCGCCATGGGCAGCCGCTGCATGGTCATCAACGATGACAGCTATCACCCGGTGCAAGTCGAAGCCGAGGTCATGGGCTTCTCTGGCAGCAAAGTTTTTCTGATGCCGGTGGGCAGTGTCGCGGGCATCGCCCCTGGCGCGCGCGTGGTTCCTTTGGCTGACGCCGGTCGTTTGCCGATGGGCATGAGCATGCTCGGGCGGGTGCTTGATGGCGCCGGTCGTGCGCTGGATGGCAAGGGCGGGATGAAGGCTGAAGACTGGGTGCCGATGGACGGTCCGACCATCAACCCGCTCAAGCGTGACCCGATCAGCCAACCGCTGGACGTGGGCATTCGCTGCATCAACGGTTTGTTGACGGTCGGTCGCGGTCAGCGCCTCGGGCTGTTCGCCGGTACCGGCGTCGGCAAGAGTGTGCTGTTGGGCATGATGACCCGTTTCACCGAGGCCGACATTATCGTGGTCGGGCTGATCGGTGAGCGGGGTCGCGAAGTTAAAGAGTTCATCGAGCACATCCTCGGTGAAGAAGGGCTCAAGCGTTCGGTCGTGGTGGCGTCGCCGGCGGACGATGCGCCGCTGATGCGTTTGCGTGCGGCCATGTACTGCACGCGGATCGCCGAGTATTTTCGCGACAAGGGCAAGAACGTCCTGTTACTGATGGATTCCCTGACCCGTTTCGCCCAGGCCCAGCGGGAAATCGCCCTGGCCATCGGCGAACCGCCGGCGACCAAGGGCTATCCGCCGTCGGTGTTTGCCAAGTTGCCGAAACTGGTGGAGCGGGCCGGTAACGCCGAAAAGGGCGGCGGTTCGATCACTGCGTTCTACACGGTATTGTCTGAAGGCGATGACCAGCAGGACCCGATCGCCGACTCGGCGCGGGGCGTGCTTGACGGGCACATCGTGCTGTCCCGGCGTCTGGCCGAGGAAGGGCATTACCCGGCCATCGACATCGAAGCGTCCATCAGTCGGGTCATGCCGTCGGTGGTCGGTATCAAACACCTGAACCACGCGCAGATGTTCAAGCAATACTGGTCGCGCTATCAGCAGAGCCGCGACCTGATCAGTGTCGGCGCCTACGTGCCCGGCGGTGACCGGGAAACCGACACCGCGATCAATCTGCAACCGGCCATGTCCCTGTACCTGCGCCAGGGCTTGAACGACAACATCAGCATGGGCGCCAGCGAAAACCATCTTGCTTCGGTCTTCGCGCCAGCGCCAGGCGGTTAACCGGTCATGGCCTCGAGTCGCGCGGCACGCCTGGCGCCTGTGGTGGACATGGCTGAAAAGGCCGAGAAAACCGCCGTCCAGCGCCTGGGGCACTTCCAGGGCCAGGTTCGTTTGGCGGAAAGCAAACTCGCCGACCTCGAAGCCTTCCGTCTCGACTACCAGGAGCAATGGATCGTGCGCGGCAGCGGCGGCGTTTCGGGCCAGTGGTTGCTGGGCTATCAGGGTTTTCTCGCGCAATTGGGCACGGCCATCGACCAGCAGCGCCAGAGCTTGAACTGGCATCAAAACAACCTGAACAAGGCCCGAGAAGCCTGGCAACAGGCATTTGCCCGGGTCGAAGGCTTGCGCAAACTGGTTCAGCGCTACATGGATGAAGCACGGCAACTGGAAGACAAGCGCGAGCAGAAGCTGCTGGATGAGTTGTCCCAGCGGTTGCCG
This sequence comes from Pseudomonas sp. GW822-FHT07A10, assembly GCF_058798795.1. Taxonomy (NCBI): domain Bacteria; kingdom Pseudomonadati; phylum Pseudomonadota; class Gammaproteobacteria; order Pseudomonadales; family Pseudomonadaceae; genus Pseudomonas; species Pseudomonas sp. GW822-FHT07A10. Next base: position 271,715 of record NZ_JBXAKV010000010.1, read on the forward strand.
CGTCAGGATTCGTATTGAATCAAGTAGGCCGCGAAGGCGATTTCACAAACCGTACAGTTTTTTCAGCCTTGCTCCAGCCCCCATCAGGTGCTAAACCTTCTACACGTACGTTCGCCAATGACAAGGAAGCCGTGAAATGTCAGTCGTTACAGAAGTATCCCCGGATGGGCAAAAGTTGACGATTTCGGTTAAGGGGCGATTCGATTTCGGTCGGCATCAGGAGTTTCGCGAGTCCTACGAGCGACTCAACAAGAAACCCGAGTCCATTGTCGTAGATCTGAAGGAAGCCACGTATCTCGACAGTTCGGCGCTTGGCATGTTGCTTTTGCTGCGCGATCACGCCGGTGGCGACAACTCCGATATTCGTGTCGTCAACAGCAGTAGCGATGTGAAGAAAATCCTCGCCATCTCCAACTTCGACAAGTTGTTCGACATCAGTTGACTGTCATGCAGCCGCTCGAGCCGCTGACGATTCTGATCGCCGAAGACAGTGCGGCCGATCGTATGCTGCTGTCGACTATTGTCCGTCGTCAGGGGCATGAAGTACTGACCGCCAGTAATGGCGCCGAGGCGGTCGAGGCGTTTCGCTCGCAGCGGCCGCACCTGGTGCTGATGGATGCCATGATGCCGGTGATGGATGGCTTCGAGGCCGCGCAGCAGATCAAGGCGCTGGCCGGCGAAACCCTGGTGCCGATCATCTTTCTGACGTCGCTGACCGAAAGCGAAGCCCTGGCGCGTTGTCTGGAGGCCGGGGGCGACGACTTTCTGGCGAAGCCTTACAACCAGGTGATCCTCGCGGCCAAGATCAAGGCAATGGACCGCTTGCGGCGTTTGCAGGCCACGGTGCTGGAACAGCGCGATCTGATCGCCAGGCACCATGATTACCTGCTCAACGAACAGCGCGTGGCCAAAGCCGTGTTCGACAAGGTAGCCCACTCCGGTTGCCTGAATGCGCCGAACATCCGTTATCTGCAATCGCCCTATGCGCTGTTCAATGGTGATCTGTTGCTGGCCGCGTTTACCCCGGCCGGCGACATGCATGTGTTGCTCGGTGATTTTACCGGCCATGGTTTGCCGGCCGCTGTCGGTGCCATGCCGTTGGCCGAAGTTTTCTATGGCATGACCGCCAAGGGTTATGGTTTGTCCGAAACCCTGCGCGAGATGAACGCCAAGCTCAAACGTATTCTGCCGGTCGACATGTTCTGCTGCGCGACCCTGTTGCGCCTGAGCTTTCAGCGAGGGTCGGTGGAGGTCTGGAACGGCGGGATGCCGGACGGCTATTTGCACAACGCCACCAGTGGCGAGCGTACAGCGCTCACGGCACGGCACTTGCCGTTGGGTGTGCTGAGCCCGCAAACCTTCGATGACCGCACCGAGGTGTTCCCGATGGCCGTCGGGGATCGGGTGTTCCTGTTGTCTGACGGAGTGATTGATACCTGCGATGCCAATGAGCAGTTATTTGGCGTAGAGCGATTGGAGCAGGTGTTTGCAGCCAATCGTCAGCCCGATGCGCTGTTCGAAGAAATCGAGCAGGCCCTGCGGGACTTTCGCGGCGAGGCTCGCGATGACGTGAGCATGGTTGAGGTCAGCCTGTTGGATGCGGCGCAACTGAGCCCGCCAGCACCGGTATATTCCGACAGCGGTCAGTCCTGCCCGCTGGACTGGTCGGTGAGTTTCGAATTTCGCGCCGCCACCCTCAAACGCTTCAACCCGCTGCCGTATCTGTTGCAATTGCTGTTTGAGGTGCATGGTCTGCGCGCTCAGAGTGGTGCGCTCTACAGCGTGCTGGCAGAGCTTTACTCCAATGCCCTGGAGCATGGCGTGCTAGGTCTGGATTCGAGTCTCAAACGCGATGCTTCGGGTTTTGCGCGTTATTATCAGCAGCGCAGTGCGCGCCTGGACGAATTGCAGGACGGCTATGTGCGGGTACATTTGCAGGTGACGCCAAAAGGCGAAGGTGGTTGCCTGACTGTTCGAGTCGAAGACAGTGGCAAGGGCTTCGATGTGGTACGGGTGATGGAGCGTCCCGTCGACGATATCCGTTTGTCGGGACGTGGCGTCAGTTTGATCCGACAGTTGAGTCATCATGCGAGCTGGTCCGATAATGGGCGCAGTGCTCGCGTGGAGTTTTTCTGGGAAGCTCAGGCATGATCCCAGGCATTCTTGATCAAAGGAGTGAACAAGTGGACGACACACATCTGGATCGCGACGTGCTGAGCGCGTTGCAAGAAGTTATGGAGGACGGGTATCCAGAATTGCTCGATACCTTTCTCAGTGATTCCGAAGAGCGATTGAGCTTGCTGCGCAAGGCTGACGATGCCGATCGGTTAGGCGCCACGGCGCACAGTTTCAAGGGCAGCAGCAGCAACATGGGCGCGACTCGGCTGGCTGAGCTGTGCCATGAACTGGAGCAGCGAGCCAAAGAGAAAAAACTCGAAGGCATTGAAGCGCTGGTTGGAGAAATCGACGGCGAATTCGCGATTGTTCGACCGCTTTTTGAGGCAGAGCGCCAACGTTCCCTGGCTGAATAAGACAACCACCAGCCGCTACGGATCGCATTACAGTTTAACCATCCGGCGCTTTTGGCGGCCAGCGAACAAAGCTGGCTCGACCCTTGCAGTCAACTTACTCAACTGTACCTACGATCCCAGTGCAGCGGAGACCGTTCCATGCCCGTTACCCCAAATATTCTTCTTCAGGCCGCGGCTGCGGCCAAGACTCAAGCCGCGTCCGCCAATACCCCGGCGTCGATGGCTGAGCCCGGTGACAAGGCGTCCAGCTTCGCTCAGGTCTACGCCAATCAAGCCCAGAACAAGCCTTCGGCTACGGCGGACGGATCGGCTAAACCCGTACGTGACAAAGCCTCGGACAACACTGGCAAAAAGGACGTGGGCAACGACTCGTCTGCCGCCCAGGAACCGACGGTTGCCGATAGCGGCAAATCCTTGCCCGCCGATAAACCGGCGCAGAGCGATGACAAGACGGCCAGCGATGACGCGCCCGATAACGCCGAGTCGACGACGCCGGTAGTCGATACAGCGCCTGTCGATCCAGCCCTCGATCCGGCGTTGATGCAAGTGGTGCAGCCGGTGCTGCCAGCCCCTGTGTCGGAAACCCCACCGGTTGTCGCCGCTGTGCAGTCAACCGTTCAAACACCCGTCGCGGCCGCCGTTACCACGGCAGCGACGCAGGCCGTAGCGACCACCGATCCTGATTTCGATCCCGAAGCCGATCCTCTCGATGCGCTGCCGGCCGTGCGCATGGCCATGGAGCAGAGCGGGCACGTTTCGGCCGCCAGCCAAGCTCAGCCAAAAGCGGCGCCGACCCAGGCTCACGTCGACGGCGAGCTGACCTCGGCACAGACTTTTGCCGCGGGCATGGCAAGCATGCTCGATGTGCAGGCCGATCAGGACAGCACCAGCCAGGGTGGCGAGAAGGCTTTCAGTGGCCTGATCGATGACGGCCTCAAGGATCTCAAGTCCGCCAGCAGCGACACCCGTGTCGATGACTTCGCCAATCGTCTGGCGGCTCTGACCCAGGCGGCAACACCCAAGACTGCCAATGCATTGCCGGTGAACCAACCGATCGCCATGCATCAGAGCGGTTGGACTGAAGAGGTGGTCAACCGGGTCATGTACCTGTCTAGCGCCAATCTCAAGGCGGCGGATATCCAGTTGCAACCGGCCGAACTGGGACGCCTCGATATTCGGGTGAACATGGTTCCGGATCAGCAGACCCAAGTGACCTTCATGAGCGCTCACCCAAGCGTTCGCGAAGCGCTCGACGGGCAAATGCATCGCCTGCGGGACATGTTCGCGCAGCAGGGCATGGGCCAGGTCGACGTCAACGTTTCCGATCAGTCCCGTGGCTGGCAGGGCCAGGGGCAGGAACAGGCTCAACAGGGGCAGGGCGGGCGCACCAATGCCAGTGGCGGCCGCCTCGATTCGATGGATGAAGAGCTTCCTGCGACGGTTGCTGAAGTAGCCGCCAATACCACCAGCGTGATCGGCACCAGCGCCGTCGATTATTACGCCTGATCAAACGCAAAACCCAGTAGGAGCGAGGCTTGCCCGCGAAGAACGATAACCCGGTTTATCAGTTAAACCGCATTATCGTTCTT